>NZ_JBIWFV010000006.1:0-567071 GCF_044763255.1 Streptomyces sp. NPDC096176 | reverse complement strand
GGAACGGACGCTTCCTTTGTACTCACCCGCAGAACACTTTCTGGGGCTTTCCTCCGGGCGCTTCCCTTCGGTCTTGCGTTTCCGACTCTATCAGACTCTTTCGTGTCCGATTCCCGGCCGGTGGGCTCTCTGCTGAGCAGAGAATTTCTTGCTTGCCTTCCGGTTCTTCGCTTTCGCGTTTCCCTTTCCGGCGGTTCCGACTTTATCAGATCTTCCGATCCGATTTACTCGGTGCGCTTTCCGGCCTTTCGGCCTTCCGGCGTGATCACCACGTTAGACGATTTCCTTGGCAGCTCATAATCGAGCCAGAGGATCCTGATTTCGGCATGCCGAAATCGCACCCGATTGGGTTCGTCGTCAGAGGTGGATGGCCGCTCCGGGACTGCTGAACTGCAGTGCTCCGTCTCAAGCGGCTCGGGCTACGTTAGGCGTCCGGGGTACCCGAGTCAAGTTGCGCTGCGCCTGCTGCCTCGAGGCACGTGGGCCCGGTACGGGCTGACGGTCGGGTCGCCGTCGATCCAGAACCGCCATGGGTGGTAGGCGCCTTCGCCGCCCACTCCCGTGCGTGGGCCGTTCCGTACCTGGTCAGACGTCGGCTGCCCGCCCGGCAGCAGGGAAAGCGGGGCCGTCGGACCCAGGCAGAAGTCTGCGCCGTTCAGCGACCGGTCGACGTCGAGAGCAGTGGCCAGGCGGGCCGGCCCTTTGGCCAGTTCCTTGTCATGGCGGGCCGAGATTCGACGTTTGCGCGTCAGGTCGGCGCCCACCCGTACCTCGCCGGCACGCAGCAGGACTCCACTCGCCTTGCCTTCTGGGCCGCACACCACATTGAGGCAGTGCCACATCCCGTAGGTGAAGTAGACGTACGCATGGCCAGGAGGACCGAACATCACCTCGTTGCGCGCGGTGCGGCCGCGGAAGGCGTGGGAACCGGGGTCGGCCTCGCCCGCGTAGGCCTCGACCTCCGTGATGCGCAGTTCTATGAGGCCTTCGTCGGTCCGACGGGTCAGGGTGCGGCCCAGCAGATCCGGGGCGACCTCCAGTACCGGTCGGTCGAAGAAGTCCCGCGGCAGCGGCGTGTGGTCCGAGCTCTCGATCATCGCGTTCGAGCGTACCGGGGGGCAGCGGAGAACCACAGGGAACCGACTACGGTCGTGACGCGTATGTAGACGCGTATGTGAACGCGTATGCAGGGGCAAGACCGAGAAGGAGTTGGCATGGGCTTCAAGAGGCTGCTTGCGAGCATGGGCGCCGGTGGCGCCTCCGTCGAGACGGAGCTCACCGAGGCGAACGTCGTCCCAGGCGGTGTGGTCCAGGGTGAAGTGCGCATCCAGGGCGGCTCGGTGGATCAGCAGATCGAGGGGCTGTCCGTCGGTCTCCAGGCGCGGGTCGAGGTCGAGGGCGGCGACCAGGAGGTCAAGCAGGACATCGAGTTCACCAAGCAGCGGCTCGGCGGCGCGTTCGAGGTCAAGGCCGGTGCGGTGCACGTCGTGCCGTTCGGCCTCGAGATCCCCTGGGAGACCCCGATCACCACGATCGAGGGGCAGCTCCTGCGTGGGATGGAGATCGGTGTCACGACCGAGCTGGAGATCGCACGGGCCGTGGACTCGGGCGACCTGGACCCGATCAACGTCCACCCGCTGCCGGCGCAGCAGGCGATTCTCGAGGCGTTCATCCAGCTGGGCTTCCGGTTCAAGAGCGCCGACATGGAGCGCGGCCACATCCGAGGGACGCGCCAGCGGCTGCCGTTCTACCAGGAGATCGAGTTCCTGCCGCCGCAGCAGTACCGCGGCCTGAACCAGGTCGAGCTGACGTTCGTCGCCGACGACCGCGAGATGGACGTCGTCCTGGAGATGGACAAGAAGCCGGGTCTGTTCAGCGAGAGCAGCGACTCGTACAAGGCCTTCAAGGTGGGCCACCACGATTTCGCGTCGACCGACTGGGCGGCATACCTCAACCAGTGGCTGGCGGATGTCGGCGGGCGTCGCAACTGGCTCTAGTCTCGGGGCGGAAGAAGGCAACAGAAGCAGGACGGCCGAATCGGAGGGTTTGACGTGACCGAGCTCAAGAGGGCTCCGCTTCCCCACGACTTTCATCCGGCGGTGCCTTCGTTCACCTTGGTGAGCGACGACATCGAGCCGGGGTCGGTGCTGAAGGACTCCCAGGTGAAGGCCGGGGGCGATACCTCGCCGCATCTGCGCTGGGAGGGTTTTCCGGCGGAGACCAAGAGCTTCGCCGTGACGTGCTTCGACCCGGACGCACCGACCGGCAGCGGTTTCTGGCACTGGGTGCTCTTCGACATCCCCGCGTCGGTGACGGAGCTCCCGGCAGGCGCGGGGAACGGAAAGTTCGAGGGGCTGCCCGACGGCGCGGTCCATGTCCGTAACGACTACGGCTCGAAGGACTTCGGAGGCGCTGCTCCCCCGGCCGGCGAGAAGCACCGCTATGTCTTCACCGTGTACGCGGTGGACAGCGAGAAGCTCGGGCCCGGTGCTGATGTGTCACCGGCGGTCGTCGGCTTCAACCTGCGTTTCCACACGATTGCTCGTGCACACCTGATCGGCGAGTACGAGACGCCCGCGCAGAGCTGAGGCAAGCCGAGAGTTCGTCCGGAGTTTGCCCTGCCCTGGTCTTGGAGAGACCAGGGCAGGGCAGTTTTGTTGCCGGGGGTCCTGGTGTCCTCCCCCGGCAAGGCACAGATATTGCGTTGTCCATCTTGGCGCGCCCGGCCAGAGTTGATCCAAGCCTGATGCCCGCCGACGGGAGCTGGGCGGGGCGAACGGAGGTGGGCAGGATGCGGGACACACTGGTGCTCAATGCGAGCTTCGAGCCGCTGTCGACGGTGACGCTGAACCGTGCGGTGGTGCTGGTGCTCCAGGACAAGGCCGTTGTCGAGCAGTCCCATCCCGCGCTTCGTGTGCGTGCGGCCGCGGTGGATCTTCCGGTGCCGCGGGTGATCAGGCTCTGCAGATACGTACGGGTGCCGTTCCGAAGACAGGCCCCGTGGTCGAGGCGGGGTGTGCTGGTGCGTGACCAGCACCGGTGTGCCTACTGCGGTCGGCGCGCCACGACGGTGGACCATGTGGTGCCGAGGTCGCGGGGCGGTGCAGACAGCTGGCTGAACACGGTGGCTTCCTGCGCCGAGGACAATCACCGCAAGGCCGACCGTACGCCGGAGCAGGCGGGTATGCCGCTGCTGCACCAGCCGTTCGTGCCGTCGCCGGCAGAGGCGATGCTGCTCGGCCTCCGGTCGGGTGAGCGTGCCGCACTGCCGGACTGGCTGTCGGCGCAGCCCGCGACGCAGGACTCCGCCGCGTAGGAGACTGCGGCGCAGGACTCCGCCGCGTAGGACATGACGACGAGGCCCGCTCCCTTGCGCCGGGGGCGGGCCTCGTCGTGTCAGCGCAGCAGCAGCTGGACGATGGCGACGGTTCCGACGACGACGATGACGGCGCGCAGCACGCCGGGCTTGAGCTTGCGGCCGATCCTGGCGCCGAGCTGGCCGCCGATGCTGGACCCGACCGCGATCAGCAGGACGGCTGTCCAGTCGAATTCGGCGACGAAGAGGAAGAAGACAGCGGCGACCCCGTTGACCACGGCGCCGAGGATGTTCTTGACGGCGTTGATGCGCTGGAGGTTGTCGTCGAGCAGCAGTCCCATGAGGGAGAGGTAGAGGATGCCCTGGGCGGCGCCGAAGTAGCCGCCGTACGCGCTCGCGAACAGCAGGCCTGTGTGGAGGGCGGAGCCGCCGTGGGGATGCGGTTCGGTGCCCTGTGCTTCGCGACGCCGCTGGACCGCCGCGGCGAGGCGTGGCTGGACGATGATGAGGACCAGCGCCAGGGCGATCAGTACGGGGACGATGGTGTCGAACGCGTCCGAGGGCAGGGCGAGAAGCAGAACAGCGCCGGCCAGGCCGCCGACGAGGGCGGTGAGGCCGAGACGGAGGACCCGGCCGGTCTGTCCGCGCAGTTCGGCGCGGTAGCCAATGGCTCCGCTGATGGAGCCGGGTACGAGACCGAGGGCGTTGGAGACGTTCGCGGTGATCGGCGGCAGGCCGGTGGCGAGCAGCACCGGGAAGGTGATCAGGGTGCCGGAGCCGACGATGGTGTTGATCGTTCCGGCTCCGACGCCGGCCGCGAACACCGCCAGTGCTTCCCAGATGGACAACGCCATCTCCTTACATGGTCCGTGAGTCGCCTCCCCGCCATGAAGGTCGAGGGGCCTCACCGATCATGCATGAGTGGTGCGCGCGTCAGTCGATGGGGGGCTGCTCGCGTCGTTCCGTACCGTTACCGTTGCCGCCGGTCTGCTTGGGTACGGAGCCGCCGCCCATGCCCGCCATCGGGTTGAAGTTGCCCATCGCCCCGCTGAGTCCCTTGAGGGCGTCGCCGATCTCGCTGGGGACGATCCAGAGCTTGTTGGCGTCGCCTTCGGCGATCTTCGGGAGCATCTGGAGGTACTGGTAGGCGAGGAGCTTCTGGTCGGCGTCTCCGGCGTGGATGGACTCGAAGACCGTACGGATCGCCTGGGCCTCGCCCTCGGCGCGCAGGGCGGCTGCCTTGGCCTCACCTTCGGCGCGCAGGATCGCCGACTGCTTCTCACCCTCGGCGGTGAGGATCTGCGACTGCCGGATGCCTTCCGCGGTGAGGATCGCCGCGCGCTTGTCACGGTCGGCGCGCATCTGCTTCTCCATCGAGTCCTGGATGGAGGTCGGCGGCTCGATGGCCTTGAGCTCGACGCGGTTGACGCGGATTCCCCACTTGCCGGTGGCCTCGTCGAGGACGCCGCGGAGGGCCGCGTTGATCTCCTCGCGGGAGGTGAGGGTCCGCTCGAGGTCCATGCCACCGATGATGTTGCGGAGCGTGGTGACGGTGAGCTGCTCGATGGCCTGGATGTAGCTGGCGACTTCGTAGGTCGCGGCGCGGGCGTCGGTGACCTGGTAGTAGATGACAGTGTCGATGTTGACGACCAGGTTGTCCTGGGTGATCACCGGCTGGGGCGGGAAGGGGACGACCTGCTCACGGAGGTCGATGCGGTTGCGGATCGAGTCGATGAACGGCACGACGATGTTCAGACCCGCGTTGAGGGTGCGGGTGTAGCGTCCGAAGCGCTCGACGATGGCGGCGCTGGCCTGTGGGATGACCTGGATCGTCTTGATCAGGGCGATGAAGACCAGCACCACCAGAATGATCAGGACGATGATGATCGGTTGCATCGCGTTCCCTGTGCCCTTCGCTGCCGGATGAGTCTGATGATCAGTTTCCCAGAACACGGGCTGTGCTGTGGGCCGTTCGTCCGTTCCGACCGGCCGTGTCGCGTCGATTTCGGGGCGACCGACCCGGTCGTCCGGTCGGTGGACGGGGATGGACGGTGCGGATGCCGGGGTGGTTGTTCGGAGCGGTCGACGAGGCGGCTGGGCGGGGCCTGATGACGGGGTGTCACATGACGACGGCCGTCGCTCCGTCGATCTCGACGACATCGACCTGCTGGCCCTCTTCGTAGGCCATGGCAGTGTCGAAGGCGCGGGCGGACCAGATCTCACCGGCGAGCTTTATCCGGCCCCCATTGCCGTCGACCCGTTCCAGTACAACGGCCTGACGGCCCCTCAGGGCGTCGACGCCGCTGGCGAACTGGGGACTCTGGGATCTGTGCCTCATCGCGATGGGCCGCACGACGGCGATGAGCGCCACCGACACGGCGGCGAATACGAGCACTTGGGCCACTGTGCCGCCGCCCACGGCCGCGACGACGGCCGCGGCCACCGCTCCGGCGGAGAACATTCCGAATTCCGGCATGGCGGTCAGCACGAGCGGAATGCCCAGTCCGACCGCGCCGATCAGCCACCACACCCATGCATCGATGTCCACATGGGCATGGTAGGTCCGCCGGACGCGCCCGGGACAGGGGGCGAAACAGGTCGGCCCCATCCGTCTCCGGACCGTCAGCCGAGCGGGAGGCCCTGGGCGGTCCAGCGCTCGCCGTTGCGCTCCACGACAAGCGGCAGCCCGAAGCAGAGCGAGAGGTTGCGTGAGGTCAGCTCGGTCTCCATCGGACCGGCGGCGAGGACCTTGCCCTGACGGATCATCAGAACGTGGGTGAAGCCGGGCGCGATCTCCTCGACATGGTGCGTGACCATGATCATGGAGGGGGCGTACGGGTCGCGGGCGAGCCGTCCGAGGCGGCGGACCAGGTCCTCACGGCCACCGAGGTCGAGACCGGCGGCCGGCTCGTCGAGGAGCAGCAGCTCGGGGTCGGTCATCATGGCGCGGGCGATCAGTGTGCGCTTGCGCTCGCCCTCGGAGAGCGTGCCGAACCTGCGGTCCAGGTACTCGGTCATGCCGAGGCGGTCCAGGAACGCACGGGCGCGCTGCTCGTCGACCTCGTCGTAGTTCTCGTGCCAGGTCGCGGTCATGCCGTACGCGGCGGTGAGCACCGTCTGCAGGACGGTCTGGCGCTTGGGGAGCTTCTCGGCCATGGCGATTCCGGCCATGCCGATCCGCGGCCGGAGCTCGAACACGTCGACGCCACCGAGGCGCTCGCCGAGGATCTGCGCCGTGCCGGCGGTCGGGAAGAGATAGCTGGAGGCGATGTTGAGCAGGGTGGTCTTGCCCGCGCCGTTCGGGCCGAGGATGACCCAGCGCTCACCCTCCTTGACCGACCAGGAGACGTCGTCCACCAGAGCGCGTCCGTCGCGGACCACGGATACGTCCACCAGCTCCAGTACATCGCTCATGAGCGCGTAGTCTCCCCATGCAATCGTCTTGAGGTGTTCGGGTGCGTTTCGGGTTCTTTTGTGCACCTGGTGCACCTGTGGGCACACCACCCAGGGAAATCTACGCCACCGGGTGAGTGCTCCAGTCGCCCGGCCCGGTCCCTAGGCTGGGGCCATGCTTTCGGAACCACGCTCAGGACGGCTGGCCGCATGGGGAAACGCCCTTTTGGCCGGACTTGTTTCCCCGGACGGCGCCGCGCACACGATCGTCGGCGACGACGCGGTGCACCGGGTCGAGGGTCTGCCCGGTGAGAGTGCCCCGGTCGGGCTCACACTGGCGCTGGGGCGCCTGCGCGCGCTCGGCGTGACCGGCTTCCGGGTCGCGCTGCCCTCCGCGGGCCACCCGCTGGGGCTCAGCGGACCGCCCGAGTTCAATGCGCGGGCGCTCGATGCGGAGGAAGCCGTCGTCGCGACGGGTGCGGCGTACGGGCTGGTGCCCGAGGTCCACGAGGCGGGCCCGGCCGACGACCTGCACGTGGAGGTCGTCTGGCACTGCCTGCCGGTACGGGAGGCCCCGCCCGCGGACGTGCCGTCGCTCGGCGAGGCGGAACGCGAACTCGCTGAGGCCCTGCGGGATGCGACGGCGACGCTGACACGGCTCGACGTGGCCGCGTCGGGTCCGGTGGCGGAGGCGGCGCTGGACGCGTACCGGGCTCGGGCGGAACGGGGCGGCTCGGGCGAGACGCTGGCGCCCGGGTATCCGCCGCGGGCCGTGCGGGTGCTGGAACTGGCGCAGCGCATCGGGCTGCTGGTCTCGTTGGCTTACGAGAACGGGCACGGGGGTGCGGTGAGCGCGTCGGAGATGGCGGCGCGGGGTGAGGCGCTGCGACCGGTGGAGCGTGTGGCGCGACGGGCGCAGGTGGCGGCGTACAACGCCTACGTGGAGGAGCGGGAGCGGGGGCGGGGGCGGGGCTGAGGCCCCGGCGTGAGCCGCCCACGACTCCGGGTCACAGCGCGGGAACCAGGCGCGGGAACCATGGGCAGCGCCCTGAAGTACCGCACGGAGAGCAGATACGCGTAGGCCCCCGGGCGGCGCAGCGCTCGGGGGCCGTAGGGCATCAAGACGACGCGTCAGCCGTTGTAGCCGCTGTTGCCGAACGCCGGGTTCAGCAGGCCCACCACGTTGACCGTGTTGCCCACCACGTTCACCGGGACGTGGATCGGCGCCTGGATCAGGTTGCCGGAGAGGACACCCGGGGACTTGACCGCCTCGCCGTGGGCGTGGGCACCGCCGGTGGTGGCCGACGCGACACCCGAGCCCGCGGCGACCAGGCTGCCGGCGATCATGGTGAGGGCAGCAGCCTTCTTCAGGTTCTTCACTTTGTCATTCCTCCTGAGCATTCGCTGCGGCCGGCCGCCGCAGCACGCCATGGAGAACGCTCACAAGCGGATCAGGATGCGCCGTGTGGGTGACATACACCCGACAGTATGAATCTCGTATCGGAACGTGACGCTCCACTCAGCCCGCCATTCCGTGCCGCACCGCCCACAGTGCCGCCTGCGTCCGGTCCGCCAGATCGAGCTTCATCAGGATGTTGGAGACGTGGGTCTTGACCGTCTTCTCCGAAAGGACCAGCGCCCGCGCTATCTCCCGGTTGGAGCGCCCGTCCGCGATCAGGCCGAGCACCTCGCGCTCCCGCTCCGTGAGGCTGTTGCCCCGGCCCGTGCCGCCGCCCGGTTCGTCGTCGGAGAGCAGCGCGCCCGCGATCTCCTGCTGCAGCAGCACATGGCCGGCGTGCACGGAACGGATGGCGCCGGCCAGAGCGTCCGGGTCGACGTCCTTGTACACGTAGCCGGAGGCCCCCGCGCGCAGGGCGGGGACGACCGTGCGCTGCTCGGTGAAGCTGGTGACGATCAGGACCTTGGCCGGGTTGGCCAGCTCCCTGAGCTTCCGCAGGGCGTCGATGCCGTCCATGCCCGGCATCTTGACGTCCATGAGGACGACGTCGGGCCGAAGCTCCTCGGTGAGGGCCACGCCCTCCGCGCCGTCAGCCGCCTCGCCGACCACCTCTATGTCGTCCTGGATCTCGAGGAACGTACGCAGCCCGCGCCGCACCACCTGATGGTCGTCGACCAGCAGGACGCGAATCCTGGTGTCAGCCACCGGGGACCTCCATCTCGATCGTGGTGCCCTGGCCGGGCGCCGATTCGACGGTGAGTCTGCCGCCGACGCCACCGGCCCTGTCCCGCATCGAGACGAGACCCAGATGGCGGCCGGCCCGGCGGACCGCCTTCGGTTCGAAGCCCTTGCCGTCGTCGGTGACGGACAGGACGGCGCCCTGTCCGCTGCGGACCAGCACCACGTCCACCGACTCCGCGCCGGAGTGACGCAGTGCGTTGTGCAGGGCCTCCTGTGCGACCCGCAGCAGCGCCTCCTCCTGAGCGGCCGGCAGGGCCCGGATACCGGTGGTGTCGAAGGTGACTCGCGCGTCGTGAGCACGGTCGAGGACCTGTATGTGGGTACGGAGGGTGTTGACGAGGCCGTCCTCGTCGAGCGCGGCGGGGCGCAGCTCGACGACGGCGGCCCTCAGCTCGTCCGCGGCCTCCGCGGCGAGCGCCGCGACCTGCTGCAGTTCGCCCTTGGCCCGGCCCGGATCGCGGTCCACGAGGGCCGCGGCTGCCTGGGCGGTCAGCCGCAGCGAGAAGAGCTTCTGGCTCACGGCGTCATGCAGTTCGTGGGCGAGGCGGGATCGCTCCTCCGCGATGGTGAGCTCGCGGCTGCGCTCGTACAGGCGGGCGTTGGTGAGGGCGATGGCCGCATGCTGAGCGAGGATCCCGAGCAGCTCCTCGTCGTCCTCGGTGAAGCCGCAGCCGCCGTCCGGCTTGGGGCACCTTTTGTTCGCGAGGAACAGGGCGCCCATGATCTCGTCGCCGTCCTTGATCGGCAGGCCGAGGAAATCGGACATGTCCGGGTGCGCGGACGGCCAGCCCTCGAAGCGGGGGTCCTTGCGGACGTCCGCGAGCCGCTCCGTCTTCGCGTCGTGGAGCATCGCGGCGAGGATGCCGTGCTGACGCGGGAGCGGTCCGATCGCCTTCCACTGGGCGTCGCTGACTCCGTCGACGACGAACTGCGCGAAGCCTCCGTGGTCGTCGGGCACGCCCAGCGCCGCGTACTCGGCGTCCAGCAGCTCGCGCGCCGAGGCCACGATCGTCTTCAGCACGTCGCGCGCCTCGAGATGCCGGCTCATCGCGAGGAGTGCGGTGCTCACGGCGGCGAGGCCGGACCCGGGTCGGTGACTCATGACCTCACCGTACCGGCGGGGTGTGACAGTCCGTATCCGACCGGGGACCGCATCCGCCTCGGGCTGCGGACGTAGGTCGAAGTGCCTGGCCCAGAAGGTCCTCGTGCCCGACGCGGCGGTCCGGACGGCGTTCCTACGTTGGGCTCATCCGTACAGGCCGCACCGGCGGCGACCGCGGACAGCACACAGTCGGCGGACAGCACGACACAAGGGGATGGACACGATGTCGGTAGCAGTGATCACCGGGGCCTCGAAGGGGCTGGGGCGCGCCCTGGCGGCGGCGCTCGCGGAACAGGGCTGGGATCTGGTGCTCGGCGCCAGGACCGCGGACGTACTGAAGGAGAGCGCCGAGCACGCCGGGCGGTACGGAACCAGGGTCGTCACCGTGCCCGGGGACGTCACGGACCCCGCACACCACGGGGAGCTGGTGGCCGCGGCAGGCGAGCTGGGCGGCCTGGACCTGCTGGTCAGCAACGCGAGCGCGCTGGGTGCGGAGCCGCTGGTGCGGCTGGAGGAGCTGCCGGTGGCGGGGCTGCGGGCGGCGCTGGAGACCAACGTGGTCGCGGCTCTCGGTCTCGTACAGGAGGCACTGCCGCTGCTGCGGGCGTCGCGGGAAGGCGGGGCGGTCGTCACGGTCAGTTCGGACGCGGCGGTGGAGGCGTACGAGACGTGGGGCGGCTATGGGGCGTCCAAGGCCGCGCTGGACCATCTCGCCGCCGTTCTCGCGGTTGAGGAGCCCGGCCTGCGGGTGTGGAGCGTCGACCCCGGTGACATGCAGACGGATCTGTACACGGCGGCCGTGCCCGACGACCAGGACGAGCGCCCTTCGCCCGAGTCCGTCGTCCCCGCGTTTCTGCGGCTGCTCGCTGAGCGGCCGGCCGGCGGCCGCTATGCGGCACGGGCGCTGCTGGAGACCCGATGAGGGCCGGGCCAAAGGAAGCGGGCCCGTCCGTACTGGACGCGCTGCGTGTGCCGGACGGCCTGTCCGCGCGGGTGCCCGCCGAGGAGCGCGGGTCGGGGCGCGACGACGTGCGGCTGCTGATTTCGCGGGGGACGGGCGTCTCCCATCACCACTTCCGTGAGCTGCCCGACCGCTTGCGCGCAGGCGACGTACTGGTCGTCAACACGTCGACCACGCTGGCCGCCGCGGTCGACGGGCGGCTCGGCGGCGAGGCGGTCGTCGTGCACTTCTCGACCCGCGGCGACCGGGGGCGCTGGGCGGTGGAGGTGCGCCGGCCGGACGGCTCGGGGAGCACGCTGCCGCGGCCCGGGGGCCCGGCGGGAGCCGTCGTACGGGTGCCCGGCGGCGGTGGGCTCGTCCTGGAGGCGCCGCTCGTCGCCGGCTCGCAGCGGCTGTGGTGGGCGGCAGTGTCGGTGGACGTGCCGCGGCTGCTGCGGCGGTACGGCAGGCCGATCCGCTACGGGTACACGACGCGGGACCAGCCTCTGTCCGCCTACCAAACGGTGTTCGCGCTCCCTTCCCCCGACGGTTCCGGTTCGGCGGAGATGCCGAGCGCCGCGCGCCCCTTCACCCCGCGCGTGGTGGCGGGCCTGGTGAGCCGGGGGGTGCAGTTCGCTCCGATCGTCCTTCACACGGGCGTGGCGTCGACGGAGGCGCATGAGCCGCCGTATCCGGAACGCTTCGAGGTCTCGGCGACGACGGCCTGGCTGGTGAACGCCGCACGCGCCGCCGGGGGCAGGATCGTGGCGGTCGGCACGACGGCCGTGCGGGCCCTGGAGTCGGCCGTGGACGGTGAGGGCGTGGTGCGTCCGCACGCCGGCTGGACGGATCTGGTCGTCACTCCCCGGCGCGGAGTGCTGGCGGTGGACGGTCTGCTGACCGGACTGCACGAGCCGGAGGCGTCACATCTGCTGATGCTCGAGGCGGTAGCCGGGCGGGTGGCGCTGGCCCGCGCCTACGCCGAGGCGGTGCGGCAGCGCTACCTCTGGCACGAGTTCGGCGACGTGCATCTCCTCCTGCCCGAGGAGAAGCGTCACTCATCGGATTGCTCTAGCAACATGTGGTGATGCTGTTACTCAGCCGATGTGAGCCCGCGCATAGGGCGCACGTCACTTACGAGACTCTTTAGTTGATACAAAAGGGGCATGTGACCACGGACAGCGTTGGCGAAACCGGACATTGGGAACAAGCGATCCACTACCTCAGATCGTACGTCACACCTTTGCCAGGGCATTTTGCGCCAGCTAAGAATTGCCGACGTCGCTTCCGAACAGCGCAGAGCCGATCCGGCCTGAGGCGACTTTCCGCTATTCGAAGAGGTACGTCTGTATGTCCGCGTTCATCACCCCCGAGATCCGCCGCCGAATCAAGAGCCGCAAGACCGCCGTCGCCGGCGTCGCCGCCGTCGCCGCCGCCACGGTCGCCCTCACGCTCGCCCCCTCGGGCGACGCCGAGGCCGGCGTCCGGACCGAGGCAGTCGCCGCAGCCCCCGTGGCTTGGAAGGCCGACTCGAAGCAGGTCGCGGCTGTTCAGGAGCGCATCACCGGCCAGCAGTCCGCCTTCGAGGCCCAGTTCAAGGCCACCCAGGCCAAGGCCAAGGCCGAGGCGAAGGCGAAGGCCGCCGCCGAGAAGAAGGCCGTCGCCGAGGCCGCCGCCGAGAAGCGCGCCAAGGACGAGGCCGCCAGCCGCTCCGCCGCGCGCAAGCCGGCCAAGGTGACCTACCCGAACAACCTGGACGGCTGGATCCGCGAGGCCATGTCCATCATGAAGAAGCACGACATCCCCGGCAGCTACGAGGGCATCCACCGCAACATCATGCGTGAGTCCTCCGGCAACCCGCGGGCCATCAACAACTGGGACATCAACGCCATCAACGGCGTCCCGTCGAAGGGCCTGCTGCAGGTCATCAAGCCCACCTTCGACGCCTACCACGTCCCGGGCACCAAGAAGGACCAGTACGACCCGGTCGCGAACATCGTCGCCGCCTGCAACTACGCGGCCGACCGCTACGGCTCGATGGACAACGTCAACAGCGCCTACTGAGGCCTGCTGAGCCGCGCCGGCGGCACAATCCGGCGGACATGAAACAGACGCTGAAGGGCGCACCCCGCGCAGGGTGCGCCCTTCGGCGTCGTTGTGTCAGTGCGTGACGTGCGTTACTTGCGCATGACCTCGGGCTCGTGGCGGCGCAGCAGTCGCTGGACCACGATGCCGCAGATGACGCCGATGGCGAGCAGGACGGTGATGTTGAGTCCCCACTGGCCGGCCGAGTGCTCCCACAGGGGGTCGAGGTCGGTCGGGTTCTTCGGGTCCCACGGCGGCATCAGGTGCGACAGGTCGAGCGTCGTACCTGCGCCGGCGATGGCCCAGCGGGACGGCATCAGCCAGGCGAACTGCTCCAGGCCGGGCGAGCCGTAGACCTGGAAGAGGATGCCGGTGAAGACGACCTGGACGATCGCGAACATGACCAGCAGCGGCATGGTCTTCTCGGCGGTCTTCACCAGCGAGGAGATGACCAGGCCGAACATCATCGAGGTGAAGCCGAGAGCGATCACCACGAGGCAGATCTCGACGGCCGGCGGCATGATCAGGCCCTCTGCGGGCAGGTCGCGGCTGGCGAAGCCGATGCCGCAGATGATCACGCCCTGGAAGGCGGTGATCAGGCCGAGGACTATGACCTTGGACATCAGGTACGCGGAGCGGGACAGGCCGGTGGCGCGTTCCCGTTCGTAGATGACCCGTTCCTTGATCAGCTCTCGTACGGAGTTCGCCGCGCCGGAGAAGCACATGCCGACCGCGAGGATCAGCATGATCGTCCCGGCGTCGCCGTTGAACCTCGACTTGCCGTCGTCGGGGGCGGCGAGACCGAAGTCCGCCGGGATGACAACACTGACCAGGCCGAGGACGGCCGGCAGGATCACCATCAGGCCCATGAAGCCCTTGTCGGACGCGATCACCGAGGAGTAGCGGCGGATCAGCGTCAGCAGCTGGGCGCCCCAGCTCTGCGGCTTCGGCGGGCGCATCTGCTGCGGCGGCGGCATGTTCACCGACTGCGCGGCGACGGCGTCGATGTCCGCCGCGTACATCTGGTAGTGCTGCGAACCGCGCCAGCGGCCCGCCCAGTCGTAGTCGCGGTAGTTCTCGAACGCGGAGAAGACGTCGGCCCAGGTGCTGTACCCGAAGAAGTTGAGCGCCTCCTCCGGCGGGCCGAAGTACGCCACGGAGCCGCCGGGCGCCATGACGAGCAGCTTGTCGCACAGCTGGAGCTCGGCCACGGAGTGGGTGACGACGAGGACCGTACGGCCGTCGTCCGCCAGACCCCGCAGCAGCTGCATGACGTCACGGTCCATGCCCGGGTCGAGGCCGGAGGTCGGCTCGTCCAGGAAGATCAGCGACGGCTTGGTCAGCAGCTCCAGGGCCACGGAGACGCGCTTGCGCTGGCCGCCGGAGAGCGAGGTCACCTTCTTGTCCTTGTGGATGTCGAGCTTCAGCTCGCGCAGCACCTCGCCGATACGGGCCTCGCGCTCGGCCTCGGCGGTGTCACCGGGGAAGCGGAGTTTGGCCGCGTACTTGAGCGCCTTACGGACGGTGAGTTCCTTGTGCAGGATGTCGTCCTGCGGAACCAGACCGATGCGCTGGCGCAGCTCTGCGAACTGCTTGTAGAGGCTGCGGTTGTCGTAGAGGACGTCGCCCTGGTTGGCGGGCCGGTAGCCGGTGAGCGCCTTGAGCAGGGTGGACTTCCCGGAGCCGGACGGGCCGATGACACCGATCAGCGACTTCTCCGGGACACCGAAGGAGACGTCGCGGAGGATCTGCTTGCCGCCGTCGACGGTCACCGTGAGGTGCCGGGCCGAGAAGGAGACCTCACCGGTGTCGACGAACTCCTCGAGCTGTCCGCCGACGATACGGAAGGTGGAGTGGCCGACGCCGACGATGTCGTTCGGGCCGATGAGGACCGTGCCGGACTTGGCGATCGGCTGACCGTTGACGTACGTGCCGTTGTGCGATCCGAGGTCCCGGATCTCGAAGCGGCCGTCGGGGTGCGCGCTGAACTCGGCGTGGTGGCGCGAGACCTGGAGGTCGGAGACGACCAACTCGTTCTCGAGCGCACGACCGATGCGCATCACGCGCCCTAGCGCCAACTGGTGGAAAGTCGTCGGGCTGCGGTCGCCGTGGACGGGCGGAGCACCCTGTGCCTTCTGCGCGCCCTGCTGGTGCGGCACCTGCGGCTGCTGCGCCTGCGGAGGCTGCTGCCAGCCCTGCTGGGGCGGCTGCTGCTGAGCCGGGGGCTGCGGCCAGCCCTGCTGCGGCTGCTGGGCCGCGGCCTGGTGCGCCGGAGCCTGCTGGGCCATCTGCTGCGGGGCGGCGGCCTGAGCGCTGTAGGCGCCCGCGCCGGCCACCGCACCGGCGCCGCTCAGAGCGAGTCGGGGACCGTCGGTGGCGTTGCCCAGATGGACGGCCGTCCCCGCGCCGATCTCCATCTGATGGATTCGTTGCCCCTGCACGTACGTGCCGTTGGTGCTGCCGTGGTCCTCGATGACCCAACTACGCCCGCCCCAGCTGATCGTGGCGTGCCGCCACGACACTCTGGCGTCGTCGATCACCACATCGCCCTGCGGATCGCGTCCGAGGCTGTACGACCGGGACGGATCGAGCGTCCAGGTCCTTCCGTTCAATTCCAGTACGAGTTCCGGCACTCCATGCCCCACTAGTTGTCCCCCGAGCTTCCCCCGTCGCCGGGAGTTTAGGGAAGGCGAACATCGTGGGGAACTATTTCAGGCCCGGTCCCGTATCCGAAAGTCGGGCCTCGTGAAGACCTCGTTCGGTACGGAGTCGGTACGTTCGGCGACGGCGGCGACCACCTCCGAAGGCGACGATCACCCACGAGTGGTCAGGGATCATGTGTGAACCGAATAATCCAGGCCAATCGGTCCGAACGTGCCGGTCCCGGCCACTGGGCGGATGGCCTGTCCGTCAGGCGGGACGGGACGTCTCCTACGGGCCGTGGCCCGATACGGTGGTAGCACCATGAGCGCATCGCAGCCCCCTCCCAACGCCGACGTCCCCACCCTTCTCGTCAAGATCTTCGGGAAGGACCGCCCGGGGATCACCGCCGGGCTCTTCGACACCCTCGCCGCGTACGGCGTCGATGTCGTCGACATCGAGCAGGTCGTGTCCCGGGGCCGCCTCGTGCTGTGCGCCCTCGTCACCGCGCCGAGCGTGGGCGGGACCTCCGAGGGCGACCTGCGTGCCACCGTGCACAGCTGGGCCGACTCACTGAAACTGCAGGCCGAGATCATCTCCGGTACCGGCGACAACCGGCCGCGAGGCAGCGGACGTTCGCATGTGACCGTGCTCGGGCACCCGCTCACCGCGGAGTCCACTGCGGCCATAGCGGCCACCATCGCCGATGTCGGCGGCAACATCGACCGTATCTTCCGGCTCGCCAAGTACCCCGTCACCGCTGTGGAGTTCGCCGTCTCCGGTGTGGAGACCGAGCCGCTGCGGACCGCGCTGGCCATCGAGGCCGCAGAGATCGGGGTCGACGTGGCCGTCGTCTCCGCGGGGCTGCACCGGCGGGCGCAGCGGCTGGTGGTCATGGATGTGGACTCGACGCTCATCCAGGACGAGGTGATCGAGCTTTTCGCGGCGCACGCCGGCTGCGAGGCCGAGGTCGCGGAGGTGACCGCTGCGGCGATGCGCGGCGAGCTGGACTTCGAGCAGTCGTTGCATGCTCGAGTGGCGCTGCTCGAGGGTCTCGACGCCTCCATCGTCGACAAGGTGCGCACCGAGGTACGGCTCACCCCGGGGGCCCGCACCCTGATCCGTACGCTGAAGCGGCTCGGCTACCAAGTGGGCGTCGTCTCCGGCGGCTTCACGCAGGTCACCGACGACCTGAAGGAGCGGCTCGGGCTCGATTTCGCGTCGGCGAACACGCTGGAGATCGTGGACGGGAAGCTCACCGGCCGCGTCGTGGGCGAGATCGTCGACCGGGCGGGCAAGGCGCGGCTGCTGCGCCGCTTCGCGGCCGAGGCAGGAGTTCCGCTCGCGCAGACCGTCGCGATCGGCGACGGTGCGAACGATCTGGACATGCTGAACGCCGCGGGGCTCGGTGTCGCGTTCAACGCCAAGCCCGTCGTGCGCAAGGCCGCGCACACGGCGGTCAATGTGCCGTTCCTGGACACGGTGCTGTATCTGCTGGGCATCACCCGTGAAGAGGTCGAGGCCGCCGACGGCGGCACCGGCGAGCACTGACGGCCCCGTCGCGCGCAGGAGGCAGAAAAGGGCGGGCCCGGCACACCGCCGGGGACCCGCCCTGTGCGGTGACAGGTCAGTCGTGCGGGGTCCAGTAGTCGAGCAGTGTGCCGACGCCGTGCTCCACGGACTTCCATGATCCGGTGAAGGACACGACGGCGAACGCCGAGGTCGGGAAGCCGTCACGGGTCATGCGGGACAGCGCGTCCCCCTCGGTCCCGCCCGCGAGGGCGTCGGCGAGAGCGTGCATTCCGGGGTTGTGGCCGATGACGAGCAGGTCGTTCACATCGTCCGGGGTCTCGTTGAGCAGGGCGAGCAGGTCGCCGAGGGAGGCCTCGTACAGCCGCTCCTCGTACACGGTCCTCGGGCGGTGCGGCAGCTCGTGCACCGCGAGCTTCCATGTCTCGCGGGTTCTGGCCGCGGTCGAACAGAGGGCCAGATCGAAGTCGATGCCGGTCTCGGCCAGCCGGCGCCCGGCCACGGGGGCGTCCTTGCGGCCACGCTCTGCGAGCGGGCGCTCATGGTCGGACACCTGGGGCCAGTCGGCCTTCGCATGCCGGAGGAGAACGATCCTGCGGGATTCGGGAGGTCCGGGGGGTGTCCCCCCGGAAGACACAGCGGCGCTCATGCAACCCAGCTTCGCATGAATTGAGCCATCAGGCGCAGGGTGTTGAGGTGCTCACCCGTCCTGGGTGACCCCGTCAACCGGCCAGGGTGCGGAGGATCAGCCGGAGGAACTCGCCGACCGCGGAGGCGGCGCCGGACACGGCGTGCGCCTGCCCGGGACCGGCGATCAGCATCAGCAGCGTGCAGAAGGCGACGGCCGGGAGCGCCATCGCCCACCAGGGCAGCCGGACCCCGACGACGACCGGGGCCTGGGGACGGGACCGGGTGTGCGCGTGGGCCGGCATGGCCGCCTCCGTTGGTCTGAGGTCGAGTACCTCAAACGTACGGATCATGAACGGTGGCGCCCATCCGGTGAGCCACCCACTTCACCCTGACCCTGCCCCCCTAGGGGATGGTGGTGCAGGCACCACCCAGGACTCAATGTTGCAAAGGCCGGCACCGCCCGGTTGTGCGCGCGGCACCCCCGGGCGGGCCGGCCGCGGTGTCACGGCGCGGCGATGGTCGCGATGATCGAGATGACCACGCCGATGAGGAGTATCAGGCCGAAGATCCCGAGGAGCTTCTTCTGGCCGTTCTGGGGGTTCGGATCGAGCACAGGCATGGTGTCAGTCTCGCACCCGGGTCTCGTCCTCGATCGTCCGGTCCCTGCCCGCGAGCACGCCCATCGCGATCTGCGGGACGAGTAGCCCCGCCATCAGCCCGATCGGCAGGCCCCAGCCGCCGCTGTGCTGGTACAGCACGCCCACCAGCAGCGGGCCGGGGATGGAGATCAGATAGCCGGTCGACTGGGCGAAAGCGGAGAGCCGTACGACGCCCGCGCCCGTCCTCGACCGCATGCCGATCATGGTGAGGGCGAGCGGGAACGAGCAGTTGGAGATGCCCAGCAGCAGCGCCCAGGCCCACGCTCCGGCCGCCGGCGCCAGCAGCAGTCCCACGTAGCCGGTCAGTCCGCACAGGCCGAGGGCCACGGCGATCGGGCCCTGCTGCTTCATCCGGGTCGCCAGCCGGGGGATGACGAACGCCAGCGGTACGCCCATGACCATGGTGACGGCCAGCAGCACACCCGCGGTCGAGGCGGAGACGCCCGCGTCGCGGAAGATCTGCGGCATCCAGCCCATCGTGATGTAGGCGCCGGTCGCCTGGAGCCCGAAGAAGCAGGCCAGCGCCCATGCCGTGGGGCTGCGGGTGATACGCGGCGCGGGAGCGGCCGGGTCGGCGTCGTGGGGCCCCGAGGCACTGCCTTCGCCGGCGTCACGGTCACGGATGAGCCCGAGCCAGGGCAGGACGGCGACGGCTGCCAGCGCCGCCCACACCGCGAGGCCGGTGCGCCAATTGCCGCCCAGCGCGGCGGTCATGGGCACCGTCGCGGCCGCCGCCACGGACGTGCCGAGCGCGAGCGCCATGGAATAGAGGCCGGTCATCGAGCCGACCCGGTCGGGGAAGTACCGCTTGACGATCACCGGCATCAGCACGTTGCTGACGGCGATGCCCATGAGGGCGAGCGCGGTGGCGGCGAGGAACCCGGCGGTGTTGCCCGCGAAGGGCCGTACGGCGAGTCCTGCGGCGATGGCGGCCATACCGGCGCAGAGCACGGCGCCGGGCCCGAAGCGGCGGGCGAGCCGGGGTGCGGCCACGCCGAAGACGGCGAAGCAGAGCGGCGGTACGGAGGTGAGCAGCCCGGCCACACTGCCGCTCATGTGCAGCCCGGTACGGGCCTCTTCCAGCAGGGCTCCGAGGCTGGTGATGGCGGGACGCAGATTGAGCGCGGCGAGGACGATGCCGACGACGACGAGGCGGGTGACCCACACGGGGCGCCGACGGGCGGCAGACTCCTGGGGAGCAGGGGCCATGGTGGCGGGGCCGAGGGTGCGGGTCTCGTCGAGCATGGGACCCATCATAGAATCATGGGATGATTGGTTGTCCAATCCCGAACGAACGTCTTGCACGGGCGTCGGGCGGACGCCTGACGACAAGGAGCACCATGGCGCTGTCCTCTCCCCGGCGTTCCGCGCTCTCCGACCAAGTGATCGCCGAGCTCCGGAAGCAGATCACCTCGGGCGAGTGGCCCGTCGGCTCGCGGATTCCGACCGAGCCGGAACTGGTCGAGCAGCTCGGCGTCGCCCGCAACACCGTGCGGGAGGCGGTACGCGCGCTCGCCCACAACGGGCTCCTCGACATCCGGCAGGGCTCGGGCACGTACGTCGTGGCGACGAGCGAGCTGGCGGGCGTCATGCACCGCCGCTTCGCCGACGCCGACCCCCGGCACATCGCCGAGCTGCGCTCCACCATGGAGTCGTCCGCCGCCAGGCTGGCCGCCGAGCGGCGTACCGAACGGGATCTGAAGCAGCTGGACTCGCTGCTGGCCCGGCGCGAGGAAGCATGGGACTCGGGCGTCGCCGAGGCGTTCGTGGCGGCCGACGCGACCTTCCATCTCGCCGTGGTCGCCGCGTCCCACAACGAGGTGCTGACCGGGCTGTACGCGGATCTGGGCGATCTGATGCGCGACTGGCTGCGCGACGACATCGGTCAGGAGCTGCGCCCCGAGAACCACATGGACCACGCACGGCTGGTAGAGGCGATCCGCGCGGGCGACGGCGACACGGCGGCCTCCGAGGCGGCCGGCTATCCGTTCATGTGTCTGCGCCGGCCTTCACCGGCTGGTGGCTGACCCAGACCGACCGGATCTCCTTCCAGCACCGCCCGGACAGCTCGCCGTATCCGGCGGGGCGGAGCAGCACGGGCGCGGTGTCCGCGTCCACGTCCCACCAGCGGTCGCACTCGACGTGGAGCTGCACCCGGTCGGCGCCGGGGAACGGGTTGTGACAGTAGGCGGTGACCCGGGAACCTGCGACGACGGTGCTGCACCGGGCCTGGTAGTTCGGCGGCGGCGCCGGCCGCGGGTCCTGCGACTCCTGACGGAGCTGGAGTGTGGCGAAGGGGATCGCCCCCAGCAGGACCGTCACGGCGGCCAGTACGGAGGCGTTGCGCCATTTCGTACGCACGAGCAGGACCTCCTCGGCCGGGCTGCGGCGCGCACGCCGCAACAGCACCACAAGGAAGATTTGCTCCTCCAGCATCGCCGCCCCCGGTGGGGACCGCCCACTCGCGGGGTCGACACTGGGCCGAACGGGGGACGCCCCGCCCACCGCGGATGCGGTCGGCGGGGCGTCCACGAATTACGTGTCTGCTGGTCAGGCGCCCATGATGTGTACGCCGCCGTCGACGTGGACGATCTCGCCGGTCGTCTTCGGGAAGAAGTCGGAGAGCAGCGCGACGACACCGCGGCCCGCAGGCTCCGGGTCGGCCATGTCCCACTCGAGCGGGGAGCGCTCGTCCCACACCTTCGCCAGGTCCGAGAAGCCGGGGATGGACTTCGCGGCCATCGAACCGAGCGGGCCGGCCGAGATCAGGTTGCACCGCACGTGTCGCTTGCCGAGGTCACGGGCGAGGTAGCGGCTGGTGGCCTCGAGCGCGGCCTTGGCCGGGCCCATCCAGTCGTACTGCGGCCAGGCGAACTGCGCGTCGAAGGTCAGACCGACGACCGAGCCGCCCTGCTGCATCAAAGGCAGGCAGGCCATCGTCAGCGACTTGAGAGAGAACGCCGAGACGTGCATCGCCGTCGACACCGACTCGAACGGCGTGTTGAGGAAGTTGCCGCCGAGGGCGTCCTGCGGGGCGAAGCCGATCGAGTGGACGACACCGTCCAGGCCGCCGAGCTCAGCGCGCACCAAGTCCTCGACACGGGCCAGGTGCTCGTCGTTGGTGACGTCGAGCTCGATGACCTTCGCGGGCTTCGGCAGCTTCTTGGCGATGCGCTCGGTCAGGGTGGGCCGCGGGAAGGCGGTCAGAATGACCTCGGCGCCCTGCTCCTGGGCCACCTTCGCGGTGTGGAACGCGATGGAGGACTCCATCAGCACACCGGAGATCAGGACGCGCTTGCCCTCGAGAATTCCGCTCATGTGATCAGTGACCCATGCCCAATCCGCCGTCAACGGGGATGACGGCTCCAGTGATGTACGACGCGTCGTCGGAGGAGAGGAAGCGCACGGCGGCGGCGATCTCCTCCGGCTGCGCGTAACGGCCGAGCGGCACCTGCGAGACGATGCCCGCGCGCTGCTCGTCCGTGAGCGCCTGCGTCATGTCGGTGTCGACAAAACCGGGCGCGACGACGTTGAAGGTGATGTTCCGCGAGCCGAGCTCACGGGCCAGGGAGCGGGCGAAGCCCACCAGACCCGCCTTGGAGGCGGCGTAGTTGGCCTGCCCGGCCGAGCCCAGCAGCCCGACGACGGAGGAGATCAGGACGACGCGGCCCTTCTTCGCACGCAGCATGCCGCGGTTGGCGCGCTTGACGACCCGGAACGTGCCGGTGAGGTTGGTGTCGAGGACGGAGGTGAAGTCGTCCTCCGACATACGCATCAGCAGCTGGTCCTTGGTGATGCCGGCGTTGGCGACCAGCACCTCCACGTTGCCGTGCTTCTCCTCGATCTCCTTGTAGGCCTGCTCCACCTGCTCCGCGTCGGTGATGTCGCACCGCACGGCGAGGCACCCGGCCTCGGCGAGCTCGGCGGGCGGCTCGCCCGAGCGGTAGGTGATGGCGACCTTGTCGCCGTTCTCGGCGAAAGCGCGGGCGATGGCGAGGCCGATGCCCCGGTTTCCTCCGGTGACGAGAACCGAGCGGCTCAACGGATCACCCTTTCGTCAGTGGTCAGGAGTGCCTGGGATGCAGGCGACTACGTCGAAAACCTATCGGTCCGACCCGCCGCACGGGGAATCGGGCCCTGACAGCGCCACGATGCGGTGCCTGTCGGGTCCCTACAGAAGGGACCCGGGTCTCAGTCCTCCATACCAGGTGCGCAAGCGGGCAGGCCTTCCGTCCGAGCGGTCTCCAGCATTCTGCGGTCGTAGGACACCAGAGCCGTCAGGTCATCCCGCAGCGACAGGGCACTGGCCACATGGATCGCATCCAATGTCCTCAGGCGCCCGACGAGCAACGCCGCTCCGTCACGCACCTCCCGGGTGAGGAGGATCTCGGTGATCCGGGCGTCCAGGTCCTCCATGATCTTCGGAAAATGCCCCATGAGGTCCAGGGTCCGTACGGTCTCCACGAAACCGAGCGTGCTGGTGGCGAGCGGCTCCGTCGCCCGCTCCTGAAGGAAGGCGTCCAACGCACCCCAGTGATTCCGCCGGGTCATCCAGGTGACCAGGGCGGACGTGTCCATGTAGATCAACGGTCGTCCTCTTCGCGCTCGGCAAGCAACAGCGCCACGGGGTCGACGTCGTCCGGCACCTGGTAGTGCGGCATGCTGTGGCGGTCGGCGGCGGTGACCGGCTTCAGCTTGATCTTCCCCTGCGCCACCAGGTGCGCGTACCGCTCCATGGGACTGCCGGCCGGTGACAGTATCGCGATCACATTGCCGTGCCGGGTGACCTCGATCGCCTCGCCCTTCTCGACACGGGCGAAGACGGCACTGGGGTTGTACGAGAACTCACGGACCGAGATCGTGCTCATCGGGTCTCCCTCCATGGCGTGGGCATGTGCCTACACCCCTGGGATTGTACCTACGGCGCCAGGCGACCTGCCGACGCCGCGCGTGCGGTGTCGATCTTCTCCGCGAGCTCCGCGATGGCTGCCTCCAGCTCTCGCCAAGGGCGGGCCAGGTCCACGGTGTGCCGCCAGATGCGCAACCGCCCCTCCCCCACAGGCACCTCGACCACGTTCGGACGCCCCGACGCATAGACCAGGTGCCCCTCCGTCAGACCCAGCCGGACGCAGTAGGCCGTCATCTGGTAGAGGTCGTCCCGCGCGGGTTTGGTCTTGAACTTGGCGTCGAGGACCACCGCTTGCCTCAGCACCCCGTCGTGCGGCGAGGGCGCGTAGTGCACGAGGTCGGGCTTGAGCACCAGCCTCTTCTTGGCGTCGAGGTGGAAGTTCCGGTCCTGCGGCTCAGGTCGACCCCCGATACGGACCCGAAGGGCTTCACCGACAGCCCGGGCGAGGTACGCCTCGAAGAGCTGCCACATGAAGACCAACATTCCGTCGACCGCGATCTGCCGTCCGTCACCGAACTCGTAGGAGGAGCTGCGCAGGACGAGCTCGGCCAGGGGGAGAGCATGCCCGTAGCGGGCATTGCGCCGGTTCAGGGACCAGTCAGGGGCGGGGGCTCCGGTGGGCAGCTGCCGTACGCCGTCCAGTCGCGCGACGAGCCGTTGGAGCGCGGAGCGTGCGGCGGGACTCAGATCGGGGACCCGCAGCAGGCGGCGGGCAGCGGCGAGGAGAAGCCGGTTCTCCGGTATGTCGGGAGTGTGGTCGTGGTAGGTGACTTCCAGCGGTACGGGGACCCCCGGTCTGCGGCGTAGCTGGTCGGCGTGCCGGATGCGGCCGCGCACGACGGGGAGCGTGTCGTCGGTCTCCCGGTAGTCGTGCAGGACACCGTGGAGCAGGGCCCGGTCGGCGGCGGAGACGAAGGCGTGCGCGAGCGCGGGGAGGAGATCGGGGCGCGGGTCGGCGGCAACGGGGCGCGGGTCGAAGCGGGCGCGGTCCGGGGCGTACGAGACGAGGTGGAGCAGACGGTCGACGGGCACCTTGGGGGTGATGGTCAGCTGAACCGTGCCGCCACCGGAACCGAGGCGTACGGAGCCCACCTGGTCCTTGGCCCTCAGCCGCCAGCGGGTGGCCGTCTCCGGGTGCATCCGTAGGAGACCTTCGTGGTCGGCGAGCGTAGCGACCTGCGCCGGGGTGAGGTCCCAGGTGGTCCAGCCGCCGCCCTCCGCGAGCCCGATCCGCAGGGCTCCGTCCCGGCAGTGGCGGGGCTGGGTGTGCCGGGCGGTCACTGGCTCGCGGGGTCGGCGATGTCGTCCGCGTCACCGGCTGCGTCGTCGGCCGGGGGCGGCGGGATGTTCAGACGCTCGCGCAGGACGGGGAGCCCGTAGACCTCCTCCACGTCGATACCGTCGCCCCAGTGGTGCTCGGTGAGGAGCGGGATGATCTGCGTCCTCCAGAGGCGTTCGAGTGCCCCGTCGCCCGCGTGGGCCAGGTCCTGCATGAAGTAGGAGGGGCCGACGCGGAACGAGCGGTCGCCGGGGCTGCTCTCGGCGAGGAGCCGGTTGATCTCGCCGAGCAGGCGGACGTACGAGTCGTCATGGGCGGTCGGGTCGCCGCCCTGCTCCTCCGCGCGCCGGGCCAGCCAGGAGGCCAGCACTCCCTGGACGGGCGGTGTCTCCGGGTGCAGTTCCATGAAGGAGAAGCGGCGGCGCATGGCGGCGTCCATGTACGCCACGGAGCGGTCGACGGTGTTCATGGTGCCGAGGATGTAGAGATTGGGCGGGAGGCGGAAGCCCCGACCGTCGTCGGAACCGTAGAGGAGATGGACGCGCTCGGTGCGGTACTCCAGCAGGAAGTACAGCTCGCCGAAGATCTTGGCTAGATGGCCTCGGTTGATCTCGTCGACGACTAGGACGAAGACCTCGGCGGGGCGCCGCTCCGCCTCGTCGGCGAGCTTGCGCAGCGGGCCCGGGACGAGGTCGTAGCCGAGTTGGCCGTCCGTGTCGCCGTCCTTCTTACGGCCCAGGCGGGGACGGATGCCTTCGAAGAAGTCCTCGTAGGCGTAGGCGGGGTGGAACTGGACGAGGCGTACGTTGGTGGCGCTGGATGCGCCGGCCAGGTGGCGGGCGAGGGCGAGCGCGGTGTACGTCTTGCCGGTGCCGGGCGGCCCGTGGAAGATCAGCTGCGGGGTGGAGCGCAGGAGTTCGACGCAGTCCTGGAGCCATGTCGTGTCGGGCATGTGGAGCGCGGCGGCCAGTTCGGCGGTGGCGTCGGGCAGGACAGCCGGGCCCGTGGGCAGCGAGGCGGTGCGCGGCATGTCCCCGATCAGGGCGAGGACGGTCTCGGCGTACTCGGTGGCCTCCAGGATCTGGGAGTCCGCGTCCTGGACGACGCCGGAGAGCCCGGAGGGCAGGTCCTTGAGGAAGTCCAGGGGCTTGTGCAGGTTGCGCCAGTCGACACGGCGCTCCCAGCGCTCCGCGGTGTGGGTGGCCGAGCTGCGGACCACTCCCACGTAGGTCTCGAAGCCGTCGGTGGACAGTACGATGTCGCCCTTCCGCATCCGGTTGAGGAAGGCGTCGAGTTCCCGGGCGACGTCCTCCCTGCGGGCGGGGCCGGCGGTGGGGAGAGCCGTCTCGACGGCCCTGCGGACACTGCCGGGGTCACGGCCTGCCAGGCTCGCGGGCGGGAACCCAGCATCGAGCGTGACCATCGAGTCGTCGCGCCACGGTCCACGGATGAGGGGGACACCGGTGACAGCGTCGACCCCTCGGATGATCCAGAGCTGGCGGGGCGTCTCGTCGACGGTCACCGCCTCGTCGAGGGGTTGCTTCGCCGCCACCAGTGCTTCCCACACCGGCAGCCGCCGGTCGGGCAGGGCGCGGACGGTGTCGAGGCTGCTGCGGCCTTCGTCGAGAAGGCCTTCCTCGCTGAGCAGCGCGCGCCACTGGTCGCGCTCGAAGGGCCACATCGGCAGCCGTGCCCCCGCCTGACCGTCCTCCCCGAGTGCCAGATACCAGCCCGGTGAGCGGGTGCCGCGCAGCACGGGCCCGAGCACGCCGGGGTCCACGCCGAACTCGGCGGCCAACTCCTCCAGGACCACCCAGTGCCCGCTGTCGGGAAGCTGTTCCAGCGCGGTGGCCGCGAGGGAGACGGACTGCTGTTGCCGCTCCCACCGCCGGTAGCGCCGGCCCGCCTCCCCGTAGAAGTCGACCGGGTCCGGCCAGCGGTCGAGTGCGTCGAGGCCGAGACCGGTCAGCTGCCAGCGGCGGTTGCCCCGGTACAGCCATCCGGCCCTGACGAGGCTGCTCGCGTTCCGGTTGACGTAGCCCTTGAACGGTGTGTTGTTCGCCTGCGGGGACTCGCGCACCGCGCTCGCCCAGTCCGCCTCGAGTTGCGGGCTCAAGGCGTGAACCCTGTCCCACAGTTCCCCGAAAACCATGCCGTCCTGCGGGGCGTCACGGCGGAGGACGGTGGCGGCCTTGTGCAGGGTCTGGGCAACGACGGTGCTGATGGTGGGCACGGCGTCCAATCTTCGTCGACTCGGCAGGCGTACAAGCCTACTTGGCGCTACCGACACTGGCCGAGATCGCACTCCGCCCACACGGTCTTACCCGGTCCCGTTCGGTCGGCCACGCCCCAGCGTTCGGCGACGGCCTCCACGAGGAGCAGGCCTCTGCCGCCGTCGGCGTCGGCAGGGCCGTGAGCCGCCGGGCCGTGGAATCCGGGGCGCGCCGGATGTGTGTCGGACACCTCTACGCGGACGAGGCCGGCCGGCCGGTCGTACGTGAGCCGCAGCTCGAAGTCGCGCCCGGGAACGCGGCCGTGGAGGACGGCGTTGGACGCGAGTTCCGCGACGACGAGGGCGACGGTGTCGGAGGCCGGGCTGCCGTACGGCAGGTGCCAGAGGTCGAGATGGTGCGTGGCGAGCCGGCGCGCGAGGCGGGCCCCTCGGCGGGTGGCGGAGAAGCGCTGGACGAACACACTTACGGTTACGGCCTCTTGGGCCTGTGATGCTGGCATGGGCCCAGAGTTCCGGGCTCTGCTCCCACCCCGACAGGCACGACTCCCATACAGGCACCGCTGTACCGGTGCACACTCTGGACTGGGTGGGTAACTCCCCGTGACATTTGCTTGCTCGTCACAGAACGGAGCGGTCTCGTGGGCGCATGACGAATCATCGCCCGGGCCGCCGCATCGACCGACACGAGCGTGTGCGTAGTCGCCCAGTGCTACGGTCACGCCTATGGCGCTCTCCGTATCCGTGGCCCGTGCCGTTGACCTGCGGGTTGAACCTGTTGACGAGGTTCTTGATCGCGTGGAGCGGTCACTTCGGACCCGCCTGGACCGGGATACGGCTATGCGTAAGCGCCGTTCGGTCGGGGCGCGGACGGATCGTGACACATGGGTGCGCATCGAGCGGCGAGGGCTCGACAAGATCGGCGTTCAGGGGTGGAACGGCACCGAGTGTGCCGCTCGGCTGAAGGGCATTGCTCAACCCGCATGGCAGGGGTGCGTGGTCTGGCGGGATGCGGCCGAGCCCGTGATGTGGCGGGCCGACGAGACAGAGCTTCTGTCGGGGACGCCGATCGGCACCGCCGTACTGAGCGAGGACCCGACGCTGCCGGACGAGTGGTGGAAGGCGTTCAACATCTCGCTGGACGAGCTCGCGGCTCAGGACACGAGGCGCGTCGCCACCCCGGACACCCTCACCATCACGCAGGCCCTCGTCACCGAGTTCATCCGTGACGCGTTCGCTGGTGGATTCGACACGACCGTTGAGCGGTGGGTGCCGGCCCACGCGGATCTCAACTGGGCCAACATGACCGCGCCGACGTTCTGTCTCTTCGACTGGGAGGACTGGGGGAACGCGCCGCGCGGGCTGGACTCCGCTTCGCTGTGGGGAAGCTCGCTTGCCGTCCCGGCTCTGGCCGATCGCGTACGGCAAGAGCGGCGCCGTGACTTCGAGAGCCGGGACGGCAAGCTGATGACGCTGTTCGTGTGCTCGAAGATCCTCGGGCCGGACGCGCACCCCAAGGACCCTCGGCTGGAGCCCGCACGCCGCACGGCCGACCAGGTCGTCGCGGAGCTTCAGACGGGCTGACCGGGCGACCGGCCTCGGAGGAGGCTCCGGTACTGGCGGATCGCCTGCTCGTCGACCTCGCCAACCAGAGCACCGATCAGTTCGCCCAGATGGGCGGGTTCGCCGGTACCCACGGCAACGCTGTCGACTTGGGGGAGGCGGTAGGCGGCCCGGAAGGCCGCCTGCACGCGGGAGAGTCCGGCACCGCCTCGGAGGAAGACGCGGGGGTCGATCCTGTCCCACACGGGGGCGCCCGTGCTGCCTCCGAAGGGGCTCATGCCCCACACCATGCCGCCGCCCATGCTCAACGCCTCAGCGAGGGCATCCGCGGCGTCGAGTGTTCTGATGCCGACCAGCAGGCCGGCACGGACCATGAGGACGGACGGCTTCGGCGTGGTCGCGTCGATCAGCTCCGGCAGGGGTGACGGGTCCCAGGACGCAATGCCCCAGGCCTCGCACAATCCCTTCGCCGCGGCGTCGGCGAGGGCGGCGCATGCCAAAGCCAGAACATCCTGGTTGTGAGGGACGGCTTCTTGGAGCGAGTGCTCCGGGTTGTGCAGGAAAACCACGTCCGGCTCTCGTCCGAGGTCCCGGGCCGCCTGTTCTACGGCCCCATACAGCCGAGTGGGGTCCAGGGAGTGTTCCGACCGGTCCGCCCTCGGGAAGTAGCCCACCTTCGTGGAGAGCGTGAACTTCGGCAGCAGATCGCCGGCCACCCGGGCCAAGACCTCATGAGAGCGGAAACCGAGGTAGTTGGTGCTGGTGTCGATCGCGGCGACGCCAAGATCCAGGGCGCCGGTCAGGAGACGGCGTTCGTGACGAGACCGGTGTAGCCCGAGGACAACTCGGGAGTCAGCGGTGCGCACATCTCCTCCTTCACCAGGATCTCGGCCACCTGCGAGACTTCGGCCCCGACGACGGCCGCCGCCTGTTCCAGCGGGACCGGCCTGCCGCTCAACAGCAGACGCAGCGCGGGCACGGCCTTGGCCGTAAAGGTGATCTTCTTCCCCGAGGCCACGACGTCGACGGTCTCGCCGTTCTCTCGGATCCGGGGAGGGAAGTGGGTGGTGCACACCACGGCGTCGAGCGGCCCCAGGATGTCGAGGAACGGCACGTGCCGGGGGAGCGCCGTCGCCTGTTCGTACGCGGCAAGGAAGTCGGCCGGTGAGCGCTCGCCGATCAGCCGGACGGCTGCCTCGGTCAGGGCCTGAGTGCCGCTCCCGTGCGCACGATCCAGGTCGTGCCGGAAAATCTCGTGCTCTCGGCACCAGTCGCCCAGCCATGCGAGCCAGCTCGCTCCCGTGCGCTTGGTGATCCCGAACGTGACGTGCAGGCTCTTCCCCGATCCGTGGCCGTTGCGGGTCGCCTGGTGCCAGTGCCCCCGGGGGATGTGCATCACGTCGCCGGTCTTCATGACGCCGGACCAGACGATCTCTTCGGCCGGAGTGTTGTTGGGGTCGGAGTCGCGGTACATGGGGACTTTGCGGGAGGTTCCGCGTACTTCCCACTCCTTCTCGCCGGCGAGCTGGATGATCAGGACGTCGTGGTCGTCCCAGTGCAGCGGGAAGCCAGCGGCGTCGTTCGTCGTCAGGTACGCGTTGACCTGCACCCTCTCGTGGGACCACCACTGCAATGTCCGGCAGGCGACTTCCATCGTCGGGTCGAAGACGTTGACCTGATCGAGGATGAGCGTCGCGCCTTCCCCCAGCAGCCTGCCCAGGCTGCGTATGTTGACCATGGGGATGCTCTGGCCCCGGGGGCTGACGGTGTCGGTGTAGTAGATGGCCGGGTGGACTTCCTCGCCCTTCTGGAAGCACCGGAACTGCGGGCGGTTCAGGCTCCTGCGCATGGCGATGTCGAGCAAGCGGTTCGGGGTCAGGATGCGGGAGACGAGGGCGGGGTCGTCGATGCTTCCCCGCACGAAGCCCTTGCCGAGCTCGTCCACTCCGTTCCACCCGAGGGCCGTCTCGATGGCTTTGATCAACTGGTGTTCCATCACTGCCTCCTCATGAGTTCGACCACGTGACGCAGCTGCGGCGGGGGCCCGCACGGCGGACCGCGCGAACCCCACGCCGCCCGGTGCTACTCGATGTCGGTCAGGTTGCCGTCACCGCCCGGCCACGGGGCATCGCCGGAACTGCCGGCGTTGTCGGACCGGAGGCTGTCGTACCGGTCGTGGACGGCGGTCAGTTCCTCTACCGCCACCAGGAGGCCACTGCGAGCCGGCGGCGGTGTCGTGCTCTCTGCCACCTCGTGCTCCTTCCTCTTCGGTTCTCCCGGCCATGCCCGGCCGGGCTCGTCTGATGGAGCTGTGATGTGCATGGCGCCGGGGCACCTCGGGGGCAGTCCCCCGGCGCCGTTCCCGGCCGGCGCTGTCCTTCGGTCGTCGGACGGGAGTCTGTGGGTTACAGGGAGGTGCGCAGGCCCTCCAGAACGCGGGTGAGGAGCGCCACGTCAGGGGTGAGCGAGTCGACGGCCGCCCGGCTCTCCTCGAACCAGCCCCCGAGGAGCTGACGCCACGTAGCCTCGGCGCGGAGGACTTCCGCACGGATCTCGCCCAAAGCCAGGTCGGCCTGGGCCCGCAGCCGGACGAGGTCGGAGGGCGTCAGACGCAGCGATGTCACAGTGATCGTGTCACCACCGCGTCGGGGCACCGCCAGCTCGACGCACTGCGCCGGGTTGCCGTCCAGTTCGTCTTCGGGAAGCAGCCGGAGGGTCAGCACGTGGGGACCTCCAGCTCCGCCCAGACCGTCTTGCCCCAGCGGTGCCGGTCGCAGCCCCACCGGACGCTCAGCACGTCAACAAGGAACAGGCCGCGCCCTTCTTCGGCGTCGTCGGCTGGGCTGGTCATGTCGGGGACTGTGCGCGACTTGTCGGTGACCGCGATCCTCACGCGGTGCGGTGCGGGCCGGCTGACGGTGACCCGGAACAGACGGCACGGGGTGTGCCGGACGGCGTTGCCGACGAGTTCGGAGACGACCAGCGTGGCCGTGTCCACCAGGCTGCCTATGCCCCAGATGTTGAGGGCGGCACTGATGAGCAAGCGCGCACGGCGTGCGGATTCCGGCTCGCACGGCATCGTCTCGCGGTAGCCGGGTGCGCCGATCGAGGCGGGTCCGGCGGCGGTCGTCGTCACGGGGTCATCCCTCCGATGGGACGGCCCAGCCCGGCTACGGGGGCGTGGGGCTGGGCCTCTTCTCCGCTGCCGCCGGCACGGGGAGCCTGGCCTTCCGGCGACGTCAACGACCGTACGAAGGCCGTGAGATCGGGCTCAACGAAATTGCGGGTTATTGCGGAACGTCATCTGAGGGCGTTGATCGCCGAGTTGATGAGGGGGCGAGCGTGGTCGCCGTAGACGGCCATCTTCGCGAGTTCGGCGAACGCCGCGCGGTAGTCGGCGATTTCGCGCGGTTGCCTGATGTTGATCTCAGCGGTCAGGGTCTCGACCACGGCGTGGGCGTCGTCGAAGACGTAGAACGCCTCCAAGGGCCAGATGACGCGCTGGGCAGTGAAGGGGATGACACCGAGCGAGACCGAGGGCAGTGGCAGGACGTCAAGCAGGTGCCGGAGCTGGTTGGCCATCGTCTCCCGGTCGCCGATCCGCGAGCGCAGAACCCACTCCTCCAACAGCACGACGAAGCGATGGCCTCCCTCGTACAGGAACCGGCTACGGGCGAGGCGGGCGGCGACGGCCTCGGCGACATCGTTGGGGGTTCCCTGGAAGTCAGTGATCGACTGCATGAGGGCGGTGGCGAAGTCGGCGGTCTGGAAGAACCCGGGAACGGCGTTGGAGCAGTACACGCGGCATATGGCCGCTTGCTCGTGGAGGGTGGAGAAGTCCTGCTGGACCTTGCGCATGCCGTTCTTGTGGATGCGCCGCCACTCCACATACATGGAGTCGACCGCCCTCGCCGTGGCGATCAGATCCTCTGTCTGGTCCTCCGCTCCGCAGGCCGCGCACCAGGCTCTGATGTCCGCGTCGGTGGGCGCGGCCTCGCCCTTTTGGACGCGGGTCGTCTTCGCCGGGTGCCAGCCGCACCGGGAGGAGAGCTCCTTCCCGGTGAGACCGGCGTCCTGACGAAGGTGCTGCAAGCGCTTCGCGAGTGCTTGACGCGCCGCCTGGGCGCTGGACGAGGGGGAGGCGGGCATGGGGCCGTGCGCGGGATCAGACGGTGAACTTCTCGTGGTCGATGCCGCGTTCCCACACAGCCTCGAACGCGGTGACGACCATCTTCACCACGTCGGGGTCCTCGTTGAACTCATGTCCTGCCCAGTCGCCGTCCCCGGTGAACCAGTGGAACATCACTCGCCGGTCGTCGATCAGCCACAGGTCGTTTCCGGGAAGGGCGATGTCGGAGGCAAGACGACGGAGGAGCCAGCGGACCTGCTCACCAACGGCTACGTTGACCGCGGTCAGGGCGTGCTCCCACCGGATGTAATCGGTCACCGGCTCGGAGACGATCCGGGCCCGGCGCATCTGGACGCCCCTGGCGACGGTTTCGCGCACCAGCGGGGTCCAGCCCTGCCAGAACGGCGAATCGGGGTCGAGGTCGGTCCGACCGGTCCGAAGGAACTCCTCGAAGCTGTCCCTCTCATCGCCGACGCTGTAGACGTCGCGCATCTCCAGATGGACGGCGGTGCGCTCGGCGGACCGCAGCAGCTCAGCGAAGTCCGGCACGCCGTTCTGCGACATCACACGCCTCCCTCAGAATCGGCACCATGCGGGCGGGGATGCGGATCACCGTCTCATGCGCGGGGATTCCCGTGTCGTGTCCGGCGACCCATTCCGTCTCGCTCACCTGGGCCTTCAGCAGCTTGTCGGCCTCCTCGCCCTGGAGGACGAGGTCGGCCGTCCCTTCCTCCACCCACACGGTCGGCGAGCCACCTCCGGTGGTCTCCGGGTCGATTCCCACGAACTCTAGGGCCATGGTGCCCTCCCGTTCCAAGTCGGTTGCGAGTTCTTGCGTTGCGACGCTTCCCGAGCGGCTGTGGCGGGTCAAGGGAGCGAGGCGTTCTCCGCGTCAGAATGGCTTGGTCACGCGGATTTGCAGTCCACCGGTCACTCGACGCACCTCTGCAGTCACGCCGCCGCGTGCTCCAGTTCCTCGTGCCTGTCCACGCCGCGGAGCGCGCCTGCCTCATCGCGGGGCAGGTCCGCGCCGTGAAGACGCGCTACCCGAGTCGCACGAATCCTGAACTTGGCTGCCCCGCCGCGTAGTCGAAGCAACCGCAGCAGGTTGCGCTCCTCATCCGCGGTCCGGTTTCGCGCTCGGGGCACGCCAGGCGCGTGATGCGGAGAAGCCCTGGGCGAACACACTTACGGTTACATCCTCTTGGGCATGTGATGCCGGCATGCGCCCCAGAGTTCCGGGCCCTGCTCCCGTCCCAACAGGCACGACGCCCATACAGGCACCGCTGTACCGGTGCACACCCTGCACTGGGTGGGTAACTCCCCGTGCCCTTGCGAGGCGGCCCGTGTTCTCCCAGGTGGTCGGCCAGTCGTGTCGGACGGCGGGACGCCGATCGCAGCGGGTCCTACGATGGGCCGGTGACCGAGACGCCGCCCCCCGTGGGCGTTGACCTCTTCGAGGTTGACCGGCTCTTGCTGGCCGAAGCCGCGGAGCCGCCGGTGCCGTCCCGGGATGCTGAGGCCCGGGACCGGGTGTGGGACATGGCAGTGCGGGCCAACCCCGCTCTCTTCGACGGGCCGGTGGTGGCCTGTGGAGGTCTGGAGTGGACCGGGCCGCGCGTTCTGCGTCTGTCGTGGGTGCGTGTGACGTACCGGCACTACGCCTTGCGTCGCGTTCCCGGCGCCGCCGCGCTGCCCTCGTTGTTCGTGAACGTCGTCCAGCCGACCGACGACGGCCGTGTGCTGGCAGCGAGGATGTCGCCCTCCACGGCCGCCCCGGGCCGCTGGCAGCTGCCAGGGGGGTCTGTGGAGCCTCCCCCGGACGGGACGGTACTGGACGAGCCGGCACTGGCCGGCCAGGCCGCGCGGGAGCTGCTCGAGGAGTTGGGGAATGGCGTACCCCCCGAGGACCTGAAGCTGTGGATCGTCACCCGCGGCGGGAACGGCAGCGTCGGCCTGACCTACCGGGCACCGCTCCTTCCCGAGGTAACGCTGCGTGCGGACTTCACCGCTGCCGCGGCAGCCGAACGCGCCCAGGGCCGCGAACCTGAACTCGACGCCATCGCCCTGGTGCGCTCAGCAGACGAACTTGCCGGTCTGTCCGGTCCTCATGCCGACTACCTGGAGCCGATCGTCCGCCGCTGCTTCTCCGGGCGCCGCTGAGGTCAGACACGGGCGAGGAAGTCGCGTCCCCGTTCGTCGAGTTCCGCGACGCACAGCAGGCCAGGGGCACGGAAGCGTGCCAGGTCGCCGCGCATGCGGGACACCGCCTTGCGGATGCGGGCCGAGCGGACACCGCCCATGTGGTCGATGGCCCGGTGCCAGGTGGCGCACGCCTGCTCGATGTTGCCGCGCTTGAGGTGCATCTCGGCGCCCGCGACCAGGTCCAAGGAGACGATGTGGACGTAGGTGTCCGCAGGGCGGGCCGTGGCTGCCAGTGCGTACTGCTCGGCGGCGGCCCAGTGGTCGCCCAGGGTCTCGTACTGCCGGTCTCTGCCAGGTCCAGGCAGTGCTCGGGGCGGTGCAGCTTGAGACCCTGCATGGCCATCGTGCGCATGAGGGTCGATCGTTTTGCAGTACTGCACGACTCCGTTCGAGCCCTGGCTGCCCGACCACCTCCAGCAACCACGGGGGTTTACGGGCCGCTCTCGGCCCTAACGGCACGACACCCATACAGGCGTGGCTGTATCAGTGCACACTCGGACTGGGTGGGTAACTCCCCGTGACCTTGGGTGGGCTGAGCGGGGTTGAGCAACGCCTGGACACGTGAGCACGGGAGGCGCGGCGGCGATGAGGGCGGACCACGGCGGAAACGGCGGCACGAACGGCAGCGAGGCGGAACTCTCGGACAGTCTCAAGACCTTCGGTGTGGTCCTGAAGGCGCTGCGGGAGGAATCCGGCCTGACGCAGGAGGAGTTCGCCCTGCGGGTGCGGTACTCGGCCGCGTACGTCGCCAAGATCGAGCAGGGCAAGCGGTTCCCGCCGGTGGACCTGCCCGCGCGGGCCGAGGAGGTACTGGGACCGGTCGCGCACAAGGTCCTGACGGCGGCGGCGAAGAGCCTGACGCGGAGGGCGGTGCTGGCGTCCTGGTTTCGACAGTGGGCGGAGATCGAGGAGGAGGCGATCTCCCTCTACGCTTACGAGTGCCGGGCGGTTCCAGGGTTGTTGCAGCCGGAGGGATACATCCGGGCAATCTTCGACCGGCGGCTTCCGCCAGCCTCCGAGGAGCAGATCGAACGCGAGGTCACGTCTCGGCTGGACCGACAACACCTCATTTCCGTCAACCAGAACACCGCGTTCAGCTTCGTCATCGAACAGGGTGTCCTGGAGCGACGTATGGGGGGACGCGAAGTGACCAGGCAAGTCATCAGCCACCTCATTGAGATGAGCGTGCGACGCAACGTCGAGATCCAGATCATGCCCACAATCCAGGAGGAGCACTGCGGCATCGACGGTCAGTTGTACCTGGCCGAGACGCCTGCTCACCAGTGGATCGGTTACACCGAAGGGCAGCGATCAAGCAGCCTGATCTCCGCACCCAAGGACGTGAGCGTCCTGCTCCAACGCTATGGCAAGCTGCGTTCACAAGCCCTGGACTGCCGGGCTACCGTGAAGCTGCTGGAACAGATGCGAGGAGCCCTATGAGCACCACCGACGAGCTGAGCTGGTTCAAGAGCAGCTACAGCGGCAGCGAGAACGACAACTGCGTCGAGGTCGCCCTGCGTCCCGAGGCGGTCCACATCCGCGACTCCAAGGACACGGGCATCAGCCCTCTCGTCGTCACGCCTGCCGCATGGGCGGCGTTCGCAGCCCTCGCTGCAGGCTCACCTCTGCACGTCTGAACCGTATGTGATGTTCACGGGCGGGCACGGGAGAAGATCCCGTGCCCGCCCGTTGGTCTGCACCAGCGCCCTACTCTTCTTTGTCCTCGCCGAACATGTTGAGCATGCCGAGCTGTATGTCGGCGCCCTCGACCTCGTCCAGGCCGAACAGGCCTCCGCCCAGTTGGTCGGGCGCGGACTTGCCTCGGCGCTTCTTCTTGGCCGCCGGTGCGGTCGGGCGCTTCGGGGGGCCTCCTGCCGGGATGACGCGGGTCAGCGGGCTGGTGCCTGGAGGGTGGCGCGGACCCTGAGCGGGAGGCGGGGTAAGGGAGGGGTGGGTGAAGGGCCGTCCTTCGGCCATCGCCTCGTAGACACGGACAATCTCGTTCTTGGTGTCCTCGAAGACAGCGGGCTGCTTGTTCTTGAACGCTCGGAAGCTGTCCAGGACCAGGTCCACGTCCGCGCGCTCGATCCCGTACAGGTGGAAGTACGCGGCGTCCAACTCCGCACGCATCAGGAACCGGCGCATCTCGTCCCACACAAAGGGCGGGCCCTCGTCACCGAGGTACTTCGCCCAGGGGGCCATCTCGTACGAAGTGTAGGTGAGTTCGAGAACTCGAGGGCGGATCCAGTCGGCGAGGAGGGCGTCTTCGGTCCAGGGGGCTGAAAGGTCATAGACGGTGGGGGGCAGGACCGGGAGCTGCTCAAGTACGAAGTACACCAGGGAAGCGCCGGTGTACTTCTGCTTAGCCACGAAGTCCAGCACTCTGCTACTGAGGTTAGCTAGCAACATTTCCGGCCACTTCGGGGGGAACATCAACGGAAACTTGTGGCCTACTGCAGTCCTCGGCAACACGGACGCGATCACCGTCCGTTCGTCTGACCATCGACAGATGTCGCGCCAGCCCATCAACCAATTGTGCGTCCAGGCCTGACGTTGCTTGGCCAGGTTTTCGGCGAGATTGCCCTCAACCTCACTTTCAGCGACCCAGCGCCGAGGCAGAGGCAAGGACGCGGGATCTTGGTGAGCATCTGTGTCGAGCCGGGGCAACGTCCCCTTGTTGATCTGCGCCTGGGTCGCGTTCTCGTACGTGGCGAAACGACTGTCGTATTGGTGCAGCATCCGGCCCTCGTAAAGAGGAAGGTAGCGAGCCGCGCCATCCGTAAATACCGTGCCGCATCGCCGGTGATCGACGGCGAGAGCCTCCAACTTGCGATAGCTATTGGTATTTTCGCACATACGCATAAAGGGCGCCGAACCCAGCCGCCAAGGGTCCGCAGGCCCACCACTAACGTGCCGTCGCAACAGTGGGACCTGCTCGTGCACAGCTTCCAGCACGCCCAGATGCTCAGCGCTCTCGCAGGCAGGCGCCGTCCGCGTGTTCGGATTGATCCGTTTGAACCCCTCCTCGTCCAGCGTGAACTCCCGAGCATCCAGCTGATCCGGCCGCCGCGCCCGGAACGCAAGCCGCACAACCGGGTGATGCTCGGCGAGATCACGGCCCGCCATGGTGAACAGGCAGAACGCCACACGGTTCGTGACCGCCGGAAACAGCTTCTCCTCGTTCTCCATGTCCAGCACGGCCACCATCTGCCGCTTCTCCACCAGATCCGAGAAGAACGCCGCCGTCGTCTTGTCCGTGGCGATCCCCGTCGGCAGGACCAGTCCCGCCATGCCCTCCGGGCCGATCAGCTGCCGTGCCTTCTCCGCGAAGACCGCGTACGTGTTCACGTCACCGAAGCCGGTCTTCGGGAACAGCCCCGCCTTCCGGTACATGGCGACCTGGCCCTTGGACTCCCGCTGGTCGAACTGGTACTCCGCGTACAGCCCGCGGTCACCCTCGTTCGGGCGGCCCTCTTCGTCCAGGCTCGTCGCCAGCGCCTCGATCATGCGGTCGCGGATGCTGGCCGTGGCCGCCGCGGCGATGTTCTCGTCGCGCGCCGCGAACCACTCCTTCTTCTGGATCTTGACCCGTTCCCACGGCGGATTGCCCAGCACCGCGTCGAAGCCGCCCTGCCAGCCGGTCCCCGGGTTGAAGTCCTCGGCGTCGGAGTCCTCCACCCGGAAGACACGCGGGAACTCCAGGTGCCAATGGAAGAACTGGTTGCGGCGGACGATGTCCTTGAGCATCAGCTCGGCCGCCTCGTCCTCCAGCGGCCCGTCCTCCTTGTCCTTCTCCACGGCCCGCAGCACGTCCGTCGTGATCGCCGTGGGGGCGCCCTTGTGCTTGGGCCACAGGAACGACGCGCACCACACGTCCGCGACCCGCTTCATGTGCCGCAGCTCGGGCTGCTTCTCGAACTCCCGGTGCGCGCGGGCGTGCCGGCGGACCTCGTCCAGGCTGTGGTCTCCGATCTTCGCTACCTTCTCCGCCTCCACCCGCACCGTCGCCATGCTGGTGCGTACGACCGCCTCGTTGAACGGGAGCTGCGACGCGCCCTTCCGTTCCTGGTCGTTGCGCCGCTTCAGCTCGGTGACGACCTTCTGCTCGTCGCCCTCCAGCTTCTCGAAGGCGCCGTCCGGGACGACGCCCTGCTCGAGGACTGCGGGCGTCGCCCCCAGCAGGGCGTTCCCCGTCTTGATCCGGTCGTCGAGATACGCGAGCGGCTCACCGGGGGTGAGTGACTCCAGCCACAGCGACACCTTGGCCAGTTCGGCGGCGAGCGGGTTGATGTCGACGCCGTGGACGCAGTGGCGTACGACCTTGGCCATCGCCTCGCGGACCAGCTCCGGCGCCGGCTGGCTCTCTCCGTGGTGCATCCCCGCGTACCGCAGCGCGATGCGCCGGGCGGCTGCGACCAGCATGTGGCCCGATCCACAGGCCGGGTCGACGAAGTTGATCCGCAGCAGGTGGTCCGGGACACCGGATGCGGCGTACTTCTCTATGACCGGGTCGAGCGCGTTGTCGAGGAGCTTCTCGATGAGGGACGACGGGGTGTAGTAGGAGCCTGTCAGCTTGCGCTTGTTGCCGGCGACGAGGTCCTTGAGCTCGAACAGCTCGTTCTCCGGCTCGCGGGCGGGGACGAGTTCCAGCAGGGACTCGTAGACGCTGCCCAGTTCCTCGGCACCCAGATGCCGGTAGTCGACGCGGGTGGTGCGGCCCTTGTCCTTGATGCGGGAGAGCAGGCGCACCGCTTCCAGCAGGCGCTCGTTGGGGAGTTTCGCCGCGCGCAGCGGCTCCGGGCTGCAGGGGAGGCGGGTGGACTGGCCGTCCTGGTCGATCTCGTCCGGCTCGGGGAGGTAGTAGAGGCCACCGAGTTCGGGCAGCGCCAGCGTGGGTTCCCCGCCGATGGTGCCGAGGGCGTCGAGGACCCGCTTGAGGCCCTGCCACAGGTCGGTGTGGTGGTCGCCCTTCCGGCGGGAGGCGATCCGGCGCAGGCGGGCGGTCGAGAAGTAGCGGGCGTAGCGCTCGCGGGCCGCCTGGTTCGCCTTCGCCTCCGCCTTGGTGGCCTTGCGGCCGGGGTGTACGAGCAGCGCATCCCGGTCCTCGGCGACGAAGAGGAAGATCAGCTGGTAGGCGAGGCGCAGCAGCTCGTGGTGGAAGTCGTCGAGGGCACGGCGGCCTCCGGCGGTGATCGCCTCGGCGAGGGCCGGGTTGTTCTGGAGAAAGCCCGTGCCGAGGACGTTCAGCGCCTTGGCGACCTGGTCGCGCAGGAGGTTGCGGGAACGGATGCCGGTCTCGACGGCGAAGTCGCGCCACCATTCGAGGCGGCAGTCCGCGGGGGTCAGCGGGAGTTCGTCGGGTGCCGCAAGGACGTCCCCCTCGTCCTCGCCCTCCTCGTCGGCCTCTTCCTCGTCCTCCGGCGCGGCTGCCGACGCGCCCCGGCGCTTCTTCTCCGGCTTGGGCACCAGTTCCAGGCGGGAGGCGTGGAGCAGGGCGTACATCAGCAGGAAGTCGGAGAAGTCCCCGCCGCCGAAGATGGCTTCGAGGTCGAACTCGACGTAGGCGGAACCGACGAGGGCCGTGGAGTCGCGCAGCAGGCGCAGCACCTTGCCGTTGGAGAGGATGCCCCACAGGTGGTCCGGGGAGGCGTTGAGCAGCTCCTGCATCATCGACTGCGGCACGCGGGCGCTGCCCGCCGACCAGCGGTCCAAGGGGGTGGTCCAGCCGAGCAGGTGGACGGGGAGGTGGTCCTGCCACTGGTGGCTGACCCGGTACGGCTCACGGCCGGGCAGCGTGATGCCGCCGCGCCGGGGTGCGAGGCGGCCGTAGCCCAGCTCCTCCAGGAGGGTGAGCAGCCAGACGCGGGTCGCCTTCGTCGGGTCGGTCTTGCCGTCGAGTTCCTTCAGCTCCTCCTGGAGCGAGGTGTATGCGGCGCGCAGCGCGTTCCACTTGCGGCTCGCGGCGTCCTCGATGCGCACGCCGCGCCCGAGCCCGTAGTCGGCGGGGGCGCTGCCGGGCAGTTCGGGGTCGCCGGCGCGGATCTTGGCGAGGAGGTCGGCGGAGAGCAGGCCGCCCTCGACGCGTACGGCGGCGGAGGCGGGGAGGCGGTCGGGAGCGAGGGCGGTCACCGGTCTCCTCCGGGGGCGGGCTGCTGTGCGGCCGGGGCGCTGAGGTACACGTACACGCCGAGCAGGTCGGGTTTGCCGGACGGTCGGACGTCGATGCGGCGTACGGCGGCGGCGCCGCGCTCGCGGCCACGCTGGCCGGCGGCTTCGCGGACCCGCTGGTGGGCGTCGCGGAGGCGGTCCGCGAGGAGCTGTCCGCGGGCCTTCAGGTGGCCGTTGATCTCGTCGTCGCCGAGCTCGTCGGCCGCCCGGGCGGCCTGCTGGTCGCGCAGGGCGGGCAGGGTGTTGAGGTCGGGGGTGGCGGTGAGCAGGGCGGCGGTCTCCTCGTCGGACAGCCAGGCGCGGCTGCCGTCGTCACCGGTGCGCCAGGCGAGGACCTGGGCGTCGTCGGCGACCAGGACGCGTGGTTCGTCCGTGACCGTGCGGCCGGGAAGGGTGAGGCGGAAGCGGTAGCGGGCGAGCAGCAGGACCGAGCGGCGGTCGACGGCGGCGGTGCGGATCACACCGAGGCGGCGGGCGGGGCGTTCCTCGGGCGGCAGGCCGGTGTCGACGGCCGCGTCGAGGAGGTAGCGGGCGAGGGCGCGCACCGCCGGGTCGGTGCGGGACAGGGCGTGTTCGCCGCGGGCGACGGGGAGGTCCTCGCGGAAGACGAGGTCGCGGGCGGCCGTCTTGGCGCGGCCCTTGGCCTTCGCCCTGGCCGCTCCGCCCGGTGCGGCACTCTGGTCGGCGTCCTCGTAGAAGCCGAGGGCGTGCTTGAGGCCGGTGGGCAGCGGGTCGACGGGGGCTTTGAAGCCCCGGCCGCGGGCGTCGCCGATCGGCTGGGCGCCCAGCTGGGCCAGGGACTCGCGGGTGAACGTGGCGATGTCACCGGGGTCGCCCAACGCCTGGCGCAGCGCGTCCAGTTCGGCTTCCACCTCCTCGGGCCGCAGACCGGAGTGGGCGAACTTGGTGAGTACCTTCGACTCCCGTTCGGCAGCCGACTCCCACTCCTTGTGGAGGGCCTCGCGGGCCCGGCCGAAGTCGGGGTCGTCCTCGAAGTCGAGAGTGAGCTGGCCCTCCGGCTGCCGGCCGCGCAGCAGCAGCGCGCTGGCGAGGGCTTCGAGGACGCCCCGGCCCTGGTCGGGGACGAGGACGGCCACACCGGTCTGGTCGGCGATGTCCTTGTGCTTCTGGATGAGCACCTTCAGGACGAGGCCGTCGATTCCGGTGTCCGTGTCGTAGACGGTGATCTCGCGAACACGGCGGCGGGGCTGGCCGAACCGGTCGACGCGGCCCGCGCGCTGGAGGTGGCGGGTCGGGTTCCAGGACAGGTCGTAGTGGATGACGGCGCCGAAGTGCTCCTGGAGGTTGACGCCCTCGGAGAGGCAGTCGGTGGCGACGAGGACGTGCCGGCCGCGCCGGGCGGTCAGCTCGTCGACGCGGGCCTGCCGGGCGTCGGGATGCAGGGTGCCGGTGACCGCCTCCACGCTGGCGCTGCGGCCCAGTTCCTCCTTGAGGTGCCGGGCCACGTACTCGGCGGTCGGGATGTAGTGGCAGAAGACGATCGGGTCATAGCCGTCGACCAGTTGCCGCTTGACCCGGTCGACGAGGGTGCGCAGCTTGGCGTCGGTCTCGGGGCCGGCGAGGGCGTCCGCCCGGTCGGCGAAGTCGGCCAGGGCCTGGGCCTCGCTCGTGCGCCCCTTGGGAGGCTTGCCCGGGGTGGCGCTGTCCTCGTCGGGGAGCGAGCCGGGCACCACGTCCATGCCCTCGGCGGTCTCGTCGTCGGTGAGTTCGAAGGCGGCGGCCCGGCCCAGCTTGTCGGCCTCGGCCGGGGTGCGGGTGGCGGCAATCAGGGAGCGGGTGCGCAGGGTCGCGGCGGCCGCGGCGGGCGAGGACAGGACACAGCGCAGCAAGGTGAGCGCCGTCCACCAGGACATGCGCTGGTGGTGGTCGCCGTCGGCGCCGCGTACCTGATGGCGGGTGTAGGCGAGGATGTCGGCGACGAAGCGGGCGTAGTCGGTGTCGAGCCGGTAGAGGGCGTCCTGGGTGTCCCGGTCCTCGGGGAAGGGCGTGTCCTGGCCGACGTACCGCTTGATGTCGTGGCGGCGGCGCTGCACGAAGTGGCGGGCCAGCTTGTCGCGGTCGGCGGACCGGGTGGTGTCCAGGGTGCGCAGGGAAGGGTCGAGGAGACCGGTGAGCTTCGCGAACGCCTGCGGGTCGCCGCTGTGCGGGGTGGCGGTGACCAGGATGAGGTGGCGGTCGCGTTCGGTGCGGTCGGCGAGCGCGGAGAGCAGTTCGTACCGCTTCTGCTGCTCGTTGCCGCCCGTTCCCACGCAGGTGTGCGCCTCGTCGACGATCAGCACGTCCGGGCAGTGGTGGCGGAACGTGTCGCGGCGCTCGTCCTGCTTGATGAAGTCGGTGGAGACCACCGTGACCGGATAGTGGTCGAAGATCGACCGGTCGGGGTCGTCGATCGCCTTCTGCAGGCGTGCGGCCGTGGACGGCAGGACCAGCTCGGGGTCCATGCCGAACTTGTCGCGCAGCTCGCGCTGCCACTGCTCGGCGAGCGAGGGCGAGCAGAGCACGGTCATGTTGCGGGCGGAGCCCTGCTCCATGAGTTCCCTGGCGATCAGCGCCGACTCGACGGTCTTGCCGATGCCCACGTCGTCGCCGATCAGGAGGCGTACGGGGTCCATGCGCAGCGCCATCATGAGCGGCACCAGCTGGTACCGGCGCGGCTCGACGGCGACGGCGTTGAGTGAGCGGAAGGGGCCCGCGCCCGCGGTGGAGGCGATGCGCAGAGCGGTGCGCAGCAGCGAGGCGGACGCGAAGTCACCGGCTTCGCCGGGCAGGGCGGGAGGACGGCCGAAGCCCGGCTCGCTGACCTCGTCGGGGAAGAGGGCGGCGACGAACTCCCGGTCCCCGTCCAGGGGCTGGGCGAGAACCAGATCCTCGGTGGTGCCCGGAAGGACGACCCAGTCGCGGTCCCGGGCGCGCACCAGGGTGCCGGGCGCACGCTCGACCGTGGCACTCATCGGTCGCCTCCCCTGTGGTCGCGGCCGATGCCGAAGACGTCCGGGTATGCGCGCACGGTGTCCTTCCAGTCGGGTTCGGCTCCGGCCCTGATCACCAGCCAGCCGTCGTCCATCATGCGGTACTCGTCCTGCTCGCCGAGCCGGCGGGCGCCGTCGTACTCCAGGAACACCGCGACCTCGGCGCCGGGGAGGTGGTAGACCACGTCCGCGACCCCGGTGGCCGTCTCGTCGGGGGTGCGGTGGCCGCCGTCCGCGAGGAGGCGTACGAACGCCTCGACGGGTGTGTCCGGTACCGGTTGCCGGTGAGGAGCGGGTGCCGTCGAAGGCTCCGGGCGGGACTCGTCCCTCGTCAGGGACCGGGCCAGTGCCACCAGCCACGGCGCGGCCCGGTGCCGGTCGATGCGCCGGTGGAAGCCCTGGTTGGAGTACGACAACAGGCAGTCGTAGCAGCCGAGTTCGCAACGCTCGGCCGCGCCGTCCGCCCGGTCGAGGTCCTTGCCGTCCTCGTCGTAGTGGATGATCCGCAGGGCCTCCCGCGCCACCAGGGCGAGGGCTTTCTTGTCGTCGTACAGGCGGCGCAGCACGCCCGCTCCGCCCTCGGCGCTCTCGACGAAGAGGGTCCGGCCGTGCCTCTCGGCGTCGGGGAGGTCCTCGCTCTCCAGCTCCGAGTCCTCCAGCTGGAAGTGCGCCTCGATCCCGCGCTCCAGCGCGTAGCGCAAGGAGACCGCGGTGATGTCGTCGACCGGCTCGGCCAGCCTCATCACGGCGATGTTCTTGGTGTCCTGGGCATAGGGGATGACCTGGAGGGTGCGCTGCGCCCGGTCGAACGACGCCAGCGACTCCTCCTCCGCGGACTCCTCCTGGGCCAGGCGGGCCGCCTTGCTCTCCGACAGCCACCTGCCGGTGACCGGGTCCAGCCAGAACCCCTGGCCCGATCGGTCCTGTGCGTCGCGTTTGCGATAGCCGAGGTTGAGGACACGGACGCTCGCCGAGTCCCCGTAGGCGACCTCCGCCAGCGGCGCCCCGTCCGCGCCGCGTACTTGGGCCTGGTACACGCCGCCGGGCGAGTACCGGTAGACGGTCCGCAGGTGGAAGCCCCGCTTGAGGCGCTCCTCCTCGTCGGAGGAGATCCGGCGGCGGGGCTCGGCGTGCACCTGCGTGAGCTGCATCAGCTTCGGCAGGGTGCGGTGGAGCGGGACGGCGCAGTTCTCGCATCGGTCGGCGCCCTCGAGCCGGTCGTGCCAGTAGCCGCAGGCCTCGCAGAGCCTGACGTCACTCGTCGCCACCTGCCCGGGTCGGTCGCCCATCGGGACGGTCACGCGGTCGATGGTGTAGCGGTTGCCCTCGTGGTAGATCAGCGCGCCGGGCCCGAACTCGCCGATCGCGATGAAGCGGGGGCGCTGGATGTAGGCGCCGTTGCGCTGCCCGTACATTCCGGCGGAACGCTCGCCGGGGACGTAGGCCGCGAGGGGCAGGCGGGGGAAGGAGTAGCCGGGCAGGAACCCTTCGGAGGCGAAGTATCGGTAGGTGTAGAAGTCGCTGTACGACGCGCTGTCGGCCTCGTTGCGCAGCAGCTTCAGCTGGTTCTCGGCCTCGGCACGCCGGCCTGCCGCGCGGTCGCGGTCCCTGCGGCTGAGCGAGAGGTCGTTGGCCCGGCGGTGCTGCTGCTCGACCTCGCTGCGTGCGGTGCGGTACAGACGGCGCCAGCGCTCGCAGGCCTCGTGGAGACTGCCGAGCGCCTGACGGACGGTGCGCTCGACCCAGCCCTCGTACCACCAGGAGGACTCCGAGAGCTCGTCACGTAGGGGGGCGAGGACCTCGGTGGCGCGGCTGATGGCGCGCAACCGGGCGGTCTCGCTGTCAAGGTCGTCGCGTACCCGCGGCAGCAGGTCCAGCGGCCACCGGCCGTCCGCGTCCGCCGTCTCCGCGTCGAGCACGTCAGTGAGGCGGCTGCCGAGGTGGACGCCCGTCTCGGCGAGCCAGATCGAGTGGACGTGGGAACGGATCAGTTCCTCGTTGGCCAGGTCGAGCCGGGGCGGAGTAACGCTGCCGGACACCATGAGACCCGGGCGGCGGAAGTAGTACTGGTCATGAGGGGAGCCGGTCGAGCAATAGGTGGTGACGAGCGCCGGCTGGCCACTGCGGCCGGCACGTCCGGAGCGCTGGGCGTAGTTCGCCGGGGTCGGCGGGACGTTGCGCATCCCGACCGCGTTCAGCTCGGCGATGTCCACGCCCAGCTCCATCGTCGGCGAGCAGTAGAGGATCTCCAGGTCGCCTTCACGGAACGCGTCCTCACGGAGGCGGCGGGTCGTGGAGTCCACCTGTGCTGTGTGCTCGTGCGCCCTTATGCCGGTGAGCCCGGCGGCCCCGGCGCGGTAGAGATCGCGGAAGTACGGGTTGACGCGGACGTCGGCCTCCACGTCGGTCACCTTGCGCACCGGGTCCGGTTCGGGCCTCGTACCGTCGCCGGGGAGCCAGCGCAGGGCGGAGGCGCGCAGCTGGTGGCCGTAGGAGCCGTCACGCTCCTCCTGGACGACGGCGAGCAGCCCGCACTCACGCAGCACCCGCATCAGATCGCGGATGACCGCGTCGGCGTCGGCGACCGGAATGCGCTTGCCCGCCTGGCCGGGGAGGGCGGCGAACTGGCCGATGCGGCGCAGGTAGCGGCCGTATCCGCCGAGACCGCTGAGGTGCACGGTGTCGGCCGCCGCGCCGGTCTGACCGCGGCCCGCGTAGGCCAGGCGGGAACGAACCCGCGGTTCACGTGCGGACAGGGCCCAGGGGGCGACGAGATGCGTCTCGCTGATACTGCCGAGCCGGTCGAATCCCTCCTGAGTGAGGCACTCCACCTCCACGGCGAGGGAGCGCCGCAGTTCGTCGAGGAGATCACGGGCCAGTTGCCCGCGGTGGGCGGCCGTGTCGCCGGTGAGGAGTGGATGGCAGCCCTCCCAGCACTCGGGATCTTCCGCAATCTCGGCGAGGGACGTGTAGTCGAAGCGCAACAGGCCGGTCTGGGAGAGGTTGGGCATGGTGACACGCCAGCCGCGCTCCAGGTCGGCGTAGACGCGGTAGGCGAGTACCTCACGCAGAGCGGAGTGTGCGAGGTCGCGCTGGTGGAACTTGGCGGTCGGCACCCTGGCATAGGTCTCCAGCGGGAGGGCGAGGGTGTCGAACACGGCTTGGGGCAGCCGGTCGTAGGTCAGTCCTTGCTCCCCCGCGGTCTCCAGGGCCCGGTACAGGGCACCGCGCACCTGGCTCACCAGGGCGAAGTCATTGAAGTGTCCGGCCTGGAGGCTGGCGTCCTGCCGGTTGTCGACGAAGGTGAGGAGTTTCCGTGCCTTCTTCGTCAGGTCTGGCTGCTCGCGCAGGGACCGTACGACGCGAGAGCTGATCAGGGAGACGGCGGAGCTGCGGCCTTCCGCGGAGAAGGTGCCCAGCTTGGCGAGGTCCTTGAGCCGCAGCTGCTCGTACGAGGTGCGGCAGTGCAGGCAGAAGCGGAACGGGGCGGCGATCCACCAGGCCCGCAGGCCCGTGCCAGGCTCCGTGGCCCGGCCGTCCGGGCCGATCCACACCTCCTCGGGAAGATCACCGGACCGGGCCTTCAGGACCGTCGACCGGCCGTCGTCGTCCGTCTCGACCCAGCTCGCCGGGAGGCGCCGGAACACGGCGTCCTCGTCATGCGCGTCGGGCCAGGGCCGGTCGCCGCTGACATAGAGGAATCCGTCGCCGTCGGCGGCCGGGGCGTCCGGGTCCTCCCGGGCCTCGAACACCATGCCTTCGTGCTCGGCGGGGCGGGTGACCACCAGGTACTCCTTGCCGCAGTCACGGCAGAAGTGCAGGGGGACGAGCGGCTTGTCGCGGTGGTCGGGGACGCGGGTCTGGTACTGGCTGGTGAGGTGGCGGTGGCCGGGCGGTTCGAGGCTGACATAGACGGTGTCACCCTTGGACAGGAACTGGTGCAGCCGGAAGGCGAACAGGGGCCTCTCCAGTTCCCGGTGCTTGGCTTTCGCGCCGACGTGCAGCACGGTCTCGATGGCCCGGTGACAGACCTCGGCGGGCTCCCCGCTCGCGTCACCGAGCAGGGCGGACGCCTGTGGAATCGTGAGCGGAGGGCGGCGGACGAGCCGGCCACTGGGCTCCTCGACGGCCAGCCCCACGGTGTCCTCGACCCAGACCGCGAGGGGGTCGCGGCTCAGGGCGTTGTACTCGGCCGGGAGCTCGTGGGGCGTGGCGGCAGCGCGGCGCACCGCGTCGGCCAGGGGCTCACGGGGGTGAACCCCGGGCACGGCGTCAGGACCGGGGTCGGTCGAGCGCTCCAGAGATTCGCCGATGACGCGGTCCGGCCGGATCTCCGTGCCGAAGAGGCGTGTGGCGACCTTGGCGATCTCCTCGCGGGCCTCTGCGAAGGTCACGCCGGTGGCCATCGTGGCCGAGGTCCCGATGCACTGGAGGTCGGGCGCTTCGCAGGCGTCCCGCAGCCGGCGGACGAGGAGGGCGACGTCGGCTCCCTGGCGGCCGCGGTAGGTGTGCAGCTCGTCGAGGGCGAGGAAGCGCAGGCCCCGGGCGGCGCCGATCAGCTCCCGCCGCTCGTCGGGGCGGGTGAGGAGGTACTCCAGCATCACGTAGTTGGTGAGTAGGATGTCCGGCTTGTTCCGCAGGACCTGGAGTTTCTGCTCGGAGTCCTCCTGGCCGGTGTACCGCGCGAAGGTCACCTTGCGGCTGCCGTCGGGGACACCCCACGTGAGGTACTTCTCCAGCTCGTGGAGCTGACTGTTGGCCAGCGCGTTCATGGGATAGACGACGATCGCCGAGATCCCGTCGGGATTCGGGTGCCGCAGTACCCGGTCGACGATCGGGACTATGTAGGTCAGGCTCTTGCCCGAGCCGGTGCCCGTGGTCAACACGTAGGAGTCGCCGCGATCGGCCGCGGTGATGGCTTCACGCTGGTGCCGGTGGAGGGAGAGCGTGCGGCTCCCGGGGTCGTTCGGGTGCTTCTTGTGCCGGAAGTAGTCGCGGCACATCGGATGGAGCAGCCCCTCGTCGCACATCGCCGCCACGGTTCCGGCGCTGCGGAAGGTGGGGTTCAGAGCGAGCTTGGGGTCGGGCCAGCGGGTCTTGCGTTCGCGCTCACCGGCAAGGTGAGTCTCGATGTCCGGGTCCCGCACGGCGACGAGGGAGCTGGTGAACGCCTCGTACTCGGCGATGAGGTCGTGGTGAACACCGAAGACGTCCATCGATGGCTCGGCCCCCTTGATCTCGCTCCCTCACACTGCGGCCGAGCTCCGCCACGTGTCGGGAGCGCACGGCAACCGGGACAGCCTACTGCCCCGGGTAGTGCCTCTTCCCGGGAATGGTCGGCCCACATGCCCGGTGCCGTACGTAATACCGGACACGGTGCCCCCGCACCATGATTCACTGCGTGCCGTAGCGACCCCGGTGAGTGCCTGGAGGAAAATCAGCCGTGCCCCACGACATCGATCAGACGTTCACCGCGCTGCCGCTCCGGGCGCTAGCCGACGCGGCGCTCGCCCGCGCCCGTGCGCTCGGGGCTGAGCATGCCGACTTCCGGCTGGAGCGCGTACGCAGTGCGTCCTGGCGGCTGCGGGACGCCAAGCCCGCCGGTTCCTCCGACACCACGGACCTCGGGTACGCGGTGCGCGTCGTGCACGGCGGTGCGTGGGGCTTCGCGTCCGGGGTGGATCTGAGCATGGACGCCGCGGCGCGGGTCGCGGGCCAGGCGGTGGCGATGGCGAAGCTGTCGGCGAAGGTGATCGCGGCGGCAGGCAGCGACGAGAGGGTGGAGCTGGCGGACGAGCCGGTGCACGCGGAGAAGACGTGGGTCTCGTCGTACGAGATCGACCCCTTCACCGTGCCCGACGAGGAGAAGACCGCGCTGCTGGCCGAGTGGAGCGACCGGCTGCTGCGGGCCGACGGGGTGGCTCACGTCGACGCCTCGCTGCTGACCGTCCACGAGAACAAGTTCTACGCGGACACGGCCGGCTCCGTCACCACCCAGCAGCGCGTACGGCTGCACCCGCAGCTCACCGCGGTCGCCGTCGACGAGACGACCGGCGAGTTCGACTCGATGCGCACGATCGCGCCCCCGGCGGGCCGCGGCTGGGAGTATCTGCGCGGCACCGGCTGGGACTGGGACGCGGAGCTGGAGCAGATCCCGGCGCTGCTCGCGGAGAAGATGCGGGCACCGAGCGTCGACGCCGGGCGTTACGACCTGGTGGTCGACCCGTCCAACCTGTGGCTCACCATCCACGAGTCGATCGGCCACGCCACCGAGCTGGACCGGGCGCTCGGCTACGAGGCCGCGTACGCGGGGACGTCGTTCGCGACCTTCGACCAGCTGGGGAAGCTGGCATACGGCTCCTCCGTGATGAACGTGACCGGTGACCGGACCGCCGAGCACGGCCTCGCGACGATCGGCTACGACGACGAGGGCGTCGAGGCGCAGAGCTGGGACCTGGTCAAGGACGGCACGCTCGTGGGCTACCAGCTGGACCGGCGGATCGCGAAGCTGACCGGCCTCGGCCGCTCCAACGGCTGCGCGTACGCCGACTCCCCCGCTCATGTCCCGGTGCAGCGGATGGCGAACGTGTCGCTGCAACCGGACCCGGGCGGACTGTCGACGGAGGACCTGATCGGCGGGGTCGAGCGCGGGATCTACGTGGTCGGCGACCGGTCCTGGTCGATCGACATGCAGCGCTACAACTTCCAGTTCACGGGCCAGCGATTCTTCCGCATCGAGAACGGCCGGCTGGCCGGGCAGCTGCGGGACGTGGCGTATCAGGCGACGACGACCGAGTTCTGGGGCTCGATGGAGCAGGTCGGCGGCCCGCAGACCTATGTGCTCGGCGGCGCCTTCAACTGCGGCAAGGCCCAGCCCGGCCAGGTCGCCTCCGTTTCGCACGGCTGCCCCTCCGCCCTCTTCCGGGGCGTCAACATCCTCAACACGACGCAGGAGGCCGGGCGATGAGCCCCCGTACCAGCAAGCCGCACGAGATCGTCGAGCGGGCTCTCGAGCTGTCCACGGCCGACGGCTGCGTCGTCATCGCCGACGAGGAGTCGTCCGCCAACCTCCGCTGGGCCGGGAACGCGCTGACGACCAACGGCGTCACTCGCGGCCGTACCCTCACCGTGATCGCCACCGTCGACGGCTCGGAGGGCACTGCATCCGGTGTGGTGTCCCGGTCCGCCGTGACCGCCGCCGACCTCGAGCCGCTGGTGCGCGCCGCGGAGGCCGCGGCCCGCGCAGCGGGGCCGGCCGAGGACGCCCAGCCGCTCGTTGAAGGCACTCCGGCGTCCCCGGACTTCACGGACGCGCCCCCGGAGACCACCTCGGCCGTGTTCGCGGACTTCGCGCCCGCGCTCGGCGAGGCCTTCGCCCGGGCCAGGGCAGGCGGCCGTGAGCTGTACGGCTTCGCCAACCACGAGATGACGTCCACGTACGTCGGCACCTCCACGGGCCTGCGGCTGCGGCACGACCAGCCCAACGGCACCCTCGAGCTGAACGCCAAGTCTCCGGACCGGGCCCGCTCCGCTTGGGCGGGCTGCTCGACGCGGGACTTCAAGGACGTGGACCCGGCGGCCATGGACGCCGAGCTGGCGCAGCGGCTGGCCTGGGCGGAGCGCAGGATCGAGCTGCCCGCCGGGCGGTACGAGACGCTCCTGCCGCCCACCGCGGTGGCCGATCTGCTGATCTACCAGCTGTGGTCCTCCGCCGCCCGGGACGCCGCCGAGGGCCGCACGGTCTTCTCCAAGCCCGGCGGCGGCACCCGCGTCGGGGAGACTCTGTCCCCGCTGCCGCTGACCCTGCGCAGCGACCCGAACGAGCAGGGGCTCGAGTCCGCCCCGTTCGTGATCGCGCACTCCTCCGGCGACGACGCCTCCGTCTTCGACAACGGCCTGCCGCTCGGGCCGACGGACTGGGTACGGGAAGGGAAACTGGAGCACCTGGTCACCACGCGGCACAGCGCGGGCCTGACCGGCCTGCCGGTCGCAGCGGGCACGGGGAACCTGCTTCTGGACGGCGGCGGTGAGCGATCACTGGACGAGATGGTGGCCGCCACGGCCCGCGGCCTGCTGCTGACCTGCCTGTGGTACATCCGGGAGGTGGACCCGGCGACGCTGCTGCTGACCGGTCTGACCAGGGACGGCGTGTATCTGGTGGAGAACGGGGAGGTCGTCGGGGAGGTCAACAACTTCCGCTTCAACGAGTCGCCCGTCGACCTGCTGTCGCGGACCACCGAGGCCGGGCGCACCGAGAAGACGCTGCCGCGTGAGTGGGGCGACTGGTTCACCCGGGCCGCGATGCCCCCGCTGCGGGTGCCGGATTTCAATATGAGTTCGATCAGCCAGGGCGTATAACCTCGGGTGGGTCCGTGGTTCAGTCGCGGACGCACTCACCGAAGGAGACATGAGAGACGTGACGGACATCGTCGACGAGCTGAAGTGGCGCGGGCTGATGGCCCAGTCCACCGACGAGGACGCTTTGCGCAAGGCGCTCGCGGACGGTCCCGTCACGTTCTATTGCGGCTTCGACCCGACCGCGGCGAGCCTGCACGTCGGGCATCTGGTGCAGGTGCTGACCGTGCGCCGACTCCAGCTCGCCGGTCACCGGCCGCTGGCGCTGGTGGGCGGGGCGACGGGCCAGATCGGCGACCCGCGGCCGACCGCGGAGCGCACGCTGAACGACCCGGCGACGATCGCGCAGTGGGTGGACCGGCTGCGCTCGCAGATCGAGCCGTACCTCTCGTTCGAGGGTGACAACGCCGCGGTCATGGTGAACAACCTGGACTGGACCGCGGGCATGTCCGCGATCGAGTTCCTGCGGGACATCGGCAAGCACTTCCGTGTCAACAAGATGCTCACCAAGGACTCGGTCGCGCGGCGTCTGGAGTCCGAGCAGGGCATCAGCTACACGGAGTTCAGCTACCAGCTGCTGCAGGGCATGGACTTCCTGGAGCTGTACCGGCGGTACGGCTGCGTCCTGCAGCAGGGCGGCAGCGACCAGTGGGGCAACCTCACCGCGGGCCTGGACCTGATCCACCGCCTGGAGCCCGACGCCGAGGTGCACGCCCTGGCCACCCCGCTGATGACCAAGGCCGACGGCACCAAGTTCGGCAAGTCCGAGACCGGCACGCTCTGGCTCGACCCGGAGATGACCACGCCGTACGCGTTCTACCAGTTCTGGCTGAACACGGACGACCGGGACATCAACCGGTACCTGCGCATCCTCAGCTTCAAGAGCCGCGAGGAGCTCGAGGAGCTGGAGAAGCAGACCGCGGAGCGCCCGCAGGCGCGCGCCGCCCAGCGGGCGCTGGCGGAGGAGCTGACGACGCTGGTGCACGGGGCCGACCAGTGCGCCGCGGTGATCAGCGCCTCGAAGGCGCTGTTCGGGCAGGGCGAGCTGGGCGATCTGGACGAGGCGACGCTGCGTGCGGCGCTCGCCGAGCTGCCGCACGCCCGGGTCGGAGAGCTGCTGCCGGTCGTCGATCTGTTCGCCGAGGTCGGTCTGGCGCCGAGCAAGTCCGCGGCCCGCCGCACGGTGAAGGAGGGCGGCGCCTATGTGAACAACGTGAAGGTGACCGCCGAGGACGCCGTGGTGTCGCAGGACGAGCTGCTGCACGGGCGCTGGCTGGTGCTGCGCCGGGGCAAGAAGAACCTGGCGGCGGTCGAGGTCACGGCCGGCTGACCGACAACGCGACGTGACACGGCCGAGGCCGGGCGGGCTCAGTGCCCGCCCGGCCTCGGCCGTGTGTGGGGTCGGCCATGTGGTGTCAGACGCGGTGTCGTTTTCTGCCGCGGACCGAGCTGTAGGCCATGTCTCCCAGGAAGACGACGATGATGGCCGCGACGAGCTGGAGCGCGTGCCGCCCCCAGTCGATACCGCTGGTCTCCGCGATGCCGAATCCACGGGCGACGGCGTTGCCGATGACGGCGCCGATGATGCCGAAGATGGTGGTCAGCCAGAGCGGACTGTGCTGCTTGCCCGGGATGATCGCCTTGGCGATCAGGCCCAGCACGAATCCCACGATGATCGCCCACAACCAGCCCATGGGTGCCTCCTTGTACGGCCTCTGCGTGAGCAGTTACGTCGCCAGTGTCGGCCCGTGAGCCGTACGGCGCATGTCGGGGGACGCCGTACGGCTGACGGCGCAGACGGGCCACGCAGTCGTGGGGCCGGCCCGCTCTCGAAGACGGCGCAGGCCGGGCGTACCGTGGATGGGGTCGAAGCAGGGGATGTCCGGGAACGTCCGGCGCGGGAATCGGGTGGTGGACAGCGATGCGGAAGCACGACGGAGCAGAGGTCTTCCGGATCACGGAAGCACGCCGGGGCCTCGCCGACGATGTGCGCGGCCGGCAGCGCCGCTATGTGATCTCGATGTCGGTCCGCACGGTGTCGGTGATCCTCGCGGCCGTGCTGTGGAACGTGGAGCGTCATGTGGCGATCGTGGCGCTGGCGCTCGGCATTCTGCTGCCGTACATCGCGGTTGTCATCGCCAACGCGGGCCGGGAGAACGCCCCTTCGCTGCCGTCGACGTACCTTCCGCCACCGGAGCGTCCGATGATCGAGTCGGCCGGGGCGCACAGTGCGGGGGAAACGGAGACAGGGACCTTCGAGCGGGAGCGTCCGGCGGCCGGGCAGAGCTGACGGCGGGCCGGGGCGGCGGGGCCGGGAGGCTCCGCAAAGCTCAGGAAAAGCTCAGATCAATCATGAAGTTCCGGTGCACCGCACCCTGTTACCCGTGACATACTGCCTACGCGCTCCGCATCCCCCGTCGGAGCGACGGACCGACGCCGGGCAGCTCCCCCCGTGGCTGCTCGGCGTCGCCATGCTGGGACAATGATCCGGTGATGCATCCGGTGAGTGAAGAATCCCCGATCTGCTCGGCCAAGGGCTGCCGCACAGGCGCCGTCTGGGTCCTCGCCTGGAACAACCCGAAGCTGCACACCCCCGACCGCCGCAAGACATGGCTGGCCTGCGACGAACACCGGGAGCACCTCTCGCAGTTCCTTGGTGTGCGCGGCTTCCTGAAGGATGTCGTGACGCTGGAGGAGTGGGAGCGCGGTAAGGGGGCCGGGTCAGCCGCCGATGGCTGACATGGGCCGCTCGGGCTGGAGGAACGACGGGTCGTCGAGGCCGGATCCCGCCTTTTTGCCCCACATCGCCAGCCGCCAGATGCGGGCGATCTCCTCGTCGGGCGCCTCCGAGCGCAGCGCGGCCCGCAGGTCCGTCTCCTCGGTGGCGAAGAGGCAGGTGCGTACCTGACCGTCGGCGGTGAGCCGGGTGCGGTCGCAGGCGCGGCAGAACGGGCGGGTGACGGAGGCGATGACGCCCACCCGCTGCGGTCCGCCGTCGACGACCCACCGCTCGGCGGGCGCGGAGCCGCGCGCGGCGTCGCCTTCCGGTGTCAGGGTGAAACGGGTGCGCAGGGACTCGAGGATGTCACCGGCGGTGATCATTCCGTCACGCTTCCAGCCGTGCTGTGCGTCGAGCGGCATCTGCTCGATGAAGCGCAGCTCGTAATCGTTCTCCACGGCCCAGGCCAGGAGGTCGGGCGCCTCGTCGTCGTTGAGTCCCGGCATCAGGACGGCGTTGACCTTGACGGGGGTGAGGCCGGCTTCGCGGGCGGCTGTGAGGCCGTCCAGGACGTCGTGGTGGCGGTCGCGGCGGGTGAGGGTCTTGAAGACGTCGGGCCGCAGGGTGTCCAGCGAGACGTTGACCCGGTCCAGGCCGGCGGCCTTCAGGGCGGCCGCCGTGCGCTTCAGCCCGATGCCGTTGGTGGTGAGGGACATCTGGGGGCGGGGCTCGAGGGCGGCACAGCGCTCCACTATGCCGACCAGTCCGGGGCGCAGCAGCGGCTCGCCGCCGGTGAAGCGGACCTCGGTGATGCCGAGATCGGTGACGGCGATACGGATCAGCCGGACGATCTCGTCGTCGCTCAGCAGATCGGGCTTTGCCAGCCACTGCAGGCCTTCTTCCGGCATGCAGTACGTACACCGCAGATTGCACCGGTCCGTGAGCGAAACGCGCAGGTCAGTGGCCACACGGCCGAAGGTGTCGATGAGCACTGTGGGCCCCCTCCCCATCCGGAAGTCGTACAGAATCTCGCCACTGCGAGCCTACGCGACAGCGCTGACAAATCCAGAGGGCCGTTTGCCACGAGGTGGGCAGCGGCCGCGTCGTAGGACCCTACGACGCGGCCGCTGACGTGCGTGTGTCGGTTTCCTCCTCAGTGGGCGCCGATGCCGGTGAGGGACTTGACCTCGAGCTCGGCGTACTTGCCCTCGTCGGGCTTCTCCTTGCTCAGGATCGAGCCGAGCCAGCCGAGCAGGAATCCCAGCGGGATGGAGATGAGTCCCGGGTTGGACAGCGGGAAGAACGCGAAGTCGACGCTCGGGAACATCGCGGTGGTGCTTCCGGAGACGACCGGCGAGAAGAGCACCAGGAGCACCGAGGAGGCGAGGCCTCCGTAGATCGACCACAGGGCGCCCTGTGTGGTGAACCTCTTCCAGAACAGGCTGTAGAGGATCGTGGGCAGGTTGGCGGAGGCGGCGACCGCGAAGGCGAGCGCGACGAGACCCGCCACGTTCAGGTCGCGGGCGAGCGCGCCGAGGGCGATGGAGACGATGCCGATGAAGACGGTCGCCCAGCGTGCGGCCCTGACCTCCTCCTTCTCCGTGGCCTTTCCCCTGCGGATGACGTTGGCGTAGATGTCGTGGGCGAACGACGACGAGGAGGCCAGCGTCAGTCCTGCGACGACGGCGAGAATCGTGGCGAACGCCACCGCCGAGATCACGGCGAGCAGGATCGCGCCCCAGGTCGAGTCGACGCCGCCGATGTGCAGGGCGAGGAGCGGGGCCGCGGTGTTGCCGGCCGGGTTGGACGCCTTGATCTCGGCGGGCCCGACGATCGCGGCGGCGCCGAAGCCGAGCGCGATGGTCATGAGGTAGAAGGCCCCGATGATGCCGATGGCCCAGTTCACGGACTTACGTGCGGCCTGCGCGGTGGGCACGGTGTAGAAGCGGATCAGGATGTGCGGGAGTCCGGCGGTGCCAAGGACGAGGGCGATGCCGAGGGAGATGAAGTCGAGCTTGGTCATCCCGTCGACGCCGTACTTGAGGCCGGGCTCGAGGAAGGCGTCGGCATTGCCCTTCTGTCCGACCTCGCTCTTCGCCGCGGCCTCGCCGAGCAGGTCGGAGATGTTGAAGTTGAACTTCCACAGCACCAGGAAGGTGATCAGCAGGGTGCCCGCGATGAGCAGGACGGCCTTGACCATCTGCACCCAGGTGGTGCCCTTCATGCCACCGATGGTCACGTAGACGATCATCAGCAGGCCGACCAGGGCGACGATCGCGATCTTCCCGGCGTCGCTGGTGATGCCGAGGAGCAGCGAGACGAGGACGCCCGCGCCCGCCATCTGCGCGAGCAGGTAGAAGATCGAGACGACGATGGTGGAGGCGCCGGCGGCGGTACGGACCGGGCGCTGGCGCATCCGGTAGGCGAGGACGTCGCCCATCGTGTACCGGCCGGAGTTGCGCAGCGGCTCGGCGACGAGCAGCAGGGCGACGAGCCAGGCGACCAGGAAGCCGATCGAGTAGAGGAAACCGTCGTAGCCGTAGAGGGCGATCGCCCCGGCGATGCCGAGGAACGAGGCGGCGGACATGTAGTCGCCGGAAATGGCGAGGCCGTTCTGAAAGCCGGTGAACTGGCGGCCGCCCGCGTAGAAGTCGGCGGCGTCCTTGGTCTGCCGGCCGGCCCAGACGGTGATGAAAAGGGTCGCGACGACGAAGGCCGCGAAGAGGGTGATGATCAGCGGCCGGTGCTCGGTGGTGGCGTTCGAGGCCGCGAGGTGCAGGGCAGTGCTCATGCGTCAGCCTCCATGCGGGACTTGATCGCCTCGGCCTTCGGGTCGAGTTTCGCTGCGGCGTGCCGTGAGTAGAGCCAGGCGATGAGGAATGTGGTCGCGAACTGGGCGAGGCCGAAGACAAGGGCGACGTTGATGTGGCCGAAGACCTTCGCGCCCATGAAGCCGCCGGCGTAGTTGGAGAGCAGGACGTAGAGCAGGTACCAGGCGATGAACGCGATGGTCAGCGGGAAGGCGAACGAACGGTGGGTGCGGCGCAGTTCGCCGAATTCCGTACTCTGCTGCACCCGCGCGAACGACTCTGTCGTGTGCTGGGCGGTGCTGGTGTCCGTACCGCCCTCGGGAGGCGGCGGTGCATCGATGGTCACGGAAGCTCCTCGCGACGCGTCTGCGGTGGGGATGGACTCGGGGATGTCACTGACAGGGGCGGTTCGATGTTGCTCCACTCCCTGACAACGGCACGGCCCCCACGGCGAACCGGTTCAACATCGGCCTTTTTATTCCGCACTTCCTTCGCGAACTCATTGAACCGGGCCCTTGATCAGCGATAGCTTCACTCGTCATGTACCCGCCCATTCGCACAGGGGTGTCTGGGCGGTTGTCACGGATGATGTGGAGAACCCATGGCTCATCTGGGATCCAGACGGCGCCGCGCACTCGCGCTGCCCGCCGGTCTGGCGCTCACGGCCTCGCTCGGCTTTCTGCCCGCGGGAGCCGCTTCTGCGGCGCCGGTTGACGAGGTACCCGCCGCGGTCCGGACCGACGGCCCGAAGATGTCGTACGTCGTCAATGTGAAGGGCGGACACGGCACCGCGAAGGCGGTCAAGAAGGCCATAGCCCAGGCCGGCGGAACGGTGGTGGTGGCCTACGACCAGATAGGCGTCGTCGTCGTCCACTCGCAGAACCCCGCCTTCGCCGACACGATCCGCTCGGTGCGCGGCGTGGAGTCGGCCGGCGCCACCCGCACCAAGCCGCTGGCGCCCGCGGCCGACATGGCCATCGACTCGGAGCGCCCGCTCACGGCCGAGGAGGCGAAGAAGTCCGCCGGTCAGGCGGCCTCGGACCAGGACCCGCTGGAGCCCCTGCAGTGGGACCTGCCGGCCATCAAGGCGGACAAGGCGCACGAGAAGTCGCTCGGCAGCAAGAAGGTGACGGTCGCCGTCATCGACACGGGTGTCGACGACACCCACCCGGACCTCGCGCCGAACTTCGACCGTAAGGCCTCCGTCAGCTGCGTGGGCGGTGTGCCCGACACGGCCGACGGCGCCTGGCGTCCGGGCCCGGACGAGAGCGACCACGGCACGCACGTCGCGGGCACGATCGCCGCGGCGAAGAACGGCGTCGGCATCACCGGCATCGCGCCGGGCGTGAAGGTCTCCGGCATCAAGGTCTCGCAGCCCGACGGCTTCTTCTACACCGAGGCGGTCGTCTGCGGCTTCGTGTGGGCCGCCGAGCACGGCGTCGACGTGACCAACAACAGCTACTACACGGACCCGTGGCTGTTCAACTGCAAGAACGACGAGGACCAGAAGGCCCTCGTCGACGCCGTCGCACGCGCCACCCGTTACGCGGAGCGCAAGGGCGCGGTGAATGTCGCCGCGGCCGGCAACTCCCGGATGGACCTCGCCGCCGACGAGCTGACCGACACCTCGAGCCCGAACGACACCACGCCGGGCGAGCGGGTCATCAACCCGCGCGAGTGCCTCGACATCCCGACCCAGATCCCGGGTGTCGTCACGGTCTCCGCGCTCGGCGCCAAGGGCCTGAAGTCCTCGTACTCGAACTACGGCCACGGCGTGGTCGACATCTCCGCGCCGGGCGGCGACTCGACGCGCTACCAGGCTCCGGACGCCCCGGCCGTCGACGGCCGGATCCTGTCGACGCTGCCGGGTGGCGGCTACGGCTACAAGGCGGGTACGTCGATGGCCTCCCCGCACGTCGCGGGCGTCGCGGCGCTGATCAAGTCGACGCACCCGTACGCGCCGCCGGCCCTGGTGAAGGGTCTGCTGTACGCACAGGCGGACGACACGGCCTGCACCGACCCGTACGACATCGACGGCAACGGCACCGTCGACGCGGTCTGCGAGGGCGGTGAGCGCGACAACGGCTTCTACGGTACGGGTGTCACGGACGCCCTGGACGCGGTCCGCCGGTAACCGCGCGCCTCATGGTGAGGGCCCGGTGCGGAATTCCGCACCGGGCCCTTCGTGCTGGTCGCTCCGAAGCCCCGCGGGTCGACTCAGGGCTTGATGAGGACCTTGAGCGCGGTGCGTCCGTCCATCGCCTTGTAGCCGCCGGGGACGCCGTCGAGGTCCACCGCCAGATCGAAGACCGGCGACGGGTCGATCGTGCCGTGCAGGACGTCGGGCAACAGCTCGGGGATGTACGCGCGGACGGGTGCGACGCCGCCGCGCAGGGCGATGTTCCGGTTGAACATGTCGCCGAGGTCGAGGCCGGTGCCGCTGCCGTGCGGGACGCCGACGTAACCGATCGAGCCGCCGTCGCGGGTGATGCCGACGGCCGTGCCCATCGACTGCTCGGTGCCGACGGCCTCGATCACGGCGTGCGCGCCCTGGCCACCGGTCAGCTCGCGCACCGCGGCCACGGCCGCCTCTCCGCGTTCGGCGACGACATCGGTGGCGCCGAAGATGCGAGCGATGTCGGTGCGCGCCTGGTGCCGGCCGAGCGCGATGATCCGCTCTGCGCCGAGCCGCCGGGCGGCGAGCACGCCGCACAGTCCGACCGCGCCGTCACCGACGACGGCGACCGTGCTGCCCTTGGTGACGCCCGCGCCGACGGCTGCGTGGTCCCCGGTGCCGAGGACGTCGGAGAGCGCGAGGAGCGCCGTCAGCAACCGGTCGTCGGATGCGGCCTCCACGGGCAGCTTGACGAGAGTGCCGTCCGCGAAGGGGACACGAACGGCCTCGCCCTGGCCGCCGTCGGAGCCGACAGAGCCCCAGAACCCGCCCTGCGGGCAGGACGTCTGCAGCCCTTCCCCGCAGGGCTCGCAGGTGCCGTCCGACCAGACGAACGGGGCGACGGCCAGATCGCCGGGCGCGAAGGAGGCGACAGCGGAGCCGGCCTCCTCGACGATGCCGAGGCATTCGTGCCCGATCCGCTGACCGGGCTGCCGCGCCGACTCCCCGCGGTACGCCCACAGGTCGCTGCCGCAGATGCAGGCCCGCAGGACGCGCAGCACCACGTCGGTCGGCTGCTGGACGACCGGGTCGGACACCTCTTCCACACGCATGTCGTGCGGGGCATGGATGACTGTGGCGCGTATGAGGCGGTTCCACGAGTTATCGAACGGTTTTGCGCCTGACCACGGTACGCCGGTTCACCGGGCGGGCATGCATCGATGACCGGCAGCAGGCCGACCGCCCACCGTACGATCCGTGGTCCGGCATTTTCACGGGGAGGAACCGCGTTGCAGGGTTTGGAAGTTGTCGTCTTACGGCTTGCGGGGACACTGGCCGTGACCGTGGTGAAGTCGCTGATCGCCGCCCGGCCGGGGGCGGGACTGGTCCCCGGGCGCAGGGCGGCACCGCTCCCCCGCCCGAACCCGGCGCCGGTGGCGAAGAAGCTCCTCGCCCAGCTCTCGGACCCCTACAGCGACCTGCCGGAGCACGAGCGGGAGGCGGCGATCGAGGGCGTACGGGACACGATCCAGGCGGCCGGGAAGATTTCGCCGGACCGGCTGTTCGACCTCGACCTCCGGCCGGAGCGGCTCCACCGCTCGCTGCGCGCTCCCGACGCGGGGCTGGCCGAGCGGGCCGTCGAGCTGTACGACGAGCTGCTGCAGCTGTGCTGCGCGCACCTGGTCGAGGCGCTCACCGCCGACCAGTCGTTCATGGCCCGGTCCGCCGTGGAGCAGATCCGGCGGGCCGGCCGCACCGAGGTGCTCGTCGAGGACATGCGCGGACGGCTCGGCCCGCACCCGGAGGCGGCGGCGCTCGGCTTCGAGGGACGCTACGCCGACTTCGTGGCCCAGACGCACGGACGGCTCGAGCTGTTCGGGCTCACGCTGGGCCGGTCGGGCAGCGAGTGGCCGCTGGACACGGCGTACATCTCGCTCGCCGTCAGCGGCGGCGGGGCAGGCGAGGAGGGCTTCGGCCTGCCCCGTACGGGGCAGGTCGCCGCCCGGGTCGAGCAGGCGGTCGCCGGAGCGGACCGGCTGCTGCTGCGGGGGCCCGCGGGATCGGGCAAGTCGACCCTGGTGCAGTGGCTGGCGCTCAACGCCGCACGGCGCACCTTCGGCCACGAGCTCGACGACTGGAACCGGTGCGTGCCTTTCGTCCTGCGGCTGAGGGCGTTCTCGTCCAACGGCGCGCTGCCCACGCCGGACGAGTTCCTGCGGGCGACCGGCGCCCCGCTGCACGGTTCCGCCCCGGCCGGCTGGACCGACCGGATGCTGACCGAGGGCCGTGCGCTGGTCCTCGTCGACGGCGTGGACGAGGTCCCCACGCGGCAGCGGCACCGTATCGAGACCTGGCTGAAGAACCTGATCGCCGCCTACCCCAAAGCACGCTATGTGGTGACGACCCGGCCGTCCGCCGTGCCGGAGGACTGGCTGGCCCGGCAGGACTTCACCGCGCACGCCCTGCTGCCGATGGAACGGGACGACGTGCGCGCCTTCATCGGCCACTGGCACGACTCGGCCCGCCGCGAGTGCCTGACCGGCTCGGAGCGTGAACTGCTCGACACCTACGAGACGTCGCTGCGCCAGGCCGTCAGCACCCGCAGGGACCTCGGCCGGCTCGCCACCAACCCGCTGATGTGCGCGCTGCTCTGCGCACTGAACCGCGACCGCAGGATGCAACTCCCCCGTGCCCGCAAGGAGTTGTACGACGCGGCACTGGACATGCTGCTGGTCCGCAGGGACACCGAGCGCGAGATCGTGGGCGTGGAGGGCGTCGACCTCACCCGCGAGGAACAGACCGCGCTGCTCCAGCGCCTCGCTTACTGGCTGATCCGCAACGGGCAGGCCGAGGCGGAACGCTCGGAGGCCGTGGAGATGGTCTCCGAGTGGCTGGCGGCCATGCCGCAGGTGCAGGGGACGGCGGAGCAGGTCTTCTCACACCTGCTGATCAGGAGCGGGCTGCTGCGTGAACCGACGCCGGGAGCCGTGGACTTCGTGCACCGCACCTTCCAGGACTACCTGGGCGCCAAGGCCGCGGTGGAGGCGCGCGACTTCGGCGTGCTGGTGAGCAACGCGCACGACGACCAGTGGGACGACGTCGTGCAGATGGCCGTCGGACACGCCCGTGTCGACGAACGGGCCCGTCTGTTGCGGCAGTTGCTGCGCAGGGCGGACCGGGCCCAGCGCCACCGGCACCGTCTGGTGCTGTTGGCGGCGGCATGCCTGGAGCATGCGCCGGAGCTCGACCCGCAGGTCCGGGCGACGGTCCAGGAGCGTACGCAGGAGATGCTGCCGCCGCGCAGCCAGGACGACGCGGCCGAGCTGGCCAAGGTGGGCGAGCTGGTCCTCGAGCTGCTGCCGGGGCCGGGCGGGCTCGAGGAGTACACGGCGGCGGCTGTGGTGCGCACGGCTGCGCTCATCAAGGGCGACGCGGCGTTCGAGGTCGTCGCCCGCTTCCGGGAGGACGCGCGCCTTCAGGTCGCGTTCCAGGTGTCGCAGGCCTGGGGCTCGTTCGACACCGAGTCGTACGCCGAGGACGTCCTGTCCGCGGGGGCGTGGGACAACTCGTACCTCCACGTGCAGACGCCGGGCCAGTTCCAGGCGCTGCGGCACACACCAAGGGCTCGCCGGGTGCATGTGAGCGGCAGCCACGCGGACCTCGCACCGCTGCTCGTGCTGCACGACCCGGAGTGGCTCTTCGTCTACCGCAATCGGTCCCTCGCCGACCTGTCCGTGCTGGCTTCCCTGTCCGGGCTCGAGGACGTCGGCCTCAGTCAGTGCCCGGAGATCCGGGATCTCTCACCACTGGCCCGGCCGGGGCTGGAGCGGCTGTCACTCTTCGAACTCCATCCCGACCTCCGGGCGGACCCGCTCCGGGACATGACGGACTTGCGCTTTCTCCACCTCGCTCACCCCCTGCTGATGGAGAGCCTCGCGGAACTGCCGGTCGGCGACGGGCTCACCTCGCTCGGGCTCGCCCGGCAGACCCGCTATCTCAGCCTGGAGGGCATCGACTCCTGGCCACAGCTCGACACACTCACCCTCGCGGGCACGACCCAACTGCGCCAGCTCTCCCGCATGGCGTCCCCTCCCGCGCTGGCCTCACTGACTCTGAACGAGCACGATCCGCTGGACCTTCGGCTGTTGCGCGGTCTCGAGGGCCTGTCGAGGCTCCACCTGTGGCGGTGCGAGATACCGGAAGGCCTGGGGGCGTTGCGCGAGCTGCCCGCCCTGACCACCCTCCACCTCTCGCAGTGCCAGCAGCTCTCGGCGCCCCTCGACCTCACGCCGCTGGCGGGGCTCGACCGGCTGACGATCACCGTTTACGACGACGGGTCGACCACCGGACAGGACCTCTTCCCCGAGGACAGGCTCGTCGTGACGCGCAAGCCCTGATTCCCCCCACACGCCCGCGCTCCTGTCGGGCGGCGCCGTATACCGTCCGATACCGCCTGCCGTCAGGGCCGGTTGACGGCTGCGGTCTGCAACAGGCCGCGGCAGGCGACCTGGTCGCGGCGTCGGCCGGGCGGGGCAGGGCCGTGGCTGTCGGTGCCGGGCCGTATTCTCTGTGACCATGCTCGACGACCGTACGACCGCAGCAACGGCGTGGCCGGCCGCGTACCCACAGGGGTACGCGGTCGTCGACGTGGAGACCACCGGACTCGCCCGCGACGACCGGATAGTGTCTGCTGCCGTCTACCGCCTCGACGTGCACGGCGATGTGGAGGACCACTGGTACACGCTCGTCAACCCTGAGCGCGATCCCGGGCCGGTGTGGATCCACGGTCTGACGAGCGATGTGCTGGAAGGCGCCCCGCTGTTCGGCGACATCGCCGGTGAGCTCTCCGCGCGGCTCGACGGCCGGGTCCTCGTCGCGCACAACGCCACGTTCGACTGGTCCATGATCGCCAGGGAGTACGCCCGGGCGCAGGGCGCCGCACCGACCCGGCAGCGGCTGTGCACCATCGCGCTCGCCAAGGAGCTTCGCCTTCCCCTGCCCAACCACAAGCTGGAGTCGCTCGCCGCGCACTACGGAGTGGTGCAGCAGCGGGCGCACCATGCGCTGGACGACGCCCGCGTGTTGGCGGAGGCGTTCCGGCCGAGCCTGCACACCGCGGCGCGCGACGGGGTCCGGCTGCCGCTGCTCGAGTGCCTGCCGTTGACGGAGTGGTCGCAAGCGCCCGCCGCCCCGCGCGTCGGCTACCAGAGGTCGTACGGGCACAGCAGCTGGCGGCCCTCCCGCAAGCGGCCCCCGTGCCCCTACCCCAACCCGGGGCGTTACGAGCCGGGCGGACAGTTGGTGCAGGGGATGCGGGTCGCGTTCTCCGGTGACACCTCGGTGGAGCGCGAGCTGCTCGAGGACCGTGCGATCGAGGCGGGGCTGCATGTCGCGACGAGCGTGTCGCGGCTCACGAGCCTGCTGGTGACCAACGACCCGGACGCGTCGACGTCCAAGACCCTCAAGGCCGCGTCGTTCGGCACACCCGTCGTCGACGAGGGCGCCTTCACCCAGCTGCTGCGCGATGTCGCTCCGGCGCCCGGGGCAGGGTCCGCACCCGCATCGGAGTGAACCCGGGGCGACTCGCCCGCCGCCCGCTCGCCCGGGGCACCGAAGCGTTTCACCCTGTGGCGCATGGCACGTTGTGAGGTTTGCGGAAACGACTACGGCATGTCCTTCGAGGTGCACGCGCAGGGCGCGGTGCACGTCTTCGACTGCTTCTCCTGCGCCATCCACCGCATGGCGCCCATCTGTGAGCACTGCCGGGTGCAGATCATCGGCCAGGGCGTCGAGGTCGAGGGCCACTGGTACTGCGGCGCCCACTGCGCCCGGGCCGAGGGGAGGGCCGGAATCGTCGACCGGGTATGACAGCCGGGCCGGCGGGGGGCCCGGGCGGTACCCCCCGTCCGAGACCCCCGCGCCGAGCAGGTACGGTCGAAGCCGTGTACCGCTTCCTCATGTCCCGGCAGTGGGTGATCCTCACCCTCATCGGCCTCGTTCTCGTCCCGACGATGATCGAGCTGGGCTTCTGGCAGCTGCACCGGCACGAGCGCCGGATCGAGCAGAACTCCCTGATCGCGCGGAATCTCGAGGCGAAGCCGGTCCCGATGGGCGAGCTCACCTCCCCCGGACACACGGTCCCCCGCTCCGACTACTGGCGGCAGATCACCGCGACCGGCACCTTCGACACCGCCCACGAGGTGGTCGTCCGCCGCCGCACCAACGCCGACGACCGGGTCGGCTTCCATGTGCTGACACCGCTGGTGCTTGCCGACGGCCGCGCCGTCCTGGTCAACCGCGGCTGGGTTCCGGCGGCCGCCGACCAGACCGCCTTCCCCGAGGTGCCTTCCGCGCCGGACGGCACCGTGACCGTCACCGGCCGGCTCAAGGCCGACGAGACGACCGGCGCCAGCGGAATCAAGGACCTGAAGGACCTGCCGCCTCGCCAGGTGATGCTGATCAACAGTGAGCAGCAGGCGCAGCTGCTGGAGCGGCAGGTGCTCGGCGGCTATCTGGAGCAGACGGTGCCGAAGCCCGGGAGCGGCGGCCCGGAGCTGATCCCGACACCCGACCACGACTCGATCGGCGCGCACCTGGCGTACGCGGTCCAGTGGTGGCTGTTCGCCGCGGCGGTGCCCGTCGGCTGGGTGATTCTCGTACGCCGGGAGAAGCAGGACCGTGCGGCGGCGAAGGAGAGCACGCCCGAGCCGGAGCCGGCGGCTGCTTAGTCTTCGCTGCGCGCGGGAACACGCCGGAGCGTGACACAACGCATCGAGGACTACGCGCTCATAGGGGACTTGCAGACCGCGGCCCTGGTCGGCACCAACGGCTCGATCGACTGGCTGTGCCTGCCCCGGTTCGATTCCGCCGCCTGTTTCGCCGCCCTCCTCGGCGACGAGGAGAACGGCCACTGGCGGATCGCCCCCCAGGGCGCGGACGTGTGCACTCGCCGGCGCTACGTGGGCGCGTCGCTGGTGCTCGAGACGGTGTGGGAGACGCGTACGGGAACGGTCAGAGTCCTCGACTTCATGCCGCAGCGCGACGAGGCCCCGGACGTGGTGCGCATCGTCGAGGGAGTGAGCGGCACGGTCGACATGCTGGGCACGCTGCGGCTGCGCTTCGACTACGGCTCCGTGATGCCCTGGGTGCGGCGCACGGACGGCCACCGGATCGCGGTCGCCGGTCCCGACTCCGTATGGCTGCGCAGCGAGCCGCAGGTCAAGACATGGGGTCAGCAGTTCAGCACCTGCTCGTCGTTCACGGTCGGCGAGGGCGACAAGGTGGCGTTCGTGCTCACCTGGCACCCCTCCCACAAACCGCGCCCCAAGCTCATCGACCCGTACGTGTCGCTGGAACACTGCCTCCAGGACTGGGAGGCCTGGTCCTCGACGTGCCGGTACCAGGGCCCCTACCGGGACGCCGTCCTGCGCTCCCTGATCACCCTCAAGGCCCTCACCTACGCCCCTACCGGCGGCATCGTCGCCGCACCCACGACGTCCCTGCCCGAGGACATCGGCGGCGTACGGAACTGGGACTACCGCTTCTGCTGGCTGCGGGACTCCACACTCACCCTTGGCGCCCTGGTGTCGGTCGGCTACCTGGACGAGGCCGCCGCCTGGCGGGACTGGCTGCTGCGCGCGGTCGCCGGCGACCCGTCCGACCTGCGGATCATGTACGGGCTCGGGGGCGAACGCCGCCTGGCGGAACTGGAACTCGGCTGGCTGGCCGGCTACGCCGGATCGGTGCCGGTCCGCGTCGGCAACGACGCGGCCTACCAGCTGCAGCTCGACGTGTACGGCGAGGTCATCGACTCGCTCTTCCTCGCCCGTGAGGCCGGCCTCGCGGGCGAGGGGCACGCCTGGAACATCCAGCTCAGCCTGCTGGGCTTCCTCGAGTCCAAGTGGCGCGAGCCGGACGAGGGTCTGTGGGAGGTACGGGGCCCGCGCCGGCACTTCGTGCACTCCAAGGTCATGGCATGGGTCGCGGCGGACCGTGCCGTACGCACCTTGGAGGCCGAGCCGTCGCTGCGCGGCGACGTGGCCCGCTGGCGGGCGATGCGCGACGAGGTCCACCGCGAGGTGTGCGAGAAGGGCTTCGACCCGGTGCGCAACACCTTCACCCAGTCGTACGGATCCGCCGAACTGGACGCCGCCGTGCTGCTCATCCCCCGCGTCGGGTTCCTGCCCCCCGACGACCCGCGGGTGATCGGCACGGTCGACGCCGTGTGGCGAGAACTGGGCAGCGGTCCCCTTGTACGCCGCTACACCGCCGAGGCCACCCAGGTCGACGGGTTGCCGGGGCGTGAGGGCGCTTTCCTCGTCTGCTCCTTCTGGCTCGCCGACGCGCTGCGCATGACGGGCCGGGAGAGGGAGGCCCGGGAACTCTTCGAGCGGCTGCTGACGCTCTGCAACGACGTCGGGCTGCTCTCCGAGGAGTACGACCTGTCCTGCGGGCAGCACCTCGGCAACTTCCCCCAGGCTTTCAGCCACATCGGGCTGGTCACCACGGCCCTCGCGCTGACGGGACCGGAGACGGCAGGATAGGGCCATGGATCTTGGACTGAAGGACCGTGTCTACATCGTCACGGGCGCTTCCCGTGGCCTCGGCAACGCCTCCGCGCGGGCGCTCGTCGCCGACGGCGCGAAGGTCGTCATCACCGGCCGGGACGAGAAGACGGTCAAGGACGCGGCAGCCGAACTGGGCGCCGCGGCGGTGGGTGTGGCCGCCGACAATGCCGACCCGTCGAACGCCGAGCGCCTTGTCGCCGCGGCACGGGCGCACTTCGGACGCCTCGACGGCGTTCTCATCAGCGTGGGCGGCCCGGCGCCGGGCTTCGCCGCGGACAACACCGACGAGCAGTGGTCCGCCGCCTTCGAATCGGTCTTCCTCGGCGCGGTGCGCCTGGCCCGCACGGCCGCGGCGGAGCTCGGCGACGGCGGGGTCATCGGCTTCGTCCTGTCCGCGTCCGTGCATGAGCCCATCCCCGGCCTGACGATCTCCAACGGCCTGCGCCCCGGCCTCGCCGGCTTCGCCAAGTCCCTCGCGGACGAACTGGGCCCGCGCGGCATCCGCGTGATCGGCCTGCTGCCGTCCCGCATCGACACGGCCCGCGTCCGCGAGCTGGACGCGTTGTCCGGCGACGCGGAGGCGGCACGCGCGGCGAACGAGTCCCGCATCCCGCTGCGGCGCTACGGCACCCCGGAGGAGTTCGGCCGCACGGCGGCGTTCCTGCTCTCGCCTGCGGCGTCCTACCTGACGGGCATCATGCTCCCGGTGGACGGCGGAGCCCGGCGCGGTTTCTGAGGCGTTTGCCGCACGCCGCCCTCCTCCTGTGGCCTGGAGGGCGGGGGCGGGGGGATTACGACACGCGGCGCGCCCGCCGCCGGCCCGTACCCAGCCTCACCTCTGCCGGCAGTGCCTCCAGGCCCGCCGAATCCCTCGCATGCGCGATCGCCTCGTCCGTGATCCGCGTCAGCGCCTCGCCCGGCGCCGCGTCCGGTTCCAGGTGCAGTGCCATCCTGACCCGCGGCGTGGTCCGGCGGCCGGTCAGGGCGACGGACGCGCGCGCCACCCCGTCCAGCGACGACGCCTCCTCCGTCAGCACGCCCTCCAGCGCCCGTCCCCTCAGCAGCGCGCCTTCGCCGTCGCCGCTCTCCACGAGCACCTCCGAGAGTCGTGCACGGCGCAGCTGGGCGAGGAGCCACCACAGGCCGAGCACCAGCAGCAGGGCGAGGGCCGCGATGACAACCGGCCACCACCACCCCTCGTCCCGCCACCGCGCGCGGTCCGCGTCGCTGAGCAGGACGTCGCTGCGCCCGTCGAAGGGCCACCACGACGGTACGGAGAGGCCGACGCCCGCTGCGAGCACCGCGCCCCCGGCGCACACCAGCACCAGGCCGACGAGGCCGAGGACTACCCTGTTGACGGCTCGAAGCATCCCCTGCACCGGTGCTCACCCCTTCTTCGGCGGCCGGCCGACGTGCACGGACAGGGCCGGCGGTCTGGCGAGGCCGAGTTCCTTCAGGCCTGCGCCGAGTGCCTCGTCCAGGTCCGCGCGCACGTCGTCGAGTTCACGGAAGTGCGCCCGCGCCCGCACCGACGCCTTCGAGCGCCGCACCCGTACTCGGACGCTCTGTACTCCCGAGACCTCCATGGCCCGGTCGCGCAGCACCAACGCCGCAGCCTCGCGGTGGAGGCCGGCCCGGACATGCGCCCGGTCGCGCCGCATGGGCAGCAGCGCCCGGAGGCCGGGGGTCACCGCGAGGACGATCAGCCAGATGCCGACGAGCACCGCGAGCCCGGCGGCGGCCAGCACCGCGACCTCGTCCAGCCGCCATTCGGCGAGCCGGTCGGCGGTGGCGCGCCGCCAGTGCATGGCGGGCCGCTCTGCCCGTACGGCGGCGACGTCGTACAGCAGCAGCCCCGCTCCTGCGACGACGACCAGGGCGAGGAGCCCGGCGGGCAGGCGGCGCACGGACCAGAAGCGGCCGGCCCTGCCACCGTCGTCGTCCACGGGCACCGGCGCCGGATCGTAGGCGGAGGCCGACGCGGACTGGTCCAGTTCGAGAACGGCCCGGGCGGGACGCGCGGCACTCGTGGACTGCTCGCGTGCGGTGGGCTCTTCCGGCTCGGTCGGCTCTGTCATCGGATCCTCCCCTGCGCCGCGCGGCGCGAGTGGACGGAGTGCAGCCGCTCGACCTGCACCGCCACTTCGGGGACCTCCATCCCCGCCAACGTCCTTACCCGTTCGATGACTTGGCGACGCACAGCACCGCACTGGGCGCCGATGTCCGACGGATAGTCCAGCTCCAGGCTCACCCGCACCCGGGCCGTGTCGTGATGGACGACGACCATGGCGTGCGGTGGTGCACCGCCTTCCGGCACGCCGGGGAGCGCTTCACGTGCCGCCCGCGCGGCGATCTTCGCGACGACGCGGTCGGCGATGTTCGTCGCCCCCCGGTCGGCCGGCGCCAACCGACCCGCGGGCGCGCCGCTGCCCGGCACACCGCCCGCCCCCACAGCGTCCGGGACCACGAGGCGTCACCGCCGCCCGTCGCCACGCTCGCGGCTCCGGAAGAAGTCGCCGACCTCGAGGTCGCCCTCGAGGAACCGGCCGACCACGAAGCCGACCGCTCCCAATGCCGCCACCAGCAAAAACGCACCGAACCCACCGAAATACCCGGCGAAGCCGAGCGCCATACCGGCGATCAGTCCGACCACGGCCATGCTCATGTCGAGCTCCTTCTACTGCCTTCCAGCAACCTCTTCGGGCTTTCTCCAGGCTCCACCGGCTGCGCAGGCGCCACCGGTTTCTATTGGAGTCGCGGTTCCGACTCTTCTTCTTCCTCGTCCGGCAGTTTCACGTCGCTGACTGCGATGTTCACCTCGACGACCTCGAGGCCGGTCATGCGCTCCACGGCGGAGATGACGTTCTCGCGGACCGCGCGGGCGACATCGGCGATGGAGACTCCGTAGTCGACGACGATCTCCAGGTCGAGCGCCGTCTGCACCTCTCCGACCTCGGCCTTCACTCCGCGGGTGGCACTGGACCTGCCGCCGCCCGCCCCTCCCACCCGGTCGCGTACGGCGCCGAAGGTACGGGCCAGCCCGCCGCCCATCGCGTGTACGCCCAATACGTCCCGGGCGGCCAGCCCGGCGATCTTCTCCACGACACCGTCGGCGATGGTGGTGCGGCCACGGGCTGCGGGCTCCGCGAGACGCTTGCCGCCGGTGGTCTTACGCGTCGCGTCACTGGTGCCGGACGGTTCGCTTCCGGATGTCGGGCTCAGGTTGCGGCCAGGTGTCTCGCTCATCGCCGTCGTCCTTTCAGAGCGGTAGTGACCTCCAAATGCCCACACTAAGGGCGCTTGCCCGCATTCGCCCCAGGGATGCGGCAGGCTGGAGTAATGACCACTTCCGATGCGGTGCGGGGGCAGGTGCGGCGGGCGATGGGCCTCGGCAGACTACTTCCGCTCGGCGGCCCGGCGGACGGCGCCTGGCTGTCCGAACGGGCGGCCGCGACGGTGCTGCGCGGTGCGGGCGCCGCAGCCGTGCCGGGAGCCGCGCTGGGGACCATCCGGCTCTCCCTCGTGGCCCCGGACGCCGCCGAGGACCCGACGGTGCCCCCACCCCCGACCGCCCTGTTGCCGGGACCGCTGCGCGTCGAGGCCGACGTGTCGGTCTGGGCCCTCGAGGAGCCCCTGCCGGCGCTGAGTGCCGCACTGCGCGCAACCTTGTTCGAGACGGCGTCGGACGTCCTGGGCCTCGCGGTCACGACGGTGGATCTACGGGTGCGTGAGTTGCTGGACTCCGCCCCCGAGGAGCGGCCGGTGCCGGATGCTCCCGCAGCGGTGCGGCCGTCGGACCCGGCCGGGACCGCCGCGGCGGCGACACCGGGCGTGGCCCACCTGACGGCAACGCTGGGCACCGCCGTGCACCACGGCCCTGGCCATGTCCGCGTCGAACTGGCGACGGCACCGGGGCATGCGGCGTTGGAGGTGGCGAGGGCGGTCCGGAGAACGGTGGCGGAGGCGCTGCCCGACGACCGCGCCGTGACGGTCGTGGTCACTGCGGTCTCATGACGGACCCGTAGCGGGCCCCGGACCCCGACGAGACGGGGTCGAGTCCCGCCGGGGTCACCTCCCACGGCACCGGCCCGTAGCGGGCGTTCGGGGCGCGAGGCCCGGGGGCAGCGCCCCTTCCCGTCAGTCCGCGAGGCCGGCCAGGTCGCGCAGGCGTCGGCCCTGCGCCGCCCGCTCCGCCGCGCGCTGCTCGTCGTACGAGCGGCCCGCCGCATACCGCAGCAGCGCCTTCGTCTCGATCACCGCGTCCCGGGGCGCGGCGAGCAGCGCCGCGGCCAGGTCGCGTACGGCGCCGTCGAGTTCCGCTGCCGGGACGACGAGGTTGGCCAGGCCCGTGCGCTCGGCCTCCTCCGCGTGGACGAAGCGGCCGGTCGCACAGATCTCGAGGGCGCGGGCGTAGCCGACAAGCGACACCAAGGGGTGCGTGCCCGTGAGGTCGGGGACGAGCCCGAGGCTGGTCTCGCGCATGGCGAACTGCACGTCCTCGGCGACGACCCGCAGGTCGCAGGCGAGGGCGAGCTGGAAACCGGCGCCGATCGCATGGCCTTGGACGGCCGCGATGGACACGATGTCATTGCGGCGCCACCAGGTGAACGCCTCCTGGAACTCGGCGATCGACGCATCGACTTCCGCGTCGGAGCCCCGCGCGAGGTCCATGAAGGACGGCTCGCCGTCGAAACCTTCCGGCGTGAACGCCTGCCGGTCGAGTCCCGCGGAGAAGGACTTGCCCTCACCGCGCAGCACAACGACCCGCACGCTGCCCGGCAACGACCGTCCGGCCTGCGCCAACGCCCGCCACAGCGCGAAGTTCTGGGCGTTGCGCTTGGCCGGATTCGTCAGCGTCACCGTGGCAACCGCATCTTCGACGGTGAGCCGTACGCCGTCCTTGTCGAGTACAGGATCGAGCGAAGTCATGAGACGCCTCCGGTTCGGTGCAGTCGGGCTTACTCTTCGGACTGAGGAAGGTAAGCTACTGCACGGTAACCGCCCGGCCGGCCGTGAGGCCGACCAGGGGCCACCGTGATGACACCGACAACGGAACCGATGAACCGGATGAGGAGCCTCTTCCGGGTGGGGCTGTCAGGCCGAAGCGGCCTTCTTGCCCCGCGTCGCTCCGCCACGTCCTCGCAGAACGACTCCGGACTCACTGAGCATCCGGTGGACGAATCCGTAGGAGCGGCCGGTCTCTTCGGCCAGCGCCCGGATGCTTGCACCGGAGTCGTACTTCTTCTTCAGGTCTGCCGCGAGCTTGTCGCGCGCGGCGCCGGTAACCCGGCTGCCCTTCTTCAGAGTCTCGGCCACCCGTGCCTCCTCATGGGAAGTGCGCTCTGGACTTCTCATGATCACCCCTACCGGGCCTCCTGGCCACCCATTCGACAAGGTCAGTACGGAACGCTTTGCCGTGCCCTATGCGGCCGCCACTACCGGAATGATGCATTCCGGTCCGCTCCGGTCGGCCGCCTGGACGGGCCCGGGGGCGTAATACCAGGTCAGGCCAGAAACCCGGGCAGCGCCACGACGGGGAACCGGACGAGGGTGGTCCACCAGTCGCCACGCCGCTATACGAGACGTACTCACACAGATGATGGATCACCCGTAGGCCGAATGATCCATAGCAAGTGGATCAACGGGGTCCGGCACGGGAGCCGGACCCCTCGACGAGTGGCGTCGGGAGGCCGTCAGGCCAGTGCCACGAGGTCCGCGTAGTCCGCGCCCCACAGGTCCTCGATACCGTCCGGCAGCAGGATGATCCGCTCCGGCTCGAGCGCCTCGACCGCGCCCTCGTCGTGCGTGACGAGAATGACCGCGCCTTTGTAGGTGCGCAGCGCGCCGAGGATCTCCTCGCGGCTGGCCGGGTCCAGGTTGTTGGTGGGCTCGTCGAGCAGCAGAACGTTGGCGGACGAGACCACCAGGGTGGCCAGGGCGAGCCGGGTCTTCTCGCCACCGGAGAGCACGCCGGCCGGCTTGTCGACGTCGTCGCCGGAGAAGAGGAACGAGCCGAGCGTCTTGCGGACCTCGACGAGGTCGAGGTCGGGCGCGGAGGAGCGCATGTTCTCGAGCACCGTGCGGTCGGGGTCGAGGGTCTCGTGCTCCTGGGCGTAGTAGCCGAGCTTGAGACCGTGGCCCGGGGTGACCTGTCCGGTGTCCGGCGTCTCGACGCCCGCGAGGAGCCGCAGCAGGGTGGTCTTGCCCGCACCGTTGAGGCCGAGGATGACCACACGCGAGCCCTTGTCGATGGCGAGGTCCACGTCGGTGAAGATCTCGAGGGAGCCGTACGACTTGGACAGGCTCTCCGCGCTGAGCGGCGTCTTGCCGCAGGGCGCGGGCTCGGGGAAGCGGAGCTTGGCCACCTTGTCGGCGACCCGGACGTCCTCGAGACCTGCCAGCAGCCGCTCGGCGCGGCGCGCCATGTTCTGCGCGGCGACGGTCTTGGTGGCCTTGGCGCGCATCTTGTCGGCCTGCGAGTTGAGGGCGGCGGCCTTCTTCTCCGCGTTCTGCCGCTCACGCTTGCGGCGCTTCTCGTCGGCCTCGCGCTGCTGCTGGTAGAGCTTCCAGCCCATGTTGTAGACGTCGATCTGCGAGCGGTTGGCGTCGAGGTAGAAGACCTTGTTGACGACGGTTTCCACGAGGTCGACGTCGTGGGAGATCACGATGAAGCCGCCGCGGTACGTCCTCAGGTAGTCGCGCAGCCAGACGATCGAGTCGGCGTCGAGGTGGTTGGTGGGCTCGTCGAGCAGGAGGGTGTCGGCGTCCGAGAAGAGGATGCGGGCGAGCTCGACGCGGCGGCGCTGACCGCCGGAGAGCGTATGGAGCGGCTGACCGAGCACCCGGTCGGGCAGGCCGAGCGCGGCGGCGATGGTGGCGGCCTCCGCCTCCGCGGCGTACCCGCCCTTGGTCAGGAACTCGGTCTCCTGACGCTCGTACTGGCGCAGCGCCTTCTCGCGAGTGGCGCCCTGGCCGGTCGCGATGCGCTCCTCGTTCAGCCGCATCTTGCGGATCAAGGTGTCCAGGCCGCGCGCCGAGAGGATGCGGTCGCGGGCGAGCACGTCGAGGTCGCCGGTGCGCGGGTCCTGCGGGAGGTAGCCGACCTCGCCGGAGCGGGCGATGGTGCCGCCGGCGGGAATGCCTTCACCCGCGAGGCACTTGGTGAGCGTGGTCTTGCCCGCTCCGTTGCGGCCGACGAGGCCGATGCGGTCGCCCTTGGCGATACGGAAGGAAGCGGACTCGATGAGGACGCGCGCTCCGGCGCGCAGCTCGATACCGGATGCGGTGATCACGGAAAAACTCCAGGGCGGTAGGACGGCGGAAGGGACGGGCGGTAGACGCTTCTACGCCGTCTAATGCACAAGGAGAATTGCCATACGGCCCAGTCTAACGGGACGGTGCAAGTGGTTTTCCGCCCCGGAGGGCCTGCGAACGCCGCAGAGCACTGCGGACGCGAGGACGGCAAAAGGGGCACTTTGCCTGGATCCGCTCGATACTCGGCGTGGAATCGGCGAAGGCGGTGACCCATGCAGTTCGACGACGACGCCGGTCTGGACACCTCGGAGGTCCAGGACGAACGGGGCAGCAGGATCCCCGGCGGCCGGGCCACGATCGGCGGCGGCCTCGCCGGCCTCGTGGCGCTCCTCCTCGGGCTGCTCTTCGGGGTGGGACCGGAGCAGCTCGGGCTGTCGTCGGGTGACGAGGGGCCGTCGGCGACCGCGTCGTCCCAGGCGGAGATCTCCCAGTCCTGCCGCCGGGGCTCGGACGCCAACACCCGGGAGGACTGCCGCATCGTCGCGGTGGTCAACAGCGTGCAGGACTACTGGCGCGGCGAGTTCCCGCGGCGCGGCGGGCAGTACTCGCACGCGCGGACAGTGATCTTCACCGAGCAGGTGGGGACGGCCTGCGGGACGGCGACCTCGGCGGTCGGGCCGTTCTACTGCCCCGGCGACGAGCAGGTCTATCTGGACCTCGACTTCTTCGACGAGCTGCGCACCCGCTTCGGGGCGAGCGGCGGCCCGTTCGCCCAGGCCTACGTCGTTGCCCACGAGTACGGCCACCACGTACAGAACCTGACCGGCACGCTGAGGTCGGCCCAGGACGGCAGGCAGGGCGCGGGCAGCAATGCCGTTCGCGTGGAACTGCAGGCCGACTGCTACGCGGGGGTGTGGGCGCACCACGCGACGACGACGCCGGACGACAAGACCGGTGAGCCGCTGATGACGTCGCTGACCGCGGCCGACATCGAGGACGGCATGAACGCGGCCGCGGCGGTCGGCGACGACCGGATCCAGGAGCGGCTCCAGGGCCGGGTCACCCCGGAGTCCTGGACGCACGGCTCGGCGGCCCAGCGGCAACAGTGGTTCGCCACCGGCTACCGCACGGGCGACCCGGGCCACTGCGACACGTTCCGCTGACGGCCGTTGCCGGTGGCGCTGAGGGCCGTTGTCAGTGGCGGGTGCCAGACTGAGACACAGATCACAGACTGTCGTCGAGCAAGTGAGGAGTGATCGGGATGGCTCAGTCGCCGAGCATCTGTCCGACGCTGGTGTACGCGGACGCCAAGGCCGCGATCAGACAGCTCACCGAGGCCTTCGGCTTCTTCGAACACGCGGTGTACGAGAACGAGGACGGCGGGATCGCCCATGCCGAACTGACCCACGGCAACGGCATGGTGATGCTGGGCAGCAAGGGCACGGGCAGCGAGTTCGACAAGCTGATGAAGGACGCCGGACCGGCGGGCGTGTTCGTCCACGTCGACGACGTCGACGCGCACCACTCCCGAGCGGTGGAGCACGGCGTGGAGATCGTCACGGCGCCCACCGACCAGGACTACGGCTCCCGCGACTACATGGCGCGCGACCTCGAGGGCAATGTCTGGAGCTTCGGCTCGTACGCACCGGGAGCGGCGGAGTCCCCGTAGCTGTTCGTGGTCCCCGCCGCATCCGTGCGGCCGTCGTAGGAGTCAGACCCCGCCGGTGCCGGTGTGCACCTGGAACGCGGCCCTGCGCACGGCCTTGGCCAGGGCCGGGTCCGGGTGCGCTGCCGCGAGCGCGACCAGCACCTGGACCGTGCGGGGGTGGCCGCCGGCCCTGACCGCCTCGAGCAGCGCGGGGACCGTGCCCTGCACGGCGGAGTCGAGGTGGCGCAGCAGCAACTGGGGCTCTCCGTGGTCGGCGACGGCCGCCGCGGTGTCCACCCACAGCCAGGTCGCTTCCTCACGGGTGAGGACATCGGCCGCGTCCTCCGGGTCCGCGCCCTCGTACTCGGCGAGCCACAGCAAGGCGTACGGGCGCAGGGGCGGTTCCCCTGCCACCGCGCGGACCTCCGCCTCCGCGGGCGCGCCGACCACGCGCAGCGCCTCGAAGGCGAGGCCGCGCAGCAGGGCGTCCTCACCGCGGGCGACGGTGAGCAGTTCGCCGACGGCGCTGGAGACGGTGCGCGCCGCGAGCCAGGCGCGGTACTCGGCGCGGGCGGGGCCGGGGGTGAGGCGGGCGCAGCCGCGCAGCATGTCCTCCGCGGACTGCTCGATGTTGCCGGCGGGGCTCTGGGCCGCGACGCAGATCTGCTCCAGCTTCACCCACACCGCCCAGTTGCCCAGCGGAGTGAGCGTGGCCTGGCCCCGTTCGAGGGTCAGGGCGCCGACGGCGGACAGCCCCTCGAGAGCCCAGTCGAGGAGCGCGGAGACGGACACCTCGGCGCCACCGGCCTCCGCCCGCGGGGCTTCCGGGAGGTCTGCCTCCGCGTCGGACCGTGAGCCGTAGGGAACCTCGCAGCGTTCCTCGCGCAGTTCGGTGACGCGCTGCTGCAACAGGTCCAGCAGGGCCGGCACGAGCACGGGACCGGCCGAGAGTTGAAGGAGGGAGAGCACCTGGGGCACAGCCTCGACGACCTCGGCGACAGCCGTGGGCGCGACATCCCCAGGGGCCGGGTGGATCAGCGACCAGGCGTCGAAGAGAGCGACCCAGCCGCGCAGCACGGCCATGTCGTCGCGGTCCCACGCCCGTAGACGCCAGCCGGGGCGGGCCGTGTCGCCGTGCAGCTCGACCAGACCGGCGAGGCGGGCGCGGTCCCAGCCGGCCCGCACCTGATCCTCGGTCAGGTCCAGTGCGTCGGAGGCCCTTTTACGGGCGCTCTCGGCGAGCGGCGTGGTGCTGGGATCCCGGTCGGCGGCTGCCCAGCGGGCGATCCGCACGGCATCGGCGAGGACCGCCCTCGCCTGGCGGGCGAGTTCGGCCGGGGCCGGCGTGCCCTCCGGCGGCCGGGGTGCCGGGCGCGTGCGCCGGGTCGTCACGGCCCGTCGTGCCGTCGCCAGGGATCGAGGGCGGACAAGACGGAGTCTGGAGTTGCGCGCCAATTGCTCATCAGGCTTTCGGGACGTCACAGGGTGCAGTCTTCCCGTTGACGGCCCGAAAGCCCAAACGGAACCCTGTGACCCGCGCTCGACGCCCTGCGGCCCGGCTTACATCAAGGGGGTCAGGAAGCGGCGGAGGACTTCCTCGTACGCCTTCGGGTCCGCGTTCCACATGGCGGCGTGCGGGGCGTTCGGGACCGTGTGGAGCGTCACCAGTTCGGGCCTCTGGGCGGCCAATCGGCGGGAGTAGTGCCAGGGCGCGAGGGTGTCGTGGGGGCCGTGGAAGATCAGGGCAGGCACGTCGAGCGAGAGCGGGTCGACGGCTTCGGCGAGCCTGTCGCCGTGGGCCCCGGTGCGACCCTGGGCGGCCCGGACGGCCAAGGGCAGAAGAGGGGCCGGGGTCCGGCGGGCGGCGGCCAGGGCGCGCACGGTCGTCTCCCAGTCGAGCACCGGCGAGTCCAGGACGACGCCGCTGATCCGGTCGCGCAGACCGGAATTGGCGGCGGCGTGCAGGGCCATGGAGGCGCCGACGGACCAGCCGTGGACGATGACGCGCTCCGCGCCGTTGCGCACCGCGTGTCGCACGGCCGCGTCGAGGTCGCGCCACTCGGAGTCGCCGAGGTGGCCGAGGCCGTCCGGGGGGCGGGGAGCGCCCGGGTCGCCCCGGTAGGCGAGGGACAGGATCGGGAACTGTTGGGCGTGCAGGAACTCCATCAGGTTCATGGTGTGTTCCCGTGTGGTTCCCAGGCCGTGCACGGCGATGACCCAGGTGGCGCGAGCGCCGGGCACGAACCAGGCAGGCAGCGCGCCGAGTTCGCCGGGAACGAGGATCTCGGAGTGCGCGATACCGAGGGCGGCGCCGGGGTCGCCGAGGTGCACCTGCGGGGTGAGCCGGACCCGGGTGCCGGGCTCCAGACCGCCCTCCGTGACGTGCACGAGACGGCGCACGACCGTGTCCGGACCGTGCGGCACACCGTCGAGCACCGGACCCACGACCGCATGGACGCCCGACCCCTCGAGCCCGTACGTCCCGGGGCGCAGCGACGCCAGGCTGCGGGTCAGGACGACCCTGCCGGGTGCGGTCTCGTGCACGGTGAGCCGAGGGTCGCCCGGCAGGGGCCGGTGGGCCTGCGCCCTCAGCGCTACGTGGCTCGCGTAACGGCCGGCCGCGACCGCGGCCGCGCCGACTCCGATCAGGGTGGTGACGGCCGCTGCCGTCGCTGTAGCCGGGCGCACCTGTCCAGTGTGTGCGGGGGCGCGGGCGGGGGCCAGTGGGCGGAGCCGCGCGTGTGGCACCGCGGGGCCCGGCGGGTACTGCCGCCGGGCCGCGGCGTCACGCTCCCCGGCGGGCGCGTGACGCGCCGGCATCGAGCCGAAACCCCCCGCGCATCGCGCTCGCACGCCGAGGCTTGCCCCCGCTCGTCGAAGGCCGGGTTTCGAACCCCGACCCGCCCCCTCAAGGCGGACAAATGCCGCCCCACATCCCCGACCCCGCGCCTCGGGCCGTGAGACGCGAGCGATGGCGCCCCCGCGCCGCCCGACACTGGAGAGGGAGCGCGGTGCCGGGTCCCGAAGTCCCCCGCCCGGCACCGGGGGCGGAGCGCGGGGTGGGGGCGGAGCGCGGGGTGGGGGCCCGGAACCCCACTGCGCCATGGCATAGGGGGACGGGCCCGATGAGCGGAAGGCGCGGCGGCGGGGAGGCGGCCCGCACCGCGGGCGTCAGCGGGGCTGTTGGCCGTAACCGCGTAGTCGGGCAGACGCCTCCGCCAGCTGGGTGGGGGACAGCAGGCTCGGCGTCCGGCCCGGGATGGAGGACGCCGTCAGCCAGAGGCGGCACATCCACTCCAGTTGCGCCGTGCGGTCGTAGGCCTGGGCCAGGGTGTCGCCGTAGGTGATCGTTCCGTGGTTCTGCAGGAGGCAGGCCGTACGGTCGCGCAGGGCGTGGAGCATGTTCCGGGCCAGTTCTTCCGTGCCGTACAGGGCGTATGCGGCGACGCGGACGGGGCCGCCGAGGGCGGCTGTCATGTAGTGGACCGGCGGAAGCTCGGGGACCAGGGTCGAGACCGCCGTGGCGTGCACCGCGTGGGTGTGGACGACTGCGCGCGCGCCGGTCTCGCGGTGGACGGCGAGATGCAGCGGCAGCTCGCTGGTGGGGGCGAGGGTGCCGATGACCTGTGTGCCGTCGAGGTCGACGCCGACGGTGTCCTGCGGGGTGAGCCGGTCGTACGGCACTCCGCTGGGCGTGACGAGGACGAGCTCGCCGACCCGTACGGAGACGTTTCCGGAGGTACCCACCACGAGTCCCTCGGCGGCCGTCCTGCGGGCCGTGTCCACGAGGTCCTGCCATGCCCGTTCGATCGCGTCGTGCCGCGCCTCATCAGTCATACCGTGATCCTGTCACCGAAGGTCCGACGGCCCGACGACGGTCCGACGAGAGCCCGACGACGCCACTGGGGACACGGAGGGTGTTCGAGTGGCTGCGAGGAGCGGCGCCCGGGGCGGAAACCAGACAAGCGGCCCCCGGACACCACTTGGAGACACCGGGTAGCCTGACTCAGTTCACCTTCCGTTCATCCAGGTTGCCTACGGTCCCCGAGTCAATGACGTCAAACGATTGCCTGGGTAAATGGAACACATCACCCTGCTGCTCGCGATTGTGATCGTGACAGCGCTCGTGTTCGATTTCACGAACGGTTTCCACGACACCGCCAACGCGATGGCGACGACCATCTCGACCGGTGCACTGAAGCCCAAGACAGCGGTGGCCATGTCTGCCGTTCTGAATCTCGTCGGTGCTTTCCTGTCGGTGGAGGTCGCCAAGACGATCTCCAGCGGTCTGGTCGACGAATCAGGCATCTCACCTGAAGTCATCTTCGCGGCGCTCGTCGGCGCCATCCTCTGGAATCTGGCCACCTGGCTGGTGGGTCTGCCGTCCAGTTCCTCGCACGCCCTCATGGGCGGTCTGATCGGCGCCACGGTCGCCTCGGTCGGCTTCGGCGGGGTCAACGGCGGCGTCGTCGTCACCAAGGTCCTGATCCCGGCCGTCGCCGCACCGCTCGTCGCGGGCCTCGCCGCCATGCTGGCCACCCGGCTCACATACCGGCTCGGCCGGAAGACCGACGAGAAGGCCACGGCGAAGGGCTACCGCGCCGGACAGATCGCCTCCGCCGGTCTTGTCTCCTTGGCGCACGGCACCAACGACGCCCAGAAGACGATGGGCATCATCACGCTGGCTCTCGTGGCCGGCAATGTGATCGCCCCCGGTTCCAACCCTCCGCTGTGGGTCATCGTCTCCGCCGGTGTCGCGATCGCGCTCGGCACCTACCTCGGCGGCTGGCGCATCATCCGCACCATGGGCAAGGGCCTCACCGACCTCCAGCCGCAGCAGGGCTTCGCCGCCCAGACCAGCGCGGCCAGCGTCATCCTCGCCTCGTCGAACCTCGGCTTCTCCCTGTCGACGACCCACTCCTGCTCCGGCGCGGTCATGGGCGCCGGCCTCGGCCGCAAGGGCGGTGTGGTCCGCTGGTCCACCGCCACCCGGATGTTCGTGGCGTGGGGTCTGACCCTGCCGGCCGCGGGCCTCGTCGCGGCGGGTTCCGAGTACGTCACCAAGCAGGGCGACTGGGGTGTCGCGGCCGTCGCCGTCTTCCTCGTCGCCGCGTGCACCGCGATCTGGTTCATCTCGCGCCGCCAGGTCGTCGACCACACCAACGTCAACGACGTGGACGCCGACGGCACCGATGAGCGTGCGGGCGTCGTCACGACCGCCATCGCGGCCGTCACCCCGCCGCCCGCCGGCGACATCAAGGCCACCATCCCGGCCCCGGCCGAGCCCGAGCCGGCACGTCCGGCCACGGTGTAAGGAAGCAGCAGCATGAAGATCGACTGGGCAGCTCTCGGCTCCGTTTTCGGCGTGAGCCTCGTCGCCACCGTCGCCCTGGTGGGCCTGTTCACCCTGGGCATCGTGGGCCTGACCAAGCAGGAGGCGGCCTCGCAGGCCGGAGGCTCCGGCGCACTGGCACGCACGGGCGCGTACGCCTGCTTCGCGCTCTGCGCGGCGGCCGTTTCCTACGGGATCTATCTGATCGTCGCCTGACGACCGACGGACCCTCACAAGGCCGGGTCGAGGACACCTGCGGGTGCCTTCGGCCCGGCCTTCGTGTGTGCACCGGTGTGGGGCTCGGCACACTGTCCCGCCGCAGGTCAATGGCGAGTTGACGGGCGTTCGCGCGCATGGTGGACTGCCGGGGCCATCAACGGCGGCAGAAGAGGAAGTCCGGTGCGAATCCGGCGCGGTCCCGCCACTGTCACCCGGGAAGCACGATCCCCGGGGAGCCAGGAACTCTCACCGCCGGTCACGTCGAACCAGGGCGCGGACCCTGAGTGAGGACTCGTCTCATGCCCGGCTGCGGTACAGCCCTGTCCGTCGGACACCCTTTCCGGGATCGCTGATCCCGTGCGTGCCGACCGAGTATTCGTGTACGGCGCCGCCGCCGGCCTCGTCGGTGACCTGCTCCTCGGCGATCCCCGCCGTGGGCATCCGGTCGCCGCGTTCGGACGGATGGCCGCCGCCGTCGAGCGTGTCCTGTGGCGTGACCACCGCGGCCGGGGCGCGCTGCACACCGCGGTGTGCGCGGGCGGTGCCGCCGCCGCGGCAGCGCTGGCAAGCCGTGCCGCACGCCGCTCCCCCGCCGCGTCGATCGCGCTGACCGCCGCCGCCACGTGGGCCGTCGTCGGGGGTACGACGCTGGGGCGTGAGGCCTCCGCCATCGGCGACGCGCTGGCCACCGGGGACGTCGAGGCGGCACGTGAACGGCTGCCGCATCTGTGCGGGCGCGATCCGCAGGCCCTGGACGAGCAGCAGATCGCCCGCGCCGTCGTCGAGTCCGTCGCGGAGAACACCTCCGACGCGGTCGTGGGCGCCCTCGTGTGGGGCGCGCTGGCCGGCGTGCCCGGCCTCGTCGGCTTCCGTGCGGTCAACACCCTGGACGCGATGGTGGGCCACAAGTCGCCCCGCTACCGGCGCTACGGCTGGGCGTCGGCGCGTCTGGACGACGTGGCGGGGTGGCCCGGCGCGCGGCTGACCGCGATCCTGGCGGCCGCGAGCGGGCCGGATCCGCGGGGCGCCGTACGGGCCTGGCGGGCCGACGCGGGCAAGCACCCCAGCCCCAACGCCGGCCCGGTCGAGGCGTCGTTCGCCGGCGCGCTGGGGGTGCGGCTGGGCGGGACTCTCTCGTACGGCGGCCGGGTCGAGCACCGTCCGGTGCTCAACGGTGACGGCCGGGCGGTGGAGTTCGACGACATCGGGCGGGCGGTGCGGCTGTCGCGGCGTGTCGGCCTGCTGACCCTGGTGGTCTGTGCCACGGGGCGGATGCTGCGCGCAGGGCGCGGCGGGAGGAGGCCGGCATGACCGGTGGGGGGTTGCTGGTCGCCGGGACGACCTCGGACGCCGGCAAGAGCGTCGTCACGGCGGGGATCTGCCGTTGGCTGGTGCGGCAAGGGGTAAAGGTCGCGCCCTTCAAGGGGCAGAACATGTCCCTCAATTCGTTCGTGACGCGTGAGGGCGCGGAGATCGGGCGCGCCCAGGCCATGCAGGCGCAGGCCGCGCGTGTGGAGCCGACCGCCCTGATGAACCCGGTGCTGCTGAAGCCCGGCAGCGACCGTTCCAGCCAGGTGGTGCTGATGGGCAAGCCGGTGGGTGAGCTGAGCGCCCGCGGCTTCTTCGGGACCGCCGGCGGATCGTCCGCCGGGAAGGGTCTGCACGGCGGAAGGAAACGGGAGTTGTTCGAGCCGGTCATGGCGTGTCTGGAGGAACTGCGGGGCACGTATGACGCCGTGATCTGCGAGGGGGCGGGCAGTCCGGCCGAGATCAATCTGCGGCGCACGGACATCGTGAACATGGGCATCGCGCGCGCCGCACGGCTGCCGGTGCTGGTGGTCGGGGACATCGACCGGGGCGGGGTGTTCGCCCAGTTCTTCGGTACGACGGCGCTGCTGAGCCCCGAGGACCAGTCGCTCGTCGCGGGTTACCTCGTGAACAAGTTCCGCGGTGACGTGACCCTGCTCGAGCCGGGGCTGGACATGCTGCTCGGGCTCACCGGGCGGCGGACGTACGGCGTCCTGCCGTACGCGCACGGGCTCGGCATCGACGAGGAGGACGGTCTGCGGGTGTCGCTGCGCGGCGCCGTACGGGAGTCGGTGGTCGCGGCGCCCGTCGGTGAGGACGTGCTGCGGGTCGCGGTCTGCGCGGTGCCGCTGATGTCGAACTTCACCGACGTGGACGCGCTGGCCGCCGAACCGGGCGTCGTGGTGCGGTTCGTGGACCGCGCCGAGGAACTCGTGGACGCCGACCTGGTGGTCGTCCCGGGCACGCGCGGGACCGTGAAGGCGCTGGCGTGGCTGCGGGAACGCGGGCTGGCGGACGCACTGGCGAGGCGGGCCGCGCAGGGGCGGCCGGTGCTCGGCATCTGCGGCGGCTTCCAGGCGCTGGGCGAACACATCGAGGACGACGTCGAGTCGCGTGCCGGTGAGGTCGAGGGGCTCGGACTGCTGCCCGTGCGTGTGCGGTTCGCGCCGGACAAGACCCTTACGAGGCCCGTCGGCGAGGCCCTCGGGGAGCGCGTCGAAGGGTACGAGATCCATCATGGCGTGGCCGAGGTCATGGGCGGCGAAGCCTTCTTGGACGGCTGCCGGGTCGGCGCCGTGTGGGGGACGCACTGGCACGGGTCGCTGGAGAGCGACGGCTTCCGGCGGGCGTTTCTGCGGGAGGTCGCGGCGCAGGCCGGCCGGCGCTTCGTGCCCGCGCCGGACACGAGCTTCGGGGCGCTGCGCGAGGAGCAGCTGGACCGGCTGGGCGATCTGATCGAGGAACACGCGGACACCGACGCGCTGCTGCGGCTCATCGAGAACGGGGCGCCGGAGGGGCTGCCGTTCGTCCCCCCGGGGGCGCCGTGAGGGACCACAGCGCTCGCGCCCGGCGACGGCCACCCGAGCCCGGGCAATCCCCGCACGGGCGGGGAGCACTTCGCCTCGTGCGGTCCCGGCGCGTCGAGGGGCGGACCGTCCCCCGCATGGGCCGGGGAGTACGTGACCACCATGCCGAACATCATCATCTGCCGTGCACCGATGCGTCACAGCCGCCACGCGAAGGAGTGATCGCCACATGAGCACCCGATTTCCGTTCACCGCAGTCGTCGGAATGGACGACCTGCGGCTGGCCCTGCTGCTCAACGCGGTGAGCCCGGCTGTCGGCGGCGTGCTCGTGCGCGGCGAGAAGGGCACCGCGAAGAGCACCGCGGTACGTGCCCTCGCCGACCTGCTGCCCGACGTGCCCGTGGTCGCCGGGTGCCGTTTCTCCTGTGCGCCCGCCGCGCCGGACCCGTCGTGTCCGGACGGACCGCACGAGGGCGGGGCAGCCATGGAGGCGCGGGCGGCGCGCATGGTGGAGCTGCCCGTCGGGGCGTCCGAGGACCGGCTCGTCGGCGCGCTCGACATCGAGCGGGCGCTCTCGGAGGGTGTGAAGGCGTTCGAGCCCGGGCTCCTCGCCGACGCGCATCGCGGAATCCTGTACGTCGACGAGGTGAATCTTCTTCATGATCATCTTGTGGACCTTCTGCTCGACGCGGCCGCCATGGGCGCCTCCTATGTCGAGCGCGAAGGCGTCTCCGTACGGCATGCCTCCCGCTTCCTGCTGGTGGGAACCATGAACCCCGAAGAGGGCGAGCTGCGCCCCCAGTTGCTGGACCGGTTCGGGCTCACGGTGGAGGTCGTGGCCTCCCGCGACCCCGATCTGCGGGTCGAGGTCGTGCGGCGCAGGCTGGCGTACGACGACGATCCGACGGGTTTCGCGGCGCGCTGGGCGGGCGAGGAGGCGGAGCTGCGGGAGCGGATCGCGGCGGCGCGGAAACTGCTGCCTCACGTGACGCTGGGCGATGTGGCCCTGCGTCAGATCGCCGCCACCTGTGCGGCATTCGAGGTCGACGGTATGCGTGCCGACATCGTGATGGCCCGCACGGCGACCGCGCTGGCGGCATGGGCGGGCAGGGACGAGGTGGCGGAGGAGGACGTGCGGCAGGCCGCGCTGCTGGCGCTGCCGCACCGCAGGCGGCGGGCTCCGTTCGACGCTCCGGGCCTGGACGAGAGCAAGCTCGACGAGACGCTGGACGAGTTCGGCGGGGACGACGAGCCCGACCCGGATCCCGACCACGACCCCGATCCGGGACCGGAGGGCGGCCCCGGCGGCGGAGTGCCGCCGCAGGGCAGCGGCCCCGACGCGCCGGACGTCTCAAACGCGCCGGAAGGCACCGGTCCGGACTCGGAACCGGCTCCTTCCCAGGCTCCCGCCCCCGCCGCTACGAGCCGCGGCGAGCAGCAGCCCGTAGCGGCGGCGGAGCCGTTCCGTACGAAGGTGCTGAGCGTCCCCGGTCTCGGCGAGGGCGCGGCGGGGCGCAGGTCCCGGGCGCGTACCGAGCACGGCCGTACCACCGGCGCGCGACAGCCCCGGGGGGCGCTGACGAAGCTTCACCTGGCGGCCACCGTGCAGGCCGCCGCGCCGCATCAGCGCGCCCGTGGGCGCAGCGGGCCCGGTCTGGTGGTCCGCCGGGACGATCTGCGGCAGGCGACCCGCGAGGGACGCGAGGGCAATCTGGTGCTGTTCGTGGTGGACGCGTCGGGCTCGATGGCGGCCAGGAAGCGGATGGGCGCCGTCAAGGGCGCGGTGCTGTCGCTGCTGCTGGACGCCTACCAGCGGCGCGACAAGGTCGGGCTGATCACCTTCCGCGGCAAGGACGCGGACCTGGCGCTGCCGCCGACCTCGTCGGTGGACGCGGCGGCGGCCCGGCTGGAGTCGCTGCCGACGGGGGGCCGTACGCCCCTGGCGCAGGGCCTGCTCAAGGCTCACGAGGTGCTGCGTATCGAGCGGCTGCGCGACCCGTCGCGCCGCCCGCTGCTCGTGGTGGTGACCGACGGCCGGGCCACCGCGGCGGGAGCCGGTGACGCCTTCGCGCAGGGGCTGCGCGCCGCACGGCTGCACGCGGCGGAGGGCACCGCGGCCGTCGTCCTGGACTGTGAGGCCGGGCCCGTACGGCTCGGTCTGGCCGGCACGCTCGCCGGGGAGCTCGGCGGCAGCGCCGTCACCCTGGACGAGTTGCGGGCCGATGCGATCGCCGGGCTCATCAAGGACGTTCGGGACGTAACCGCTACCAGAAGGGCCGCATGATGCCACAGGGACAGCCGACCGTCGTACCGAACGACGGACTCACCACCCGCCAGCGCCGCAATCGTCCGTTGGTGTTCGTGCACACGGGCATCGGCAAGGGGAAGTCGACGGCCGCGTTCGGGCTCGCGCTGCGGGCCTGGAACCAGGGCTGGCCGGTCGGGGTCTTCCAGTTCGTCAAGTCGGCGAAGTGGAAGGTCGGCGAGGAGAACGCGCTCAAGGTGCTGGGCGCGAGCGGCGAGGGCGGCACGGTCGCCTGGCACAAGATGGGTGAGGGCTGGTCGTGGATCCAGCGCGAGCCCGCCGCGGGTGAGCAGTCCAACGAGGACAAGGCCCGTGAGGGCTGGGAGCAGGTCAAGCGCGATCTGGCCGCCGAGACGCACAGGCTGTACGTGCTCGACGAGTTCGCGTACCCGCTGCACTGGGGCTGGATCGACACGGACGAGGTGATCGAGGTGCTGCGCGAGCGGCCCGGCACCCAGCACGTGGTGATCACCGGCCGCAACGCGCCGCAGAAGCTGATCGACTTCGCCGACCTGGTCACCGACATGTCGAAGGTCAAGCACCCCATGGACGCGGGGCAGAAGGGCCAGCGGGGCATCGAGTGGTAGCACGTCTCGTCATCGCCGCGCCGGCCTCCGGCGCGGGCAAGACCACGGTCGCCACGGGCCTGATGGCGGCGTTCGCGGCGACCGGTCTCGCCGTGTCCCCGCACAAGGTCGGCCCGGACTACATCGATCCGGGCTACCACGCACTGGCCACCGGCCGGCCGGGCCGCAACCTCGACGCGTACATGTGCGGCACGGAGCTGGTCGCGCCGCTCTTCGCGCACGGCTCCCGCGGCTGTGAACTCGCCGTCGTCGAGGGCGTGATGGGGCTGTACGACGGTGCCGCCGACCAGGGCGAGCTGGCGTCGACCGCCCAGGTGTCGAAGCTCCTGCGCGCGCCGGTGGTGCTGGTGGTGGACGCTTCGTCGCAGTCCCGGTCGGTGGCGGCGCTGGTGCACGGCTTCGCGTCGTGGGACCCGGAGGTGCGGATCGGCGGGGTGATCCTCAACAAGGTCGCCACGGACCGGCACGAGCATCTGTTGCGGGAGGCGTTGGGCGAGTCGGGCGTACCGGTGATGGGTGTGCTGCGGCGGGCGGCGGACGTCGCGACGCCGTCGCGACACCTGGGGCTGGTGCCGGTCGCCGAGCGGCAGGCCGAGGCGGTCGACGCGGTGGCGTCGATGGCCGAGCAGGTACGGGCCGGGTGCGACCTGGAGGCGTTGCTGGCTCTGGCGCGCAGCGCGCCAGAGCTGACGCACGCTCCGTGGGAGCCCGGGGCCGTGATGGAGCAGCGGGACGGCCTCCCCGGCCACTCCGCCTGCGACATGCCACAGGCCGGCCCGCAACCGGTGATCGCGGTGGCTGGCGGAGCGGCTTTCACGTTCTCGTACGCGGAGCACGTGGAGTTGCTGCGGGCCGCCGGGGCTCAGGTGGTGACGTTCGACCCGTTGCGGGACGAGGCGCTCCCGGAGGGAACCCGCGGCATCGTCATCGGTGGGGGGTTCCCCGAGGTGTACGCGCCCGAGTTGTCCGCGAACGAGTCGTTGCGCAAGGCGGTTGCCGAACTGGCCCGCTCCGGCGCACCTGTCGCGGCCGAATGCGCCGGGCTGCTGTACCTGGCCCGCTCCCTCGACGGGAGGCCCATGTGCGGCGTCCTGGAGGCCGACGCGCGTATGTCGGGCCGGCTGACGCTGGGGTACCGGGAGGCCGTCGCGGTCGTCGACAGCCCCCTCGCCGCCGCCGGAACACGGCTGCGCGGGCACGAGTTCCACCGCACGGTGCTCGCGCCGGGCGCGGGTCCCGCCCCGGCCTGGGGCATGGTGCGGCCGGAGCGCCGGGTCGAGGGGTTCGTGCAGCAGGGCGTCCACGCCAGCTATCTGCACACGCACTGGGCGTCGCGGCCGGAGGTGGCGGCCCGGTTCGTGGCGGCGTGCCGCGGATGACAGGACACGGTTCACTCGGCGACACCGACGACCAGCCAGATGAAGCCCACTCCCCCGGCGGTGCACAACAGGGTGGACCGGGCGGGGTGTTCGTGGTGGGCCTCGGGCAGGATCTCGGCGGCGGCGAGGTACAGCAGCGCACCGCCGAAGAAGCCGAGGTAGCTGCCGAGAAGTTCCTCAGGAAGAGTGAACAGCACAGTGGACGCCGCACCGACGACGGGGGCCAGGGCGTCGGCCACGAGCATCAGGTTGGCCCTGCGGCGGGTGTTCCCGTACAGGCTGGTGATCGTGTACGTGTTGAACCCGTCGGCGAAGTCGTGGGTGATGACGGCGAGCGCCACGGCGGCGCCCATGCCGCCGCCGATCTGGAACGCGGCACCGAGCGCGACACCGTCCATCAGACTGTGGGTGACCATGGCCGCGGCCGCTGTCAGACCCACCTGCGGCACCCGGTGGTCCACGCCGTGCGCGGCCTGCCGTACGGCCAGCAGCCGTTCCACCATGTGCGCCGTGAGGAAGCCGCCCACGAACAGCAGCAGCGCCTGCGGTACGCCGAGCACCGGCCCGCCCGCGGCCTCCAGCGCCTCCGGCAGCAGCTCCAGGCCGACGACGCCGAGCATCAGTCCGCCGGCCAGGCCCAGCACGAGGTGGCGGCGGTCGGTGACCCGGCCCGCCGTCCAGCCTCCGAAGAGCGTCATCAGGAACGCGCCGAGCGCGACGATCACCGCCATGCGCCCTTGCTAGCCGATCCCGCGGCCTCGGCGCACATCCCGCCGTCCCGGATTCACCCGGTTGACCAGTTGTCCACCGCACCCTGAGGAGCGCACCCCATGAGCGACTCCAGAAGTCTGGTCGTCGGCATCGGCGCGTCGCGCGGCGTGCCGGCCGACGAGGTGCACGGGCTCGTCCTGCGGACGTTGCACGAGGCGGGGCTGTCCGCGGCCGACGTGGTCGCGGTGGCGACCGTCGACGCCAAGGCGTCGGAGCCCGGCGTCGTGGCCGCCGCCGGGCGGCTGGGCGTTCCGCTCCTCACGTACGGGGCGGAGCGTTTGGCGCAGGTGCCCGTGGAGAACCCGTCAGGGGCGGCGCTGCGCGCGGTCGGGACGCCTTCGGTGGCGGAGGCGGCGGCGCTGGCCGAGGGAGGCGAACTGCTCGTGCCCAAGCGGCGATCGGAACCGGTGGGGAGGCCGGCCGGTGTGACATGCGCCATCGTCCGCAGGATGTCGCATACGTCTCCGACCACTGCCGGTATGCGCCGGCAGAGGACATGATGACCGTCGTACGTTTGTTCACCGCCTTTGTTCGATCCCCACTGTGTTCGAACCGCACCGTTCGCCCCCACATCGAGGAGATGTCCGTGACCAGCTCTCCCCCACCACGGCACGGCAGCCATGTACGCGCACGCTGAGCAGCCGGAGCAGCGCTTCGGCGGGCACGATCTGCGGCACCACGGCGACGCGGAGGTGCGGGACGGGGCGGCGGGCCTGGTCGACCTCGCCGTCAACGTCCGCGCGGGTACGCCCCCGAGCTGGCTGAACGAGTGCATAACGGGTTCCCTGGCCTCACTCGCCGCCTATCCGGACGGGCGGGCGGCGCGGGCCGCGGTCGCCCGCAGGCACGGGCTGCCCGAGGAGCGGGTGCTGCTGACGGCGGGCGCCGCGGAGGCGTTCGTCCTGCTGGCGCGCGCCCTCCCGGTACGGCGGCCCTTGGTGGTGCATCCGCAGTTCACCGAACCGGAGGCGGCACTGCGGGACGCGGGCCACGACGTCGAGCGGCTGGTGCTGCGGCAGCGGGACGGCTTCCGGCTCGACCCGAAGGCGGTGCCGGACGAGGCGGACATGGTCGTGGTCGGCAACCCGACCAATCCGACGTCGGTGCTGCACGCGGCGGAGGACCTTGCCCTGCTGGCCCGCCCGGGGCGGCTGTTGGTGGTGGACGAGGCGTTCATGGACGCGGTGCCGGGCGAGAGCGAGGCACTGGCGGGGCGTACGGACGTGCCCGGACTGGTGGTGCTGCGCAGCCTCACCAAGACGTGGGGCCTCGCGGGCCTGCGCATCGGTTACGTGCTCGCCGAGCCGGAGACGATCACGGCCCTGGAGCGGGCGCAGCCGCTCTGGCCGGTGTCCACGCCCGCGCTGGCGGCGGCGGAGGCGTGCATGGGACGTGCCGCACGGGCGGAGGCGGAGGCGGCGGCGTGCCGGATCGCTGCGGACCGGGCGCATCTGCTGGCGGGACTGGCCGAGTTCGAAGAGGTGCAGGCCGTTGAGTCGGCGGCGGGGCCGTTCGTCCTGGTGCGGGTGCGGCGCGGGGCGCAGGTGCGGGACCGTCTGCGGGTTCTCGGCTTCGCGGCGCGGCGCGGTGACACGTTCCCGGGGCTCGACGACGACTGGCTGCGGCTCGCCGTACGGGACCGGGCGACGACCAACCGGTTCCTGCAGGCCCTCGACCAGGCGCTGTCGGTGGTCGGACACTAGGGCGTGTCGCGAGGCGCGGAGGCGCGACGACCGGGCCCCTCCCCCTCCGAGGGGCCCGGCTGCCGGTTCAGCCCTTCGAGCGGCGGCGGGCGGCCATCGTCGCCGCGGCTCCCACCGCGAGCAGGACGGCCGCGCCGCCCGCGAGGTACGGCGTCGTGGAACTGCCGCCGGTCGCCGCGAGGTTCTCCTGCGCGGGCTCCTCACCGGACTGGGCTGAGATGCCGTCGGCGGGCTTCTCCCCCGCCGGCTTGTCCTGCGGCTCTTCCTGCGCGGGAGGCGCGGGCTTCTCGGGCGCCTTCGGCGCGTCCGGCGTCTCGCAGGTCGCCTCCACCAGGGTGACCTCGCCGTCGACCTCGGCCACGTTCAGCTTCAGCGGGTTCACGGCCACCTTGAGCTGCAGAGCGGTGGCCGCTGCGGTACGGGACGTGGTGTGCGTCTTCGACAACTCGAGGCTCACGTCGCCGACGCCCGGCACCTCGACGCGCGTCGGTCCGCCGGCGCTGAGGGTGACCTTCTTGCCCAGGACCGTGACCTTGCCCAGGACATTCGATTCGGCCACCGGCTGCTCGCCCGCCTCGCAGACGGCCTTGGACGTGACCTGCTCCACCTCGATCAGCGACAGCAGAGGCAGACCCGGCACATGCACCTTGGCGTTGACCAGATTGCTGCGGGCCTCCGCCGTGCCGTCCTCGACCGTGGCCTTCGAGGTCGCCGCGTCGGCGCGCAGCACTTGGAAGGGCCTGCCCTTGTCGACCCCCTCCAACTCGACGCTCAGCGCGGTCTCCTCAGCACTCGCGGGGGCTTTGACCTCGTTGAGGGAGGTCTTGAGCGGCACATGGGCGGTCTTGTTGAGCAGGGAGACGTCGAGGCCGGTGCGGAGCACGACCGCGGTGGCCCGTCCTTCGCCGCCCCCGGTGGCGTGGGCCGGAGCGGCGAGCGCCATGGGTGCGGCGAGCAGCGCGGTGGCGGCCGTCGCGGCGGCGGCCTTGCGTACGGGCATGCGGAAGGTGTTGCTGTTCACGGTGGTGGAACCCCCACAGAGACATGAGGTCGACCGCCTCCCACGGGGACACGCGGGGGCGGCGACCGAGACACCGGAATCTTTACGCACGGAGAGTGAACTGACAGGCACGCGAGGCGAGTTCACCCTAAAGTGGGGTTTCCGTGTTTGTTTTCGATTCTTGAGGCACGCACGTTCCCCTGAGTCCCGCCTGTCGCGACTTCCGGGTGGTGCGCCGGTCCACCGGGCGGGGCGCACGTGAAGTGTTCCAACGACGGGCGGGGCCGCAGGGTCACGCTCGGTCAACCGGTGACCCGGCCCGGCGGCGTGGGCCCGGCACGGCTCAGTCGATGACGCGCCCGTTGAGGATCACCCGTCGCGGAGCCGCGAGCACGCGCACGTCGGCCCGGGGGTCCTCGTCGTACACGACCAGATCGGCGGGAGCGCCTTCCTCGAGCGCCGGGCGGCCGAGCCAGCGCCTCGCCTCCCACGCGGTCGCCGAAAGGGCCTGGAGCGGCGGGATGCCGGCCTTCACCAGTTCCGCGACCTCCGCGGCCACCAAACCGTGCGCCAGGGAGCCTCCGGCGTCCGTGCCGACGAAAACGGGGATGCCGGCGTCGTAGGCCGCGCGCACGGTGTCGTAGCGCTGCTCGTACAGCCGCCGCATATGGGCCGACCACTGGGGGAACCTGGACTCCCCGCCGGCCGCGAGACCGGGGAAGGTCGCGATGTTGACGAGGGTCGGCACGATGGCGACGCCGCGCTCGGCGAAGAGCGGGATCGTGTCCTCGGTGAGCCCGGTCGCGTGCTCGATGCAGTCGATGCCCGCCTCCACGAGGTCGCGCAGCGAGTCCTCCGCGAAGCAGTGGGCCGTCACCCGGGCACCGAGGCGGTGCGCCTCGGCGATCGCGGCCTCCACCGCGCCGCGCGGCCAGCACGCGGTCAGGTCGCCCGCCTCGCGGTCGATCCAGTCGCCGACCAGCTTGACCCAGCCGTCACCACGGCGGGCCTCCCGCGCCACGTACGCCACCAGGTCTTCGGGCTCGATCTCGTGGGCGTAGTTGCGGATGTAGCGGCGGGTGCGGGCGATGTGCCGGCCCGCGCGGATGATCTTCGGGAGGTCGTCGCGGTCGTCGATCCAGCGGGTGTCCGAGGGAGATCCGGCGTCGCGGATGAGCAGCGTGCCGGCCTCACGGTCGGTGAGGGCCTGCTTCTCACTGGTCGCGGCGTCGACCGGGCCGTGGTGGTCGAGGCCGACATGGCAGTGGGCGTCGACGAGTCCGGGCAGCGCCCAGCCGTGCACGGTGACCGCCTCGGCGCGGGGGCGCTCGAAGGTGATCCGGCCGTCCACCGCCCACAGTTCGTCCCGCACCTCCTCGGGCCCGACGAGCACCCGCCCCTTCACATGCAGCACCGTGTGATCGCTCATGTCAGGAACTGTACGAGGCGATCGATACTCTCGACCGAGAGCCCGAACAGTGCCCGAACATCCGAGAGAACAGAGCACCGCCGTGACACACCCGCTGCTGGACCTGGCCCCGCTGACCGCCGCGCACTTCGCCTCCATCGAGCGCCGCGTCGCCGCTCTGCTCGGCACCGAGCAGGACGTGGTTGTCATGCAGGGAGAGGCGCTGCTGCCCCTGGAGGGCTGCATCCGCGGCGGCGCCCGTCCCGGCTCCACGGCGCTGAACGTGGTCACCGGCCCCTACGGCCAGACCTTCGGCAACTGGCTGCGCGACTGCGGGGCGAACGTCGTCGATCTCGAGGTCCCCTTCCACACGGCGGTGAGCGCGGACCAGGTCGCACAGGCGCTGGCCGACCACCCGGCGATCGACTTCGTCTCGCTGGTGCACGCGGAGGCGGCGACCGGCAACACCAACCCGGTCGCCGAGATCGGCGAGGCCGTAAGGGCGCACGGCGCGCTGTTCATGGTGGACGCGGTGGCCTCCGTGGCCGCGGAGCCGCTGCTGGTGGACGCCTGGGGTGTGGACCTGTGCGTGATCGGCGCGCAGAAGGCGATGGGCGGGCCGGCGGGCGTCTCCGCGGTGTCGGTCAGCGAGCGGGCCTGGGAGCGTATCGCCGCCAACCCGGCCGCACCCCGCAGTTCGTACCTGTCGCTGCTCGACTGGAAGCTCCGCTGGATCGACGGCGGCCGCAAGACGCTGCTGCACGCCCCGGCCCAGTTGGAGATGCTGGCGCTCGAGGCGTGCGTCGAGCGCATCGAGACGGAGGGCGCGGACGCGGTGATGGCCCGGCACGCATCGGCCGCCGCGGCCACGCGGGCGGGTGCGCTCGCGCTCGGCGGCGGCCTCGCGCCGTATGTGCACGAAGCGCGGGACGCGGCGCCGGTGGCGACGACGCTGCGCGCCCCGGCCGGGGTGGACGCCCGCGAACTGGTGGCGGCCGCGCTTGCCGCGGACCCCTCGCTGCCGCTGATCGCCGGTGGTGGCGCGCTGGCGAAGGAGATGCTCCGGGTCAACCACTACGGCGTGGACGCGACGCGTGGGGTGGTGCAGTCCTCCCTCGCGGCGCTGGGCGCCGCGCTGGCCGAGCACGGCGGGACGGTGGACCTGGAGGGGGCCCGCAGGGCGGCCGACGAGAGCTGGTAACCGCTCCATCCGGCGAGAGCCGACAGGTGCGGCTCCGCCGACACGCGCCATGACTCGGCCGTATTGGCCGAGCCGTTTTCGAAAACCGAATTCACAGCACCGTCCATAATTACGGGGAGCAAATTCCGGTAAACAGCTCCCCGCGTTCTCCTGCCCCCGATCCGAGCCCCTAAACGCAGGGATTCATATCGGTTCCGGAAGCACTTCCGGCATGTGTCAACGGGGTTTCGCGCATGTGACTGACGACACAGCAGAGTCGGTTCGCCCGGAAATATCCGTGCAATCATGGGCGACACGCGGGTGGCCCCTGACCAGCCTCGCGCCCGCGCGATAACACAACGCCTCCCGCCACCCAACCCCTCAGCCCGATGCAATCTTCGAATTTGCTCGGTAAATTGAATCGACATGACCGCCGCACAAGAAGACCTTGTACGAGCCCACGACGAATTCCTGCAGATCGACACCCCACGAGTGGAGGACGGAGCCGCGATCTGGCGCATTGCCCGCGACTCCGAGGTACTCGACCTCAACTCCTCGTACAGCTATCTGCTGTGGTGTCGCGACTTCGCCGCCACCTCCGTCGTGGCGCGCGGCCGTGACGGGGAGCCGATCGCCTTCGTCACCGGGTACGTACGCCCCGACCGCCCCGAGGTGCTCGTCGTCTGGCAGGTGGCCGTCGACCGGTCGCACCGCGGCCGGGGACTGGCCGGCGTCCTGCTGGACGCGCTGACCGCCAAGGTCACCGGCGGACGCGGGGTCCGCGAGATCGAGACCACCATCACCCCGGACAACACCGCCTCCGACGCTCTGTTCACCTCATTCGCACAGCGCCATGGAGCATCCCTGAGCCGCGAAGTCCTCTTCGACGGCGGGCTGTTCCCCGAGGAGACGCACCAGCCGGAAGTGCTGTACCGCATCGGCCCCGTCGCCTGACCTGTGCGCCGCACGACCTGTGCGCACAGCGCGTGAAGCGCAACGCGCGATGCCAGACCTTCTCTCGCCCCTCCCCCACCCCATGGAGTTTGCTGTGACCATCACCCCGCCCGCCCTGAGCGTCTTCGAGACCCTCGAGTCCGAGGTGCGCAGCTACTGCCGCGGCTGGCCCGCCGTGTTCGACCGCGCGCAGGGCAGCTACCTCCACGACGAGGACGGCCACACCTACCTCGACTTCTTCGCCGGTGCCGGGTCGCTCAACTACGGGCACAACAACCCGGTCCTCAAACGCGCCCTGATCGACTACATCGAGCGCGACGGCATCACCCACGGCCTGGACATGGCCACCACCGCCAAGCGCGCGTTCCTGGAGTCGTTCCAGAATGTCGTGCTGCGGCCGCGCGACCTGCCGTACAAGGTGATGTTCCCCGGCCCGACGGGTACCAACGCCGTCGAGGCCGCGCTCAAGCTGGCCCGCAAGGTGAAGGGCCGCGAGGCGATCGTCTCGTTCACCAACGCCTTCCACGGGATGTCGCTCGGCTCGCTCGCCGTCACCGGCAACGCCTTCAAGCGGGCCGGCGCCGGCATCCCGCTGGTGCACGGCACACCGATGCCGTTCGACAACTACTTCGACGGCCAGATCCCGGACTTCCTGTGGTTCGAGCGGCTGCTCGAGGACCAGGGCTCCGGCCTCAACAAGCCGGCCGCCGTGATCGTCGAGACGATCCAGGGCGAGGGCGGCATCAACGTCGCCCGCGCCGAATGGCTGCGCGCGCTGCAGGATCTGTGCCACCGCCAGGACATGCTGCTGATCGTCGACGACATCCAGATGGGCTGCGGCCGTACCGGCGGCTTCTTCTCCTTCGAGGAGGCCGGCATCGTCCCGGACATCGTCACCGTCTCGAAGTCCATCAGCGGCTACGGGCTGCCCCTGGCCCTGACCCTGTTCAAGCCGGAGCTGGACATCTGGGAGCCCGGCGAGCACAACGGCACGTTCCGCGGCAACAACCCGGCGTTCGTGACGGCCGCCGCCGCGCTCAACACCTACTGGTCCGACGGCCAGATGGAGAAGCAGACCATCGCCCGCGGTGAGCAGGTCGAGCGGGCGCTGCTGTCGATCGTCGACGAGTTGGGCGGCGAAGGCGTCAGCTTCCGCGGCCGGGGTCTGGTCTGGGGCATGGAGTTCGAGGACAAGTCCCGCGCCTCCGCGGTCTGCGCCCGCGCCTTCGAACTCGGGCTGCTGCTCGAGACGTCCGGGCCGGAGAGCGAGGTCGTGAAGCTGCTGCCGCCGCTGACGATCTCCCCGGACGAGCTGGACGAGGGCCTGCGCATTTTGGCGCGCTCCGTCCGCGAGACCGCCTGACCAACCCTACGACGAGAGGTACCGAACCACAGTGATCGTCCGATCCTTCAAGGACATCGAGAACACCGACCGCCATGTGAAGTCCGCTTCCGGCACCTGGGAGAGCAAGCGCATCGTGCTCGCCAAGGAGAGGGTCGGCTTCTCGCTCCACGAGACCGTGCTCTACGCGGGTACGGAGACGTCGATGTGGTACGCGAACCACATCGAGGCCGTGCTCTGCGTGGAGGGCGAGGCCGAGCTCACCAACGACGAGACCGGCGAGACCCACTGGATCGAGCCCGGCACGATGTACCTGCTGGACGGGCACGAGAAGCACACCATGCGCCCCAAGACCGACTTCCGTTGTGTCTGCGTCTTCAATCCCCCCGTCACCGGACGGGAGGACCACGACGAGAACGGCGTCTACCCGCTGCTGACCGAGGAGGCCTGAGCGATGACCACCGCACCCGCACGAACCGACCTGTACCCGACCCGTGGCGCCACCGAGGTGATGACTCCTCGCAAGGACCCGGTCGTCTGGTCGGCCCCTGGCACGCCGGGGCCGATCGCCACGGCCGACCTCATGGGCTTCGAGCGGGACGGCTTCCTCACGGTCGATCAGCTGATCGACGAGGACGAGGTCACGCTGTACCGCTCGGAGCTCGACCGGCTGATCGCCGACCCGGCGGTACGGGCCGACGAGCGCTCGATCATCGAGCCGAAGTCGCAGGACGTGCGGTCGGTCTTCGAGGTCCACAAGCTCAGTGAGGTCTTCGCCGCGCTGGTGCGCGACGAGCGAGTGGTGGGCAGAGCCCGGCAGATCCTCGGCTCCGACGTGTACGTCCACCAGTCCCGTATCAACGTGAAGCCGGGCTTCGGTGCCTCGGGCTTCTACTGGCACTCGGACTTCGAGACGTGGCACGCGGAGGACGGGCTGCCGAACATGCGCACCGTCTCCGTCTCGATCGCGCTGACCGAGAACTTCGACACCAACGGCGGTCTGATGATCATGCCCGGGTCGCACAAGACGTTCCTGGGCTGCGCGGGCGAGACGCCGAAGGACAACTACAAGCAGTCGCTGCAGATGCAGGACGCCGGCACCCCGTCCGACGAGGCACTGACCCGCTACGCCGACGACCACGGCATCCGGCTGTTCACCGGCAAGGCCGGGTCGGCGACCTGGTTCGACTGCAACTGCATGCACGGCTCCGGGGACAACATCACCCCGTACCCGCGCAGCAATGTCTTCATCGTCTTCAACAGCGTGGAGAACACGGCGGTCCAGCCGTTCGCGGCGCCGGTGCCGCGGCCCGACTTCATCGGGGCGCGGGACTTCACACCGGTGCGCTGACACGGCCGTGAGCGGCGGCGCGCCCGCCGCATACCGATGGGCCGGCCCCTTTCCGGGGGCCGGCCCATCCGTGTGTCCGCAACTCGAGGCGGGGGTGTCAGCCCGTGAGCGCCGGGTAGTCGACGAAGCCCTTGTCGTCGCCGCCGAAGAACGACGCCGGGTCCGGGGCGTTGAACGGGCCGCCTGCCGCGAGGCGCGCCGGAAGGTCCGGGTTGGCGAGGAACAGCGCACCGTAGGAGATCACGTCGGCGACGCCGTCCTCGATCAGCGTCAGCGCCTCGGGGCCGGTCGGTCCGTCGGTGGCCGCGTTGAGCACGATGGTCCCGGAGAACTGCTTGCGGAGCGTCTCGGTGAGCTCCCGCAGCTCGGGGCTCCCCTCGAGGATGTGCAGGTAGCCGAGTCCGAGCGGCTCGAGCCGCTGGACCAGAGCCGTGTAGGCCTCCTCCGGCTCCGGCTCCTCGATGTCGTTGTACGGGTTGGAGGGCGAGATCCGCAGGGCGGTGCGCTCGGCGCCGATCGCGGCGGCGACGGCCTCGGTCACCTCGACGGCGAAACGGACGCGGTTCTCGACGGAGCCGCCCCACTCGTCGGTGCGCCGGTTGCTGTTGGGTGCGAGGAACTGGTGGATGAGGTAGCCGTTGGCGCCGTGCAGCTCGACGCCGTCGAAGCCCGCCGCCACGGCGTTGCGGGCGGCGGCCACGAAGTCGGCGATGGTCGCCCGGATGTCGTCGGCGGTCAGTTCCCTGGGCGCGACGAAGTCCTTGGGGCCCTCGTGCGTGAACACCTGCCCCTGGGCGGCGACGGCGGACACACCGACCGGTACGAGACCGTCGGGCAGCAGCACGGGGTGGCCGATCCGGCCGGCGTGCATGAGCTGCGCGAAGATCGTGCCGCCCTCCGCGTGCACGGCGTCGGTGACCTTGCGCCAGGCGGCGACCTGCTCGTCGCTGTGCAGCCCGGGGGTGTCCGGGTAGCCCTGGCCGACCACGGAGGGCTGGACGCCCTCGGTGATGATCAGACCGGCCGAGGCGCGCTGCCGGTAGTACTCCACGACGGACGGCGTCGGCGTCAGACCCGGCCCGTAGGCGCGGCTGCGGGTCATCGGCGCCATGGCGATGCGGTTGGCCAGGTGCTTGCCGGCGAGCTGGATCGGGTCGAATGCGGTGGTCATGGGAGGCTCCCGAGAAAATATGTGGTCGACCAATATGTGGTCGACCAAGTAATCGGCTCGACGCCACTGTAACTCATTCATTGGCCGACCAAGGTAATATCCTGGAAGCAGTCGAAACTCGGCCGAGGAGAGCAGATGTCCGCCGCACCGGAGGCGCAGGGCGACCCCGCCTGTACCGAACTGCTGCCGCACGCCGCGAGCAGCGGCCCCGTCAGCCACGCCGTGTCCCGGGTGGCGCGGCTCCACCGCATCGCCGCGGGCAAACTGCTCAAGAAGCTGGGCCTCTACCCCGGCCAGGAGTTCGTGATGATGCGGCTGTGGGACGCCGGTCCGGTGCGCCAGTCGGAGCTGATCAAGGCCGTCGACCTCGATCCCTCGACCGTGACCAAGATGCTGCAGCGCCTCGAGCAGTCCGGCCACGTACGCCGCTGCCCCGATCCGGCCGACCGTCGGGCCGTCCTCGTCGAGGCGACGGAACGAAGCTGCGCGCTGCTGTCGGACGTGTCGGCGGCCTGGGGCGAGCTGGAGGAGCACACCCTGGCCGGCCTGAACGACGAGGAGCGCCAGGAGCTCACGCGGTTGCTGGCGAAGGTCGAGGCGAACCTGTGCACGGAGACGTGGGACTGCCCGGAGCGGCGCGCCTGACGCACGACCCCGGGCAGCGATGCGGCGGTCCGGCGCCCCGGGTTCGGGCGCCCCGGACCGCCGGCGCCGCGGTCCGGCAGGCCGGGCCGCCGCGCCGGCGAAGGCGGTTCTAGCCGGCGAGGCACTCCATCACACGGTCCACGTCCGCGGCCGTGTTGTAGAGATGGAAGGTGACGCGCAGATTGCCCGCACGCCCCGAGACGAGGACGCCCGCGTCGGCCAGCTCGGCGGCCCGGTCGCCGAGGCCGGGCACGGCCACGATCGCCGAGTCGCCGGCCAGCGGCTCCATGCCGCGCTCCCTGAGCGCGTTCCTGAACTGCCGGGCCAGCCCCGTGGCGTGAGCGTGAACGGTCTCGACGCCGATCTCCTCCAGCAGCGCCAGTGACTGCTCCGCCGCGTGGTACGACAAATAGGCCGGTGACTCGTCGTACCTGCGGGCGGAATGGGCGAGTTCGGTGATCGGTCCGTACAACGTGTGCGTCTGCCAGAGATGTTCGGCGGCGAACGTTCCCGCGTGCGCGGGCAGCAGCACGTCCTGGGCATCCTCGGTCACGGTGAGGAAGGAGACGCCGCGCGGGCCGAGGAGGAACTTGTACCCGGCGGTGACGGTGTAGTCCCACTCCCCCGCGGCCAGTGGCAGCCACCCGGCCGACTGGCTGGAGTCGAGGAGCGTACGGGCCCCGTGTGCCGCCGCTGCGGCCCGTACCGCGGCCAAGTCGGCGACCCGCCCGTCGGAGGACTGCACGGCGGAGAAGGCGACGAGCGCCGTGCCCGGACGGACGGCCTCCGCGAGCTCGTCGAGCGGGGCGTAGCGCAGCTTGAGGTCCCCGCGGACCGAGAAGGGCGTGATCACGGAGGCGTACTCGCCCTCGGGGAAGAGCACCTCAGCTCCGGGCGCGAGCGAAGCCGCGATCAGCTCCACGTGCACGGAGACCGAACCGCCGACGGCCACCCGCTCTTCGTCGATCCCCGTCAGGCGGGCGAAGGACCGGCGGGCGGCGTTCACTGCCTGCCAGTCACCGGAGCCGCCGGGGCGTCCTTCGGCGAGTTCTTCGGCGAGTGCGGCGACGGCACGGACGGACCGGCGTGGCAGGAGTCCGTTGGTGGCGGTGTTGAGGTAGGTCGCGCGGGGTGTGAACTCCGCGCCGATCAGCGTCTGCGAGATCTCCATGGATCAACCCTGCGGTCGGGCGGCCGCGGGGTCAATCACACCTTGCTGCCCAGAACCGTTGGGCGCTGCCTGCGAATCAGCCTTCGGCGGCGGCCGCCGGCACCTCGCAGGCGCCGTCGGCGTCGCAGGCGTCGGCGGTCTGCGCGCCGACGGCCGTGACCTTTCGGCCCTGCCACGCCTGATCCAGCGCCTGGGTGAACAGTTCGGCGGGCTGCCCGCCGGAGACGCCGTACGTCCGGTCGAACACGAAGAACGGCACGCCTGTCGCGCCCAGTTCGGCTGCCTCGCGCTCGTCCGCGCGTACGTCGGCGGCGTAGGCCGTCCCGTCCTCGAGGACACGGCGCACCTCCGGCTCGTCGAGCCCGGCCTCGACGGCCAGCGAGACCAGCACCTCCGGGGCGAAGACGGAGCGCTCCTCGGCGAAGTTTGCGCGGTAGGCGAGGGTGAGCAGCCCGTCCTGCCGGCCGCGGGCCTTGGCCAGGTGCAGAAGCCGGTGGATGTCGAAGGTGTTGCCGTGGTCCCGTCCCTCGGTGCGGTACTCGAGTCCCTCGGAGCGCGCGTTGGAGGCGACATGCTCCTCCATGGCCTGCGCCTCTTCGCGGGTGCGGCCGTACTTCTTGGCGAGCATCTCGACGACCGGAGCGGTGTCGTGCTGGGCGCGGGCCGGGTCCAGCTCGAAGGACCGGTGCACGACCTCGACGTCGTCCCGGTGCGCGAAGGCGGCGAGCCCCTTCTCGAAGCGGGCCTTGCCGATGTAGCACCAGGGGCAGGCGATGTCGCTCCAGATCTCGACGCGCATGTTCTTCTTCTCTCCAGGCTCGTGCGGGCGTGCGGCGTTGCGGAGGTGGCCTCCGCAGGGGCTCAACGAAGAACGGGCCCGGCTCATTCCGAGGCGGGCCCCTCCTGCCCGTCCGCGTTCGACACCCGGTCCAGCCATTCGCCCAGCAGGGCACCCTCCGCCGCGGTGAGCGCGGGGCTGGGCGACGCGAGCAGCAGGGTGCTCAGGCGCGTCGCCGCGGCCGGGACGTCCACGGGGCCGGCCCCGGTCGCGTGGCCGTCGCCGGTCCCGGGGGCGGACACATCGGGGGTGAGGATCGCGGCGTACACGGCGTCCCGCACCCGGCGCGACACGGCCCGGTCCGTGAACGTCGCCGGGCGGGCGACGAGCATCAGCGCCACGCCGACGTTGGCCGACATCACCATCTGGGCGGCCACTTCGGGGGCGACGCGCAGCTTTCCCTGCGCCGCGGCGCGCTGCAGGTCGCGGGTGAGGATCGCGTGCGCCTCGAGCGCGGCGGCGGGCGGCCTGCGCATCGCGGGCGAGTGCATCAGCCGGTCCTGCGTTAGCGACGCTACTCACACCGTATTAGCGTCGCTACGCAGCCGCTCGTCGAGCCGGGTGCCCCCAGGCTCTCTCGTTTGGATCTTGCCGGGCTCGCGTGCCCTGGTGCCTGATCCGGCCTGATCCAGACGAAGGCCCCTACTCGGCGCCGGCGCACCCGGCGGTCGGCACCGTGAGGCAGAAGTGCAGGTGGTTGCCGACGAGCGGCTCGTCCGGGTCCGGGTACCAGCCGTGATGGGCGTAGAAGGACTGGGCCCGCTGGTTCTCCTCGAAGACCTCGAGGCGCGCGGTCGTCACGCCCTGGCGCTGCCACTCCTCGACGCAGGCGGCGTGGAGCTCGGTGCCGATGCCGACGCGCCAGCGCTCGGGGGCGACATGGAGCTGGGTGAGGGTCATGACGCCGTTCACCTCGCGGAAGGCGGCCATGCCGGCGATGACACCGTCCCGCTCCGCGCACAGCACGCCGCCCCGCCCGATCGCTCCCTCCCAGCCGGCCCGGGTGCGGGCCCTCTCGGCCGGGCCGTCGAAGGCCTCGTCGGGGATGTGGCCCCGGTAGTAGGTGGCGCGGGCTTCCGCGTGGAGGGCGGCGATGGCGTCGAGATCCGCAGGGACGGCGATTCTGATCATGGGGCAGAAGACGCGACGCAGGGCGGGCTCGGTTGCACGGCGAACGCCCGGAGGCGCGGCAGGCGCTCGGCATCAAACCCGTGCGCGACCGACCCTGGGGGCAGCGTCGCGGCGGGTCCGGCAGGCCTGTGGCCTCGAACGCGCCGACGTGCGCGAGCGGGCGTACTCAGGACCCGTCGCGCAGCCCTTCCGGCCAGCTGTCGCGGTACTCGATGCGGTCGAAGGAGACCACACAGCCTTCACCCACCGGTGACTGGGCCATGAAGCCGACCAGCGCAGCGCCCGCGCGGTCCTCGTCGCCGAGGGTGAAGATACGGACGAAGGTCCACTGCTCGCCGTCCGTGGAAGCGTGAAAGGCGAATGCCTTGCCCGTGCGGCTGATCCGCAGCCAGACGCTGTCGCCGTCCACCACGAAGGAGTTGGCGTCGTCGGAGTGGCCGCGCGTGACGACCGTGCAGACCGTCGGCTTGTCCGGCGAGAGCTCCAGGCAGAGCTTGGCCCACTCCTGCTCGGTGACGTGCAGATAGAGCACGCCGGCGTCGAAGGCCGCGGCGAAGCCGATTTTGACGCGGGCGATCAGCTGGAAGTCGCCCTCCGGCGCGCCGAGCAGGCGGGGCGCGTCGGAGGCCGGTTCGACGGCGTGGCCCGTCGGGGGGACAAAACGGTCCTGGCGGGGGCCGGCCCAGGCGGTCAGCACGCCGTCTTCGTATGACCAGTCGGCCTCGGGCCCGTATGCCCGCAGGGGGAAGGGGAGATCGGGCAGCTTCAGTTCCATGCGGATCAGTGTTGCAGGCGGCCGTCCACCAGCCGTGGAAGACCGAGCGGGTTGTCGTCGCGCAGCTCCGGGGGGAGCAGTGCTTCGGGGGTGGTCTGGTAGGTGACCGGGCGCAGCCAGCGCTCGATGGCGGTGGCGCCGACTGAGGTGGACGTCGAGGTGGTGGCCGGGTAGGGGCCGCCGTGGTGCTGGGCCGGTGCGACGGCGACGCCGGTGGGCCAGCCGTTGACGAGGACGCGGCCGGCGAGAGGGGTCAGCTCGGCGAGGATCCGCGTACCGTTGCCGTTCCCTTCGCTCTCGTCGGTGGACAGATGGACGGTCGCGGTCAGGTTGCCCGGCAGGCGGGACAGGACGGCGGTGACCTCGTCGTGGCTGTCGTAGCGGGCGACGACGGTGACCGGCCCGAAGCACTCCTCCAGCAGGAGGTCGTGCGCCCCTTCCTCGGCGAGGCGGGCGGCGGGCACGGTCAGGAAGCCGGGACTGACGGTGTGCTCGGAGGCGGCGCCGGGGGTGACGGGGGCCTCGACGCCCGGCAGGGCGGCGCGTTCGGTGACGCCGGCGACGAAGTTGTCGCGCATGCGGGCGTCGAGCAGGACGCCCGCGGCGGTGTCGCTCACGGAGTCGGTCAGCGCCTTGAGGAGCTGGTCGCCTGCGTCACCGGCGGGCGCCAGCACGAGGCCGGGCTTGACGCAGAACTGGCCCGCGCCGAGCGTCATCGAGCCCGCGAGCCCGGTGCCGATCTGCTCGGCGCGTTCCGCAGCGGCCGCCTCCGTGATCACGACAGGGTTGAGGGAGCCCAGTTCGCCATGGAACGGGATGGGCACGGGGCGGGCGGCCGCGGCGTCGAACAGCGCCCGTCCGCCGCGTACGGAACCGGTGAATCCGGCGGCCGTGATCAGCGGGTGCCGCACCAGGTGAATGCCCGCGTCGAAGCCGTGGACGAGGCCGATCGCCGTTCCGGGGATGCCGTGTTCGGCTGCGGCCCGGCGCAGCACGGACGCGACCAGCTCGGAGGTGGCCGGGTGGTCCGGGTGGGCCTTGACCACGACGGGGCAGCCGGCGGCCAGCGCGCTGGCGGTGTCGCCGCCCGGGACGGAGAACGCGAACGGGAAGTTCGAGGCCGCGTAGACCGCCACGACGCCGAGCGGCACCTTGTAGCGGCGCAGGTCCGGAACGGGCGGGGTCGCGGTCTCGTCCGGATGGTCGATGATCACGCCGAGGAAGGCGCCCTCGTCGACGACATCCGCGAAGGCGCGCAACTGGTAGCAGGTGCGGGTCAGTTCGCCGGTCAGCCGGACCGGGCCCAGGGCCGTCTCCGCGTCGGCGGCCTCGACGAGATGTTCCTTCGCGTCCTCGAGGCGCTGAGCGGCGATGCGCAGGAACGCGGCGCGGACGGCCCGGTCGGCGAGCGAGGCGCGGGCGTCGTGTGCGGCCCGTACGGCGGCGTCGACCTCCGCGACTGTGGCTTCCACCGCAACCTGCTCGCGCTGCTTCCCCGTTCGGGGGTCGACACTCCAGACTGGTGCTGCTGCCACCGCGGCTTCCTTCCGGTCTCTGCCACCCACCGGGGTTGTTCGGTATTCTGAACACAGTTCCTGGTGGTGAATATGCTGGGACTCTATTTCCGGGCGTTCCGCGCGGTCAAGAAGGGGCGTAGAGCAATGTCAGCTGCCGATTCCGGTGGGGCACAGGTCAAGTCCGCAGTACGGACGGTCGAGTTGCTCGAATACTTCGCCGGCCGCCCGGGCATGCACTCGCTCGCCGCCGTCCAGGAGGCCGTCGGCTACCCCAAGTCCAGTCTCTACATGCTGCTGCGCACCCTCGTCGAGCTCGGCTGGGTGGAAACGGACGCGACCGGGACGCGATACGGCATCGGGGTCCGCGCCCTGCTCGTCGGCACGTCGTACATCGACGGCGACGAGGTCGTGGCGGCCGCCCGGCCCACCCTGGACCGGCTCTCCGACGACACCACGGAGACCATTCACCTCGCGCGTCTCGACGGCACGAACATTGTGTACCTGGCGACGCGGCAGTCACAGCACTATCTGCGCCCCTTCACCCGGGTGGGGCGGCGGCTGCCCGCGCACTCCACCTCGCTCGGCAAGGCGCTGCTCGCCACCCACAGCGACGAGCAGGTGCGCAAGATGCTGCCCGAGACGCTCGCGCCGCTCACCGAACACACCATCACCGACCGCGAGAAGCTCATCGAGGAGCTGCACGTCATCCGCGAGCAGGGCTACGCCGTGGACCGCGAGGAGAACACCCTGGGGCTGCGTTGCTTCGGCATCGCCATCCCCTACCGCACCCCGGCTCGCGACGCGATCAGCTGCTCGGTACCGGTGGCCCGGCTCACGCCCGCGCACGAACAGATGATCAAGGACGCGCTGTTCGACGCACGCGACCGGCTGACACTCGCGACCCGGAGGCTCTGACCGTGGACATCGTGCTGCGCGAGGTGGAGGACGCCGATCTGCCCGTCTTCTTCAGGCACATGAGCGACCCCGAGTCCAGCCGGATGGCGGCCTTCACCAGCAAGGATCCGACGGACCGCGCCGCGTTCGACGCCCACTGGGCGCGCATCCGCGTGTCGGACGCGGTGATACGCACAGTGCTCGCCGACAAAGTGGTCGCCGGCCACACGGCGGTGTACGGGCCGCCGCACGAGCGGGAGGTCACGTACTTCATCGACCGCGCCCACTGGGGCCGTGGCATCGCCACGCTCGCTCTGCGCGCGATGCTGGACCTGGTTCCGACGCGTCCGCTGCACGCCCGTGCGGCCGCGGACAACGCGGGGTCGATCAGGGTGCTGGAGAAATGCGGGTTCGTGGTGACGGGGCGGGACCGGGGCTTCGCGAATGCGCGGGGCAAGGAGACGGACGAGGTGGTGCTCGAGCTGCGATGACGCTCCCCGCCCCGGGGCGCGCCCACAGGCCCTTGAGGTGCGGCGCCCCGCCTTGCCGGCAGTCGGGCTCCCCCGTGCGGCGGAGGGGGATCGTCGTCCGGCAGGAGGTGGGAGAGCAGCTGCGGGCGGCACGGTGGGGGCATGACAACGACCTCGGCCGACACCGGCCTTCCTCGGCGGATCCACCCCGGCAGGGCGGCACTGGCCGCCGTCGCGATCGCGGCCTGCGTGCCGTATCTCGGACTCAAGATCTCGTGGATCGCGGGCAGCCATGTCGGGATTCCCGACGGGAGCGCGCTCCTCGACCACCGTGTCGTCATGGCCGTGGCCAACAGCGTCACGGTGCTGATGGACGGCGCCGTCGTCGTCCTGGCGCTGCTGCTGACCCGGCCGTGGGGCCTCAGGGTCCGCGCCTGGCTGCTTGCCGTGCCGATGTGGGCAGCGACCGGGCTTCTGGCGCCGATCATGGTCGGCTTTCCGCTGCAACAGATCGGCGTCGCGTTCGGCGGCACCAGGACTCAGGACTCCGCCGAGCCGTTCCTCCGCGACTGGGTGTTCGCAGTCGTCTACGGCGGCTTCATCCTCCAGGGACTCACTCTCGGCACGCTGTTCGTGCTCTACGCCAAGGACCGCTGGGGTCATCTGTGGCGGGGCAGGGTGTGGGATCTGCCGACCGGTGCCACGGGCGCCTTCATGCGCAGGACCGCCGTCGCCGGTTCGCTGCTCGCGCTGTTCCCGGCCGTCATGCATGTGCTGTGGGCGACCGGTTCGACCGTCGCGCTCTCCGCGGACAGTGCCGCGCAGCGGGCCACGGACTTCTATCTGCAGGAGGCGACCCGCATCGGCTTTGCCGCCGTCGCCGTCGCCGGCGTCCTGCTGCTCGCCTTCCGGCTCCGGCCCACCCTGTCCGTGAAGTCGCCGCTGGCCATGGCGTGGGTCGGGTCCAGCGCCCTGGGCACCTGGGGCGGGTGGCTGCTGCTGGCCTCGCTCATGCCGGACAGCGATGAGGGAAAGTCGCCCTCGGCGCTGCTGATGCTCACCTACATTGGGGAGATGATCGCCGGCCTGCTGCTCGCGTGCGCCGTCGCCTCCCTGCTCCGCCGGCGCGGCGCGTGACGTACTCCGCTTCGTTGCGGCAGGCCGCTTCGGGACGGCAGGCCGGCTCCGTACGGCGGGCCGTGCGTGCCCTGCTCGGCCACCGAGCCAGGCTGCGCTGGGTCCATCTGGTCCTCGGCGGCGCGCTGTTGATGCCGTTCTGGCTGGTGGGCATGGTGGTCATCGGTCCGCTGACCGAGGAGAGGAACCTGTTCGCGGGCTCGGCGGCGCTGCAGTTCGGTTCGTACGCCTTCGCCCTCCCGCTCGTCGCCGTCGCCGGACTTTTCCCCATGGCCAGACCGCTGTCGGTGGCCGCCGCCCGGGCACTGTGCGGGGTGCCGGCCGAGCGGCTCGCAGAGGGGCAGGCGCGCAGCCGGGCGGCGCGGACGCGCTCCGCGGGCTGGCTCATCCTGCATCTGGGGCTCGGCGCGCTGGTCAGCGGAGCGTCACTCGCGCTGCCCCCGTTCGCCGGCGGGCTGATCGTCGCGCCGGTGTTCGCAGGGGTACGGGATTTCCTTCACGTGCCGGACACCGCCTGGTCGGCGGTGCTGCTGCCGCTCGCCGGCGTGGGGATGTTGCTGGCCCTCGCGGCCGTGTCCGCCGCGGCGGGGGCTCTGCTGGCCCGCCTGGCGCCGGTACTGCTCGGCCCCACCCCGGCCGACCGGCTGGCCGCGGCCGAGCAGCGGGCGACGGAGCTCGCCGAGCGCAACCGCCTCGCCCGCGAACTGCACGACTCCGTCGGTCACGCGCTCTCCGCCGTCACCTTGCAGGCGGGAGCTGCCCGCAAAGTGCTGGACAGCGACGTTGCGTTCGTACGGGAGGCGCTGGCCGCGATCGAGGAGACCACCCGGCGCACGGTCGGGGAACTCGACGCCGTAATCGGTCTGCTGCGGCAGGACGGTGACGGAGCCGGTCGGCTCTGCGGGCCGACGCTCACGGCGCTCGACGGGCTGGTGTCGCGCGGCGGTGTACCCGTGTCGCTGCACGTCGAGGGGGAGCTCGCCGCCGTGCCGGCGCCCGTGTCCCGCGAGGCGTACCGGATCGTCCAGGAAGGGCTGAGCAACGCCCTTCGCCATGCCGGGGGTTCACCGGTGACGCTGGGGATCGCCGTGGCCGGCGAAGGACTGGAGATCACGATGGAGAACCCTCTGCCCGAGCGGGCGCCGGTGGTGCGCCCGGGAGGCGGGCGGGGCCTGCGCGGCGCGGCGGAGCGGGCCGCGCTGCTCGGCGGCCGCGCCGAGGCCGGCCCGCGCGGCGCGGTGTGGCGGCTGACCGCCCGGCTTCCGCTGAAGGGGAACCGATGAGCACGATCCGGGTCGTCCTCGCCGACGACGAGCGGATGGTCCGCACGGCGCTGCGGGTGATCCTCGACGCCGAGCCCGACCTGACGGTCGTCGGCGAGGCGGCGTCGGGAGCGGAGGCGGTTTCCGTGGTGCGGGAACGGCGGCCCGATGTGGTTCTGATGGATGTGCGCATGCCGGAGATCGACGGAATACGGGCCACCGAGCAGATCCTCTCCACTTCCGAGGAGCCGCCTCGCATCGTCGTCGTGACGACGTTCGAGAACGATTCCTATGTGTACGACGCGCTGCGCGCCGGAGCGGCCGGCTTCCTTCTGAAACGGGCGGCGGCGGAGGAACTGGTGCAGGCGGTGCGGTTGGTCGCGCGCAGCGACTCGCTGCTGTTCCCGTCCGCCGTGCGTGCGCTCGCCGCCGAATACGGCCGACGGCGGCGGGAGGCTGCGCCGCCGTGGGCGGCCCGCCTGACCGAGCGTGAGGCGGAGGTCCTGCGGCTGATGGCCACCGGACTGACGAACGCGGAGATCGCCGGGCGGATGGGGGTCGGCCCGGCGACCGTGAAGACCCACGTGGCGTCGGTCCTCGCCAAGATCGGCGCACGGGACCGCACCCAGGCGGTGATCGCGGCGTACGAGTCGGGCTTCATCTCGCCCCGCTGAGCCCCCTGCCCCTGCCGCCCGCGCACCCGTCCGCGGCACCCGACCGCCCCCGCGCACCGGTCCGCGGCACCTGTCCGCCGCAGAGATGAAGAGACCATGAGAAAACGGGCGGACCGGAACGGAACACCCTCTGCCGCTCGTCCCTCGTACGGGATGAACAAGACGATCAGGCGCGCCGCCGTCTTCAGTCTGCTCCTGGTGCTCGCCCTGCTGGTGCGGGCGACCTGGGTGCAGGGCTACGAGGCGCAGGCGCTCACGGACCAGGAAAGCAACCGGCGGAAGGTCATCGCGCAGTACGCGCAGCCGCTGGGCGACATCGTCGTGGCCGGTTCCGCGGTCACAGGCTCGAAGAGGACGGAGGGCGGTGACCTCGCGTACAAGCGCAGCTACACCGACGGCGCGCTGTACTCGGCGGTCACCGGCTACAGCTCGCAGGCGTACGGCTCGACCCAGCTCGAGGGCATCTACTCGGGTGTCCTGGACGGCACCGACCTCCGGGTGAAGAGCCCGGTCGACGCGCTCACCGGCAAGCAGCAGGAGCCCGGTGACGTGGTGACCACGATCGACCCGGCGGTCCAGAAGGCCGGCTTCGAGGCGCTCGGCAACGCGAAGGGCGCGGCCGTCGCGATCGACCCGAAGACCGGGGAAGTCCTCGGCATGGTCAGCACCCCGTCGTACGACCCGTCGACCATCAGCGGCACCTCGGACGGCGACGCCTGGCAGAAGCTGCTCGACCGGGAGGACAAGCCGCTGCTGAACCGGGCACTGAGGCAGCCGTTGCCGCCCGGCTCGACGTTCAAGCTGGTCGTCGCGGCGGCCGCGCTGGAGGACGGCCTGTACGGGTCCGCCGACGAGAAGACCGACAGCCCCGACCCGTACCGGCTGCCCGGCACCCGCACCGACCTCGAGAACGAGAATCCGTCCGCGCCCTGCGAGGACGCGACGATCCGCACGGCGCTGCAGTACTCGTGCAACAACGTCTTCGGCAAGATGGCCGTGGACCTGGGGCAGGACAAGGTGCGGGCGATGGCAGAGAAGTTCGGCTTCAACGACAAGAAGCAGGACGTGCCGGTGCGGGCGTCGGCGAGTGTGTACCCGTCCGGGATGAACGCGTCGTCCACCGCGTTGACCGGCATCGGCCAGTTCGATGTGACCGCCACCCCGCTCCAGATGTCGCTGGTGTCGGCCGCCATTGCGAACGACGGCGTCATGGAGTCGCCGCACATGGTCTCCAAGGTGGTCTCCGCGGACGGCGACACCTTGCAGTCCTACGAGGACGGCGACTCCCGGCGGATCGTGTCGTCCGCGACCGCTGAGCAGCTGCGCAGCGCGATGGAGACCGTCGTCGAGGAGGGCACCGGGTCGAACGCGCAGATCCCGGGGGCCGAGGTCGGCGGCAAGACGGGCACGGCGCAGCACGGCGAGAACAACAGCAAGACGCCGTACGCCTGGTTCACGTCGTACGCCAAGGACCCCGGCAGCGGCAAGGAGGTCGCCGTCGCCGTCCTCATCGAGGACTCGGGGGCCGAGCGTTCCGAGGTCAGCGGCAACGGGCTGGCGGCGCCGGTGGCGCGGGAGATGATGGAGGCGGCGCTGGGCTGAGGCGCCGGCCGGCCGACTCGGCCCGAGACGCCCGCTACGACAGGGTGGCCGCGACGACGGACGCCGCTTCCGCGATCAGTTTGTCGTCATGTGCTGCGTCCTCGGTGGCGCGGTTCGACATGATCGCCATGACGATGGGCGCGGAGTCGGGCGGCCACACCACGGCGATGTCGTTGCGGGCGCCGTAGCCGCTGCCGGTTCCGGTCTTGTCGCCGACCACCCAGCCCTTGGGCACCCCGGCCCTGATGAGGTCGTCCCCCGTGACGTTGGTCCGCAGCCACTTCGTGAGCTGTGCGCGTTCGCCCTTGCCGAGGACGTCGCCGAGGACAAACGCCCGCAGGTCCCCGGCCAGCGCCCGCGGGGTGGTCGTGTCCCGCGTCTCGCCCGGCGCCCAGCGGCTGAGCTCAGGCTCGCGGCGCTCCATCCTGGTGACGTCGTCGCCGAGCTCTTCGAGCACGGCGTCCAGTCCCTGGGGCCCGCCGAGCTGGTCGAAGAGGAGGTTGGCCGCGGCGTTGTCGCTGTGGCGGACGGCGGCCTCGCACAGTGCGCCCAGGCTCATGCCGGTGTCGACGTGCTTCTCGGTCACCGGGGAGTGGTGGATGAGATCGTCCTTGGAGTACGTGATGATCCGGTCCATGCCGCTCAGGGAGTACTTCCGGAGCACGGCACCAGCGGCCAGCGCCTTGAACGTGGAGGCGTAGGCGAACCGCTCGCCGTCGTTGTGGGCGACCTCGCGCCCGGTGCCGGTGTCGACGGCGTAGACGCCCAAGCGCGCGTCGAACTTGCGCTCCAGTTCCTTGAACTCGCGCGCGACCGGCTTCGCGTCCGTTCCGGGCACCGTCTTTCCGGCGGACGCCGACGAGGCCGCGGACGGCGCGGGCGCGGGCGACGAAGCCGTGGAATCGTCCTGGCCGCAGGCCGCGAGCGGGACGAGGGCGAGCGTGGCGAGCGCACCCACAAGGGCGTGCCGGACGCGGGTGAACTGCATGGTCCCAACCTCCAATGCTTTCCTGCACTGTTCCACGCGGATCCGGCCGTACAGTGCCGGCTGCGGAACGGGGAGGAACGTGTCGCGCCTGCCCTGCGGGCGGCCCCTGGGCGGCGGGACACTGCGCACTGTATGCAGGAGCCCTCAACGGCCCTGTCCTACGGAGGACTTCTGTGCGTGCCCTGCCCCGTTCCCTGTCCGGCTGGACGATGGCGGTCTTCGGCATCCTGGCTGCCGTGCTGGGCGTCCTGGGACTGATAGCCCCGGACGCCCTTCTGACGACGATGGGCTTCGAACCCCTGGCCGACGCCCGCCGCGCGGACGGCGACCACACCCTGGTCTTCCTCACCGCTTCCTCGATGGCAGCGGTCAATATGGGTGTCTACTACGTGTTGGCCGCACTCGCGGACTGGAAGCCCTTCTTCCGCTGGACGGTCCCGTTTCGCCTGCTGACCTGTGCCGTATTGACCCTGGCGGTCGTCACCGGCCGTGCCCCGTCCGGCTTCCTCGGCGTAGGCCTGTGGGAGGGCTTGGGCGCGCTGGTCACCGGTGCGGCCCTGCGCCACGAACGACGCGGCCGAGCCGCCGAGGAGCCGAACGCCCCCGCGCCGGAAGTGGGCTGACGGGCGTCGGGCCTCCCGCTCACTACCGCACTACTCGCAGTGCCGTCGGGATAGGTCAACTGCCCGATCTCTCCGAGGGGCCTTAGATGCCAGGTTGCTCACGAAGACCGGAGCGGCAGGGCGGAAGGGCGGGCGCGAGGGATGCGATGGGCGGCGGGATCAGTACTGAAGGACCGCAACGCGGGGCTGTACCTGTCCGGAGTGGTCGTCTCCGGCTTCGGGACTTCCGCGATGTGGCTGGTGGCCGGAGTCTGGGTCAAGTCGCTGACGGGCTCGGACAGTCTGGCGGCACTCACGACGTTCGCGATGTGGGCGCCCGTCCTGGTCGGGCCGCTGCTGGGCACGGTCGCCGACCGGGTGCGCCGCAGGCCGCTGCTGATCCTGACGAACCTCGCCATGTCCCTCCTGCTGCTGCCGCTGCTCGCGGTGGACTCCGCGGCCCGGGTGTGGATCCTGTTCGCGGTGCTGATCCTGTACGGGGTGAGCTCGGTCGTCCACGACGCCGCGGAGGCCGGGCTCGTGGCGGCGGCCGTCGAACCGCGCCTCCTGGGCGACTTCAACGGACTGCGCATGACGGCGAACGAGGGCATGAAGCTGCTCGCCCCGCTTGCCGGCGCCGCACTGTTCACCCGGTCAGGCGGTGCTTCCGTGGCACTTCTGGACGCGATGTCCTTCGCGCTCGCTGCGGGGATCTTCGCGCTGATGCGGGTCCGGGAGGCGAAGCCGACGCCTCGGCAAGGCAGTTGGGGCAGCGACACCCTGGAGGGGGCGCGCTCCCTGTGGCGTTCTGCGTCTCTGCGCCCGCTCGTGCTCGGCGGGGCGTTGACGATGGGGCTGGCCGGCCTGAACGGCGCGCTGATCTACGCCGTCACGGACAAGGTGCTGGGGCACTCGCCCGCGTTCGTCGGTCTGCTGTATGCGGTGCAGGGTCTCGGCTCGGTGCTCGCCGGGCTGCTGGCGGGACCCCTGTTGCGCCGGCTGCCGGAGCGGTTGTTCGCGGCGTCCGGCATCGCGGTGTTCGCGGCGGGGGTGGGACTGCGGGTGCTGCCGTACGACGCAGTGGCGATGGTGTGCAGCGCGGCGATCGGTCTGGGGCTGCCGTGCGTGCTGATCGCGGCGATGACGGCGGTGCAGCGGGACACACCGGACGCGATCGTGGGCCGCACCGCCGCCACCGCGAACACGCTGATGTTCGTGCCGAACGCGGTGGCCCTGGCACTGGGCGCGGGCCTGGTGGCGGTGGTCGACGTCCGGGTGCTGCTGGCCTTGGTGGGCGGAGCGGGTGTGATCGTGGGGGCGTTCCTGGCGTGGCGGTCCTTTTCCGGCGAAACGCCCCTCCCCGAGACCCGGCCCGGACCCGCCCGGCCCGGAACCGCCCGGCACGAGAAGCCGCGCAAGCGCTGACGTCCTCGTGCGCCGAGCGGATCGGCACAGCCGCCGGGCACCTCGGCGGGGCTGCGCCGAGGGCTACGTCAGGGGGCTGCGCCCGGAAGCTGCGTCAGGGCCGAGCGGACGGCCGCCAGGTCCGCCGCGGAGGCCAGGCCCGCGTGATACAGACGCACTTCCGTCGCGCCCAGGGACGCCGCTCGTTCCAGGTCCGAGGACAGGGTCTGTGGGGTGCCGCCCATACCGCTCACCACCGTCAGGTTCGCCGCGAGCACCGTGCCCGCCGTCGCGTGCTCCGCGAACGGCGCGAGCAGACGGGGGTCGCCCGTGCACGGTACGACCACTCCGTCGGCGACCGACAGGATGTGCGCCGGGTCCACGCCCGCGTTGGCGCCGCAGTGGTGTGCGGCGGGGTCGGCGTGCAGCAGCACCTGGAAGCCCGCCGGCGCCGCGGCCCGTACAGCCCCGACGGCTGCTTCCTGGAGCGTACGGGCCGTGCGCGTACGGAAGTCCCATACCTCCCGCGCCCATGCCCGGTCGAGCGGCTCCGGTTCCGCCGATTCGCCGCGCCACACAGGTTCGAGGGCGGCGCGCACCGCCACCGCGAGCCGGTCCGGATCGAGGCCCCGGTGCCCGTAACCGTCGCGGCAGGACGGACAGAAGCAGAGCGACATCAGGTACTGCGCCGCGTCGCCGAGTCCGACCCCGGCGGTCTTGTCGTGGGCGTGCAGATGGGCCATGCCGTACCAGCCGCAGGACTCGAGTTCGGTACCGCGCGCGCCGGGCCGTACGGCCGCCTCCGCCGCGAGCGACACCAGGTATGCGCGGACCTCGGGCTGCGCGATGCAGGGTGCCCAGGGGTAGCGGTCGCCGTAGGCGTTGACGACCGAGGTGCCGGGATGCTCGTTTCCCATACGGGAGTTGTGTGCGAGGACCACCCAGGTGTGGACGTCGAGCCCCGCGTCGCCGAGAGCGGCCGCCGCCTCGCCGTACGCGTCCCCGCTCGCCCACGGTCCCGCCGGGTACGGCCGCAGCTCGCGCCCCGCCCAGCGTTCGGCGTCCGGCGGGTAGAGCACGGCGGCGTGCTCGGCGGTGACGATCCGGTGCGCCTGGTGACGCGGCGTCAGCGCACTGGTGGAGTGGTAGGCCGCGGCGAGCGTGACCTGCCGGACCCCGAGGTCCGCGACGCGGACCGCGGCCTCCGCGTCGCCGACGACGTCCCACGGATACAGGAAGGCGGAGGCCCTCACGCGTCGCCCTCCAGCAGCGCCCTGCCCTGCTCGATGAGCGCCGCGAGCTCCTCGATGTGCCGGTCCGTCGGCTCGGTCAGCGGCGGCCGCACTTCGCCGACGTCGAGCCCCTCGAGCCGTACGCCGGCCTTGACGAGCGACACGGCGTAGCCGCGGCCTTCGTTGCGCAGCTCCACCAGCGGTACGAAGAAGCCGTCGAGGAGGCGGCCGACCGTCTTGTCGTCGCCGGTGGTGAGCGCCCGGTGGAAGGCGAGGGCGATGTCGGGGGCGAACGCGAAGACGGCGGAGGAGTAGAGGATGATCCCGATGCCGCGGTAGGCGAGAGCGGTGAGCTCGGCGGTGGGCAGCCCGTTGAAGTAGAGGAAGTCGCGCTCGGGCACCTCGCGGCGTACCGCGCTGACGACCCGCTGCATCAGGTCGAGGTCTCCGAGGCCGTCCTTCAGCCCGATGATCTTGTCGACGCGGGCGAGTTCGACGACCCTCTCCGGCGTGAAGATCGCGTTGTCCCGCTGGTAGACGATGACGTCGAGGGACGTGGCCGCGGCCAGGTGGGTGTAGTGGCGGACGAGCCCTGCCTGGTCGGCGACGACCAGGTAGGGCGGCAGGGCGAGCAGACCCTCCGCGCCGGCCTCCTCGGCGATCCTGGCGTACTGCGCGGCGAGCGCGGCGCCGTAGCCGGTGCCCGCGAGGACGGGCACCCGGCCGGCCGTCTCCTCGACGGCCGCGGCGACACAGTCGCGGAACTCCTCAAGGGTCAGGGCGTGGAACTCCCCCGTCCCGCAGCAGGCGAAGACCGCGGCGGCGCCTGCGTCGACTCCCCGTGCCACATGCACACGGAATGCTTCGAGGTCGAGAGCGCCGTCCGGTCCGTACGCGGTGACGGGAAAGAACAGCGGTCCCTGGACCCGGGCGAGCCGGGCTGCGAGCGGGTCTGAGGTCACGGGCGCTCCCTGGGCCGTGCTCCGGGCTGCGAGCCCGTGCACAATTCTGATCGACGTCCATATTTCTGAACACCGACCACGCTAGGGCAGCCCGCGCGCGCCGGTCAAGACGGAAACCCGCATTCCAGGCACGGAATCACCCGCCTCGCGGGACACTTGACGGCACCCCGGTCGCTCCCTAGCGTGTCCACACATGTGAATACTGTCCATGGATTTGTGCAACGAAGGAGATCCGCCCATGCCCGATGCCCCCACCGTTCTGCTCACCGGCGCCGCCGGCGGGCTCGGCACCCTGATGCGCGGCCTGCTCCCCGCCTACGGCTATGACCTCCGTCTCTTCGACGTCACCCCCATCGAGGGCGAGCCGAACGCGATCACCGCCGACCTCGCCGACAGGGACGCCCTGCGCGAGGCCGTGCGCGGCGTCGACGGGATCATCCACCTCGCGGGCATCTCCCTTGAGGCCTCGTTCGACAGGATCCTGCGCTCCAACATCGAGGGGACCTACAACCTCTACGAGGCCGCGCGCGAGGAAGGGGTGAGGCGCGTCGTCTTCGCGTCCAGCAATCACGCGGTCGGGTTCGTGCCGCGCCCCGCAGGCGAGGCGCCGATCGCCCCCGATGCGCTGATCCCCGTCGAGACCCGCCACCGCCCGGACACCTTCTACGGCCTGTCCAAGTGCTTCGGCGAGGACCTGGCCCAGCTGTACTGGGACCTGCACGGCCTGGAGACCGTCTCCGTGCGCATCGGCTCCTGCTTCATGGAACCCACTTCGGTACGGATGCTCTCCGTCTGGATGAGCCCCGGCGACGGCGCACGGCTGTTCCACGCGGCACTCACGGCCGAGAACGTCGGCCATGCGGTGGTCTACGGCTCGTCGGCCAACACCCGCCTGTGGTGGGACCTGGCCTCCGCCCGTGCACTCGGCTACGACCCGCAGGACGACTCCGAGCAGTACGCGGAGAAGCTCATCGCCGAGCAGGGAGAGCTCGACCCGGACAACCCGGCCCACGCCCACCTGGGAGGCCACTTCACCACCGATCCGCCCCGGTGGCCGCACTGACCGGAAAACCATGTGCCCCCTTGACCGGGACCCGCCAGGATGACGGTCATGGCGAGACCTTTCGGCTTCACTTACGCACAGCAGGGCGACGGCACGGTCGTCATCACCCACCGCGGCCGCGCGGCAGGCACCCTGCGCGGTCCGCGCGCCCAGAAGTTCCTCACGGAGCTCGAGTCGGGGGACGCGCAACTGGTGATGGCGCGATGGACGGGTGCGTACAAGTTCGGAAATGAGCGCATGGCGCGAAATCACCCTCGCAACAGGTGACCAAGGTAAGGGAACGGCAAAGCGGACTCGCTCGTTACCCAGGCATGACAGCTATGACCCCCGGCTCGAACATCCCTCTGACCGCCCCGCGCGTGGCGGTGGACGTCGCCGCCCCGGTGCGGCTCGACGTATCGGGCCTGCTGCTCACCGCCGACGGCAAGGTGCGCTCCGACGACGACTTCATCTTCTACAACCAGCCCCAGGGCCCCGGAGTCACCTACCGCTCCGGCGGCGGCACGGCGCCGGACGCGATCGTCGTGGACACGGCGGTCGTGCCGCCCGGCATCGAGAAGATCGTCGTCACGGCCAGCCCGGACGCGGCCGGCCAGACCTTCCAGGGCGTCGAGCCGACCGCCACCATCCGCAATGGCGACGACGGCAGCCCGATCGCCACCTTCACCCCGCCGCAGCTCGGCTCGGAGACCGCACTGGTCGTCGTCGAGATCTACCTGCGCAACGGAGCCTGGAAGGTCCGCGCGGTGGGCCAGGGCTATGCGAACGGCCTGGCGGGCATCGCCACGGACTTCGGCGTCTCGGTCGACGAGGAGCCCGCGGCCGCCCCGGCGGCTGCCCCCGCAGCCCCGCCCGTCGCGGCCGCCCCGCCCGCTGACCCCAGGGTCGCGGCCACCCCGCCGCCCGCCGCTCCACCGGCCGCGCCCGCACCGGGCGCCGGCAAGATCAACCTGGACAAGGGCCGGGTCAGTCTGCAGAAGAACCAGACGGTGTCCCTGGTCAAGGGCGGCCGTCCGCTTCTGTCCCAGGTCAAGATGGGCCTGGGCTGGGAGCCCGCCTTCCGCGGCAAGGACATCGACCTCGACGCCTCCGTCATCGCCTACGGCCCCAACCGCAACCACCTGGACAGCTGCTACTTCGGCAAGCTGTCCATCCTGAACGGCTCCATCAAGCACTCCGGCGACAATCTGACCGGCGAGGGCGCGGGCGACGACGAGGTCATCGTCGTGGACCTGGGCAGGCTGCCCGCAGATGCGACGGGCCTCGTCTTCACGGTCAACTCCTTCTCCGGGCAGAAGTTCACCGAGGTCGCCAAGGCCTACTGCCGGCTGCTGGACGCCGCGACGGGCGAGGAGCTGGTCCGCTTCGACCTGACCGGCGCGGAGCCGCAGACCGGCGTGATGATGGCCAAGCTGATCAAGCAGTTCTCCGGCGAGTGGGAGATGACCGCCATGGGCGACTTCGTGAAGTCGCGCACCGTGCGCGGCATGGTCAAGCCGGCCGCGCAGGCGCTCTGAAACAGTCCGCCGGGGGCACCCGTCACAGCGACGGACGCCCCCGGCGGAGGGGATGCTCAAAAACGGTGCTCAGAGTTTGGCCAGTTTGGAGAACGGGCTGAGGATACGGCCCTGCCTGCCGGAGAAGTCGACGAGCACAGCGGCATTGTCTCCCTCCACGGCAAGGACTCTTCCGAGGCCGAACTGATCGTGGGACACCCTGTCGCCCGCTTCGAAACACTCGATCGGCGGCTCTTCCAGGGACGGACGGTTGAAGGGGCTGGACGGCAGGTGGCGCCGGGAACCGGCTGACTTTGTCATTGCCTGAAGTATGCGCCCCCGGCCCCCCGCCACGCCACGCCCGGACGTTTTCACTTCCAGGGCCAGTCGGCCGCGGGGCCTCGCCCAAGCAGCGCCACCATGCCGAATACGGCATCGCCGGGGCCCCGAACGGGTGCCGGAGAGGCCGTGTCCCGCCCGCTCAGCGCCGGTTCGGCTGCCGCTTCCACGGGCCGGTGATCGCGAACAGAATGCCCGGAGACTGGATGCTGGCGTACAGGGTCCGCCCGTCCGGCGAGAAGACGACACCCGCGAATTCGCTGAAGTCCGGATCGTCCTCGGTGCCGAGGTTCAGCTCGTTGCGGGCGATGGGGTACGTACGGCCGCTGTCCGTGGCGCCGATCAGGTGCTGCACGCCCTCGCCGTCCTCGGCGAGGATCAGGCCGCCGTACGGGGAGACCGTGATGTTGTCGGGGCCGTCGTACGCGCCGTCCTTCGACGGATCGGGGTTCATGCCGAACAGCACCTTCAGGGTCAGCGTCCGGCGGCGCGGGTCGTAGAACCAGACCTGGCCGTCGTGCTGCTCCGGGCTCTCCTCACGGGCGTACGAGGACACGACATAGGCGCCGCCGTCACCCCACCACATGCCCTCCAGCTTGCGGCCCCGGGTGACCTCGTTGTCCTTGAACTGCTTGCGCACGGAGACGTTCCGCGCGTCACGGTCGGGCACCTCGGCCCAGTCCACGCCGTACACCGTGCCGATCTTCACGGCGCGGGCGAGGTCGTCGACGAACCGGCCGCCGGAGTCGTAGCACCGGGCCGCCTGCAGCACGCCGGCGTCGTCGGCGAGGGTGCGCAACTGCCCGCGGCCGTGCTTGAAGCCGTGCGGCGGCACCCAGCGGTAGAGCAGACCGTTGGGGGTGTCGGCGTCCTCCGTGAGGTACAGGTGCCCGCGCTTCGGGTCGACGACGACGGCCTCGTGGGCGAACCGGCCGAGCGCCTTGACCGGCTTCGGGTCCCGGTTGGCGCGGCGGTCGCAGGGGTCGACCTCGAAGACATAGCCGTGGTCCTTGGTCATGCCGTTCTGGCCGGCCCTGTCCTCGGTCTCCTCACAGGTGAGCCATGTGCCCCAGGGGGTGGAGCCACCGGCGCAGTTCTGCGCGGTGCCGGCGACCCCGACCCACTGGGCGACCTCGCCGCTGCGGTGGCTCTCGACGACGGTGCAGCCACCAGGCGCGGCGGGGTCGTACACGAGGCCCTCGGCGAGCGGCACGGGGTGGGCGATCTTGGAGCGGTCGCCCTTGAGTTCATGGTTGACGACGAGCAGGGTCACCCCGCGCGGCCCCTCGAACGTCGCGGTGCCGTCGTGCTTACCGGGACTGAGGTCCCCCGACTCCAGCTCGGTGACGCCGGTACGGGTGAGGACGCGGTACCGGAACCCGGCGGGCAGCGCGAGCAGTCCGTCCGGGTCCGGCACCAGCGGGCCGTAGCCCGGCTCACGACCGTCATGGGTCTCCGCGCGGGGTCGCTCCTCCGCCGCGAGGGCGCCGGGAGCGGAAGCGAGCGCACCCACGGCGCCGGTGAGGGCGACGCCCGCGCCGGTCAGAGCGGACTGCCTGGTGAATTCCCTGCGGGTGAGCGACATCGATGTCTCCTGAGGGCCGGCTGATGTGTGCCACACCCTCCTGCCCGCGTACAAACGGCACTTGAACGCCGCACGACTTCGAGAGAGGCCTCCGCTGACATGACAATGCCCTCCACGGACGCCGCGTCCTCGTCAGCGGTGCGTCCCGGGGCCTCGGCCGTGCCGTCGCCCGGGCGTTCGGCGCGAACGGCGACCGGGTCGCCGTCCATGCTCCGGGCCGCACCGGCGGCGTGGCCCGGGTCCGTTTCGCTTGGCCTCCGGGTGCCGCTCCGGGGGCATGTCCGGGACTGCTTTCCCCCTCCGGAGGCCCCGCCCCCGCACCCACCCCCGGCAGGGGCCCACGGGGGGCGCAACCCCGGGACGCCACGCCCTGACCGGCCCCGCCCCGAGAACGCCGCGCAAGCGCGGCTCAGTGAGCCGACCGGGACTTGAAGGCCGCCTTCCGGGCCTCCTTCGCCGTCTGCTTGTCCCTGTGCAGCCGCCCCATCGCCTCCAGCACGTCCGCCGTCGCCGGGTGGTCCACCCGCCACGCCGCGTCGAAGAAGCCGCTGTGACCCGCGACCAGGCCCTCCACGAGGTCCTGGAGCTCGGCCGCCTCGCCCCCGGCCGCAAGTTGCGCGGCGATCGTGTCGATGGCCAGCCAGAAGATCATGGACTCCGGCGGCGCCGGCACGTCCGCGGCGCCCCGCTCCGCGAGCCAGACCCGGGCGAGGCCACCCAGTTGGGCGTCGTCGAGAACGGCGCGTACGGAGGGCTCGGCGGCCGGGCCGACGAGGGTGAGCGCCTGCTGGCAGTGGAGCCGGCGCAGCGGCGCGCCGCCGTCGTCGCCGCGGGCGGCGGCGAGCAGTTCGCGGGCGGCGGCGGCGGGTTCGCGCCGGGCGAGCCACTGCTCCGTCTCGGCGCGTGCGGACACCTCGGGGAAGTGGGCGAGCCCGTCGAGGAGTGTTTCGGCGCCCTTGTCCGCGAGGTCGCCGACCGCGGGCGCGTCGATTCCGGCCTCGAGCAGTCGGGCTCTGACGCCGTAGAGGCCGAGCGGCGTGAGCCGGACCATGCCGTAGCGGGCGACGTCCTCGTCGTCCCCGAGAGCGGCAGGCCCCGCGTCATCGACCTCTTCTGCCATCAACTCCTCGTCGACGGGCCGGTATTCGACGAGCCCGACCGGCTCGAGGAGCCGGAACTGGTCGTCGAGGCGCATCATCGCCTCCGAGACCTGTTCGAGGACGTCGTCGGTCGGTTCCCCCATGTCGTCGGGGACGATCATCGACGCGGCGAGCACGGGCAGCGGCACCGGCTCCTCGCCGGCGCCGTTCTCCGTGACGGTGAGCAGGTAGAGGTTGCCGAGGACGCCTTCCAGGAACGCGGCCTCCGCCTCGGGGTCCCACTCGAGTGTCTCGAGGTCGATCTCCCCGTCGTCGCCGATGGCAGCGGCGATGTCCTCGAGTACGGGCGCGGTGGCGTCGGCGAAGACGACGTCCAGGGCGTCCAGCCACAGACCGAGTACGTCCTGCGGAGAACCGCCGGTGACCAGCGCGAGGTTGTCCCCGGCGACGACGCTGCCGGTCCCGGAGTCGGTGTCGTCGGCCGGCTCCTCGACGTCGACGAGCCCGGTGTCGACGGCGACACGCCACGCCTCGCCGGCGTACGCGGGGCCGTCATCGATTGCCGCGCCCAGGCCCAGTTCCTCCGCCGCGGCCGGAAGCTGCTCGTCGACGAGTTCGCCGCCGACGCCGACCTGCGTCTGCGGCCCCGCCCAGCGGGCGAGGCGCACGGCCCGGGCCAGCAGCGGGGTGGCGAGCGCGTCCCGCGCCAGCTCCGCGTCCGAGTGCAGCCGTACCGGCGGCAGGGTGGGGCGGTCTTCGGGCATCTTGGTGGGTCTCCTCCGCGGCGTGCCGGAATCAGGCGGCCTTGTGGGCGACTGGACGGGCCCAAGCGTAGACGCATTTCATGCCGTTTCGCCGCGCTCGCCGCAGTACGGCAGGACGGGCGAGCGGTTCATCGGGCCTTCTGTCTCCGTACATCCGCCGACCCTTGACAAGTGGCCTGCTCAGCCAAGAGATTGACGCGCGTAGAACCCACCGTCCCGCAGGACGGGGCCCGGTGGACCCTCATCCCTCACATCCGGAGAACCTTGATGCCTTCCTCCGTCGTACCGAGAACTACCGCCGTCGCGGCCGCCGTCGCCGCCGCGCTGGCCGCCGGCCTGCTCGCCGGATCCGCGGACGCGTCCGCCGCCGACGCCTCCCAGGTGCGGATCCACGACATCCAGGGCAACACCCGCATGTCACCGCTGGTGGGGCAGCAGGTGGCCGATGTGCCGGGCATCGTCACGGGCGTGCGGACCTACGGCTCGAAGGGTTTCTGGTTCCAGGACCCGCAGGCGGACGGCGACGCGGCGACCAGCGAGGGCGTCTTCGTGTTCACCGGTTCGGCGCCGACGGTCGCGGTCGGCGACCAGGTGCTTGTCTCCGGCACGGTCACGGAGTACGTCCCCGGCGGCACGTCGTCCGGCAATCAGTCGCTGACGGAGATAACGAAGCCGACCGTCACCGTGGTCTCCTCCGGCAACGAGGTGCCCAAGCCCGTCACCGTCTCCGCCTGGTCGGTGCCTTCGGAGTACGCCCCTGAGGGCGACCCGGCGGCGGCGGGCAGCATCAACGGGCTCGCCCTTGAACCCCGCGAGTACGCCCTGGACTTCTACGAGTCGCTGGAGGGCTCGAACGTACGCATCGGCACCTCACGCGTGGTCGGGGCGACGGACCCGTACGCCGAGCTGTGGGTGACGGTGAAGCCGTGGGAGAACGACAACCGGCGTGGCGGCACCGTCTACGGCTCGTACGAGTCGCAGAACACCGGTCGCCTGCAGATCCAGTCGCTGACCCCGCTCGCCGAGCAGCCCTTCCCGAAGGCGAACGTGGGTGATGTGCTCGCCGGCACCACAGAAGGGCCCCTGGACTTCAACCAGTTCGGCGGCTACACACTGACCGCCCGCACGCTCGGCACGGTCCACGACCGCGGTCTCGAGCGCGAGAGGACCCGCCCGCAGCGGAGCGGCGAGCTGGCGGTGGCGACGTACAACGTGGAGAACCTGGACCCGTCCGACCCGCAGGAGAAGTTCGACGCGCTGGCGAAGGCCGTCGTCGAGAACCTCGCGTCGCCGGACATCCTCGCGCTGGAGGAGATCCAGGACGACAACGGCGCGAAGAACGACGGCACGGTCGCCTCCGGGCAGACGGTGAAGAAGTTCACGGACGCGATCGTCGCCGCCGGGGGCCCGGCGTACGAGGCGCGATCCGTCGACCCGCAGAACAACAAGGACGGCGGCGAGCCCGGCGGCAACATCCGCCAGGTGTTCCTGTTCAACCCGGAGCGGGTCTCGTTCACGGACCGCGCGGGCGGTGACGCGACGACGCCGACCGGTGTCGTGCGCGGGGAACGGGGACAGGCGGCCCTGACGCTCTCGCCCGGCCGTATCGACCCCGCGAACGCCGCCTGGGGCAGCAGCCGCAAGCCGCTGGCCGGCGAGTTCAGCTTCCGCGGCAGGCCGGTCTTCGTGATCGCGAACCACTTCGGCTCGAAGGGCGGCGACGAGTCCCTCGTCTCCCACCATCAGCCGCCGAACCGTTCCTCCGAGGCCAAGCGCCTGCAGCAGGCCCAGGCGGTCAACACCTTCGTCAAGGAGATCCTGAAGGCCGACCGCAGGGCCGACGTCCTGGTGCTGGGCGACATCAACGACTTCGAGTTCTCGCAGACGACGAAGGCCCTGGCCGACGGCGGAGCCCTCTACCCGGCGGTCAAGTCGCTGCCGCGCTCGGAGCGTTACTCGTATGTGTACCAGGGAAACAGCCAGGTCCTGGACCAGATTCTGACGAGCCCGTCGATTCGCGACTTCACCTACGACAGCGTGCACATCAACGCGGAGTTCTCGGACCAGAACAGCGACCACGACCCGCAGGTGCTGCGCTTCCGTCCCTGATCGCCCCCCGGCCCACGCGGATTGCGCGGGGTTCGCTCAGCTGGGCTCAGCTGTGCGGGCCCCGCGCCCAGGCGGTGACGTCCAGCTCCCCCCAAGTTCCGATGTCCAGGAGAGACGGCGGCGTCTGCGCCGCCTCTCCCTCCTCCGGAGTGACGACGAGGCGGGTGCCGGGTGTCACTGCCTCGCCGTCGTGGCATCCGCCCGTCGGCCCGGCCATGACCAGGACGGCGACAGCCCCTGCGGCCGTACGGCCCCGCGCGTCATCGTGTCCCTCTCGTGTCGACCCCGGCGATCACGCCAGGTCCGGCCGATTCGGTAGCACTGCTTCATGGTTCCCCACAGCAGATTTAACTGGAGCTACGCGGCAATGCGTCGCACACTGCCGACATGACCTCCTCCCCTCCCTTCGGCCGCGCCCTGTGCGCCATGGTCACGCCCTTCGACGACAACGGCGTGCTCGATCTCGACGGCGCCCAGCAGCTGGCCGCGCACCTCGTCGACAGCGGTTGCGACGGCCTCGTGCTCTCCGGCACCACCGGCGAGTCACCGACCACGTCGGACGACGAGAAAGCCGCGCTGGTGCGGGCGGTGGCACAGGCGGTCGGCGACCGGGCCGCTGTCGTCGCGGGCGTCGGCACCCCGGACACCCGGCACACCGTCGAAATCGCGCGGGCGGCCGAGGCGGCGGGCGCGGGCGGACTGCTGGTGGTCACCCCGTACTACAGCCGCCCTCCGCAGGCCGCCGTCGAGGCGCACTTCCGCCGGGTCGCGGACGCGGTGGGCATCCCGCTGATGCTGTACGACATCCCGGCCCGCACGGGCACCCGCATCGAGGTGGACACGATGCTGCGGCTCGCGGACCATCCGCGGGTCGTGGCCGTCAAGGACTGCGCGTACGACCTGCTGGGCAGCTCCAAGGCCATCGCCCGCAGCGGCCTGGCGTATTACTCGGGGTGCGAGGAGCTGAATCTGCCGCTGTACGCGGTGGGCGGCGCGGGCTTCGTGTCGACCGTGGCCAACGTCGCGCCCGCGCAGCTGCGCGCCGCCCTGGACGCGCACGACGCCGGGGACAACGCCCGGGCGACGAGGCTGAACCAGCTCACCCTGCCGCTCGCCGAGCTGATGATGGCGTCCGGGCTGCCGGGAACGGTGACCGCGAAGACACTGCTCGGCGCGCTCGGTCTGCCGGGCGGGCCGGTGCGCGAACCACTGCAGCCCGCCGGCCGCGAGGCGGCCGACGGGCTGCTGCAGGCGTATGTCGAGCTGACCGGCGGACAGCTCGCAGGGCTGTCTCAGCCGTGCACGTAGGTGCTGCCCAGGATCGCGGCATGCTCCAGCACGTCCTCGAGCGGGTCGTCGATCTGACCCGTCGAGATCAGGGAGACGTTGTGGCCGTTGTGCGAGGCATTGTGGGTCTCGTCGGCCTGTGCCAGCCCGTACGAAAACACCGTGGCGAACAGCGCGAGCACGCCGAGAGCGATCAGCCTGGTCTTCATGTCGGTTCCTCGCCTTGCCCGTTCGGGAGTGGTGCGACTCTGCGTCCGGCCTGTTCATCCGCCTCCAGGAGGCGGAAGTTACGCAGAGTCACACGAACGAGACGAGGAACGCCGCGATCAATTGTGGGTGTGCAGCACGTCGTTGAGGCCGCCCCAGACCGCGTTGTTCGGGCGGGCCTCGACGGCGCCGGTGACCGAGTTGCGGCGGAAGAGGATGTTGCTCGCGCCGGAGAGCTCGCGAGCCTTGACGATCTGCCCGTCCGGCATCGTGACCCGGGTGCCGGCAGTGACGTACAGACCGGCCTCGACGACACACTCGTCGCCCAGCGCGATACCCACACCTGCCTCGGCGCCGATCAGGCAGCGCTCGCCGATGGCGATGATCACGTTGCCGCCGCCGGACAGGGTGCCCATCGTGGAGGCGCCGCCGCCGATGTCGGAGCCGTCGCCGACGACGACGCCGGCGGAGATGCGGCCCTCGACCATCGAGGTGCCGAGAGTGCCGGCGTTGAAGTTGACGAAGCCCTCGTGCATGACGGTGGTGCCCGCGGCGAGGTGCGCGCCGAGGCGGACACGATCGGCGTCGGCGATGCGCACGCCCTTGGGGGCGACGTAGTCCGTCATCCGCGGGAACTTGTCGATCGAGGTGACCTGAAGGTGCAGACCCTCGGCGCGGGCGTTGAGGCGCACGGTCTCGACCTGGTCGACGGCGACAGGCCCGAGGCTGGTCCAGGCGACGTTGGCGAGCAGCCCGAACAGGCCGTCCAGGCTCTGGCCGTGCGGCTTGACGAGCCGGTGGGAGAGCAGGTGCAGACGCAGGTAGGCGTCGTGGGCGTCCAGCGGCTTGTCGTCGAGCGAGGCGATGACGGTGCGGACGGCGACGACCTCCACGCCGCGTCGCGCGTCGGGGCCGACGGCCTTCGTGGCGGCGGCACCGAGGAGCTCTGCGGCCTGCTCGGCGGTCAGCCGCTCGGTGCCGGCGGGGCCGGGCTCGGCGACGAGCTCGGGGGCGGGGAACCAGGTGTCGAGAACGACGCCGTCGGCGGTGATGGTGGCGAGGCCGGCGGCGACGGCGCCGGTGGTACGGGGTGCGGGCGTGTCGGTCATGACAGAAAACCTAACCGGCGAGACGCCACCCGGGCCAACCGGTCTCAGGTGCCGGGCGCTACGGTGTGCGATCGACAGCAGAAGCACTCGGGGGGACCGATGACCTACGGAAACATGCCGCCGCACGCGGGCGCGCCCGGCCCGCTCGGTCCGCCGCCGGGCTGGGGCGGCTGGATGCCGCCGCCCCCCAAGCCGGGGGTCGTACCGCTGGGGCCGCTCGGTCTCGGCGAGATACTCGGCGGGGCCTTCGCGACGATCGGCCGCCACTGGAAGCAGTTGCTCGGCATGGCCTTCGCCGCATACGGCATGGCGCTCGTGATCATCGGCGGCGCCATCGCCATCGCGTACGCGGCGGTCTCCGACCGCCTCGACCGGGTGCTGGACCCCGAGGGCCCGTCCGGCTGGGACGACGTCTGGCCGCTCCTGCTCACCTTCGGAGGGGTGTACCTCTTCGGCCTGCTCGTGATGCTGATGGCCAGTGCGCTGGTCTACGCGAGCTGTCCCGCTGTCCTCCAGGACGCGGTCCTGGGCCGGCCCTCGGCGTTCGGCGCCGTGTGGGGCCGCAGCCTGGCCAGATTGTGGTCCGTGATGGGCAGTGTCGTGCTCACCGCGCTGATCGCGGCGGTGCCGATGCTGCTGTTCGCGGCGGCAGGCGTCGCCCTGTTCATCTCGCTGATCACGCTGAGCCTGGACGGTACGGGCGGCGACTTCGGCTGGCTGATCCTGATCGGTTTCCTCGGTGCGCTGGCCACCGGTCCGGCGGCCGTCTGGCTCTGGGTGAAGTTCTGCCTCGCCCCCGCCGCCGCCGTGTTCGAGGGGCAGGGCGCCGTCGCGGCGATGACCCGCTCCGCGCAGTTGGTGCGCGGCGACTGGTGGCGGATCTTCGGTATCGCGCTGCTGGCCTACGCGATGGCGGGCGTGGCCGGCTATCTCGTCCAGCTGCCGCTGTCGCTTCTCAACCTCTTCGGCCCGAGCCTGACGGACGACGCGTCCACCAGCGGGGCCGCCCTCACGATCGTCATCACGTCGCTGGCGTTCGGCCTGGTCACCTCGCTCGTCGGCCAGGCGCTGACGGCCGTGTTCCCTCAGTTGGTGGTGAGCCTGCTCTACGTCGACCGGCGCATCCGCACGGAGAATCTGGCGCCGGCCCTCGCCGAGGCGGCCGGCGTGCCTTGGCAGGCGCCACCGGCCGCTCCCAGGTTTTGAGTCAGAGCCCGACCTGAGTCAGAGCCCGACCTGAGTCAGAGCCCGACCTGAGTCAGAGCCCGACCTGAGTCAGAGCCCGACCTGAGTCAGCACCCAACCTGCGTCAGAGCCACTGCATGCCGTAGCCGCGGCAGACGGGCCGGAAGTCGGCGGGCCCGTCGGCGAGGGCGTTCATGGTCATCTGGAGGGTCGGGTCGTCGTTGAACAGGCCCATGTGACCGGCTCTGTCGTCGGGGCACTCGTCCTGGAGAACGATGTTGTCGACGTCCTCGCCTTCGAGCGCCTGCGTCGCGTACGGCGTCACGACGGTGTCGGTCTTGGTCATGATCACGGTGTACCGGGGGCCCTTTGGAACCGTGTCGCCGTCCGCCCACATCTGCGTGGTGTAGTCGCTGGTGTCGGTCTGCTCGATGACGCCAGGGAAGCGTGCCGCGTTCGACAGACCGGTGACGAAGCCCATGACCCTCAGGTTGTTGCCGAGGTCGACGATGCCGTTGAGGTCTGTTCCGTGGGAGCTCGGAGCCCAGCCGACGTAGCGGTCGACCTTGGCGGCGCCGTCCATCTTCTTCATCCACCACATCGCCACGCTCCCGCCGAGCGAGTGACCGACGATGTCGACCTTCTTCGCGCCCGTGGCCTGCTGGACCTTTGCCACGAAGGCGTCCAGCTGCGCGGCCGAGTCCTTGTTGCTGCCGAGACCGCCCACGCGGCCGAAGGAGAACGGTGTGAACCCGTAGTTCATGGCGTAGACGCAGTAGCCCTCGTTCTTCAGGCGCGGGGCCGCCTTCACGAAGTTGGCGCCGATGTTGAAGAACGTGCCCGGCAGCATGACAACCGGATCGGGGTGCTCGGCGCTCGGCCTGCACGACCAGTCGTTGGCTCCGGCCACGGCGCCCGGCGAGGTCACGTAGTTCCACAGTGCCTGGCCCACGCCGCCTTCCCGCAGCGGCCCCTGCTCGGCGGCCTGAGCGGGGGCGGCGGCACAGGTGAGAAGGGCCGCGGCCGCGACGGCGGCCGCGGTCGCACCGGTGCGCGGTCTCCGCGCAGACCATTCGTTCCCTGACATGCAGTGCTCCTGATGGTCACTCAGCCCGTCCCGGGCTGAAGGTCGGTGGGGGGTGGCACAGTGCGTGCCCCGGAGAAGACTGGCCGGAATCCGGCGCACCGTGCCCCGGCGGGCGTCCAAAGATCCGGTCGGGGGTTTGTGAGCCGTCACAAGCACCCGGATCTCCTTGACACTGCGTGTGGGCTGCGGCGACCTTGGTTACCGGACAGTAGGGACGGGGGCGTCTATGAGGTCGCATCGTGGTCGGTGACGGGGTGGTCCGAGGCAGGGCGGTCGGTGACGGGGTGCCCGGCGGCGGGGCGGACCGTGGCGGGGTGCCCGGCGGCCGGGCGGACCGTGGCGGGTACCTGCCGCTCTCCTTCGGCGGGATCCCGGTTCATCAACGGCTCGCCGGATCCGCGCACGAACTGGCGTCGTCCGTCCTCGCGCGGCTCGTCGACCTGGTGCCGGTCTACGGCACGCTGCCCGCCGAGCAGTTGCGCAGCGATACCCGCCGGGTCATCGAGCAGGGCATACGCGCCTTCACGGCCGTCCTGCGCACCGGTGAGCTCCCGGACGAGGCCCAGCTGCAGGTGATCCGGCAATCGGCCGCCAAGCGGGCGGAGGAGGGTGTGCCGGTCGAGGCGGTGATCAGCGCCTACCACGTGGGCGCCCAGGAGTGCCTGGAGAGGATGTCCCTGCACGCGACCCCGGCGGATCTGGCAGCGGTGCAGGCCGCCCATCTGCTGGTCCTGAAGTTCCTGGAGCAGATGACGGCGACCGTCGTCGCCGGCTACTTCGCCGAACGGCAGGCGGTCGTGAGCGACGAGCAGTCGGCCCGGCAGTCAATGCTGGCGGCGCTCCTCAAGGGCGACGACGTCCGCGGCACGGCCGCCCGCTGGGGCATCCCGCTCCCGGCCTGCTATCTGGTCCTCGGACTCTCCGTCGGCGCCCACCCCGACGAGAGCGCCGACGGGGTGAGTCCTGTGATCGCCGGCAGGCGCAAACTGCGCAGGCTACGGGTCGAGTTGGACCGGCATGTGGCGGGCCCGGTGCTGTCCGCCCTGTCCGGCGACGGCGGAACCGCCCTGATCCCCTACCGGACGCCGGCCGCGCAGCTGGCGGACCGGGACTGGGCCTGGCTGTCCGGCGTGGTGTCGCACATGAGCCGGGTCGCCGGTGTCGACATCGTGGCCGGAGCGGCGGCAGCCGACCCCGAGGACGCGGCCGGTGCGGCCCGCCTGGCCCAGGAGATACGGCGGGTGGCGGTGGCAGCGGGTCGCGAGCCCGGCGTCCACCGCCTCAGTGACGTGTTGCTGGAGTACCAGCTGATGCAGCCGGGCCCCTCACGGGATGCGCTGGCGGAACTGATGCGGCCGCTGGCGGACCGCCCCGAACTGCTGGGCACGCTCCGGATGTTCCTGGCGTGCGGTCTGAGCCGGCAGCTCACCGCGGAACGGCTGCGGGTGCACCCGAACACGGTGGACTACCGGTTGCGCCGCGCCGCCGAAGCCACGGGCCTGGACGCCACGTCGGGTGCCGACGTCATGCGGGTGAGGGCGGCGCTGAGCGCCCACGACGCGCTCGCCGTGCGGCCTGATCCGAACGAGAGGCCCTAGTCGAGGAGCGTCTTCTTCGGCCGCAGCACACAGAATTCGTTGCCCTCGGGATCGGCGAGGAGGACCCAGGTGACGTCCTCGCCCTGCCCCACGTCCGCCCGCCGTGCCCCGAGGCCGATGATCCTCTTCACCTCCGCGTCCTGGTCGTCGGGCGTGAGGTCGAGGTGCAGCCGGTTCTTGACGGTCTTGTGCTCGGGAACCGTGAGGAACACGATGCCCGGCAGGGTGCTCGCATCGGCGCCGATGACGATCTCTTCCGGGTCCTCGTACACGACGTGCCAGTCGAGGACCTCGGCCCAGAACCGGGCGAGCGTCTTCGCGTCATGACAGTCGATCGCGATGTGGTACAGAGAAACGGCCATGCGCACCAGTGTGCCTGGCGGGCATGGCCGCTTCCCGGGAAACGTCGATCAGACGTTGAAGCCGAGCGCGCGCAGCTGCTCACGCCCATCGTCCGTGATCTTGTCAGGGCCCCACGGCGGCATCCAGACCCAGTTGATCTTCAGCTCGTTGACGATGCCGTCGGTCGCGGCCTTCGCCTGGTCCTCGATCACGTCGGTCAGTGGACATGCAGCCGAAGTCAGCGTCATGTCCAGCGTCGCGACGTTGGAGTCGTCGATGTGGATGCCGTAGATGAGGCCGAGGTTGACGACGTCGATGCCCAGCTCGGGGTCGACGACGTCGTACAGCGCCTCGCGGACCTCCTCCTCGGACGCCGGCTTCGTCGCTACCGTCTCGTTCTCGCTCATGCGGTCTTCCTCTCCGCGTTGTCGCGGGTCTCACCCATCGCCTGGGCCGTCGCGTCCTTCCACGCCATCCAGCTCAGCAGCGCGCACTTCACTCGAGCGGGGTACTTGGAGACACCGGCGAACGCGACCGCGTCCTCCAGCACCTCCTCCATCGCATCGTCCGGCTCGATCTGGCCCTTGGACTGCATCAGCTCCAGGAACGTGCCCTGGATCTTCTGCGCCTCGGCGAGCTCCTTGCCGACCAGCAGTTCGTTCAGCACGGACGCGCTGGCCTGGCTGATGGAACAGCCCTGCCCCTCGTAGGACACGTCCTCGATGCGCGATCCGTCGTACTTCACCCGGAGCGTGATCTCGTCGCCGCACGTCGGATTGACGTGGTGCACCTCGGCGTCCCCGTCCCGCAAGCCCCGACCGTGCGGGTGCTTGTAGTGGTCCAGGATGACGTCCTGGTACATCGAATCCAGCTTCACGCGTCGTCAGCCCTTCATCCGAAGAAGTTACGGACGTGCTCCAGGCCGTCGACCAGAGCATCGACCTCTGCCGGCGTGGAGTACAGATAGAACGACGCCCGCGTGGTCGCAGGAATTCCGTACCGCAGGCAGACCGGGCGCGCGCAGTGATGACCCACGCGGACCGCGATGCCCTGCTCGTCGAGAACCTGGCCCACGTCGTGCGGGTGAATGTCGCCCAGTGTGAACGAGATCGCCGCGCCGCGGTCCTCGGCCGTCGTGGGGCCGATGATCCGCAGGTCGGGGACCTCGAGGAGCCGCTTCACCGCGTACTCGGTGAGGACGTGCTCGTGCTGGGCGATCTTGTCCATGCCGATCGAGGAGAGGTAGTCCACGGCCGCGCCGAGGCCGACGGCCTGCGCGATCGGGGGCGTACCCGCCTCGAACTTGTGCGGCGCGGGAGCGTACGTCGACGAGTGCATCGACACGGTCTCGATCATCTCGCCGCCGCCGAGGAACGGCGGCAGGTCCTCGAGCAGCTCCTGCCGGCCCCACAGCACGCCGATGCCGGTCGGACCGCACATCTTGTGTCCGGTGAAGGCCACGAAGTCGGCTTGCAGGGCCTGCACGTCGAGCACCATGTGCGGCGCCGCCTGCGAGGCGTCGATCAGGACCAGCGCGCCGACGTCCTGGGCCCGGCGGACGATCGCCTCGACCGGGTTGACCGTGCCCATGATGTTGGAGACCAGCGTGAAGGAGACGATCTTCGTCTTCTCGGTGATGATCTCGTCGATGTCGGACAGGTCGAGCCGGCCGTCGTCGGTGAGGCCGAACCACTTCAGCTTCGCGCCGGTGCGCTGCGACAGCAGCTGCCACGGAACGATGTTGGAGTGGTGCTCCATCTCCGTGATGACGATCTCGGTCTCGCGGTCCACCCGGTAGGGCTCGTCTGCCCAGCCGAGCATGTTGGCCACGAGGTTGAGCGACTCGGAGGCGTTCTTGGTGAAGATCACCTCGTCGCGGCTCGGCGCGTTGATGAAGGCGGCGACCTTGTCGCGGGCGCCCTCGTACAGCGCCGTGGCCTCTTCGGCGAGCACGTGCACACCACGGTGGACGTTGGCGTTGTGCTGCTCGTAGTACTCGCTCAGTACGTCGAGCACCTGGCGCGGCGTCTGGGAGGTCGCCGCGTTGTCCAGGTAGACGAGCTTCTTGCCGTCGTGGAGCACCCGGTCCAGGATCGGGAAGTCCTTGCGGAGCGCCTCTGTGTCGAGGAGGCCGGAAAGCCCCTGATGGGCCACTGTCACGCGGATACGCCACCCTTCGTGTAAGCCTCGTAGCCCTCGGCCTCGAGCTTGTCGGCGAGCTCGGCGCCGCCGGACTCGGCGATGCGGCCGTTCGCGAAGACGTGCACGAAATCGGGCTTGATGTAGCGCAGGATGCGCGTGTAGTGCGTGATCAGCAGCGTGCCGACCTCGCCGCTCTCGCGGACGCGGTTGACGCCCTCGGAGACGATGCGCAGCGCGTCGACGTCGAGGCCGGAGTCCGTCTCGTCGAGGATCGCGATCTTCGGCTTGAGCAGCTCGAGCTGGAGGATCTCGTGGCGCTTCTTCTCACCGCCGGAGAAGCCCTCGTTGACGTTGCGCTCGGCGAAGGCGGGGTCCATGTTGAGGCGCTCCATGGCCTCCTTGACCTCCTTGATCCACAGGCGCAGCTTGGGGGCCTCGCCGCGGATCGCCGTCGCCGACGTGCGCAGGAAGTTGGAGACCGAGACGCCGGGAACCTCGACCGGGTACTGCATGGCGAGGAAGACGCCGGCGCGGGCGCGCTCGTCGACGGTCATCTCCAGGACGTCCTCGCCGTCCAGGGTCACGGTGCCGCCGGTGATCGTGTACTTGGGGTGGCCCGCCAGCGAGTAGGCGAGGGTCGACTTGCCGGAGCCGTTGGGGCCCATGATGGCGTGGGTCTCGCCCTGCTTCACGGTCAGGTCGACGCCCTTGAGGATCTCCTTCGTGGCGTTGTCGGCCTCGACGGAAACGTGCAGGTCGCGGATTTCAAGCGTTGCCATGGGTGACTCAGGACTCCTGGGTGACGGAGACGAGCACATCGTCCCCTTCGATCTTTACGGGGTATACGGGGACGGGGCGCGTCGCGGGAAGGCCGGACGGCTTGCCGGTGCGGAGGTCGAAGCTGGAGCCGTGCAGCCAGCACTCGATGGAGCAGTCCTCGACCTCGCCCTCCGACAGGGACACGTTCGCGTGCGAGCAGATGTCGTTGATCGCGAACACCTCCCCCTCGGTGCGCACCACGGAAACGGGCGTGCCGTCGAGTTCCACCCGCTTGGGGGTGTCCTCCTCCAGCTCGCTCAGCGCGCAGACTTTGACGAAGGCCATCAGGAGGACGCCTCCAGCACCGACGCCTCCAGCTCGGCGTCGATCTTGGCGAGCAGGCGCTCCTCCACGTCCGGAAGGCCGATCTGCTGGACCAGCTCGGCGAAGAAGCCGCGGACGACCAGGCGCCGGGCCTCGGCCGCCGGGATGCCGCGGGCCATCAGGTAGAACAGCTGCTCGTCGTCGAAGCGGCCGGTGGCGGAGGCGTGACCGGCGCCGGCGATCTCGCCGGTCTCGATCTCGAGGTTCGGCACCGAGTCGACGCGCGCGCCGTCCGTGAGGACGAGGTTGCGGTTCATCTCGTAGGTGTCGGTGCCCTCGGCCGCGGCCCTGATCAGAACGTCGCCGATCCACACCGCGTGGGCGTCGTCGCCCTGGAGGGCGCCCTTGTACACGGCGTTGGACTTGCAGTGCGGGGTGTTGTGGTCGACGAGGAGACGGTGCTCCTGGTGCTGGCCCTTGTCGGTGAAGTACAGGCCGAGAAGCTCGGCCTCGCCGCCGGGGCCGGCGTAGGAGACCCGCGGGTGGAGCCGTACGACGTCGCCGCCGAAGGTGACCACGACCGACTTGAAGGAGGCGTCGCGGCCGACCAGCGCGTTGTGCTGGGCAATGTGGACGGCCTTGTCGTCCCAGTCCTGGACGGAGACGACGGTCAGCTTGGCGCCGTCGCCCAGGATGTAGTCGACGTTGGCGGCGAGCACCGCGTCACCGGTGTGGTCGATGACCACGACGGCCTCGGCGAACGCGCCCAGCTCGACGACCTGGTGGGCGAAGGCGGTGCCGCCCTCACCGTGCACCGCGATACGGATCGGCTCGGCGAGCTGCGTCTCCTTCGGCACGGTCACGACGGTGGCCTGCTCGAAGGAGGAGTACGCCTGGGCGGCGACCCGGTCCACCGGGGTGCCGGCCCTGCCGAGCCGCGCGTCGTCGCGGCCGACGGTCTCGACGGTGACGCCGTCGGGGGCGTCGATCGCGGCCTTGAGCGCGGTGCCGGTGGCGACGGCGGTGCCGTCGTGCAGGCCGGCGAGGCGCTCCAGCGGAGTGAAGCGCCACTCCTCCTCGCGGCCGTGCGGCACCGGGAAGTCCGCCACGTCGAAGGACGGGGGCGCACTCATGCGGGTCGCGACGGTCGACTCGGCGGCCACCGCGATCGAGCCGGCGGTGGTGGAGCCCACCGGGATGTTCTGAGCCTCAGCCATGGCTGTCGTCTTGCTCTCTTCCTGCGTAACTACGTGAGAAGTCAGTCGCTGCGTTCGATCGGGTACGGGAGGGCGTCAGCCCACCGAGCCCTCCATCTGCAGCTCGATCAGCCGGTTGAGCTCCAGCGCGTACTCCATGGGCAGTTCCTTGGCGATCGGCTCGACGAATCCGCGCACGATCATCGCCATCGCCTCGAACTCGGTCATGCCGCGGCTCATCAGGTAGAAGAGCTGGTCCTCGGAGACCTTGGAAACGGTGGCCTCGTGTCCCATGGAGACGTCGTCCTCGCGGACGTCGACGTACGGGTAGGTGTCCGAGCGGGAGATCGTGTCGACCAGCAGTGCGTCGCACAGCACGTTGGACTTGGCGCCGGGCGCGCCCTCGCCGATCTCGATCAGACCGCGGTAGGAGGTGCGGCCGCCGCCTCGTGCCACCGACTTGGAGACGATGTTGGACGAGGTGTTCGGGGCCATGTGGACCATCTTGGCGCCGGCGTCCTGGTGCTGGCCCTCGCCCGCAAAGGCGATGGACAGCGTCTCGCCCTTGGCGTGCTCGCCCATCAGGTAGACGGCCGGGTACTTCATGGTCACCTTGGAGCCGATGTTGCCGTCGACCCACTCCATGGTCGCGCCCTCGTACGCCACGGCGCGCTTGGTGACCAGGTTGTAGACGTTGTTCGACCAGTTCTGGATGGTCGTGTAGCGGCAGCGGCCGCCCTTCTTGACGATGATCTCGACGACGGCGCTGTGCAGCGAGTCCGAGGAGTAGATCGGGGCGGTGCAGCCCTCGACGTAGTGGACGTAGGCGTCCTCGTCGACGATGATCAGCGTCCGCTCGAACTGGCCCATGTTCTCCGTGTTGATACGGAAGTAGGCCTGCAGCGGGATGTCCACGTGGACACCCTTGGGGACGTAGATGAACGAGCCGCCGGACCACACCGCGGTGTTCAGCGACGCGAACTTGTTGTCGCCGACGGGGATGACCGTGCCGAAGTACTCCTGGAAGAGCTCCGGGTGCTCCTTGAGCGCGGTGTCGGTGTCCAGGAAGATGACGCCCTGCTCCTCCAGGTCCTCGCGGATCTGGTGGTAGACGACCTCGGACTCGTACTGCGCGGCGACACCGGCGACCAGGCGCTGCTTCTCCGCCTCCGGGATACCGAGCTTGTCGTACGTGTTCTTGATGTCCTCGGGCAGTTCCTCCCACGAGGCGGCCTGCGCCTCGGTGGAGCGCACGAAGTACTTGATGTTGTCGAAGTCGATACCCGACAGGTCGGAGCCCCAGCTCGGCATGGGCTTCTTGTCGAAGAGGCGCAGGCCCTTCAGCCGCAGCTTCAGCATCCACTCCGGCTCGTTCTTCTTCGCGGAGATGTCGCGGACGACGTCCTCCGAGAGACCGCGCTTGGCAGCGGCGCCTGCCGCGTCGGAGTCGGCCCAGCCGAATTCGTACGTACCCAGACCCTCGAGTTCGGGGTGGGCAGTCTCCGTGGGGAGAGTCATGCGGGGTTCCTCCCGGCCGTGCTTGCAGATGCTGATGGGTTGGTGCTGGTCTGTGTCGTGCCGTTCCGGGCCTCGGCGCCGCCCTGCGGCGCACCGCGCGGAATGAACGTGGTGCAGACGCCGTCGCCGTGGGCGATCGTGGCGAGCCGCTGCACATGGGTCCCGAGGAGCCGCGAGAAGAACTCGGTCTCCGCCTCGCACAGCTGCGGGTACTTCTCGGCCGCGTGGGCGACGGGGCAGTGGTGCTGGCAGAGCTGCTCGCCCACCGGGGCGGTACGAGCCGTAGCAGCGTACCCGTCGGCGCTCAGCGCCTTCGCCAGCGCTTCGGTGCGCTCTGCGGGGTCGGCGGCCTCGACGGCCGCGCGGTACGCCTGCGACTGGGTCTCCATGCGGTCCCGGGCGAAGGCGGCGACGGCCGCCTCTCCGGCCGCCCCGCCGCCCGCGGACTTCTCGATCCAGCGGAGGGCGTCCACGGCCAGCTTGTCGTACGACTGGTCGAAAGCGTCCCGGCCGCAGTCGGTGAGCGCGAAGACCTTGGCCGGCCTGCCGCGTGTGCGGGCGCCATAGACGCGCTGTTCGCGCGGTTCCACGACGTTCTCCGCGACGAGCGAGTCGAGGTGGCGACGGACGGCTGCCTGGGTGAGCCCGAGGCGGCCGGCGAGATCGGCCACGGTGGACGGACCGTGATCCAGGATGGAGCGCGCGACGCGGTTGCGCGTGGAGCGCTCACCGGTCGCGAGTTCCTCCTGGGGAGCCTCGCCGAGGTTTTTCACAACGCCATTGTTGCGTAATTCCTCAGAGACTGACAAGCGGCCTCCTGACCTGCGCGTGGTGCCGTGCATCACTTAGGTCAACCTAAGCTGACCTGCGGAAACGATCACCCGGAAGTCGGCCCGCAGGGTCTCAGCAGGGCGTCGACGGCGGCCGGGCCATTCCGGCGGGCTCATGGACCGGCCGGCTCCGGTGCTGAAAGACGCAGACGGAGTCCGTCGGCAGTCCTGTCCGATTCGCCACAAAGACGCAGGTCGAACGGGCCGCCGGCTACCTGGACCGCGAAGGACCGATGGTCCTGGGCCGTTCGGGTGCCCACCCCACTCGAACGTCACGGTGCGTATGCGCGATTGCGCGGCGGGTACACGGCCGTCCGGGGGCCTCGCCTGAACCCCGGGACCCGCGGGCCGGGGCCCCGCGGCGCCCGCCTAGACTTCCCGGCATGCGAAGCGAGTCCGCCGTCCACATCCGTGGCCTGGTCAAGCGGTACGGATCCAAGACCGCCGTGGACGGCTTGGACCTCGACGTCGCCACGGGCTCCGTGACCGCCGTCCTCGGCCCCAACGGCGCCGGCAAGACCACCACGATCGAGACCTGCGAGGGCTACCGCCGTGCCGACGCGGGCACCGTGCGCGTCCTCGGCCTCGACCCGGTCGCCGACGCCCCCCTCCTGCGGCCCCGCATAGGCGTGATGCTCCAGTCGGGCGGCGTCTACTCCGGCGCCCGAGCCGACGAGATGCTCCGCCACATGGCTTCCCTGCACGCCCACCCGCTGGACGCGGACGCCCTGATCGAGCGCCTGGGCCTCGGCAGCTGCGGGCGTACGACCTACCGGCGGCTGTCCGGCGGCCAGCAGCAGCGCCTCGCACTCGCGATGGCCGTCGTCGGCAGGCCCGAACTGGTCTTCCTTGACGAGCCGACCGCGGGCCTCGACCCGCAGGCGCGCCGCGCCACCTGGGACCTCGTCCGCGAACTGCGGACGGACGGCGTCACCTGCGTACTGACCACGCACTTCATGGACGAGGCCGAGGAACTGGCCGACGCCGTCGCGATCGTCGACGCCGGCCGCGTCATCGCACGGGGCAGTACCGAGGAGCTGTGCCGCGGCGGCGCGGAGAACACCCTGCGCTTCACCGGCCGCCCCGGCCTCGACCTCGGCTCCCTGCTCAAGGCCCTCCCCGACGGCACGGCCGCGGCGGAGCTGACACCGGGCGCGTACCGGATCACCGGCGAGGTGGACCCCCAGCTGCTCGCGACCGTCACCTCCTGGTGCGCCCAGCACGGCGTCCTGCCGCACGGCATCTCGGTCGAGCGGCACACCCTCGAGGACGTCTTCCTCGAGTTGACGGGCAAGGAGCTGCGCGCATGAGCGCCGGGACGTACACACCGAAGCCGGGCGCCGCGCCGCTGACGCGCATGATCCGGGCCCAGGCCGCCTTCGAGACGAAGATGCTGCTGCGCAACGGCGAGCAGCTGCTGCTCACGGTGATCATCCCGTCTCTGCTGCTGGTGCTGTTCTCCACCGTCGACATCGTCGACACCGGGGACGGCAGGGCCGTCGACTTCCTCACGCCGGGCGTGCTCGCACTCGCCGTGATGTCCACCGCCTTCACCGGCCAGGCCATCGCGACCGGCTTCGAGCGGCGTTACGGCGTGCTGAAGCGGCTCGGGGCCTCGCCGGTCCCCCGCTGGGCCCTGATGGCCGCCAAAACGCTGTCCGTCCTGGTCACCGAGATCCTGCAGGTCGTCCTGCTGACCGTCATCGCGTTCGCGCTGGGCTGGTCCCCGCACGGCAACCCCGTGTATGTGCTGCTGCTGCTCGTCCTCGGCACCGCGGCGTTCTCCGGACTCGGCCTGCTGATGGCCGGCACGCTCAAGGCCGAGGCGACCCTGGCCGCCGCGAACCTCGTCTTCCTGCTGCTGCTCGTCGGCGGCGGCGTGATCGTGCCGCTGGACAAGTTTCCCGAGGGGGTTGCCTCGGCGCTCGGGCTGCTGCCCATCTCGGCGCTCTCCGACGGACTGCGTGACGTGCTCCAGCACGGTGCGGGCATGCCGTGGGGCAATCTGGGCATCCTCGCCCTCTGGGCGGTGCTCGGGCTGGGCGCGGCCGCCCGGACCTTCCGCTGGGAGTGACACGCGCGCCAGGATGACCCTGCCGAGACCGCACGGTGGGAGGCCTGGATGGAGCGCACTGCCGCACTGCGACTGGACGCGGAGTGGGCGAAGGTCAGAGCGGGCCGTCCCGCTGCTTCACCGCACCAACGCGAACGCATGCTGACCGACCTGATCACGGCGCTCGCCCCGCACGCCGCTGGCGACCTCTCCCTCTCCGCCCGGCTGAGCCTGCGCTACGGGGACCTGGCACGCCACCACTTCGACACCGGCCGGCGAGTCGACGCGCTGGGCGCCGCCGACGAGGCGGTGCGGCACGGCGCGGAACCCGCGAAGCACGATGACGAACACGCCCGCTGGTACGCGCGTGCGCTGATCAGCCAGGCCGTCTATCTCGCGGAGCCGCTCAGCGACGAACTCGGCCTGCCCCGGTACGCCTTCCACCCTCACGGCGAACAGCCCTGCGTGGAGGACCGGCTGGCGGGACTGGCCGCCGTGGAGGCCACCCACCGGGCGATCGCCGTGTGGGAGGGGCTCGACCAGTCGGAGCCGCGCAACCGTGAGGGCCTCGCCCAGGCGCACCTCTTCCTCGGCGACCGGCTGGAGGAGCTCGGCAGGCCTGTGGACGCGGCGGAGTGGGCCGTACGGGCGGAGCGGGAGTTCCACACGCTGTGGCAGGTGCCGGATCCTGCCGAGCGCAGCCGCGCCGCGGTCCTGGAGCACCTCGGCGACCAGCTGGAACGCAGACTGCGTCGCTGCCCCTTCGAGGACGGGCTCACCCAGTTGCGCAAGCGCGAGCTGCTGCCGGAGCGCCTCCTTCCGCTCGCGGTCCTGGCGGCGCGGATCGACGGCGTGGCGCCGGAGGCCATAGCGGAGGGCCTGTCGCTGGACCGGGCAGAGGTGTGCCGGATCCTGCGCGCGCGTTCCTGGCGGGCGGTGTGGCGGTTCGACGTGCGGGCGGACGACGGGTCGTGGACGCCGATGGCGTATCCGTGGCGCGGTACGGACGCTGTTACGGACATCACGGCGGAGGCGGTGGCCGCCGATCTCCTGGACGCCTTCCGCAAATCGGCCGACTCGCCGCCGACCGCGACACCCTGGCGCTTCGCGCTGTGGTGGGAGGAGGAGGACCACCTCGACGGGTCGCGCTTCCGTCTGACGCACGCCCCCTCCGCGGACCCCTCGTGAAAGCGTGCACAAACACCCGCCTACGATAGGTGCCGTGCAGACCCCCCTCGCCCATATCGCCCAGCGCTGGACACCGTCGCCCAAAATCCTGCGGCGCGCCGCGCTTTCCGCCGTCCTGATGACCGTCGTCATCATCATTACCGGCGGTGCCGTACGGCTGACCGGCTCAGGTCTCGGCTGCGACACCTGGCCCAAGTGCACGGACGACAGCCTCTTTGCCACACCCGAGCAGGGCCTCCACGGCGCGATCGAGTTCGGCAACCGGATGCTGACGTACGTCCTTTCCGCCGCCGTCGGCTGGGCGATCATCGCGGCACGCGCCGCCAAGCCGCGCCGGCGCGGGCTGACCCGACTCGCCTGGGCACAGTTCTGGATCGTCCTCGGCAACGCCGTCATCGGCGGCATCACCGTGTGGGCGGGTCTCAACCCCTGGTCGGTGGCAGGGCACTTCCTGCTCGCCAACGCACTGCTCACCGTGGCGACGATCACATGGGTGCGTGCCGGCGAAGGCGACGCCGCGCCCCGCCCGCGGGTTCCCCGGCCGGTCCACAAGCTCTCCTGGGCGATCGTCGCGGTCTCCGCGGTGCTGATCACCCTCGGCACCACGGTGACCGGTTCCGGCAAGCACGCGGGCGACAGCAGCGATGTGCCGCGTATGCCGTGGGACTGGTCCGCGGCCGCGCACGTCCACGCGATCGCCGCCTGGGTGGTGTGCGCGCTGGCCGTGGCGATGTGGCTCGTGGTGCGCGTGGTGGACGCCCCGGACGACATCCGGGCACGCGCGCGGGACTTGTTGCTGGTGGTGCTGCTCCAGGGCGCGCTCGGGTATGTGCAGTACTTCACGGGCGTGCCCGAGATCCTGGTAGGGGCGCACATGTTCGGCTCGTCACTGATGTGGATCGCGGTGCTGAGGCTGGCGCTGAGCCTGCGGGAACGTCGGTCCGCGCCCGGTTCGGTGGTCCCGCCCGAGCGGGCGGACACGCTGACCTCGGCCTGAGACGCCCGGTTGTGAGGCGCGAGGGCCCCAGCGCCCTCGCGTTCACCCCCCGCTCCCCAGCCGGTACACCCTCCCCGCGTTCCCCGACGCGAGCATCGTGGCCACCCGCTCCGCGTCCGTCCGTGACCACGCGCCCTCCGCCACCCACCCGCCCAGCACCTGGCTGAGCGCGTCGCGGAAGGTGCGGGCGCCGACCACGTGGAGTTCCGGCAGGCCGCGCGCGCCCGTCGAGAACAGGAGCTTGCCGAACGGGGCGAGTTCGAGGGTCTCCGCGAGGACCGCTGCCGCCCGGGCCCCCGTCTGTGCGAGGGCCGGGCCGAGGTCCGCGTAGACGTGCGGGTGCGTGCTCGCGAGGTGGGCGGCGCTGCGGTGGTGCGGGTAGCCGTGCAGCAGCACCAGGTCCGTCCCCAGGCCGGCCGTCGCCGCCGCGAAATCCGCGAGAAGCATCGGGTCACGGACGCCGACGTGCAGTTGGAGCGGGAGACCCGTCGCGACGGCGACCCACAGCAGGTGCCGCAGCAGCACGGGGTCGGTCGGCGGGTCGCCCACGCGGCGTTCGCCGAGCCAGCGTCCGGCGGCCCCGCGCACCTCGCCCGGGCCGGGGGGTTCCGGCCGGCCGCCGACCTGCGCTCCCGCGCCGACGGTGGTGAAGGCGACGGCGGAGCCCGCCGCCCCGTGCACGGCCTCCGCCAGGTTGGCCAGGAACGACTCCACGGTCCCTGACGTGTCCGCGACCTGCTCCGCGAGCAGCTCGAGGCGTACGATCTCGCGCGCCTCCGCCTCACCCGCCGCGGCGATCTCGGCCGGTCCGGCAAGGTCCCCGGGCAGACCGGTGTCCACGAGGTACGTGACGATGCCGGTGCCGCGCAGAAGGCGTCTGCCCGCCTCGACCACTCCGAGCTCGCGACGGCGGGCCAGGTAGTGGGCGGGCGGGCAGTGGGGCTCGAGGCCGAGGAGCGGCGGACACCAGCGCCGTACCGCGAAACCGGTCTGGGTGTCGAAAAAGGTGGTCCCGGAGGCCGGTGGCGCTCCGGCCGCGGGTCCCAGGTACGTCTCGAAGGTGCCGAGGCCCAGTTCCGCGCGGAGCACCCCGTGGCAGTACTGGTCGACCAGGCGCACCGAGGTCGCGGTGTCGATCATCGGGAGCTCCCTGTAGAGGACCGTGCTTCCACAGTCCTAACGGGTCAGCCCCGTGCGAGGTGTTGGTCAGTCGTTGGACGGGCCGCCGACCTGGATGCCTGCCATCCGGGTCCACTCGTACGGTCCGGTGCGGACCTTCGCGGCGAAATCGCCGTCGAAGGACTCGTGCAGGGTGATCCCGGACTTCTCCGCGGCGCTGACGGCGACGGCGTGGCTCGGTGCCACGAGGTCGCCCCAGCCGCCGTCCTCGCCGACGAGCACGATGCGGGTGCCCATCTGGCCGATGTACGCGAGCTGCCCCTCGGCGCCGCCGTGCGCCTTGGAGAACGCCTGGATCTGCTTGGCGAGCTTCGCCGCCTTGCGCGCGGCGCGGGCGTCGGGCGTGGAACCGGACGTGCGCTCTTCAACGTTGGTTTCTGCCATGCCCGCATGCTACTCGCGAGTAGATCGTTCGGCGACGGCCGGGCGAAGTGGCCTCGGCCACCCCCGCCGGGCGGCCGTGCCGGTCAGCGCAGGAAGGGGTCCACGGCGACGGCCACGAAGAGCAGCGACACATAGGTGATGGACCAGTGGAACAGCCGCATCTCCTTGAGCGCGGCGCCCGCCGCACCCGCCTTGGCCCGGCTCTGCAGCGCGTGCGCCTCCCACAGCCACCAGCCGCCGGTGACCAGCGCGACCGCGGTGTAGAACCAGCCGGTGTAGCCGAGCGGCGTCAGCAGCAGCGAGACGGCGACCATCACCCAGCTGTAGACGACGATCTGCCGGGCGACGACCTTGTTGCCCGCGACGACCGGGAGCATCGGCACGCCGACGCGCTCGTAGTCGTCCTTCACCTTCATCGACAGCGGCCAGTAGTGCGGCGGCGTCCAGAAGAAGATGACGAGGAAGAGGATGACGGCGGCCCACGACACCGAGTCGGTGACGGAGGACCAGCCGATCAGGACCGGCATGCAGCCGGCGATGCCGCCCCAGACGATGTTCTGCGCGGTGCGGCGCTTGAGGATCATCGTGTAGACGACGACATAGAAGAGCAGAGCACCGAGCGACAGCGCCGCCGACAGCCAGTTGACGAGCAGCCCGAACCAGAGGGTGGAGATCACGGCGAGCGACAGGCCGAAGACCAGGCCCTCGCGCGGCGAGACCATGCCCGTGACGAGCGGACGCTGCGACGTGCGATCCATCAGCGCGTCGATGTCGCGGTCGATGTACATGTTCAGCGCGTTGGCGCCGCCGGCCGAGAGATAACCGCCCAGGCAGGTCGCGAGCACCAGCCACAGGTCCGGAACACCCTGCTCGGCCAGGAACATCACCGGGACGGTGGTGATCAGCAGCAGCTCGATGATCCGCGGCTTGGTCAGCGCCACGAATGCCTTGACGCGGGCTCCGAACGGCCGATGGCCCCCCGGGCCGGTAGCCAAGACGACCCCTGCGGGTCGGGACTCGACGGCCGTCACGCACACCCCTGACAGAGAAATCCCAGCAAGTCTCCGGGGTCGCCGCCCGGGCCCGAAGGGCGTATGGGGGGAGAAACCCGCGTAAAGACTTGCGCGTACCACGCCACTCTAGACGTTGCCCGTACCCCGATCTTCGCCGGGGTCGGGTCGTGTTGAGCACCCGCACGACGCCGACCGTACTCATCTGAGACATCGGCCCCGACAGGCGAGGAACACCCGGCTCCCGCACTCTGAAACAGTGTCCAAAGACAAAGACGCGCGACCGAAAAGTGGCGCGTTGCTGCGAGGGTAGGCTCGACACCGCCCGGTACACCCCTCGTCACCGGGATTCGACATGTGGAGAGGAGCCCTGACTCAGGGTGAGCACCAAGCCGACCACCACAGACCTCGAGTGGACCGCGTTGGACCAGCGGGCAGTCGACACCGTCCGCGTCCTGGCCATGGATTCCGTACAGAAGGTCGGCAACGGCCATCCGGGTACGGCCATGAGCCTGGCCCCCGCCGCGTATGTGCTCTTCCAGAAGCTGATGCGGCACGACCCCGCGGACGCAGACTGGACGGGCCGTGACCGATTCGTCCTGTCCGCCGGCCACTCCTCGCTGACGCTCTACATCCAGCTCTACCTGGCCGGCTACGGCCTGGAGCTGGACGACTTGAAGGCGTTCCGCACCTGGGGTTCGAAGACCCCGGGCCACCCCGAGTACGGGCACACCACGGGCGTCGAGACGACCACCGGGCCGCTCGGCCAGGGTGTCGCCAACGCCGTGGGCATGGCAATGGCCGCCCGCTACGAGCGCGGCCTGTTCGACCCGGACGCGGAGCCCGGCACGTCGCCCTTCGACCACACCGTCTGGTGCATCGCCGGTGACGGCTGCCTCCAGGAGGGCATCTCGGCCGAGGCGTCGTCGCTGGCCGGGCACCAGAAGCTGGGCAACCTGGTCCTGCTGTGGGACGACAACCACATCTCCATCGAGGGCGACACGGAGACGGCCGTCTCCGAGGACACCCTCCAGCGGTACGAGGCGTACGGCTGGCACGTCCAGCGCGTGGCGCAGCTGGAAAACGGCGACCTCGACCCCGTCGGCCTGTACAACGCCCTGAAGGCCGCGCAGGCCGAGACCGAGCGCCCGTCGTTCATCGCGGCCCGCTCGATCATCGCCTGGCCCGCGCCGCACGCGCAGAACACCGAGGCCGCGCACGGCTCGGCGCTGGGCGACGAGGAGGTCGCGGCCACAAAGCGCGTCCTCGGCTTCGACGTGGAGAAGTCCTTCGAGGTCTCCGAGGAGGTCCTCGGGCACACCCGCGGCGCCCTCGACCGCGGCCGTGAGGCCCGCGGCGAGTGGGAGAAGACGTTCGCCGCCTGGCGTACGGCCAACCCGCAGCGTGCCGCCGAGTTCGACCGGATCCGCGCGGGCGAGCTGCCCGAGGGCTGGGAGGACGCACTGCCGGAGTTCGAGACCGGCAAGGGTGTCGCCACCCGTGCCGCCTCCGGCAAGGTCCTGCAGGCGCTGGGCGCGGTCGTGCCCGAGCTGTGGGGCGGCTCCGCCGACCTGGCCGGCTCGAACAACACCACGATCGACAAGACGTCGTCCTTCCTGCCGGCGGGCAACCCGCTGCCGGAGGCCGACCCGTACGGCCGCACGATCCACTTCGGCATCCGCGAGCACGCCATGGCCGCGGTCATGAACGGCATCGCGCTGCACGGCAACACCCGCATCTACGGCGGCACCTTCCTGGTGTTCTCCGACTACATGCGCAACGCCGTCCGCCTCTCCGCACTGATGCACCTGCCAGTCACCTACGTGTGGACGCACGACTCGATCGGCCTCGGCGAGGACGGCCCCACGCACCAGCCGGTCGAGCACCTGGCCTCGCTGCGGGCGATCCCGGGCCTGAACATCGTGCGCCCCGCCGACGCCAACGAGACCGCCATCGCCTGGCGCGAGATCCTCAAGCGGTACACCAAGGAGTTCGGCAAGGGCGCCCCGCACGGCCTGGCGCTGACCCGCCAGGGCGTGCCGACGTACGAGTGCAACGAGGACGCTGCCAAGGGCGGCTACGTCCTGTTCGACGCCGAGGGCGGCGACGCGCAGGTCGTGCTGATCGGCACCGGCTCCGAGGTGCAGCTGGCCGTCGCGGCCCGCGAGCAGCTCCAGGCCGCCGGCGTGCCGGCCCGGGTGGTGTCGATGCCGTCCGTGGAGTGGTTCGAGGAGCAGGACCAGGGGTACCGGGACTCGGTGCTTCCGCCGTCGCTCAAGGCGCGCGTCGCGGTCGAGGCGGGCATCGGCCTGACGTGGCACCGCTACGTCGGCGACGCCGGGCGCATCGTCTCGCTGGAGCACTTCGGCGCTTCGGCGGACGGCAAGGTCCTCTTCCGCGAGTTCGGCTTCACCGCCGAGGCCGTGGCCGCCGCCGCGCGGGAATCGATCGAAGCCGCCGCGCGCTGACGCCGGTATACGACAAGTAGGAGATGCAACTCTCATGACAGACGCACTCAAGCGCCTCTCCGACGAAGGCGTCGCGATCTGGCTGGACGACCTTTCGCGCTCGCGGATCACCTCGGGCAACCTGGCCGAGCTGATCGACCAGCAGCACGTCGTGGGCGTCACCACCAACCCGTCGATCTTCCAGAAGGCGATCTCCGAGGGGCAGGGCTACGACCAGCAGCTCGAGGACCTCGCGGCCCGCAAGGTGACCGTCGAGGAAGCCCTCCGCATGATCACGACGGCGGACGTCCGTGACGCCGCCGACGTGCTGCGCCCGGTCTACGACCGCACGGGCGGCCAGGACGGCCGGGTGTCGATCGAGGTCGACCCCCGTCTCGCGCACAACACGAAGGCGACGATCGCGGAGGCCAAGCAGCTGGCCTGGCTGGTCGACCGGCCGAACACCTTCATCAAGATCCCGGCCACCAGGGCGGGCCTGCCGGCGATCACCGAGGTCATCGGCCTCGGCATCAGCGTCAACGTCACGCTGATCTTCTCGCTGGAGCGTTACCGCGAGGTCATGGACGCCTACCTGGCGGGTCTGGAGAAGGCGAAGGCCGCAGGCCTCGACCTGTCCAAGATCCGCTCGGTCGCCTCGTTCTTCGTGTCCCGTGTGGACACCGAGATCGACAAGCGCCTGGACGCGCTGGGCACCCCGGAGGCCAAGGAAGCCCGCGGCAAGGCGGCCGTGGCCAACGCTCGGCTCGCCTACGAGGCGTTCGAGGAGGTCTTCTCCTCCGACCGCTGGGCCGCGCTGGACAAGGCACAGGCCAACAAGCAGCGTCCGCTGTGGGCCTCTACCGGAGTCAAGGACAAGGCCTACAAGGACACCCTGTACGTCGACGAGCTGGTCGCTCCTGGCACGGTGAACACCATGCCGGAGGCCACCCTTGACGCCACGGCCGACCACGGCGAGATCACCGGTGACACGGTGCGCGGCAGGTACGACCAGGCGCGCGCCGAGCTGGCGGCCGTCGCCGCGCTCGGTATCTCGTACGACGAGGTCGTCCAGCTGCTCGAGGACGAGGGCGTCGAGAAGTTCGAGGCGTCCTGGAACGACCTGCTCAAGTCGACCGAGGCGGAGCTCAAGCGCCTCGCACCCTCGGAGGGCTGAGCGACTTGTCCGGTATTGACGGAGCCAACCCGCTCCGTGATGCTGCCGACCGACGGCTCCCGCGCATCGCGGGGCCGTCGGGCCTGGTCATCTTCGGTGTCACGGGCGACCTCTCGCGCAAGAAGCTGATGCCCGCGGTCTACGACCTGGCCAACCGGGGGCTGCTGCCGCCGGGCTTCTCGCTCATCGGCTTCGCCCGCCGCGAGTGGGCGGACGAGGACTTCGCGCAGGAGGTCCACGACGCGGTCAAGCAGCACGCGCGCACGCCGTTCCGTGAGGAGGTCTGGCAGCAGCTCATCCAGGGGATGCGCTTCGTCCCGGGCACCTTCGACGACGACGACGCCTTCGAGCAGCTGAAGTCCACCATCGAGGATCTCGACAAGGTGCAGGGCACCGGTGGCAACTTCGCGTTCTACCTCTCCGTGCCGCCCAAGTTCTTCCCCAAGGTCGTCCAGCAGCTGAAGAAGCACGGGCTGGCGGACCAGAAGGAAGGCTCCTGGCGGCGCGCGGTCATCGAGAAGCCGTTCGGCCACGACCTGGTCTCCGCCAAGGAGCTCAACCAGGTGGTGCACGAAGTCTTTCCTCCGAACGAGGTCTTCCGCATCGACCACTACCTGGGCAAGGAGACCGTCCAGAACATCCTGGCGCTGCGGTTCGCCAACACGCTCTTCGAGCCCATCTGGAACAGGTCGTACGTCGACCATGTGCAGATCACCATGGCCGAGGACATCGGCATCGGCGGCCGGGCCGGTTACTACGACGGCATCGGCGCCGCCCGTGACGTCATCCAGAACCACCTGCTCCAACTGCTCGCGCTGACCGCCATGGAGGAGCCCGCCTCCTTCGACGCGGACGCGCTCGCGGCCGAGAAGACCAAGGTGCTGGGCGCGGTGAAGCTGCCCAAGGACCTTGCGAAGGACACCGTCCGCGCGCAGTACACGGCGGGCTGGCAGGGTGGCGAGAAGGCCGTCGGCTATCTGCAGGAAGACGGCATCGACCCCAAGTCGAAGACCGACACCTACGCCGCGATCAAGCTCGAGATCGACAACCGCCGCTGGGCGGGCGTCCCCTTCTATCTCCGCACCGGCAAGCGGCTCGGCCGGCGCGTCACCGAGATCGCTGTCGTCTTCCAGCGCGCGCCGCACTCGCCGTTCGACTCCACCGCCACCGAGGAACTCGGACACAACGCGCTGGTCATCCGCGTCCAGCCGGACGAGGGCGTGACCATGCGGTTCGGCTCCAAGGTGCCCGGCACGTCGATGGAGGTCCGGGACGTCTCGATGGACTTCGCCTACGGCGAGTCGTTCACCGAGTCGAGCCCGGAGGCCTACGAGCGCCTCATCCTCGATGTCCTGCTCGGCGACTCCAACCTCTTCCCGCGTGTGGAGGAGGTCGAGCTGTCCTGGAAGATCCTGGACCCGATCGAGGACTTCTGGGAGCGCAGCGGCAAGCCGGCGCAGTACCCGGCCGGCACCTGGGGCCCGGCCGAGGCGGACGAAATGCTCGCACGAGACGGACGGAGCTGGCGTCGGCCATGAAGATCGACCTTACGGACACCACGGCCAGCAAGATCAACAAGGCGCTGGTGCAGGGCCGCCGCGCGGTCGGCACCCCGGCCGTCGGCATGGTCCTCACCCTGGTCATCGTGACCGATGAGGAGAACGCCTACGACGCACTGAAAGCCGCCAACGAGGCGTCCCGCGAGCACCCCTCGCGCACCCTCGTGGTCATCAAGCGGGTCTCGCGTTCGCCGCGTGACCGGGCCAAGGCCCGGCTGGACGCGGAGGTGCGGGTCGGCGCGGACGCGGGTACCGGCGAGACGGTCGTCCTGCGGCTGTACGGCGAGGTCGTCGACCACGCCCAGTCGGTGGTGCTCCCGCTGCTGCTCCCCGACGCGCCCGTCGTCGTCTGGTGGCCGGTCACCGCGCCGACGGACCCGGCACAGGACCCGCTCGGCTCGCTGGCCCAGCGCCGGGTGACCGACACGTACGCCGCCGAGCAGCCGGTGCGGGAGCTGGCGGCCCGCGCGCAGGCGTACACCCCCGGCGACACCGACCTGTCGTGGACCCGGATCACGCCGTGGCGTTCGATGCTCGCGGCCGCTCTGGACCAGGTCACCTGCGAGGTCACCTCGGTCGAGGTGGAGGGCGAGGAGTTCAACCCGAGCTGCGAACTGCTGGCGATGTGGCTCGCGGACCGGCTGAACGTACCGGTGAAGCGGTCGTCGTCGTCCGGCCCCGGCCTGACGTCCGTCCGGATGGAGTCCAGCTGCGGCCCCATAGTGCTCGACCGCCCCGACGGGTCGCTCGCCACGCTCTCCATCCAGGGCCAGCCCGACCGCGGGGTGGCGCTCAAGCGCCGCGACACGGCCGAGCTGATCGCGGAGGAACTGCGCCGGCTCGACCCGGACGACACGTACGCGTCGGCGCTGCGGTACGGCGTGGAGCGGCTGGACGGCGCGACCTCTCAGGCGCCCGCGCCCGCCGAGCAGCCGGCGGAGAACGCTGAGAAGAAGACGGCGCCCGCCCCGGCGGCGAAGAAGGCCGTCCCCTCGAAGAAGGCGGCCGCGAAATGACCGCCGCCGCACAGCTCGTGGTCCACCGCGACAAGGAACTGATGGCGCAGGCCGCCGCGGCCAGGCTGATCACGAAGATCGTGGACGCCCAAGCCGCACGCGGCTCCGCGTCGGTCGTCCTCACCGGCGGCCGCAACGGCAACGGCCTGCTGGCCGCGCTCGGTTCGTCCCCGGCGCGGGACGCGATCGACTGGGCGCGGCTCGACCTGTGGTGGGGCGACGAGCGGTTCCTGCCCGAGGGCGATCCCGAGCGCAACGTCACGCAGGCCCGTGAGGCGCTGCTCGACCGCGTGCCGGTGGACCCGTCGCGGGTGCACGCCATGCCCGCCTCGGACGGCGCGTACGGCTCCGACGTGGAGGCGGCGGCCGCCGCCTACGCTGAGGAACTCGCCGCGGCGGCGGGCCCGGAGGACCACGGCCCCGTGCCGACGTTCGACGTGCTGATGCTGGGCGTCGGGCCCGACACACATGTGGCGTCGCTCTTCCCCGAACTGCCGGCGGTCCGCGAGACGGAACGCACGGTGGTCGGAGTCCACGGCGCCCCCAAGCCGCCGCCGACCCGCATCTCGCTCACGCTGCCGGCGATCCGCGCGGCGCGTGAGGTCTGGCTGCTGGCGGCAGGCGAGGACAAGGCGGAGGCGGCGGAGATCGCGCTGTCCGGCGCGGGCGAGATCCAGGCGCCGGCGGCGGGAGCGTACGGGCGGGCGAGGACGCTGTGGCTGCTGGACGCGGCGGCGGCGTCGAAACTGCCGCGGGACCTGTACCCACCGGCGTCGGCGTAACCCCCACTCTGCCCCTTCCCGAAACCGGGCTCCGCCCGGCCCCGTGCCGCGCTCCGCGCGGTGTCCTCCATCGCCGGACGGGCTGAATTTCGCTCCGCGGAATCAGCCCGTCGCCACATCCCGCGACCGCCGCGGACCACTCCAGCCCCGCTCGGGGTACCTCCCACGGCCGCCCGGCCGTAGGGGGAGATTGAGGCGCGGGGCGCGGGGCAGCGCCCCGACGGGCAACGTCAGCCGCGACCCGGGACGCAGACGCCGCCAGGCGTCACCCGGGCTCCAGGAACGGCTCCAGCAGCCCCGGCACCGACTCCGCCGCGAACCTCAGCCCCTCGCCCTCCGCCGCGTCATGGACGCTGTACCCGCCCGCACCCGCCGCCGTCGTCGCCGTCAGCGTGATCAGGCCGGCCCGGCGCTGGAAGAGGGACTGGCGGGCGGTCCAGCCGATCACTCCGGCGCGCTGAAGCACCACCGTGCTGCGGCGCACCGTGCCCGAGCGGGTGAGGAGGTACGCACCGGATATCCCGTGGCCCAGCGCCCGGTATGCGTCGAGGCCCAGCAGTACCGCCGCCGGGATGCCGAGCGCCGCGCAGGCCACCGCGATCCACAGCAGCACGGGTGTGAGCAGCACGCCGAGGAGCACGAGGACCGCGGTCGGCAGCAGGACGGCGCCCAGGGCCCACCGCAGCCGCCGGCCGCGGGCGGCCCGCGGGTGGGCGGTCAGCAGTGACGCGTCCGTCGGGGCGGACGTCTCGCGGAGTACGTGCGCCGCGACCTCGTCGGCCAGCGCCCGGGGCACCACGGGCAGCAGCACGTTGGTGTCGGCGTGCTTGTCCTTCTCGTCCTTGACCAGTCCGGTGGCGACCGCGTCCAGCCGTGCCGCGCCGAACAGGCGTACGCCCAGGGGCTCGACGAGGTCGACACCGCGCAGCCGGCGTTCCTCGATGGATATCGAGCGTGCGGTGAGCAGACCGCGCCGCACCCGCAGGGTGCCGCCGGGCTCCCGCTCCAGGCGGTAGTTCCACCACATCTCGACCCAGAGGCCGAGCGCGCCGACGATCCCGGTTGCCAGCACGGCAGCGGCCAGCACGAAGACCATCCATACGATGGAGGTGTCCCTGAAACGGGCCCACACCCATGCGATGACCTCGTTCTGCGCCCCGAACCACTCGCTGACCTGCATGACCGCACCTGCCGCCGCGCCGCCGAGCAGGGGCGCGACGAACGACACGGGGGCATAGCGGATCCAGGACGGGTCGAGGACGGCGAGCGTTCCGTCGCGGTGGGGGCTCTCGGTGCTTCCGGTGGCGGCCCTGGTCAGCAGCTCGAGTCGGAGCCGCTCCCCCTCGGTGCGGGTGACGGCGTCCAGTTCGAGGGTGGATTCGCCGCCGCCCGCGTGTTCGCCGGTGCCTATGCGGACCTGGACGAGGCCGAGGACTCGCAGCAGCACGTTGGCGGTGAGGTCGACGCTGCGGATGCGTTCGCGGGACAGTGAGCGCCGTTTGACCAGGAGCAGCCCGGTGCGGAGTTCGGCGCGCTCGGGTCCGATGCGGTAGCGCGTGCGGCGCCAGCGCGCGAAGTCCGCGCCGGTGCCCGCGGCGACGAGGAGCACGGCCCCGGCCAGTACCCACACGAGCGCCTGCCACAGCGGCATGCCGCCGGCGAGGCCGATGAGGGTGGGCAGCCCGGCGCCGCCGGCCACACCGGCCATGACCAGGGCGGTGACGAGGACCGTGCGTCCGTCGAGCCGCCGCCAGGGGGCCTGTGGCCCGTCCGGGGCCCGCGACTCGCCGTCGTGGGTCGTTCCGGGGCCGTCCGTCGCCTCCGGGGCCCTGACGGCGTCCTCGTCGGTGCCGGGCACGTCGACGGCCGGGGGGATGCCCGGCGCCTCCGGGGTCCGTGCCCGCTCCGGTTCGCTCATGTCGCGTCCCCGGGCGTCGCCTGGGTGATCCTGGTGAGGCGCTCCGCGAGTTCCGCGGCCACTTCGTGGTCGAGGCCCTCGATCCTGATGGCGCCCTTGGAGGACGCGGTCGTGACGGTGACCGTGGCGAGCCGGAAAGCCTGCTCCAGCGGTCCCCGGACGGTGTCGACGGTCTGGATGCGGGACATGGGCGCGATGCGCCACTCCTGCCACAGCGCCCCGGTCCGCACGTACACCGCCTCGTCGGTGACCTCCCAGCGGTGCACCCGGTACCACCAGGCCGGGAAGAACGCGGCGCAGGCGACGCCGACGGCGACGATCGCCGCCGCCGGGATCAGCAGCCACATCCGGGCCGGCTCGATGAAGGCGCCCAGCACCGCCAGGACGGCCGCCGGGACGGCGGCCGTCAGCAGGCACTGTGCACGCCACCAGCTGACGACCCGTTCGTTCAGCCGGTTGTTGGGCGGCCGCAGCCGCACCGCGTTCTCCCCCGCCATCGGATCATCGCCCGCGCAGTGTGCGGTACTTGCCGGCGAGCGTGGCCGTCGAGCTGTCGAGCTGCTCGCCGCCCTCGCCTTCGGTCAGCACCGGCTCGATCTTCTTCGCGAGGACCTTGCCGAGTTCGACGCCCCACTGGTCGAAGGAGTCGATGTTCCAGACCGCTCCCTGGACGAAGACCTTGTGCTCGTACAGCGCGATCAACTGGCCCAGCACGGCCGGCGTGAGTTCGTCGGCGAGGATCGTCGTCGTCGGGTGGTTGCCCTTGAACGTCTTGTGCGCCACCAGTTCCTCCGGCACGCCCTCCGCCCGGACCTCCTCGGGCGTCTTGCCGAAGGCCAGCGCCTGCGTCTGCGCGAAGAAGTTGGCCATCAGCAGGTCGTGCTGGGGCACGAGACCGGCGAGCAGGGAGGGGACGGGCTTGGCGAAGCCGATGAAGTCCGCGGGGATGGTCTTCGTGCCCTGGTGGATCAGCTGGTAGTAGGCGTGCTGGCCGTTGGTACCGGGCGTGCCCCAGACGACGGGACCGGTCTGCCAGTCGACCGGATTGCCGTCGCGGTCGACGGACTTGCCGTTGGACTCCATGTCCAGCTGCTGGAGGTACGCGGTGAACTTGGACAGGTAGTGCGAGTACGGCAGCACCGCGTGCGACTGGGCGTCGAAGAACGAGCCGTACCAGATGCCCAACAGGCCCATCAGGAACGGCGCGTTGGCCTCCGGGGGTGCGGTGCGGAAGTGCTCGTCGACGAGGTGGAAGCCGTCGAGCATCTCCCGGAAGCGGTCGGGTCCGATGGCGATCATCAGGGAGAGGCCGATCGCGGAGTCGTACGAGTAGCGGCCGCCGACCCAGTCCCAGAACTCGAACATGTTGGCCGTGTCGATGCCGAAGTCGGAGACCTTTTCCGCGTTGGTCGACAGCGCGACGAAGTGCTTGGCGACGGCGTCGGGGCCGGCCCCGAGGTTGGTGAGCAGCCACTCGCGTGCGGAGGTCGCGTTGGTGATGGTCTCGATGGTGGTGAAGGTCTTGGAAGCGATGATGAAGAGGGTCTCCGCCGGGTCCAGGTCCCGTACGGCCTCGTGCAGATCGGCTCCGTCGACGTTCGACACAAAACGGACTGTCAGATCCCGCTGGGTGTAGGAGCGCAGAGCCTCGTACGCCATCGCGGGCCCGAGGTCGGAGCCGCCGATGCCGATGTTCACGACGTTCCTGATGCGCTTGCCCGTGTGGCCGGTCCACTCTCCGGAGCGGACCCGCTCCGAGAAGGCGGCCATCTTGTCGAGCACCGCGTGGACCCCGGGCACCACGTTCTCGCCGTCGACCTCGATCACGGCGTCGCGCGGGGCGCGCAGCGCGGTGTGCAGGACGGCGCGGTTCTCGGTTGTGTTGATCTTCTCGCCGCGGAACATGGCGTCCCGCAACTCGGCGACGCCGGTGGCGGCGGCGAGTTCACGCAGCAGTCCCAGCGTCTCCTCGGTCACCAAGTGCTTGGAGTAGTCGATGTACAGATCCCCGACCTGGAGGGTGTACGTGCTGCCGCGCTCCGCGTCCCTCGCGAACAGCTCCCGCAGATGCGTCTCCCCCAGTTGCTCGCGGTGCTTGCCGAGAGCGGTCCATTCGGGCGTCTGGTTGAGCCTGGTCTTGCCTGCGTTCATTTCGGACATCAGCCCACTTCTTCTCGTACCTGCCTGCATGCCCCGCTGCGGGTCCAACCTAATTGATCAGGCCGGTCGGAGAGGCGTCGGCGGGGCGGCGCACAAGAAGCGGCCCGGACAACGAGAAGGTCCGGCCGTCACCCTCGTCGGGTGTCCGGCCGGACCCAAGTACTAGATCTCGCCCCGCAGTTTGGCGAGTGCCTCGGCGAGGATCGCCTCGCCGTCCGCGTCGCTGCGCCGCTCCCGTACATACGCCAGGTGCGTCTTGTACGGCTCGGTGCGCGGCGGGTCCGGCGGATTGTCCCGGTCCTGACCGGCCGGGAACCCGCAGCGCGGGCAGTCCCACGTGTCGGGGACCTGTGCGTCACTGGCGAAGCTCGGCTGCGTCTCGTGCCCGTTCGAGCACCAGAAGGAGATGCGGAGGCGCGGCGCGGACTCGCCTCGCTCTGCCTCGCCCATCGGCCCCGCTCCGACCCGGCTTCCCCGGATCGCGTTGCCACTTGCCACGGTCGTAACTCCCTGCGTGATGGTGCTGCACAGCGTCTCACAGCGGCTGCGCCGCGAGTGCCCCAGTCTACGTAAGGCCCAACGCTCGTCCAGTGATTGGAGTTACACCCCAGCTCGGGACGGTTGACCAATGGGTCAGCTGTCCAGCTTCATCAGCAGACCAAGTACGACAATGCACGCGAACCACAGCAGACCGACCACGACGGTGATGCGGTCGAGGTTGCGCTCGGCCACCGAGGAGCCGCCGACGGACGACTGCATACCGCCGCCGAACATGTCGGAAAGACCGCCGCCCTTCCCCTTGTGCATCAGCACGAGCAGCATGAGCAGCCCGCTGAAGATGATCAGGGCGATCGAGAATCCCATAACCACGGCTGGACCCTACTTCCTGGCAATTCTCTCGGAACTCAATACGGACGACGGGGGCCCGGGCTCGTGTGAGCCCCAGGCCCCCGCAAGGGTACGCCGGATCGGCGCTACCGCATACTCACAGGTCGCCGCTTCGCTTCCGGGGCGCGGTAAGGCTACGGCGCCCCTTCCGCTCACTGGTCGCGGAAGCGGACGATCTTGACGAACTCGTCGGCGTCCAGTGCTGCGCCGCCCACGAGGGCGCCGTCCACGTCGGGCTGCGCCATGATCGCGGCGACGTTGCCCGCCTTCACCGAGCCGCCGTACTGGATGCGGACCTTGTCGGCCAGCTCCGGGGAGTACCGCTCGGCGAGACGGCCGCGGATCGCCCCGCAGACCTCCTGCGCGTCTTCGGGGGTGGCGACCTCGCCGGTGCCGATGGCCCACACCGGCTCGTAGGCGATCACGATGGTCTCGGCCTGCTCGGCCGGGACGTCCTTCAGGCCGCCGTCGAGCTGGGCGAGCGTGTACTCGACCTGGTTGCCGGCCTTACGGACGTCCAGGCCTTCGCCGACGCACAGGATCGGGGTCAGCCCGTGCCTGTAGGCGGCCTTCACCTTGGCGTTGCAGATCTCGTCGGTCTCGGCGTGGTACTGACGGCGCTCCGAGTGACCCACGGCGACGAAGGTGCACTTCAGCTTGGCCAGCATCGGGCCGGAGACTTCGCCGGTGTAGGCACCGGAGTCGTGCGCCGAGACGTCCTGGGCGCCGTACTTGATCTTCAGCTTGTCGCCGTCGACCAGGGTCTGCACGGACCGCAGGGCGGTGAAGGGCGGCAGGACCGCGACCTCGACCGCGTCGTAGTCCTTGTCGGTGAGGGCGAAGGCGAGCTTCTGGACGTGCGCGATGGCCTCGAGGTGGTTGAGGTTCATCTTCCAGTTGCCCGCCATCAGCGGGGTACGGGTGGTCATGCGGGGTCAGTCCTCCAGTGCGGCGAGGCCGGGAAGCGTCTTGCCCTCGAGATACTCGAGGCTCGCGCCGCCACCGGTCGAGATGTGGCCGAATGCCTTCTCGTCGAAGCCCAGGATCCGCACGGCCGCGGCGGAGTCGCCGCCGCCGACCACGGAGAAGGCCCGGGAGTCGACGAGCGCCTGGGCAACGGCCTTGGTGCCCTCGGCGTAGTCGGGGTGCTCGAAGACGCCCATCGGGCCGTTCCAGAAGACGGTGGCCGCGTCGGCGAGCTTCGATGCGTACAGCTTGCGGGTCTCGGGACCGATGTCCAGACCCTCCTCGTCGGCGGGGATCGCGTCCGCGGCGACGACGGTCGGGTTGGCGGGAGCCTTGGTCTTCAGGTCCGGGAACTCGGCCGAGACCAGGACGTCGACGGGGAGGACGAACTCCACGCCGCGCTCCTTCGCCCGCTTCAGGTAGCCCTTGACCGCCGGGATCTGGTCCTCCTGGAGGAGGGAGATGCCGACCTCGTGGCCCTGGGCCTTGAGGAAGGTGTAGGCCATGCCGCCGCCGATGAGGATGCGGTCGGCCTTCTCCAGCAGGTGATCGATGACGCCGAGCTTGTCGGAGACCTTGGCGCCGCCGAGGACGACGACATAGGGCCGCTGCACGTCGTCGGTGAGCTTCTTGAGGACGCCGACCTCGGTCTCGATCAGGAAGCCGGCCGCGTGCGGCAGGCGGGCCGGAAGGTCGTAGACGGAGGCGTGCTTGCGGTGCACGGCGCCGAAGCCGTCGCCGACGTACACATCGGCGAGGGCCGCGAGCTGGTCGGCGAAGGCGCCGCGCTCCGCGTCGTCCTTGGCGGTCTCGCCGGCGTTGAAGCGGAGGTTCTCGAGTACGGCGACCTGGCCGTTCTCGAGGTTCGCGACGACGACGGTGGCGGACTCGCCGACGGTGTCGGTCGCGAACGCGACCTCGGTGCCGAGCAGTTCACCGAGGCGCTTGGCCGCCGGGGCGAGCGAGAAGGCGGGGTCGGGGGCGCCCTTGGGGCGGCCCAGGTGCGAGGCGACGACAACGCGCGCGCCTGCCTCCGCCAGCTTGGCGATCGTCGGCCGGACGGCGCGGATACGGCCGTCGTCGGTGATGGTGGTGCCGTCGAGCGGCACATTGAGGTCGGCGCGGACGAATACCCGCTTGCCCGCGACCCCGTCGGCCAGCAGCTGGTCGATGGTCTTCATGTTTTTCTACGGCTCCTCGGAGGACTGCACGCGCGACAGGGCTCGGACAGCGCCACATTGCGCTGCCGAGCCCTGTCGCTCACATCGTGGTGCTCGCGTTGCGGATCAGACTGTGCGGATCAGAGCTGGTTGCCGACGAAGACCGTCAGGTCGACGAGGCGGTTGGAGTAGCCCCACTCGTTGTCGTACCAGCCGAGGATCTTCACCGACTTGCCTTCCTGGACCATGGTCAGGGAGGAGTCGAAGGTGCAGGACGCCGGGTCGCTGACGATGTCGGACGACACGATCGGGTCCTCGGTGTAGAAGAGGATGCCCTTGAGGTCGCCGTCGTCGGCGGCCTTCTTGAACGCCGCGTTGACCTCGTCCTTGGTGACCTCGCGCTCCACCTCCACGACCAGGTCGGTGGCCGAGCCGGTCGGGACCGGGACGCGCATCGCGATGCCGTCGAGCTTGCCCTTGAGCTTCGGCAGGACCAGCGCGGTGGCCTTCGCGGCACCCGTGGTGGTGGGAATGATGTTCTCGGCGGCGGCGCGGGCGCGACGCAGGTCCGAGTGCGGGAAGTCCAGGATCCGCTGGTCGTTGGTGTACGCGTGGACCGTGGTCATCAGGCCCTTGACGATGCCGAAGTTCTCGTCGAGAACCTTGGCCATCGGCGCCACACAGTTGGTGGTGCAGGACGCGTTGGAGATGACGTGGTGGTTGGCCGCGTCGTACTTGTCCTGGTTGACGCCCATCACGATGGTGATGTCCTCGTCCTTGGCCGGAGCCGAGATGAGGACCTTCTTGGCGCCGCCCGCGATGTGCTTCTCGGCGTCCGCCTTCTTGGTGAAGATGCCGGTCGACTCGATCACGATGTCGACGCCGAGGTCGCCCCAGGGGATGTCGGCGGGGTTGCGCTCGGAGAGCACCTTGATCGTGTGGCCGTCGACCGTGATGGTGTCGGCGGTGTGGGACACCTCGGCCTTGAGGCGGCCGAGAATGGTGTCGTACTTCAGCAAGTGGGCCGTGGTCGCAGTGTCACCCAGGTCGTTGACAGCCACGATCTCGATGTCTGCACCCTGCTCCAGCAGCGCGCGGAAGTAGTTACGACCGATGCGGCCAAAGCCGTTGATGCCTACGCGGATCGTCACGAAACCGATCTCCTCGTTGGTACGCCGGGTTTCGACGCCGGCGAGCTGTATGGGATGTCCCCGACCGCCTACGACCCTACCCCTCCGCGGGCCTCGTAGTGACATCGGCCGCATTGGTGGCGGGGCGAGGCGGCCCGTACCCGTTAGTAGGTATAAGGGCCGCCTCCAAGGCGGTTCTGCTCCCTCCGGGGACCGTGCTGCGTCAGTGCCGCGTCAATCTCGCAGGGAGCGCAGGGCCTTGCCGATCAGCGCCGCGCGGTCGTCGGCGTCCGGGAGGTGTTCCAGACCGAAACCGAGGAGCACGGTGTCACGCGTAGTGACAGCAGCGTATGACTTGAAAAGCTCGCCGGAGCGGACCCAGTCACCGGCGGTCTCCGGGCTCCCGGCGGGTGCGCCCGGTACCGTCCAGGCGCCGAGGGCGGTCTCGAAGCCTTCGGCCTCCTTGTTCGCACCCGCGACGACGAGCCGGGCGTCGTCCGCGAAGACGCCCCGTCCGCCGCTGCCGGGGTCGGTGACGGAGCTGAGTGAGAGCTCGACCTTCTTGCCCGCGTAGGCGCTCAGGTCGAAGGAGACCTGCTTCCAGCCGCCGGAGGATCCGGTGAAGCTGTTCCAGGCCCCGCTGGTGCCGGCAGGGGTGCAGCCCCCCGCTGCCACGGTGAGGTAGTGCCGCAGGAAGGGGTGGCCGTTGACGAAGAAGCCGGCCTCGCACTCCTCCGGGACCGCCGTGCCGGTCAGGCCGCCGGCCTCGGGGAGCGTGCTCCAGTCCTCCGCCCCGGCCGTGTGGGCCTCGAGGACGGCGTGGTCGTAACCCGGTTCGGTGTTCCAGCTGAGGGCGAAACGCAGCTCCGGCTTGTCGGCCGCGCCGACACCCGTGAGGTCGACGGTGCGAGTGAGGCGCTTCCAGTCGCTGTCGTCGTGCGTGGCGGCGGCCATCCACTGCCCCGCATACGGAGCGTACGGGTTGACCACTCCCTCGTACCGGCCCGCCTGAGCGCTCTTGAACTGCGGGAAGTCCTCGGGCGGCAGGGTTTCGGAGGTGACCGTGTAGGCGCCGGCCGCGTTCAGCGGGTTGGCGGGGCTGCCGGCGGCGCCGGCGAGCGGTCCTGTGAACCCGGTCAGCCTCCCCGCTCCGGTGAAGGCGGTGGCCGTGGTGGCGGAGGTACGTCCGTACGCACCCAGGTAATACTGGCTGAAGTCGTCGGTCGCGGCCCGTCCGACCTGGGCGTTGCCGCCGGCGAGCTCACCGGCCTCGATCAGTTCGCCGCCCTCGTTGAGGAAGGCGCGGAGCGCCAGCTGGGTGGGTCCGCCGGGGGCGCGGGCGCCGGTGTAGTGGGCGGCCGTGGAGAAGTGGCCGAGGACGCCGAGCGGGTGCGGGACGCCCTGGGTGGCGACGTCCCAGACGACCGCCTTGCGGCCGTTGGCCTTCAGCGCGTCGGCGTACTTCCGTGCGTGCTGGTTGGGGGCTCCCTCTTCGGCGACCACCACGGTGTCGGCCCGTGGGCGTTCGGCGATCGTGTAGGTGAAGTGCTCGCTGGAGGTGGGCTTCCCGCTCCTGGTCTCTCCGGTGAACCACACCTCGACCTTGTCCCCGACGTCGCCGTCCTTGACCTTGGCGCGGTACTCGTCGAAGCGGATGTTGTCCTCGCCGCCGTAGGTCTCGCCGCCCTTCCAGGGCTTGAGCGCCATGTCGTGGGTGCGGCCGCCGTTGACGCGGTACCTGAGCTCCTTGTCCCGGACCGACTTCCGGGCGACGACGGACACCTCCTGGTCACCGCCGCGGGCGTACGAGGTGGTGAAGGGGTCGACGGTGAAGTCGGGGGCTTCCAGGCCGACGGAGGAGGACGGCCGGTCGGGGTGGGCTGCGGTCTCGGCGACGGAGAGCGCGAAGGGGATGTTCTTGGCGAACTCCGCCTGGATCAGCTTCTCGTCGTCGGGGAAGTTGAAGCCGGACTGGCAGTCCTCGGCCTTCCACCTGTCGTCCGGGTCGAGGTCGGAGGCGGTCTGGCAGGTGGTCATCTCCGGGGTGAACATCATCATCCCGTTGACGTTGGCCGCGTGGCCGTCCGCCTCACCGTTGGTGGTGTACAGCTCGGAGGAGACCTGCGGGTAGTAGCCGGGGACGGCGGAGTTCTCGGGGGTGCCCGCGAGAGCCTTGTAGAGGACGTCGTCGGGGGTCGGGGTGGCGACCTGCCAGCCGACGCCGTACAGCAGCAGCTCGGCCGCGGAGTGGTAGTTGATGCCGTACTCGAAGCCGATGCGCTTCTGGAAGCGGTCGATCGCGACGGTCTCGGGCTCGGAGGACGGGCCGGCACCGCGGTAGGTCTGGCTGGCCGGGGCGGGTGACGAACCCTCGTTGTCGTAGCCCCACTTGTAGGCGAAGTTGCGGTTCAGGTCGACGCCGTCGGCGTTGGTGATCTCGCCGTCGCCGTCGTTGTCACGGAGGTTCTTGCGCCACAGCCGGTTCTCGGGGGACCGGTGCGTGTGGTCGTAGCCGTCCGGGTTGGCGGAGAGCACGAACCACAGCTCGGTGGAGTCCACCACCTTGGTGATCCGCGGGTCCTTGCCGTAGTTGTCGAGGTAGTGGTGGAGCAGCCGGCGGGTCATCTCCGGGGTGATCCACTCGCGGGCGTGCTGGTTGGACATGTACAGCACGGACGGTTTGGCACCGTCCTTGGTGCGCTTGGCGCCCTTGGTCAGCTTGAGGGCGAGGATGTCCTGGCCGCGGAGGGTCTTGCCGATGGAGACGACCTTGGTGATGCCCGGGTGGGCCTGCCCGGCCTTGACGATCTCCTCCTGGAGATTGCCGTCGCCGCTGTACGGGCGGTAGACGCCGTCGCCTGCCGCCTGGAGCCGCGCCTCGGACTTGTCTGAGAGCTTGCGCTCGGTGACCTCGACGCCCTGCTTCTCCAGGCCGCGGGCCTGGGCGTCGGTGAGGAAGAGCTCGACCCGGGCGGTTCCCCGGTCGGGAGCCTGCTCACCCAGTTCGTGGGCGTCCTGGCCGAGTGCGAGGAGCAGGGGCACCTGCTCCTTGGTGACATCTGCGTTGAAGACCTTCACCGCGTCGGCGGCGTCGGCTGTACGTCCGGTCTCGGGCTGTGCCTGGGCGACCGGTGCGGCCGCCAGTCCGCCGAGCAGCAGTGCACCCACTGCGAGGATCGATCCCGCTCTGGGTCTCATGAGCCCCCCTTGCTTTTGTGTGCCACAAAAGGACAGATGCCAGGCTCATGACACCCCATGATCATGTCAATAGCGCCCCACGACACGGAAACGCCGCCGCAATGGACCCGAATGGCCCACAGCGGCGGCGAATTGACGCCGCGTCACGGAAGTCAGCCGACCAGACCGTCGGCCATTTCCTCGGTCAGATTCGACTCCGTACCCGGGATGCCCAGATCCTGGGCCCGCTTGTCCGCCATCGCCAGCAGCCGGCGGATACGGCCCGCGACCGCGTCCTTCGTCAGCGGCGGGTCGGCGAGCGCGCCCAGCTCCTCCAGAGATGCCTGCTTGTGTTCCATCCGCAGCCGGCCCGCGGCCGCAAGGTGCTCGGGCACCTCCTCGCCGAGAATCTCCAGCGCCCGCTGCACCCGGGCGCCGGCCGCCACCGCGGCACGGGCCGAGCGGCGCAGGTTGGCGTCGTCGAAGTTGGCCAGGCGGTTGGCGGTCGCGCGCACCTCGCGCCGCATCCGGCGCTCCTCCCAGGCCAGCACCGACTCGTGCGCGCCGAGGCGGGTCAGCAGCGCGCCGATCGCGTCACCGTCCCGTACGACCACCCGGTCCACACCGCGGACCTCGCGCGCCTTCGCGGCGATGGACAGCCGGCGGGCGGCGCCCACCAGCGCCAGCGCCGCCTCCGGGCCGGGGCAGGTGACCTCCAGCGAGGAGGAGCGGCCGGGCTCGGTCAGCGAGCCGTGCGCGAGGAACGCGCCCCGCCAGGCGGCCTCCGCGTCACAGGTGGCGCCCGAGACGACCTGCGGCGGCAGGCCCCGGATCGGGCGGCCCCGGCCGTCGACGAGCCCGGTCTGGCGCGCCAGCTGGTCGCCGCCGGCCACCACCCGCACCACGAAGCGGGAGCCGCGCCGCAGCCCGCCGGGTGCCATGACCATCAGCTCCGAGCTGTGGCCGAAGATCTCCAGGATGTCCCGCTTCAGCCGGCGCGCGGCGATGCCGGTGTCCAGCTCCGCCTCGATCACGATGCGGCCGCTCACCAGGTGCAGACCGCCCGCGAACCGCAGGATGGCCGAGACCTCCGCTTTTCTGCAGCAGGTCCGGGTGACGGGGAGCCGGGAGATCTCGTCCTTCACCGCTGCCGTCATCGCCATGGGCCGATCCTTCCATGCATCCGAAAAATACGGTCGTACGCGGCGGCCAACAGCTCCGGGTCATGCTTCGGAAGTCCGTCGGGAGAGGCCACCGGAGCCAGCTCGACCGCGGCACCCAGCCGCTCGGCGGCGTCGACGAGGGAGTCGCGGTCGGGCACTGCGGCCTCGTCGGCCAGCACCACGTCCAGGGCGAGTTTAGGCGCGTGTCGTCCCAAAACCTCCAAATGACGCTGCGGGGAGAAGCCTTCTGTTTCACCGGGCTGCGGCGCGAGGTTGAGCGAGAGCACCCGGCGCGCCTTGGTCTCGACCAGGGCGTCCAGCAGCTCGGGCACCAGCAGGTGGGGTATCACCGAGGAGAACCACGAGCCGGGGCCGAGAACCACCCAGTCGGCGTCCAGCACGGCCTCCACGGCTTCCGGGACGGCCGGCGGGTCGTGCGGCACGAGATGCACGGACTGCACCTCGCCGGGGGTGAGCGCCACCGTCGCCTGACCGCGCACGGTCTCCACCTCGTCCGGGCGCGCCGGATCGTGCCCCCGTACCAGCGCCTGGAGCTCGAGCGGGACGGCGGACATGGGCAGCACCCTGCCGTGGGCGCCGAGCAGCTTGCCGACCAGGTCCAGGGCCTGGACATGATCGCCGAACTGCTCCCACAGGGCCACGATCAGCAGATTGCCGACCGCGTGCTCGTGCAGCTCGCCCTGGGACTGGAAGCGGTGCTGGATGACCCGCGCCCAGGTCTGGCCCCAGTCGTCGTCCCCGCACAGCGCCGCCAAGGCCTTGCGCAGGTCGCCGGGCGGCAGCACGCCGAGCTCCTCGCGCAGCCGGCCGCTGGAGCCGCCGTCGTCGGCGACCGTGACGACCGCGGTGAGGTCGCCGGTGATGCGGCGCAGGGCCGTGAGCGACGCCGACAGGCCCATGCCGCCGCCGAGGGCGACGACCTTGGGTTGTGCGCCGCGCTTCCGCGCCGACAGCGTGCGCGTCGTTCTGCGCAGCCGCCGCAGACGGAGATTGCTTCCGGTCACTCGCGCCCCATGTCACGGTGGACCACGACGGTCTCCACACCGGCGGCGGCGAGGCGGGCGGCGAGCTTCTCCGAAGTCGCGACCGAGCGGTGCTTGCCGCCGGTGCAGCCCACCGCGATGGTCACGTACCGCTTGCCCTCACGGCGGTAGCCTGCGGCGATCAACTGGAGCAGCTCGGTGTAGCGGTCGAGGAACTCCTTGGCGCCGGGCTGGTTGAAGACGTAGTTCGACACCTCTTCGTTCAGACCGGTGAAGGGACGCAGCTCCGGCACCCAGTGCGGGTTCGGCAGGAAGCGCATGTCGACGACCAGGTCCGCGTCCACGGGCAGGCCGTACTTGAAGCCGAACGACATCACCGTGGCCCGCAGCTCGGGCTCCTCGTCGCCGGCGAACTGGGCGTCCATCTTGGCGCGCAGCTCGTGGACGTTGAGGCTGGAGGTGTCGATCACCAGGTCGGCGTCGCCGCGCAGCTCGCGCAGCAGGTCGCGCTCGGCCGCGATGCCGTCGACGATCCGGCCGTCGCCCTGCAGCGGGTGCGGGCGGCGGACCGACTCGAAGCGGCGCACCAGCGCGTCGTCCGACGACTCGAGGAAGACGATCCGGCGGGTGACCTGCTTCGCGTCCAGGTCCGCGAGGGACTCGCGGAGGTTGTCGAAGAAGCGCCGGCCGCGCACGTCGACGACAACGGCGATCCGCGCGACATTGCCCTGGGAACGGGCGCCGAGCTCCACCATCGTGGGGATCAGCGCGGGCGGCAGGTTGTCGACGACGAACCAGCCGAGGTCCTCCAGACACTTGGCCGCCGTACTGCGGCCGGCGCCCGACATCCCGGAGATGATCACCAGCTCGGGGATGGCCACGTCCCCCGTGGCCTCGCCGGGCTCGGCTCCGTTGCCCGTACTCACGTCTGCTGCTCCGTCTCCGTCGTGCTCAGTCATGTCCTGCTGCCCCCGTCGTTCTCTTCAATGATCTCTCCTGTGGCGGTGTTCACGGCGGGTGCGGGCACCGCCGTCTGCGCCAGGGCCACGAGCACGGACTCGGCCGTCTTGCGGCCCATGCCGGGAACCTCGCAGATCTGCTCGATTGTCGCCTGCCGCAACCGCTTCACCGAGCCGAAATGCTTGATCAGGGCCTGCTTCCTGGTGTCACCGAGACCGGGCACCGCGTCCAGCGGGCTCGTCCTGATGCGCTTGGAACGCTTCGAGCGCTGGTAGCGGATGGCGAAGTCGTGTGCCGTGTCACGCACCCGTTGCAGGAGATACAGGCCCTCGCTCGAGCGCGGCAGGACCACGGGGTCGTCCTCGTGGGGCAGCCAGACCTCCTCGAGGCGCTTGGCGAGGCCGCAGACGGCCACGTCGTCGATGCCTAGCTCGTCCAGGGCGCGCTTGGCGGCGGCGACCTGGGGCTGCCCGCCGTCGACGACCACGAGCTGGGGCGGGTAGGCGAACTTCTTCGGACGGCCGTCGTCGGGCGCCTCGTCGGCGGGGCTGTCCTCGCCGATCCACTCCCCCGTCCTGTCCTTCTCGGCCAGATACCGCTTGAAGCGGCGGGTGATCACCTCGTGCATCGACCGGACGTCGTCCTGGCCTTCGAAGCCCTTGATCTGGAAGCGGCGGTACTCGCTCTTGCGGGCGAGACCGTCCTCGAAGACGACCATGGACGCCACGACGTCCTCGCCCTGGAGGTGTGAGATGTCGAAGCACTCGATGCGCAGCGGCGCGGAGTCGAGCCCGAGGGCCTCGGCGATCTCCTCCAGGGCGCGGGAGCGGGTGGTCAGGTCGCTGGCGCGCTTGGTCTTGTGCAGGCCGAGGGCCTGGAGCGCATTGCGCTCGACCGTCTCCATCAGGGCCTTCTTGTCGCCGCGCTGCGGGATGCGCAGGGACACGGCCGCACCGCGGCGCTCGCTCAGCCACTGCGTGACGGCGCCGGACTCCTCCGGCAGGGCGGGAACGAGGACTTCCTTGGGGACGGCGTCGCCGCTCTCCTCGCCGTACAGCTGCTGGAGCGCGTGCTCGACCAGGCCCGCCGTGTCCACGTTCTCCACCTTGTCGGTGACCCAGCCGCGCTGGCCACGGACTCGGCCGCCGCGGACGTGGAAGATCTGCACGGCGGCCTCGAGCTCGTCCTCGGCGACCGCGACGAGGTCGGCGTCGGTCGCGTCGGCGAGCACCACCGCGTTCTTCTCGAGGGCGCGCTTGAGGGCACCTATGTCGTCGCGCAGCCGGGCCGCCTTCTCGTACTCCATCTCCTCGGCCGCGGCCATCATCTGCTTCTCGAGGCGGCGGATGTACGTGCCGGTGCGGCCGGCCATGAAGTCGCAGAACTCCTCGGCCAGTTCGCGGTGCTCATCCGGCGTGACCCGGCCCACGCAGGGCGCGGAGCACTTGCCGATGTAGCCCAGCAGACAGGGGCGGCCCTTCTGCACATGGTTGCGGAAGACGCCGGCGGAGCAGGTGCGCACGGGGAAGACGCGGAGCATCAGGTCGACGGTCTCCCGGATGGCCCACGCGTGGCCGTACGGACCGAAGTAGCGCACGCCCTTCCGCTTGGAGCCGCGCAAGACCTGGACCCTCGGGAACTCCTCGTTCAGCGTGACCGCGAGGTACGGATAGCTCTTGTCGTCGCGGTACTTGACGTTGAACCGGGGGTCGAACTCCTTGATCCAGGAGTACTCCAGCTGGAGCGCCTCGACCTCGGTCGAGACGACCGTCCACTCCACGGAAGCGGCGGTGGTGACCATGGTGCGCGTACGCGGGTGCAGATTGGCCAGGTCCTGGAAGTAGCTGGCGAGGCGCGAGCGCAGGCTCTTTGCCTTCCCGACGTAGATCACCCGGCGGTGCTCGTCGCGGAACCTGTAGACCCCCGGCGAGTCGGGGATCTGTCCCGGCTTGGGGCGGTAGCTGGAGGGGTCTGCCATGCCGACCACCCTACTGGCGGGCAGTGACAGCGTGGTCATGTCCGCCAGGGACATGACCACCCCGTCCCGGCCGCCGCCGGCTCCGGATCGCCGGCGATGCGCATACGCCTTGTCGGGGGCTGATCAACACGCTTCAATGCGGGGTGACGCGGCACCGTGAGTGGTGCGGCACGGACGTGACCACCGCCGTCCCGCCGCATTCATCCGGAGAGTCGCCGTCCACCCACCCACGGCGGCCGAGCAGCCGAACTGCCGAGCCGCACGTGAGCATCACCGCACGCGATTCGTCCCGGAGGAATCCATGGGCCATGCCGAAGCCGACCTGGCGCAGGTACTGGACACCGGCCCCTTCCACCTGGCGCTGCGCGCCGCCCTCGCCGTGCGCGGTCTTCCGCTCCAGCGCGTCCAGCACCATCTCGCCCACCGCGGGATCAAGGTCGGTGTGACCAGCCTCAGTTACTGGCAGCAGGGCGCCCGTCGCCCGCAGCGCCCCGAGTCACTACGAGCGGTACGCGCGCTGGAGGAACTCCTCGACCTGCCCGGGGAGTCCCTGGTCCGGCTCCTGAAGGCGGGCAACGGTGGTGGTCTCAGCAGCGGCAGCCGTGACGCGGACCGGGCCCAGGGCCGCTCGTACCGTTCGTACCGCGCGCTGGTGGATCCGTCCGGGGCGGTGGGACGCCTCCTCGCCGACCTCGAGTCACCGACGGACGGCGGGCTGCAGACGGTCGGACACCACGAGCGGGTACGGATCGGCGCCGGGCGCCAGCTGCTCGGGCGCCACTCGCAGCACGTCGTACGCGCCCACCGCGACGGCGTCGACCGCTATCTCGCCGTCCACCACGGCGACGCGGACGGCGACCCGGCGGGCGTGGAGGTGAGCGGACTGGAGAACTGCCGCACCGGGCGGGTGCGCCGGGACCGGGCGAGCGGCGTGGTGATCGCGGAGCTGCTCTTCGACGCCGGGCTGCGGGCGGGCGAGACGTACGTCTTCGGCTACGGCTTCGAGGACGGCAGCGGCGGGACGAGCACCGAGTACGTGCGGGGCTTCGACTACGCGGGCGGTCAGTACGTCCTGCAGGTCCGCTTCGACGTGGGCGCGCTGCCCGTGCGCTGCCACCGCCTCTCGCAGGCGACGACGGGCATGCCGCGCGGGGCGCGCACGGACCTCACGCCCAGCGGGCTGCACCGCACGGTGCACCTCGTGGAGCAGGGGGTGCGGCCGGGGATGCTGGGCATCGCCTGGGACTGGGGCTGAGGCCCCCTCGTGCCCCTGTGCCCGTGTGCCCGTGGCTATGCGTCCGGGCCGGCCACGAGCTTGCCGCCCTCGGCCTTGATCGGAACCTCCGGCAGTGGCACGGTCGCGGGCCCTTGGAGCGCCTTGCCGGTCGTCACATCGAAGCGGCTGCCGTGGCACGGACAGTTGCCCTCGGTGCCCTCCACCTTGTCGAGGACGCAGCCGGCGTGGGTGCACTGGGCACTGAAGGCCTTGTATTCGCCCTTCGCCGGACAGTGCACGATCAGGCGCTGCTCGCGGTAGAGCTTGGCCCCGCCCACGGGAACGGCGTCGGCCGCGCCGAGGTCGACCGGTGCGGTGGGTGTCGGGTTCTCGGCATGGCCGAGCTTCGACTCGGTGGAGCACGCGGCAACGCCCAGCCCGGCGGCCCCGGCGAGGGCCGCACCCTTCAGAACGGTACGGCGGGCGGTCGGGGGCATGGGAACTCCACGGTTCGGAACGGGGGCGGGTGTGCTGACAGAACCGACGATACCGACGGAGATCGCCGCGTCTCGGACCGGGTCCACCGCGGGCTCCACCCCCCGCGGGCTCCGCCACCCTCCGGGCACGGGACAGACCCCCCGGGCAGCGCCCCCTGCCCCCCGAAACGCGGGGTGGTGGGGGCGGAGCCACCGGTTTCGGGGAAGGTGGGGGCGGGGCGGGGCGGGGGAAACGACCCGGCCCAGCGGCCCCGCCCCGCGCTGTCACGCCTTGCGCGCCCGCGCCCCCACCGTTGCCTTCTTCACCGGCTTCGCCGACCCTGCCGACCTCGTCGGCTTTCGCGCCCCCGGCACCCCTGCTCCAGCGTCGCTGATCCGGTCGGCGTCGAGAATGTCGCGCAGGAACTTGCCGGTGTGGCTCGTCGGGACGCCGGCGACCTGTTCCGGTGTGCCCTCGGCGATGACGAGGCCACCCCCGCTGCCACCCTCGGGTCCCATGTCGACGACCCAGTCCGCCGTCTTGATGACATCGAGGTTGTGTTCGATGACGATCACCGAGTTGCCCTTGTCGACGAGCCCCGACAGCACGTTGATCAGCTTGCTGATGTCCTCGAAGTGCAGACCGGTGGTCGGCTCGTCCAGGACATAGACCGTGCGTCCCGTGGACCGCTTCTGAAGCTCGGACGCCAGCTTCACGCGCTGCGCCTCACCACCGGAGAGCGTGGGCGCCGACTGTCCCAGCCGGACGTATCCCAGCCCCACCTCGTTGAGCGTGCGCAGATGGCGGGAGATCGTCGGGACGGCCTCGAAGAAGTGCAGCGCCTCCTCGATCGGCATGTCCAGCACCTCGGCGATGGACTTGCCCTTGTAGTGGACCTCCAGCGTCTCGCGGTTGTACCGCGCCCCGTGGCAGACCTCGCACGGGACGTACACGTCCGGCAGGAAGTTCATCTCGATCTTGATGGTGCCGTCGCCGGAGCAGTTCTCGCAGCGGCCGCCCTTGACGTTGAAGGAGAACCGGCCCGGCAGGTAGCCGCGGACCTTCGCCTCCATCGTCTCCGCGAAGAGCTTGCGGACGTGATCGAAGACGCCTGTGTACGTCGCGGGGTTGGATCGCGGGGTGCGGCCGATGGGCGACTGGTCGACGTGCACCACCTTGTCGACGAGGTCGTCACCGTCCACCCGGGTGTGGCGGCCCGGCACCGACTTCGCGCCGTTCAGTTCACGGGCGAGGTGGGTGTAGAGGATGTCGTTGACCAGGGTCGACTTGCCGGACCCGGAGACGCCGGTGACGGCGGTGAGCACACCGAGGGGGAAGGCGACGTCGATGTCCTGGAGGTTGTTCTCCCGGGCGCCGTGCACGATGAGCCTGCGTGTCGGGTCGACGGGGCGGCGCAGCTCCGGCGTGGGGATGGAGCGCTTCCTGGACAGGTACTGCCCCGTCATCGACTCCTTGTTGGCCAGCAGCTGCTTCAACGGCCCGGAGTGCACGACCTTGCCGCCGTGCTCTCCCGCGCCCGGGCCGATGTCGACGACCCAGTCGGCGACCTTGATGGTGTCCTCGTCGTGCTCGACGACGATGAGGGTGTTGCCCATGTCGCGCAGGCGGACGAGGGTCTCGATCAGCCGGTGGTTGTCGCGCTGGTGCAGTCCGATGGACGGCTCGTCCAGGACGTAGAGCACGCCGACCAGGCCGGACCCGATCTGGGTGGCGAGCCGGATGCGCTGGGCCTCGCCGCCGGACAGGGTGCCGGCCGCGCGGTTGAGCGAGAGGTAGTCGAGGCCGACGTCGACCAGGAAGCGCAGCCGCTCGTTGACCTCCTTGAGCACCCGCTCGGCGATCTTCTTGTCGCGGGCGTTCAGCTTGAGGCGGCCGAGGAACTCCGCGCACTCGCTGATGGACATCGCGGCGACCTCGGCGATCGACTTCTCCATCACGGTGACGGCGAGGACGATCGGCTTGAGGCGGGTGCCTTCACAGGTCGGGCAGGGCACCTCGCGCATGTAGCCCTCGAAGCGCTCCCTGCTTGAGTCGCTCTCGGCCTCTGAGTGCCGCCGCTTGACGAACTGCACGGCGCCTTCGAAAGCGGGCGTCGTATAGGCGCGCTCGCGGCCGTAGCGGTTGCGGTAGCGGACCTCGACCTGGGTCTTGTGGCCGTGCAGGAGGGCCTTCCTGGCGCGGGCGGGCAGACCGGCCCAGGGCATGTCGGTGGAGAAGCCGAGCGCCTGCGACAGCCCGCCGATCAGACGGCCGAAGTACTCCTTGGTGTGCCCGTGCGACCACGGGTGGATCGCGCCCTCGTCGAGGGACTTCTCCTCGTCGGGGACGATCAGCTCGGGGTCGACCTCCATGCGCGTGCCGATGCCGGTGCAGTCGGGGCAGGCGCCGAAGGGCGAGTTGAAGGAGAACGAGCGGGGCTCGAGCTCTTCGAAGGACAGGTCGTCGTACGGGCAGTAGAGGTGTTCCGAGTACATCCGCTCGCGCTCGGGGTCGTCCTCCGGGAGGTCGACGAAGTCGAGCACGACCATGCCGCCGGAGAGTCCGAGCGCGGTCTCGACCGAGTCGGTGAGCCGGCGCTTGGCGGAGTCCTTCACCGTGAGGCGGTCGACGACCACCTCGATGGTGTGCTTCTCCTGCTTCTTCAGCTTGGGCGGCTCGGCGAGCTGGATGGTCTGCCCGTCGACGCGCGCGCGGCTGTAGCCCTTGGTCTGCAGGTCGGAGAAGAGGTCGACGAACTCGCCCTTGCGCTCGCGCACCAGCGGCGAGAGCACCTGGAAACGGCTGCCCTCGGGCAGCTCGAGGACCCTGTCGACGATGGCCTGCGGCGACTGGCGCGTGATGGGACGGCGGCACTCGGGGCAGTGCGGCTTGCCGATGCGGGCGAAGAGCAGGCGGAGGTAGTCGTAGACCTCGGTGATCGTGCCGACCGTGGAGCGCGGGTTGCGCGAGGTCGACTTCTGGTCGATCGAGACGGCCGGGGAGAGGCCCTCGATGAAGTCGACGTCCGGCTTGTCCATCTGACCGAGGAACTGCCGGGCGTAGGAGGAGAGGGACTCGACGTAACGGCGCTGCCCCTCGGCGAAAATCGTGTCGAACGCGAGGGACGACTTGCCCGATCCCGAGAGCCCGGTGAAGACGATGAGGGAGTCACGCGGGAGGTCGAGCGAGACGTTCTTCAGGTTGTGCTCGCGAGCGCCACGAACGATGAGACGGTCGGCCACGCCGGTCCGCACCTTTCTGAGTAGAAGCGGGGGCACAGCCCCCGGTCCCAGACTGGATCCAGCCTATGGGGGGCAGCCATGCGATGAATGCCTGACTTTCAAGAATGCCTCCCCCGAGCGTATAGCACGCGCATTCGATTTACGGACGCGTGGCAATACCTTCACCCGATCGAGTGGGCGGGCTAGGGTCGGCCTCATGATCGATCCCGTGAGCGACCTGCGCTCTGTACGTGAAGCGACCGACCGGCTGCTCACCGCGGCGGCCGAACTGGACAACGCGGCCGCCGCCGGACCGTCACGCCTGCCGGGCTGGACCCGCGGCCACGTGCTGGCCCACATCTCCCGTAACGCCGACGCGCTCGTAAATGTTCTCGAGGGCCGGCCGATGTATGTCACAGCCGAGGCCCGCGACGCCGACATCGAGCGCGACGCCCTCCGCGGGCTCGCCGAGCAACTCGAGGACGTGCGCGCGTCCGCCGCCCGCTTCCAGGACACGGGTGCCGCCCCCGCCGACTGGCAGCGCACCGTCGAGCTCCGCAACGGGGTGACCGACCGGGCCGCGCGCGTCCCCTTCCGCCGTCTTGTCGAGGTCGAGCTGCACCACGTCGACCTCGACATCGGCTACGAGCTGGAGGACCTGCCGAAAGAGTTCACCGAGCGGGAGACCGCCTTCCTGGCAGAGCGCTGGAGCGGCCGCGAGGACGTGCCGCCGACCCGCGTGCTGGCCGGCGACGGCGCATGGCGCACCGGCGGCCCGGACGGGACGCCGGTCACCGTCTCCGGCTCCCCCGCGGACGTGCTGGGCTGGCTCTCCGGCCGCCGCGACGGCACCGCCCTGGAGTGCGCCGGAGGCCCACTGCCCGCACTGCCTCCGCTATAGGCTGAGACGCATGACATACAGCGGAGTGGTGAAGGTCGGCGGCCCGGCGGACGTGCATGAACTCGCCGACCTGATGATCTCCAAGGTCGCCGTGGGGCCGATGGACAACAACGCCTATCTGTTGCGCTGCCGCGCCACCGGTGAGCAGCTGCTCATCGACGCGGCGGCCGAGCCGGAGACCCTGCTGCAGCTGATCGGTGACGACTCCATCGCCGCCGTGGTCACCACCCACCGGCACGGCGACCACTGGCAGGCACTGCAGCAGGTCGTCCGGGCGACCGGCGCGCGCACCTACGCCGGCCGGCACGATGCCGAAGGCATCCCCGTCCCGACCGACGTACTGGTCGACGACGGGGACACGATCCGAGTGGGGCGCGTCGAACTCACCGCCCGCCATCTGGTGGGTCACACACCCGGTTCGATCGTGCTCGTCTACGACGACCCGCACGGTCACCCGCACGTCTTCACCGGCGACTGTCTGTTCCCCGGCGGTGTGGGCAACACCCGCAAGGACCCGCAGGCGTTCACCAGCCTGCTCGAAGGCGTCCAGGCCAAGCTCTTCGACCGGCTCCCGGACGAGACATGGGTCTACCCGGGCCACGGCAAGGACACCAGCCTCGGCGAGGAACGGCCCCACCTGGCCGAGTGGCGCGAACGCGGCTGGTGACGCCGCTCCACCCGGCGGCGGCCGCCTCGATCCTGGCGAGCGCGTCCGTGTAGCGGGACCGCTTGTCGAGCCGGGCCCGACGGCGGCGTGCGCAAGCGCCGGCACGGCGGCCGGACCGTGCAACGCGAGCCCGTCGACGGCCGCCCTGCGGACGACGGGGTTCGCGTGCTCGGGCATCCCGGCCACGGCCGGGATCGCGGGCTCCCACCCGGCATGGCACAGCGTCCGCACCTCCATGCGCGCCAAGTCCGCTGCGGGTCGCCCGGCAGGGCCGCCGTGTGGCGCAGATGCGTCTCCCGGTCCGGCACCGGCGCGCGGTCCGGTGCGCCCGGAGACGGACGCCGACTCCGGGGCGATTCAGCAACTCGGCGAGCAGCGTGGTCCGTTCGGGGGCCGGCTCGGCGGCCGGTCCGCGATGGTCCGCCGCCAGGTGCCTGAGCGCCCGGCGTATCGGCTCCCGCGCGGCGGCGAGCGCCTGCTCGAGATCACCGCGGACCACTACCGCGCCGCAGGTGCGCAGCAGGCCGAGGCTGGACAGGGGTCCCGCGGGTGGGGCAGGAGGGCGCGTACGGCGTCAGCGACGGCCGGTCTGTCGGTGACGGTGGCGGACAGCGGCCTCGAGGGCCGCGTCGGGAGCGCCAGACCGTGGACCCGATGACGGTGGTCGTGGTGGCGGACGAGCCGGGCACTCCAGCGGGCAGTTGAGGGCGTCGAGGTGCCCCGCCACGTGGGTGTCGCCCGACGGGACCGGCGCTTGGTCAAGGTCCCTGAAGGCCGCGTCCCTTGGCGATTTCCTGTCCCCCGGCGTCGTCACCGTCGGGTACTGAGCGGGGCGTTCACGGTCCGGCCATCGGTTTCACGGCGTCGCCGCGAGCCCCAGCAGCCCGAGGACCAGGCGGGTGGTGAGGGCGTGCCAGGTCGCCGCGCCGCGGAGCATGGCGTGGTCACCGCCCGGCATGGGGAGTTCACGGACGTCGGCGCCGACGGTGCGGGCGCGGGCGGCGAAGGCCCAGGTCTCCGCCGGGTCCGTGACACGGTCCCGGTCGCCGTGCAGCAGCACGACGGATCTGCCCGCCAACTGGTCGACGGGGTCCTCCGGTGGGCACCAGGGGGCAAGACCGACGACCGCCTTCACCTGGGCGTGGCCGGCGGTGTGCAGCGCGGCCCGTGCACCCATGGAGTGGCCCACCAGGACGGTGGGCACGGGTCCGGTGAGCAGGGCCAGTTCGTCGAGGGCTCGCCGGGCGTCGCGGGCAGCGTCGGCCCGGTCACCGTTCCAGCCGCGGTGGCCGTAGCGGACCCGGCCCAGTGCGACGCCGTGGCCGGCGGTGGCGCGGGCAATCGCCCTCGCGAAGGGCCGCATGCGGGCGCCGGGCAGGTTCAGGGCGGGTGGCGGCTCCACCGCGTCCGCGCGGCCGCCGTGCAGGAGCAGGACCGCGGTAGTGGCGGGCTGGGCCGGCCGGTCGAGGCGCAGCGCGGACACCGGCGCACCGTCCTTGGCGCCGGTGCGTACGGGGATGGCCATCGCGTCGTCCTCGGGCTGTGTTGTCGGTTGTCGTACGCAACGTTCTCGGTTGTCGTACGCAACGTTCTCGGTTGTCGTACGCAACGGTATGCGGAGTCGCGGCTACGGCGGACCGGTGGGTGGCACACACCGACGGGTGCGGACGGGCCTGCCGTCCGCACCCGCCGGTGCTGTGCTCGCGCGTCCCGCGACCGTCAGGCCTCGACGCTGTCCTTGTCCTTGTCCTTCTCCGCGGCCTCGGCGGCTTCCCGCTCCGCCTGCTTCTTGGAGGCGATCAGGCTGGTGATGGTCGTGATCACCAGGACACCGCAGATGACGGCCAGCGAGACCGGGATGGAGATCTCGGGGACGTGCACACCGCTCTCGTGCAGGGCGTGCAGCACCAGCTTCACGCCGATGAAGCCGAGGATCACCGACAGGCCGTAGCTGAGGTGGACCAGCTTCCTGAGCAGTCCGCCGATGAGGAAGTACAGCTGCCGCAGACCCATCAACGCGAACGCGTTGGCGGTGAAGACGATGTACGGGTCCTGGGTCAGACCGAAGATCGCGGGGATGGAGTCCAGCGCGAAGAGCACATCGGTGGTGCCGATGGCCAGCATGACGACCATCAGCGGGGTCAGGACGCGCTTGCCGTTGTTGCGGATAAAGAGCTTCGTGCCGTGGTACTTGTCGGCGACACCGAAGCGGTGCTCGATCGACTTGAGGAGTCTGTTCTCCTCGAACTCCTCCTCCTCGTCGTCGGAGCGCGCCTCCTGGATGAGCTTCCAGGCGGTGTAGATGAGGAACGCGCCGAAGATGTAGAACACCCAGGAGAAGCTGGCGATGATCGCCGCACCCGCGGCGATGAAGATGGCGCGCAGGACCAGGGCGATCAGTACACCGATCAGCAGCACCCGCTGCTGGAGGTGCGAGGGCACGGCGAACTTCGCCATGATCAGGACAAAGACGAAGAGGTTGTCGACACTGAGCGACTTCTCCGTGATGAAGCCCGCGAAGAACTCGCCCGACGCCTGACTCTCCCCCGCGAACAGCAGGCCGAGGCCGAAGAGTGCGGCCAGCACGATCCAGACCACGGTCCAGATGCCGGCTTCCTTGATCGACACGTCATGGGGCTTGCGCCCGATGAAGAAGTCGACAGCGATCAGGGCACTGAGACCAAGAATGGTCAGCACCCAAAGGTTCAATGAAACGTCCACTGCGCCTCCGGCGTCGTACGGCTACTGATCAGCGTCGTCGCTGCCGGAGGTCTCCTCCACCCGGGCGGTCTCAGCCGCACCGCGGGCCGGCGCCCCGGGACTTCTCTGTAGGTCCGTACTGACGGGCACGCCGCGAGTCGGGAGTACTCCCCTCCGCGCAAAGAACGGTACAGGAAAGACCAATGAGAGGTAAAGGTGATGGTAAAGAATGCCCCAAAAGAGCAGGTCAGAGCCGGTGCTGGATCAACGGCGCCAAGCCCGTCGGGCTTCGGTCACCTGGTCGAGCACCTGACGCAGCACACCGCTGCCCGGCGGCACGGACAGCGGCTCGTACGTCCACGCATGGCGCACCCACGGGTCGGCGATGTGGTCGTCGGGGACCGGGGTCACCCGCAGCAGCGAGCGCCACAGCGGGTCGAGCACCGGGCCGTAGGCCGTCGCGTCCTCGCGGTCCGCGACCATCAGCAGGTGGACGCCGACGGCCGGCCCTTCGTCCGCGAGGTAGCGGAGCTGGTTGACGGCGCGGTCGTCGAAACCGTGGGGGAAGTCGTTGACGATCAGCAGCTGCTCGCCCGTGTCGAGGCCGGGCGGGAGCGAGTCGGCCGCACCTCCTCGTACCGCCATCGTCACCAGGTCGACCCGCTCGGTGAGCTTGGCGAGGACGGCGGTGACGCCCTGGGCGCCCGCGGCCGGCGGCCCGGTGAGGGCGCCGGACTCGACCAGAGGGGCCAGCGAGGCGGCGGCAGAGCCCGCGGGGTCGATGGCGTGGACGCTGAACTCGCCGGGCGGGTACACGGCGAGCAGCCGGGCGGCGAGCGCGACCGCCGAGTCGACGGCGAGCCGGCGCAACTGCGCCTCGTCCAGGGCCATCGCGGCGTCCGAGCTCGAACGTCCGCTGTCCACCCACAGGCCGCGCTCGAGCGGCAGCCGCACCAGGCACGGGATGCGCAGTTCGGGGCTCTCCGGCAGATGGAGGTCGCCGATGCGCAGGGCCATCGGAATCTCCATGGGCACGCGGTAGGCGTGCCAGCTCGGGTTGTCCCAGCGAGCGAACGCGGGCGGCAGCGCCGGTTCGACGACCTCCGACTCCGCGGTCAGCTGGGCCAGGTCGCGGTCGAGTACCTGCCGGGCCTGGTCGGTCAGTCGCTCGCACTTGGCGCGGGCCGCGGCCCTGGCCGCGTCGCCGGTGCTGCCGATGCGGCTGCGCGGGTCGGACAGAACCTGGTCGAGCTCATTGTCCATGCGGGACTCGGCGAACTCGACGGCGCTGCGGTACGCGGCGACGGCCCGGGCGAGGTCCTCGAACATGCCCCAGACCTGGTTGTAGAGGCGCTCCTCCATGGACCAGCCGCTGGCGTCGCCCGCCACCGGGGTGGCCGGGCGGCCGGGCTCGGCCTGCGGCGCGGCGGGAGCGGGCGGGGGCGGTGCCGACTGCCTGCGTGGATGCGCGTAGTTGATGGGGCCGCCGGGCATCTGCGGAAGGTCGGGCGTCGGCGTCTGCTGAGGGCCTGCGCCGGCGCCGGCCGCCGAGGGTTGCGGTCCCGAGGCGGTGGGGCCGCCGGGGATCGTGACATCGCCCGGGGAGGTCTGGTCCGCGGCGTGCGCCGCTGCGGCTGCGGCGTCGGCGACCGTGTGGAGCCGGGCGGGCTCGGCGCGGTGCGCGCGCGGCACGGCCGTCTCCTGGATGGCCGACGCCGTGCGGTCCGCCTGGTCCATGCCCTGGTCCGACAGCAGTTGAGCGAGGCCGCCCGCGTACCCCTGGCCGACCGCGCGGACCTTCCAGGCGCCCTGACGGCGGTACAACTCGACGGCGACCAGCGCGGTTTCGCTGTCGAGGCCGGTGATGGTGAAGCTGGCCAGCTCCGCGCCGCCCTGGCTCATGACCGCCACGAACGGGGCCGCCGTGGCGCCGAATCGGTCGGGGCCGCCGGCGCCCACGGGCAGAGCGAGGATGACATTGACCTGATGCACCGCCTCGGGCACGTCGTCGAGGCCCAGGGCGACACGGGGAGACTGCTCGGCGCGCCCCGGTACTTCGATGCCGGGAAGGGCGGATGCGCCGGGGTGGGCCACCCATTCCGCGCGGACGGAGCCCTGTTCGTCGACGCAGGTGGCGCAGGCGACGACCGGATGGCCGGCCGACACCCGGATCTCGAGTCGGGTGTCGGGCAAGGGGTGGTTCTGCCCCCGGACCAGCTCGGCCGTCATCGCTCTGTCCCCTCGGTGCTCTGCTGTGTGCGGTTGGTACGCGGGCAGCTCCCGGTGGCTGTGCCTCCGGGAGCTGCGGTACGACTCGGATGTCCCGCCGTGCCTACAGGTGCGGCAGGATCGCGGGCATCAGGTCCTGGAACGTGCGGCCGTTGGCAGGGTTGCCCAGGGCCGTCATCTGCCAGCCGCCGCCGGCACGGTGCACCTTCGCCATGATCTGCGCGGTGTACTGGCCGCCGCCGTCGAGCGTGTAGCGGGCGAGCTCCTGGCCGTTGGTCTCGTCGACGATGCGGCAGAAGGCGTTCTGAACTTCCTGGAACGTCTGACCTGTGAACGAGTTGACCGTGAAGACGATCTGGTCGATGTGGACCGGCACGCGCTGCAGGTCGACGAGGATCGCCTCGTCGTCGCCGCCGGAACCGGCGCCGCCGACCAGGTTGTCACCGGTGTGCTTGACGGAGCCGTCGTCGCTGACGAGGTGGCGGAAGAAGACGACGTCCACCGGCTGCTTGTCGGCGAACAACACCGCGGAGGCGTCCAGGTCGACTTCGCGGGTGCGCGAGCCGAACAGACCGCGGCGCGGCGCCGCCTGCCATCCGAGGCCCATCCGCACCGCCGTGAGCGTGCCCCCGTCGCTCTTCTGCAGGCTGATGGCCTGGCCCTTGGTCATGTTGACCGTCACGCGCTGTCCCCTTCTCGCGAATTGCCACCGCCCATACGTGCGGTTGTCCAAGCACCCTACGCAGTCGCACCGACAGCGCGGCGCGGCAGTCGGTTTTTGTGTCGGTCTTGCAACACACCGGCCGGCACAGCCGCCACGGCAGGCGCGGCAGGCTCAGGCGAGTCCCGCCTCCTTCATCTGACGCAGCTCCTTCTTCAACTCGCTGACCTCGTCGCGCAGCCGGGCCGCCACCTCGAACTGGAGCTCCGCGGCGGCCGCCCGCATACGGTCGGTCATCTCCTCGATGATTCCGGCCAGTTCGGTCGCGGGCCGGTCGCTGAGCACCTCGCCCTTGCGACCGGCTCGGGCTCCGGTGCCGGCACCGAGCGAGGGAACCGGGGCCTTGGCGCCCTTGCCGGGCTTGTCGGCCTTCGCCTGGCGGTAGCCGGTGCCCAGCAGCTCCTCGGTGTCGATCTCCTCACGCGCGATGGTCGCGACGATGTCGTTGATCTTCTTGCGGAGCGGCTGCGGGTCGATGCCCTTCTCCGTGTTGTAGGCGATCTGCTTCTCGCGGCGGCGGTTGGTCTCCTCGATGGCCTTCTCCATCGCGGGCGTGATCTTGTCCGCGTACATATGGACCTCGCCGGAGACGTTGCGCGCCGCGCGGCCGATGGTCTGGATCAGGGAGGTGCCGGAGCGGAGGAAGCCCTCCTTGTCGGCGTCGAGGATCGCGACCAGCGACACCTCGGGCAGGTCGAGCCCCTCACGCAGGAGGTTGATGCCGACCAGGACGTCGTACTCACCGGAACGCAGCTCGCGCAGCAGCTCGATACGGCGGAGGGTGTCGACGTCGCTGTGGAGATAGCGGACCTGGACGCCGAGCTCGAGGAAGTAGTCGGTCAGGTCCTCGGCCATCTTCTTGGTCAACGTGGTGACCAGGACACGCTCGTCCTTCTCGGTGCGCTCGCGGATCTCGTGCACCAGGTCGTCGATCTGCCCCTCTGTGGGCTTGACGACGACCTGGGGGTCGACGAGCCCGGTGGGGCGGATGATCTGCTCCACGAAGCCGTCGCCGCGGGACAGTTCGTAGGTGCCGGGGGTGGCCGACAGATAGACGGTCTGGCCGATGCGCTGCTGGAACTCCTCCCACTTCAGTGGACGGTTGTCGAGCGCGGACGGCAGCCGGAAGCCGTGGTCGACGAGCGTGCGCTTGCGGGACGCGTCGCCCTCGTACATCGCCCCGATCTGCGGCACCGTCACATGCGACTCGTCGATGACGAGCAGGAAGTCCTCGGGGAAGTAGTCGAGGAGGGTGTTCGGCGGGGAGCCGGGCTCTCGGTCGTCGAAGTGCATCGAGTAGTTCTCGATGCCGGAGCAGGAGCCGATCTGGCGCATCATCTCGATGTCGTACGTGGTGCGCATGCGCAGCCGCTGGGACTCCAGCAGCTTGCCCTGCTTGTCGAGCTCCGCGAGGCGCTGCTCGAGCTCCGCCTCGATGCCGTTGACCGCCTTCTCCATGCGCTCGGGTCCCGCCACGTAGTGGCTGGCGGGGAACACGTAGAGCGACTGGTCCTCGCTGAGGATTTCGCCGGTGAGCGGGTGGAGCGTGGACAGGGCCTCGATCTCGTCGCCGAACATCTCGATGCGGACCGCGAGTTCCTCGTAGACCGGGAAGATCTCGATGGTGTCGCCGCGGACGCGGAAGGTGCCGCGCTGGAAGGCTACGTCGTTGCGTGTGTACTGGATGTCGACGAAGCGTCGCAGCAGCTGGTCGCGGTCGATCTCGTCGCCGACCCTGAGCTGGACCATGCGGTCCACGTACTCCTGCGGGGTGCCGAGGCCGTAGATGCAGGAGACGGAGGCGACCACGACGACGTCCCGCCGGGTCAGCAGCGAATTGGTCGCGGAGTGGCGCAGGCGCTCGACCTCCTCGTTGATCGAGGAGTCCTTCTCGATGTACGTGTCCGACTGCGGGACGTACGCCTCTGGCTGGTAGTAGTCGTAGTACGAGACGAAGTACTCCACCGCGTTGTTCGGGAGGAGCTCGCGGAACTCGTTCGCCAGCTGGGCGGCCAGCGTCTTGTTCGGCGCCATGACCAGGGTGGGGCGCTGAAGCTTCTCGATCATCCAGGCAGTCGTCGCCGATTTGCCCGTGCCGGTCGCGCCCAGGAGGACGACGTCCTTCTCACCTGCGCGGACGCGCCGCTCCAGCTCGGAGATGGCCGTCGGCTGGTCGCCGCTGGGCCGATAGGGACTGACGACCTCGAAAGGCGCCACCGTACGTTCGATCTTGGAAACGGGCCGCATGCAACAACCGTACGACCCCCCACTGACAGTCGGGTGGGAAACCTGGGGCGATCAGTCGCTCCAGCCGCGGTCCGGATCGCGACGGAAGGTGCGGCTCCCTGCCCGGACGGCCGGCCTGCGCTCGCCTCCTGCCCCCGGGTGCCGCGCCTGCGCCCTCGGGCGCCCGGCCCTGCCGTCCGTGTGCGCCTGCCCGTCCGGCTCCCCCGCCCCCCGCAGCGGGTCGAGCATGACGACGACACCGGCGAGCAGCAGGAACACCGCGGGGCCCACGAGCAGGGGCGCGAGAAGCGCGGCGGGCGGGTCGCCGGCGACAGCCCCCTCGACCGCCTCGTGGACATGAACGCCGACCGCGGCCATCCCGGTGTAGTGCATCCCGCTCACGGCGAGGCCCATCACAAGACTGGCGCCCAGGCTCGCCAGGAACCCCCGGACGGCCACGGCCGCCCACAGCGCCGCCGTGGCCGCGACCACGGCGATCACCACGGAGAGGGCGACGGTCGCGGTGTCGTACTCGAGGCGCCCCTGCAGTCGCATTCCGGCCATGCCCAGGTAGTGCATGGACGCCACACCCAGACCGGTGATGGTGCCGCCGGTGACCAGGGACATCGTCGTGGCACCCCGGTGACCGACGACGAAGATCCCGATGCCGACCATGACGATGCCCACGGCCAGACTGGCGAAGGTCGTCGCCCTGTCGTAGCCGATGGAGGTCTCCTCCACGCGGAAGCCCATCATCGCGATGAAGTGCATGCTCCAGATGCCCGAACCGATCGCGCTCGCGCCGAGCAGGAGCCGGCCCGGCCGGAACGAGCGGCCGTTCCGCACGGCTCTGGCGGTGCAGCGCAGGCCCAGGGCGCCGCCCAGGCATGCCATCACATAGGCCGCCACCGGGGTGACGAGGCCGTAGCCGAATCCGTCCACCGTGCCCTGCATCCCGTGCACCCTTCGTCCCGTGCGATCCCCCGCCGCCCTACGATCCCCGCGATCTCTGATGGAACGTCTGGTTCTGGGCGAGGGTACGGCTCGCGGAAGTCTAAGCAAACGTCCCATCTGAACTTCGTCGGCGCAGAGCCCGGAGCGGGGTTCCCCGGCAGCGGGGTTACGGCGTCGGGTCTCCGGGCAGCGGGTCTCCCGGCGGGGTGTCTCCGGGCAGCGAGTCCGTTCACCTTGGGGCCATACTTCGCCTGTGCCTCGTTGGCCGGGAAATGCAAGCCTCGACTCGTCCATGATTCGACGACGTGAGGAATCCCCGTGTACGCACGCCCCGTCGCAGCATTGGCCGCCACGACCCTGGGAATCACCGCGCTGGTCCTGCCCGGCTCCGCGACCGGCACCGAGCTCGCGGCCGCCCGGGACGACGCTCCGCTGGTGATCGCCCACCGCGGCGCATCGGCCTACGCGCCCGAGAACACGCTCGCGGCAGTCGACCTCGCCGACGAGATGGGCTTCGCCTGGGTCGAGAACGACGTACAGCGCACCAAGGACGGCGAGCTGGTCGTCATGCACGACGATTCACTCGCACGGACCACCGATGTGGAGCAGGTTTTCCCGGATCGCGCCCCGTGGAAGGTCAAGGACTTCACCGCGGCAGAGATCGCCGCCCTGGACGCGGGCAGCTGGCGCGGCGCCGAATGGACCGGCGCGCGCGTCCCGACGCTGAAGCAGTACCTGAACCGCGTCGACGACAACAACCAGAAACTGCTGCTGGAGATCAAGAAGCCCGAGCTCTATCCCGGCATCGAGAGGGACACCCTGCGGGTACTGCGCGAGGAGGGCTGGCTCGACCGCAGCCACGTCAGGAGCCGGCTGGTCATCCAGAGCTTCGGCAAGGACAGCGTCGAGGCGGTGCACCAGCAGCGGCCGGACGTCACGACCGGATTCCTCGGCACGCCGGCGATCGCCGATCTGCCGTCGTACGCGGCGTTCACCGACCAGATCAACCCGACGCACACGTCGCTCACGGCCGAGTACGTGGCCGCGGTGCACGCCCTCAAGGGCGCGCACGGCAAGCCGCTGCGGGTCAGCACGTGGACGGTCAACGACGCGGCGGCCGCCACACGCGTGGCAGGCTTCGGCGTGGACGGGATCATCACCAACTACCCGGACATCGTGCGGGACGCGGTCGGATAGGACCTTCCGCCGGTCGAACCGGACCGGCGAACAGCGCTCCGCGGATCGAACCGAACCGGAGCGCGGGGGTTTCCGCAGGTCGGCCCGACTGTCGGTGGCCGGTCGTAACGTGGTCCGCATGAAGACCTTCGAGTGGGCCGTCATCGGCACGGACATCGGGCCGCTGCTCCTCGCCGCGACGGACGAGGGCCTGGTGAGCGTGGTCTTCCACGCCGACGAGACGGTGCGCCGGCGCGCGCTCGATCAGGTGGCGGGCCGCCTTGGGGCCGAGCCCGTCCAGGACGCGACGGGCCGGCTCGCCGAGCCGATACGCCAGCTCGAGGCGTACTTCGCGGGCAGCCTGCACGACTTCGACCTGCCGCTGGACTGGTCGCTCTCGGCAGGCTTCAACCGGCAGGTGCTGCGGGAGCTGCTGGCCGGCGTGGCGTACGGGGCGGTCGTCGGCTACGGAGAGCTGGCGGCCCGCGTCGGTCAGCCGGGCGCCGCTCAGGCGGTGGGAGCCGCGATGGGATCCAACCCCCTGCCCGTCGTGGTGCCGTGCCACCGGGTGGTGGAGACGGGCGGCGGGCTCGGGGGCTTCGGCGGAGGGCTGGAGACCAAGCGCCGGCTGCTCGCGCTCGAGGGCGTCCTGCCGGAGCCGCTGTTCTGACACACTGCGTCGGTGACCACGACGTCCGACGCTCCTGACATACCCGACGACGGCAAGGCATCGGCAGTCGCGGCCGCCGACCTCCCCGCGATACGCCGGCGCATCAACGCCGTGCTGATCGTCAGCCAGATCCTCGGCGGCCTCGGAGTCGCCACCGGCATCGCGCTGGCCGCGGTGCTGGCGCAGGAGGTCAGCGGCACGGAGGCGCTGGCCGGCCTTGCCCCGACCGCCACGGTCGCCGGGACCGCGGTGCTGTCGATGCCCCTGGCCGCACTGATGACCGCACGGGGGCGGCGTCCCGGGCTGGTCCTCGCCTACGTCATCGGTGCCCTGGGCGCCGGCGTGGTCGTCGTGGCCGCCGTCGTCGACAGCTTCCCGCTGCTGCTCCTCGGCATGGCCGGGTTCGGCGCCGCCTCGTCGGCGAACCTGCAGGCCCGGTTCGCCGCGGCCGATCTCGCGGAGCCCGAGCGGCGAGGGCGGGCCATCTCCACCGTTGTCTGGGCGACCACTGTCGGCGCGGTGCTCGGCCCCAACATCGCCTCGCCCGCCGGGCGCAGCGTGTCCGGGCTGGGCATTCCCGCGGCCGCGGGGCCGTTCCTGTGGGCGGCCGGGGTGTTCCTCGTCTCCGCCGCACTCGTCCTCGTCCTGCTCCGGCCCGACCCGCTGCTCACCGCCCGCGCCATGTCCACGGCCGACACCTCCCCCGAGGGCCGTTCGCTGAAGGCCGGGCTGCTCGCCGTACGAAACTCCTCCATGGCCCGGCTCGCCCTGGTGACTGTGGCCGTCTCGCACACGGCGATGGTGTCGATCATGTCGATGACTCCCGTCGCCCTCAGCCATCACGGGGCCGGTATCGAACTGATCGGCCTGGTGATCAGCGGCCATATCGCAGGCATGTACGCGTTCTCACCCGTGATGGGCTGGCTGTCGGACCGCGTCGGCCGGCTCGCGGTGATCGGACTCGCGGCGGGCCTGCTCTGCGCGGCCGCACTGCTGGCCGGCACGGCCGGCCCGAGCCACGGGCAGACCGCGGCAGGGCTGTTCCTGCTCGGGCTGGGCTGGTCGGCGGGGCTGGTCTCCGGTTCCACCCTGCTCACCGAGTCCGTGCCGCAGCCCGCGAGGGCGGCGGTGCAGGGCCTGTCCGACCTGACGATGAACACGGCGGCGGGCCTGGGTGGCGCGGCGGCGGGCCTGGTGGTGGCGCAGGCGGGATACGGGTGGCTGAACGTGATCGGGGCGGTGTTGCTGGTGCCGATGGCCGCGCTGGCGGTGCGGCGGGCTGTCGCCAGGACATAGAACGTCCGTGCCGGACCACGGAGCGTCGCCCGCCGGAGGGGCCGCCGACCAGCTTTCCCACCGCACCGACGCCCGAATCACCACCTGGGGCGGCACTTGCAGATAAACCATGCCGGGAGCGGAAAGAAGCCATTTCGTGCGATCCGCGTGCCACGACCGCAGGGTCCTGCCGAGGGACCGTGCCGGGCCCCACGGGCCGAGATGTTTGTACCACTGCCCGTCGCGCCAGGGATGGGACATGCCCACATCCGCAGTCACGGTGTCCGAAGAGGTACGGGAAGCGCTCGACACCGACGCGCCCGTCGTCGCCCTGGAGTCCACGATCATCGCGCACGGCTTGCCGCGCCCGCGCAATCTGGCCGTCGCGGAGGAGTTGGAGGCGCTGGTCCGGGCGGGCGGCGCCGTCCCCGCGACCATCGCCGTGCTCGACGGCAGAGCCCATGTCGGGTTGACCAAGGACGAGTTGGAACGTGTGGCGGGCGACCCGGACATGCGCAAACTGGGTCATCGCGACCTGGCTCCCGCCCTCGCGAGGGGGGCGAGCGGCGCGACGACCGTCTCCGCGACGGCGCTGCTCGCCGACCGGGCCGGTATCCCCGTCTTCGCGACCGGGGGCCTCGGTGGAGTGCACCGCGGATGGACGGACACCCAGGACGAGTCGGCCGACCTGCGGCTCCTCGCCCAGGTCGGCATCACCGTGGTGTGCGCGGGCGTGAAATCGATCCTGGACGTACCGGCCACGCTGCAGCGGCTGGAAACGCTCGGCGTGACGGTGATCGGGTACGGGACGCGGCACTTCCCCGGCTTCTATCTGACCTCGTCCGGGGAACCGGTCGACTGGACCGTCGGCACCCCGGAGGAGGTCGCCGCCGTCATGCGCGCGAAGGACGTGATGGCGGAGCCGTACTCCTCGCTGATCGTCGCCAACCCCGTCCCGCCGACCGAGCAGTTGGACCCCGCGCTGCACGACCGGGTACTGGCGCGGGCGCTCGACGAGGCGCGACAGGAGGGCATCACGGGGCAGGCCGTCACACCGTTCCTCCTCGACCGGCTGATGCGGTACACCGACGGAGCCTCGCTCGAGGCCAACCTGGCGGCGGTGCGCGGCAATGTTCGGCTCGCGGCACGGATCGCGGCGGCGTACGCATGACGGGTCTCCTCGTCGTCGGCGACGTCGTCACCGACGTCGTCGCCCGGCACGCCGCGCCACTCGCCGCGGGCACCGACACGGCCGCCACGATCCGCATCCTGCCCGGCGGCGCCGGGGCCAACGTCGCGTGCTGGGCAGTGGACCGGGGATGCCGTGATGTGCGGCTGCTGGCCCGGGCGGGCGCCGTCGACCTGGACTGGCACGCAGCGCGGCTGCGCGCGGCGGGTGTGCGTCCCCTGCTCGTGCCCGACGACGCGGTCCCGACCGCGACCGTCGTCGCCCTCGTCGACGCCACAGCGGAGCGGACGTTTCTCACCGACAGCGGGGCGGTGCTGCGGCTGTGCCCCAAGGACTGGTCCGCGTCGCTGCTCGACGGGATCGGCCATCTGCACCTGTCCGGCTATCTGTTGTTCTCAAAGACCAGCCGGGCCGCGGCGCTGCTCGCGAAGGACGCTGCCCACGACCGGGGGATCCCGGTCAGCGTGGATCCGGCTTCGGCCGGCTTCATCCGCGAACTGGGCGTGCGGCACACGCTGTCGGCGCTCGAGGGCGTGGAGGTCCTGCTGCCGAACGCGGACGAGGCCCGGTTGCTGACCGGTCTGCCCGACCCCGCCGACGCCGCGGCGAAGCTCAGCCACTCGGTCCCGCTGACGGTGGTGACGCTGGGGGCGCGAGGTGCGCTGGTCGCGGAGTCCGGCCACATCACGGGCCGTGTAGAGCCCCCACCTGCCGAGGCCCTGGACACGACGGGCGCGGGCGACGCGTTCACCGGCGCCTTCCTCGCCGCGCGGCTGGCGGGCGCGGACGCGCGTTCGGCGGCGGAGGAGGGGTGCCGGGCGGGCGCGGAGGCGGTGTCACGTCTGGGCGGGCGGCCGTGAGCGTCGGCCGGTTCCGTCCCACGGGGGATGGCGCGGATCAGTGTCCTCCAAGTCCACCCCAGGCCGGGTGGCGCGGGTCGTCGGCCCGTACGAGCACGTCCGCAACGTCTGCCGGCCCGACCTCTTCCTCGTACCGCCTGTACGCGGGGAGGGTCCAGCGTTCGTCCTCTTCCGTGCGACGCTCCAGCGCGCCCGCCGAGAGCCGCAGATGCACGGTCAGGTCGAACGGGAACCAGTGCCCGAGCAGGAACGGCCCGTGCAGCAGCAATACCCCGTCGGGCGGCAGTTGGACGGGCGCGCTGCGCGTGGCCCGGTCCGTGACCGGGTCCCACAGGTCGGGCAGCACCCGCCCGGTGCCCTCCGCCTCCAGCGGGCCGAAGACCTCCCGCCACAGGGCACCGGTGTCGAACCAGCCGCTGTAGTACGTGTCGGGGTCCTCGCGGCCGTACTCGTACCGCAGCGACGCGGGACGCAGGAAGCCGCCCGTCCCGACGACCGCGACCCCCCGCCCCCGCAGCCGCAGCACGCCGCCGATCCGCTCCGCGAGCTCCCCGGGACGTGCGGCGGGCGCACCGTCGACACCGACGCGCAGCCAGGGGCTGCCGTCCTGCGCCCGCGTCCGCAGCACCCGTTCGGCGAGCTGCTCCGCCATCCGCTCCCAGGTGATCGCTTCGAGTCTCACCCGCCCATCATCGCCCGGCAGGCTCGGGCCCTGTGGCCCGGACGTTCCTTGCTCTCATACGCCGAGAAGCGCCGCTTCGCCCTCCACCTTGATCTGCCCGGCACTCACCCCTTCCGGCAGGGCCAGATCACCGGCCGCCAGCGCCGTGCAAGTGTCCGTGTCGAGGGTGAGACGGACGTCGGGGGCGTCCGCGGGGCCGTCGCCGTACGGGGAGGGAGCGCCGCCACCGAGCCGCAGATGGAAGACGCCCTCGTCGAGCCGCACTTCGACGACCGCGACCCGGCCCGGGGCCTCCAGCGCCCGCAGCAGCGGGATCGCGAACCAGTGGGCCCGTACGGCGTCGGTGGGGCGGCGCTCCACGAGCGCGGGCGCGCCCCACTCGGCGAGTGCGGTCAGTACGGGCAGCAACCCTCGTCCGCGCTCGGTGAGTTCGTAGACGGAAGCAGCCGACGGCGGGGGCAGCCTGCGGCGGGTGGCGAGACCATCCCGCTCCATGTCCTTCAGCCGGGATGCCAGGACGTCCGTACTGACTCCGGGCAGATCGGCGTGGAGGTCGGTGTAGCGGCGGGGGCCTCCGAGCAGTTCCCGGACGACGAGCAGGGTCCACCGGTCGCCGACGGCGTCCAGGGCACGGGCGGCGGCGCAGTACTGGTCATAGCTCCGGCGGCGGGGCTGACGAGGTGGCATGCGACGCAGTCTAGACATGTTGTTGGACTTTCCAAGCTCCAGCTTGGTAAAACCAAGTACGTCATTCAGTCCTGGGAGGGCCACGGCATGGAGTTCCGGCAGTCGAGCAAGCTCAGCGAGGTCTGCTACGAGATCCGCGGTCCGGTGATCGAGCACGCCAACGCCCTGGAGGAGGCGGGCCACAGCGTCCTGCGCCTGAACACGGGCAACCCGGCGCTCTTCGGGTTCGAGGCGCCGGACCAGATCGTCCAGGACATGATCCGCATGCTTCCGCAGGCCCACGGCTACACCGACTCGCGCGGCGTCCTGTCCGCCCGCCGCGCCGTGGCGCAGCGCTACCAGGCCCTCGGCCTCACCGATGTCGACGTGGACGACGTCTTCCTCGGCAACGGCGTCTCCGAGCTCGTCTCCATGGCGGTCCAGGCCCTGCTGGAGGACGGCGACGAAGTCCTCATCCCCGCGCCGGACTTCCCGCTGTGGACCGCGGTGACCACCCTCGCCGGCGGCAAGGCCGTGCACTACCTGTGCGACGAGGAGTCCGACTGGTACCCGGACCTGAACGACATGGCCTCGAAGATCACCGACCGCACCAGGGCCGTCGTGATCATCAACCCCAACAACCCCACCGGCGCGGTCTACCCCCGTGAGGTCGTCGAGGGCATCCTCGACCTCGCGCGCCGCCACCATCTGATGGTGTTCGCCGACGAGATCTACGACCAGATCGTCTACGACGACGCCGTCCACCACACCGCCGCCGCCCTCGCCCCCGACCTGGTCGTACTCACCTTCAGCGGCCTGTCCAAGACGTACCGCGTCGCCGGCTTCCGCTCGGGGTGGCTTGTCGTCAGCGGCCCCCGGCAGCACGCCCGCAACTATCTCGAGGGCCTGACGATGCTCGCCTCGATGCGGCTGTGCGCCAATGCCCCGTCCCAGTACGCCATTCAGGCCGCGCTCGGGGGCCGGCAGTCCATCAGGGAACTCGTCGCGCCCGGCGGCCGGCTTCACGACCAGCGTGACCGGGCCTGGGAGAAGCTCAACGAGATCCCGGGCGTCTCCTGCGTCAAGCCCAAGGGAGCGCTGTACGCCTTCCCCCGGCTGGATCCGAAGGTGCATCCGATCCACGACGACGAGAAGTTCGTGCTGGACCTGCTGCTGCGCGAGAAGATCCAGGTCGTCCAGGGCACGGGCTTCAACTGGCCGCGTCCCGACCACTTCCGGATCCTCACACTGCCGCACGCCGACGATCTCGATGCCGCGATCAGCCGGATCGGCCGATTTCTCGCTGGCTACCGTCAGTAATCTCCCCAAGGGCTTGACTACCGTCTGCACTGCGATGATCTGATGCTGTCCTGCGTGATCGGGCCGTGAAACCGCCGGCCCGACCGACAGCACCCGAACGACGTGCCAAGCCCTGGAGCAGCACATGTGGACAGCGGTCATCGCGGTCGTCGGCACCCTGCTCGGCTCGGTGGCGACCCACTTCTTCCAGCGTCAGACCTCAGAACGCACCGCCGCCCTCGCCCGGGCGGAACAGCTGCGCCAGGAGAGGATCTCCGCGTACAGCGCCTTCGCGGGTGCCCTCGTCGACTACCGGCGCGGGCAGAACGACCGCTGGCACCGTGCGTACGACTCCCCCGGCAGTGCGGTCGCCGAAGAGGTCCGCATCGACTCGTACCGGCTGCGCTCCACCGCCCATCAGGCGCTGATCCGGGTGCAGCTGGTGTGCGACGACCCGCAGGCGCTGGCCCTGGCGGCGGCCGCGTTCGACGTCACCAACTGCATGCACGAGGCACCGGACGAGGCGGATCGCGCGCACCGCTCGGAACAGGCGCGGGAGACGCTCTCGGAGTTCATCGGCGCCGCGGCGCCGGGAGTGCGCTAGCTGGGGAGTGCGCTAGCCGGAGAGGCCGGGCCGGGTGGGCTGCACAGGGTACGGACGGGGCTTCCCGCCAGGTACGCGGCGATGTTCTCGACCGCCTCCCGGAAGTACCCCTCGTAGTTGCGGCGGGTGACGTAACCGAGATGGGGGAGGCCGAGGAAGTTCGGTGCCATGCGCAGCGGGTGGTCCGCGGGCAGCGGTTCCTGCTCGAACACGTCGGCGCCCGCTCCGGCGATCCAGCTCTCGTGCAGCGCCTGCACCAGGGCCTCCTGGTCGATGATCGCGGCCCGGGAGGTGTTGATCAGATAGGCCGTGCGGCGCATCCGCTTCAGCTCTTCGGCACCGATCAGGCTCCGGGTGCGGTCGCTGAGCTGCAGATGCACGGAGACGAAGTCCCCCGCCCCGAGGAGCTCTTCGAGCGAGGCGGCCCGTACGACGCCGTGCTCCGCGGCCCGTTCGTCGGTGAGGTCCCGGCTCCAGGCCATGACGTCCATGCCGAAGGCCCGGCCGACGGCGGCGACCTTCGTGCCGATCTTCCCGAGACCCAGCAGGGCGAGCGTGCGGCCGTGCAGATCCGCGCCGATGGTCGACTGCCAGGGACCGCCGTCACGCAGGGCGTTGCTCTCCTGTGCGACGTGCCGGGCGAGACCGAGGATGAGGGCCCAGGTCAGTTCGGCGGGCGGTTCGGAGCTGCTGGCGGTGCCGCACACGGTCACACCGTTGCGGGCCGCGGCTTCGAGGTCGATCGAGGCGTTGCGCATGCCCGAGGTGATCAGCAGCCGCAGCCGCGGCAGCCGGTCGAGCAGGGACGAGGGGAACGGTGTCCGCTCGCGCATCGCGACCAGGATCTCGCAGTCGCCCACCGCCTCGACCACGGCGTCCTCCGAGCCGAAGTGCTGCCGCAGGGAACGTACTTCGACTGCGCCCGCGAGCGAGGACCAGTCCGCCATGGAGAGCGCGGCGTCCTGGTAGTCGTCGAGCACGGCACAGTTGATCGTCATGGGAGCGGAGCGTACCCGGTGGGTACCTACCGGACATGGACCTGGTGGTGATCCAGCCGCGCAAGGGCAGGCACTGCTCCGAGTGCCGCAGGGGCCCGCTTGCGATGCATGTGCTCGAGTCCGACGCGCCCCTGTGCCTGGAGTGCGCCGACCTCGGCCACTTGGTGTATCTGCCGAGAGGCAGCGCGGCGCTCACCCGGCGGGCCCGGGAGGCGAGTTCGCTCTGGGCGGTCGTGGTGCGTTTCAACCGCCGCCGCAGTCGCCACGAACGGCAGGGGCTGCTCGTCGAGGAGGCGGCGCTCGCCCGAGCGGAGTCGGCATGCCTCGCCGACGCGGACGCGCGCGCCCGCCGCCGTGGGCGGGATGCGGCCCGGCGGGCCGCGGAGGACGCGCGGTTCACCGCCGAACTGGCTGCCGTGATACTGCGCCTGTTCCCGGGCTGCCCCGGGGAGCGCGCCGCCGAGATCGCCGCGCACGCCGCCCTGCGCGGCAGCGGGCGCGTCGGCCGCACCTCGGCGGGCCGCTCGCTGGAGGAAGGAGCGGTCACGGCCGCGGTGCGCGCTTCCGTACGGCACGTCGACACCGGCTACGACGCACTGTTGATGGCGGGCGTCGCCCGCCACGAGGCTCGGGCCCACGTGGCGCGGCAGATCGAGGCGGTCCTGGCGGCCTGGCGACGTCCTTCAACGACGGCATGAGCCGGGCGGTACCTCGCCGCAGGTCCTATTCCTGGGTGGGGCGGAACCGGCGGTACAGGACGAGGCCGCCGAGGAGCATCGCCGCACCGGCCGGGACAGCGAACGCCAGCTCGTCGGAGCCCGTCTGGGCCAGCGCCCCGCCGGCAGGCTTCGGCGCCGACTGCTCGCCGTGGGCGGCCGGCTTCTCGGGCTTCACGGTCTTCGGCGGGGTGGTCGGCTCCTCCTCGACCGGCGGCTTGCGGGAGTCGTTCACCGAGCTGTTGCCGATGGCGGGGTTGGCGATGCCGACGACGTTCACCGAGTTGCCGCTCACATTGACCGGCAGGTCGACCGGGAGCTGCAGGCCGTTGCCGGAGAGAACACCCGGTGATCCCGCCACCTCGCCGCCCGCGTGGGCGCCTCCGCCCTGTTCCGCGCTGCCGCCGTTGTCACCGTCCGACACGTTGGAGCACTCGTTGCCGGCCGCCGGGTTGAGCAGTCCGACCACGTTGACGGTGTTGCCGCACACGTTCACCGGAACGTGCACGGGAAGCTGGATCGCGTTGCCCGACCCCACGCCGGGGGATCCGACGGCCGCGCCGTCCGCGCTCGAGTCCGCCTGGGCGTAGCCTGTCGCCATGGCCAGTGCGCTGCCCGTGAGCATCACGGTCGCCAGGCCCTTTCGGTGAACCTGCCTCATGGTTGCCTGCCTTCAGAAGAAACCTCACGGGCAGTCGCCCGCATCGGAATTAACGCCGCAGGGGCCCATCGGTTCCGCCGAATGAGCCATTCACCCCATCGGGTGGGGGAGCTGTCGAAGACCGTTCGAACTGAACGTCGAGCCGAAGGCCGAGTTGACCGTCGAGCCGGCAGCCGTGCCCTGTCCCGCGCCGCCCGTCGCGCGGACGGGTGGATTCCGGCCGGAGCCGGTGATCCGGCCGGTGCCACGGGCGTTGCGAGCGGATGAGTGGGCCGCGCCGTGCGGCCCCGCCGGGCCACTCGCCCCGACGGAAGGGTTCCGACCGTGCAGACCATGAAGCGGCCCCGCCGCCCGATGAATTCGCCGTCCATGACACGACGCACCGTGCTGGCCGTCGCCGGCGCCGCCATCGCCGTACTGGGCGTGGCCGCGCCGGCCGCGCAGGCCTCACTGGAGGGTGACCGGCCCGCCGCACCGCGGGCCACCGCCTCAACCACGGCGCGCGGTACGGCGTATGTGGAGACTCGGCTGTTCTTCGGCACCGAGCGGCCGGACGGCGGGCCCGATGTGACCGACGCGCAGTTCATGGCGTTCGTCGACCGGAGCGTCACGCCCGGTTTCCCCGACGGACTGACCATCCAAGAGGGCCGCGGCCAGTGGCACGACTCCAACGGCGTCATCGAGCGGGAGCGTTCGTACGAGCTGATCCTGCTCTATCCGGCCGCCGAGGCCGGTGCGCGTGACGCCCGGATCGAGCGGATCCGCGAGGCCTATGTGCGGGCGTACGCTCAGGATTCGGTGGCCAGGCTCGACGAACCGACGCTGGCCGATTTCTGATTCACCTGCCCACCAAGGCGGTGAGCGCGCCCACGGGGTCCGTGTCGGGAGTGCCGCGCGGCCACCAGTCCTCCCGGTCGGGGTCGGATTCGTACCCGTACCAGAGGCCGTCACGGCCGAGCCGGAGCTGGAGAGAGCGTGCGGACAGGTGGTTGCGCCAGGGCCTGAAGCCGGGGAAGTCCGCAGCGGCCAGGGCCGGCCGAGCCCGGTCGAAGGGACCGGCGGGCGGGTCCCAGGGCTCCTCCAGCACGCTGAGTGCCGCCGACCCGCCCTGCCGCCAGGCGGCGACCGCACGGGCGAGCTCCGTGGGGCTGCGGTCGGTGGCGGCGGCGAGATCGCGGTACAGAGCGCGGGTCGAGGCGGTCAGGCCGGAGCCGGGGTGTGCGGCGGCCAACCGCACCGCGTCCTGCCAGGGAGTGAGCACGGCGACGGGATCCTGCCCGGTGGCGAGGAGGGCATGGGCGCGTGCGGCGGCCTCTGAGGCCAGCAGGTCGAGGGCGAGCGGGTCGGGAGCACCGGGGGCGCCGGGGTAGGCCGGGGGGCGGCCCGGGCGGGGCGGGGCGGGGAAGGGCGGCGGCAGGAGGGGCAGCTCCGCGCGCCGGGCGACGGCGTCCTCCGCGGACACGCTCGGCAGGGGTGCGGCGGACGCGGTGGCGGAGTGCTCGGCCGCCGCACGGGTCGCGTTACGGCTGGAGAGGTCGGAGAGGATGTCCCGCTCGCCCCGGCCGCGCATCAGGAACAGCACGAACGGGTCCTCGTCCAGCAGCCTGGCCGTCTGGTAGCACAGCGCCGCGGCGTGCTTGCAGGGATAGCCGTCGTCGGGGCAGGAGCAGTCGGGGATCAGGTCACCGGGCGTCGGCAGCAGGTCGGCGGCGCTCGCCAGCGCGTGAGGGACGTCCTTGTCGAGCAGCGCCGCGATGTGCTCGGGCCGGGCCGCCGCCGCGGACAGGAAGTCGTCCCAGTCGTCGTCGGTGAGGGTGCGCAGGCGGATCTCCGTGCGGTACGGACGCGCTCTGCTGCCCTGCACGTACGCCATGACCCGGCCGGGCGTCACCGTGATCGCCGCGACGTGGCCCGTGGCCGCGTAGGCGCGGCCGCGGACGAGGCGGGCGGGGTCGAGGGCGGTGTCCTCCAGCGCCTCCACCCAGGCGTTGCCCCACCAGGTCGCCGCGGGCTCGTCGTCGGCGAGGGCGTCCAGAGCCGGGAACGTACGGCGCTGGTCGTCGTGGCGGCTGGGCGAGATGCCCGGCCGGGGACGCGGGTGCGCGGGCGGGGTCATGACGGCCTCCGCAGGGAGACGAGATCGGCCAGCTCCCGGTCGGTCAGCTCGGTGAGCGCCGCCTCTCCCGAGCCCAGCACCGCATCGGCCAGGGCCCGCTTGGAGGCAAGCATCTCGGCGATGCGGTCCTCCACCGTGCCCTCGGTGACGAGACGGTGGACCTGCACCGGCTGTGTCTGGCCGATGCGGTAGGCGCGGTCGGTGGCCTGCTCCTCGACGGCCGGGTTCCACCAGCGGTCGAAGTGGACGACATGGCCCGCCCTGGTCAGGTTCAGCCCGGTGCCGGCCGCCTTGAGCGACAGGATGAAGACCGGGACCTCCCCCGACTGGAAGCGGTCGACCATGCGCTCGCGCTCCGCCACCGGCGTCCCTCCGTGCAACAGTTGGCAGGGGATGGCGCGGGACGCGAGGTGCGCCGACAGCAGACGGGCCATGGAGACGTACTGAGTGAAGATCAGGACCGAGCCGTCCTCCGACAGGATCGTCTCGAGAAGCTCGTCGAGCAGGGCGAGCTTGCCGGAGCGGCCGGCCAGCCGGGGCGCGCCGGCGCCACCGTGCCCCGGTCCATACTCCTTCAGGAACTGCGCGGGGTGGTTGCAGATCTGCTTGAGGGCCGTCAGCAGCTTCATCACCAGGCCGCGGCGCGCGATACCCTCGGCGGCTTCGATCGCCGCCATGGTCTCCCGCACGACCGCCTCGTAGAGCGACGCCTGTTCGCGGGTGAGAGGCACCGGATGGTCCGACTCCGTCTTCGGCGGCAGCTCGGGCACGATGCCCGGGTCGGACTTCTTGCGGCGCAGCAGGAACGGACGGACGAGCCGGGCGAGCCGCTCCACGGCCGCTTCGTCCTCGCCGTTCTCCACGAGGCGGGCGTGGCGCGAGCGGAAGGCCTTGAGGGGGCCGAGCAGTCCGGGAGTCGTCCAGTCCAGCAGCGCCCACAGCTCGGAGAGGTTGTTCTCCACGGGGGTGCCGGTGAGGGCGACGCGGGCGGGCGTGGGAATCGTGCGCAGCGCCTTGGCCGTCGCGGAGAACGGGTTCTTCACGTGCTGTGCCTCGTCGGCGACGACCATCCCCCATGTGTGCGCCGCCAGTTGCTCCGCGCTGCTGCGCATCGTGCCGTACGTGGTCAGCACGAAGCCGCCGTCGGGCGTGTCGAGGACACGGTCTGCGCCGTGGAACCGCCGTACCGGGACGCCGGGGGCGAAGCGGGCGATCTCCCGCTGCCAGTTCCCGAGCAGCGAGGCCGGGCACACGACCAGCGTCGGGGCGGAGCGCGCCCGGCGCAGATGCAGGGCGATCACGGTGACGGTCTTGCCGAGGCCCATGTCGTCGGCGAGGCATCCGCCGAGGCCGAGGGATGTCATCAGGTCCAGCCATGCCAGGCCGCGCAGTTGGTAGTCCCGCAGCGTGGCGTGCAGCCCGGGCGGGGCCACGGCGGGGGCGGTGGCGGCGGAGAGGCGGTCGCGCAGGGCGGCCAGCGCACCCGTCGGCACGGCATCGACCGTCTCCCCGTCGACCTCCGCCGTGCCGGTCAGCGCCACCGCGAGAGCGTCGACGGGCTCCAGCAGGCCGAGCTCCCTCTTGCGTGCCTTGCGGACAAGATCCGGGTCGACCACGACCCAGCGGTCGCGCAGCCGCACGATGGGGCGGTGCGACTCGGCGAGCGCGTCCATCTCACGCTCCGTCAGCGGATCGCCGTCCAGTGCGAGCTGCCAGTCGAACTTGAGCAGTTCCTCGCTGTCGAAGAAGGGCGTGCCGTCGGTGGCGGAGCCGGGCGCGGAGCGCACGACCGCGGCGGCCGAGAGCGTACGCGCGAGCTCCTTCGGCCAGTGGACGGCGACGCCCGCCGCGTCCAGGCGTGCCGCACCCGGGCCGAGCAGCTCGTACAACTCGTCCTCCGTGAGGGGCAGTACGTCCGGCACGTCCCTCTCCAGCAGCCGTGCGAGCGGCGGCCAGACCCGGCCGGCACGGCGCAGGGCGAGCACCGTGTCGATCCGGGCCCGCGGCCCGAAGTGCTCGTCCCCGGCACCGACCCACAGGCGCGCCGCATCCATCACGAGGGTCGGGTCGGCGAGGCTGTGCACCTGGACGAGCGCCGCCCCGGCGTGGCGCTCGGCGCTGTCGTGCGGATCGCTGTCGAAAAACTCATACGCGGACAGGTCCAGCCGCAGCGAGACCCGCACGCCCGCGTCCATCCCGGCGGCGGCCTCGGCAGCCCACTCGCGGGCGCTCGGCAGATGCTGCGCGGCGGCTGCCGCGAAAGGCGCGCCCGCGGCGAACGCGGCAGCCGGTGTGCGCGGCAGGCTGTCGGCCACCGCGTCGAAGAACGACCGCACCAGCGCCTCCGGATCCGGGAGCCGCAGCGGCGGGACCCCCTCGACGGGCGCGGCATGCGCCTCGTACGGCATGGCGGCGGCAATGGCCCTCAACTGCGCGATGTCGTCGGCATCCAGCGGCCCGGCCCGCCAGGCGTCGTGGTCGGACGGGGTCAGCCCGGGCAGCAGCCTGCCGCGTGCCACAAGATGCAGGGCGTGCAGGACCGCGGCGCCCCAGCAGGCGGAGGCCGGATGCGCGGCCGGATCCCGGCGGGCGCGGATGAGCAGCGGCGCGGCGTCGACGACGGGCAGTACGACGGCGGGAACGGTCTCGCTGCGGAAGCCGCCGTCCTGCCCGTCGGGCCGGACGACGACAAGCTCGCCGCTCGCGCCGGCGAGCGGACGCCCGTCGGGCTCCCAGAAAGCGACCCGGCCCTCGCGGGGCAGCGCGGCGGGCAGGAAGACGGCGGCGGCCGTGGTGCTCGTCATCGGGGTCCCTCCCGTCCCTGGTCGTCGGCGGACACGGTTCGCACCTGCATCCACGACCTTACGGGCGGGGTGTGACAGTGGGCGTTACGCCTGCCGTGACATGCGCTTTCCCCGATCCCGCCCCTTCCCGATACCGGGGGCTCCGCCCCCGGACCCTGCGCCGGGGTCGCCGGCGGGGCTGGATTTCGCGGAGCGAAATCAGCCCGTCCGGCGTTTCAGAACACCGCCCGAAGCGCGGTAGGGGTCCGGGGCCGGCCCGCGACGCGGCGGAGACGCACGTCGGTACAGCGGGAAGGGGCGGGATCGGGTAACGGCCCCGCGCAGCGGCCACCCGCCCGCCGCCCCCACCGCGGTCAACCGCGCGCGCTCGCCCCCGCAGCGAGGTCGGCCCGCTCCTCGGCATCCGCCCCCGCGGCAGGCGCCCCGGCCTCCGACTCCGCACCATGCGCGACCGCCTCCGCTCCCATAGCGAGGCCGGCTCGCTCCTCGGCATCCGCCCCCGCGGCAGGCGCCCCGGCCTCCGACTCCGCACCAGGCACAACCCCCTCCGCTCCCGCAGCCAGACCGGCCCGCTCCTCTCTCCGCGGTCCCCCAGCAGGCGCGACCGCCTCCGCCGCCACAGGCGCGACCGCCTTCGTCCCCGCCTCCGGCGACGCCTGCTGCGCCGCTCGCTCCAGGAAGCGCAGCAGTTCTACCGGGAACGGCAGCACCAGTGTCGAGTTCTTCTCCGCTGCGACCGCCACCACCGTCTGCAGCAGGCGCAGTTGCAGCGCCGCTGGCTGCCGGGACATTTCACCGGCCGCCTGGGCGAGCTTCCTCGACGCCTGAAGTTCGGCGTCCGCGTTGATGACCCGCGCCCTGCGCTCTCGGTCCGCCTCCGCCTGGCGTGCCATGGAGCGCTTCATGGCCTCCGGCAGCGACACGTCCTTGATCTCGACCCGGTCGATCTGTACACCCCAGCCGACCGCCGGGCTGTCGATCATCAGCTCCAGGCCCTGGTTGAGCTTCTCGCGGTTGGAGAGCAGGTCGTCCAGGTCGCTCTTGCCGATGATGGAACGCAGTGAGGTCTGTGCCATCTGAGCAACAGCGAAGCGGTAGTCCTCCACCTCGATGACCGCGTTGGCCGCGTCGATCACCCGGAAGTACACGACGGCGTCGACGCGCACCGTGACGTTGTCGCGGGTGATGCCTTCCTGGGCCGGTACGGGCATGGTCACGATCTGCATGTTCACTTTGCGCATCCGGTCGACGCCTGGAACGATCATCGTGAATCCCGGCCGCCGCACCTCCTCGCGCAGCCGCCCGAGCCGGAGGACCACTCCCCGCTCGTACTGCCTGACGACTTTCGCGGCGGCCATCATGTACGCCACGCCGCCGGTCGCCACCGCCACGCCGGCCATTACCAGTTCCTCGACCATCAGGACACCCCCTCACCATCCGGGGCGGACATCGATACCACGGTATGACCGTTGTGCCCCAAGCGGCTACACCGATCAGGCGCGACGGCGCAGCCGGGCGACCAGCTCGGCGTTGTGTCGGCGACGGACGACCGCGACAACCGCGAGCACCGCGAAGAAGATGACGGGGGTGAGCGCGTTCCGGCCGTCGAACGCGGTCAGCTGCGTGACGAAGGCACCGACCATCAGTCCCATCAGGGCGAGCGCGGCGACGCCGGAGAGCATCGGGATCACCAGGGCGATGGCGCCGGCCAGCTCCAGGCCGCCCACCAGGTACATGTACCAGTCGCCGTAGCCGATTCTGTCGAAGCCCTCCGCCGCGGACGAGTGTCCGACGAGCTTCGGGGCAGCGCTCGCGATCGCGAAGAACAGTGCGAGAACGATCTGCAGCGTGCGTACGGCGAGATGCGTGCGAGGGTTCGGAATCGCGGCACTCGCTGAAGCAGAAGCGGCGGCGAGAGTGGTGGGGGACATGGCTGTCTCCTTGGGACGAGAGTACGGAGTGTGTGTCGGCGCTTCGTCTTCCGTAGCGCTTTCATCCAGTCAGACCGCCCTGCGGGCGAGAACTCATCGCCCGTTCCCGATTCTTCGAGAAACGCTGCGGGTGCATGCTGGAGGAGGAGACGTGATGCCATGCGTACTGGGAGTGAACCGATCACCGCACGCAGTCCCCTGCGGATGCGCATGTGGCTGGGTGTGTGGGGGCTGCTCTGGACGGTAGGCGGCACGATCGCCTTCGCGCTCGTCGAGCGCCCGGGCTGGGCCGCCGCGTGCGGCGTGCTGTTCCTCGTCGTCGCCGTGGACCTGGTGCTTGTCATGCGCCATATCCGTCAGGGGCCGCACTACCAGCCGGGCCGGGACGTCCCTCCGTACGAGCCCGACCACGGCTGACCGCCCCGGCCATCGGGCGGACCACGGCTGACCGCCCCGGCAGTCGGCCTGACAACACTGGGACCGCGCTCCGTGCAGCTCGGTGTCACTGCGTGTCGAAGTCGGCGGCCTTCAGGTATGCGGGGTTCGGGTCCAGCGCCGCCGCGAGACGGAAGTGGCGCTTGGCCTGCTCCGGCCTGCCGGCGCGCTCGAAGGTGCGCGCGAGGGCGAAGTGGGCGAAGGCGTTGTCCGGCTCACGCTCCAGCACGAGCTCGAACTCGAGCTCGGCGGGCCTCAGTTGGGCTGCGGCGAAGAAGGCGCGGGCACGCAGCAGCCGGGCCGCGGTGTTCTCCGGGTGCGCTGCGATTACGGAGTCGAGGAGCTTGACGGCTCCGCGTGGATCCCGCGACGCCAGCAACTGCTCGGCCGCGCGATAGTCGATGACATGCGTTTCCGGGTTGCTGTGGGACACGCTGGAATCCTTCCCGTCGCTGCCCGGTTCCAACACGGCTCGGGGCAGAGCTATTCCGGTCCGGCGCCGGGCGGTTTTGCCCGCGCGTGCTTGCCCGAGGCCGCCCTCAGGAACCGTGGGCCGCCGCGCGCCGGGTCAGCTCGTCCCACACCTCACGGACCTGGGGCTCCAACTTCTCCAGGGTCCCGTCGTTGTCGATGACAAGATCGGCGATGGCTCGCCGTTGTTCCCGGGTGGCCTGCGCCGCCATCCGGGAGCGCGCCTCCTGCTCCGACATGCCGCGCAGCCGTACGAGCCGGTCGAGCCGGGTCTGCGGTGACGCGTCGACCACGACGACCACGTCGTAGAGGGACTCGAGCTTGTTCTCCGTGAGCAGCGGTACGTCGTGGACAACCACGTCGTCGGGACCGGCCGCTCCCTCCAGCTCCCTCGAGCGCGCACCGACCAGGGGGTGCACGATCGCGTTCAGGGTCGCGAGCCGCTCGGCGTCGGCGAACACGATGGCGCCGAGCCCGGGCCGGTCCAAGGTGCCGTCGGCACGGAGGATCTCGGGACCGAAGGCGTCGACGACCGCCGCGAGCCCGGGGGTTCCGGGCTCGACGACCTCACGGGCGATCCGGTCGGCGTCGATGAGCACCGCCCCGTACGACACCAGCAGCCGGGACACCTCGCTCTTGCCGGCGCCGATGCCGCCGGTCAGACCAACTGTCAGCATGGCCCGCAGCCTACGCGAGCGCCGGAGTCCCTCCCGGCCCGGTCCGATCCGTACCGAGAATCCCCAGGCCCTCGAGGCAGGCCCTTACGACTCACCCTCGCGCTCCGCGAGGAAGCGTTCGAATTCCAGCCCGATCTCGTCCGCCGACGGCAGCTCGACCGTTTCGGCCACGAGACTGCCGCGGGTCTCGGCGCCGGCCATGGCGTCGTACTGGTGCTCAAGGCCCTGCACCAGGGACACCAGCTCCTCGTCGCCCTCGCCGATCTGCCGCTCGATCTCGGTCTGGGTGCGGTGCGCCTCCGTCCGCAGCGAGTGCGCCACCGCCGGCAGCACCAGGCCCGTGGCGGCCGTGATGGCCTCCAGGGCGGTCAGGGCCGCATCCGGGTAGGAGGAGCGGGCCACGTAGTGCGGTACGTGGGCGGCCACGCCGAGCACGTCGTGTCCGGCCTGCATCAGGCGGTACTCGACGAGCGCCTCTGCGCTGCCCGGCACCTGGGCCTCGTCGAAGGGGCTGCGGTGGCCGGGCATGAGGTCCGTGCGGTTGCCGTGCGGGGTGAGGCCGACGGGGCGGGTGTGCGGAACGCCCATGGGTATGCCGTGGAAGTTGACCGCGAGGCGCACCTGGAGCCGCTCGACGATCTGTCGCACGGCGGCTGCGAAACGCTCCCACTCGACGTCCGGCTCGGGGCCGCTGAGCAGCAGGAACGGCGCGCCGGTGGTGTCCTGGACGAGCCTGACCTCCAGCGACGGGGTGTCGTAGCCGGCCCAGCGGTCGCGCCGGAAAGTCAGCAGCGGGCGGCGGGCGCGGTAGTCCACGAGCCTGTCGTGGTCGAATCGCGCCACCACCTGATGGGGAAGCGTCTCCAGCAGGTTGTCGACGATCTGCTCGCCGGCCTCACCCGCGTCGATATAGCCGTCGAAGTGGTACAGCATGACCAGGCCGGCGGACTCCTGCGCGAGCGCCATGTCGACGACCGCGAGACCCTTCGGCTCCCACTCGTACAAACCCTGCGGATCCAGCACGATTACCGCTCCTCCTCGTGTTCGAAGACAAGAACGCGCGGTGACGCATGTCCATTCCCGTGGCTCACCCGTTCCTTCGCGCGTGTTCCCTGCGAACGGGCCGCTGCTGCCGGGCAGTTCGGGCCGCCCTCCAGAGGACCGGGGTTCTGGTCCGGACCTTGACACCCCTGTGGCCCGTCCCTACCGTCTCGGGGCAACGCACATGTTCAGAGCTACGCCCCATGTTCATGTAGGAGAACGATCCCCTTCTGGGACCGACGGGAAGGCACCCCCCATGCGCACCCGAACACTGCTCCCCTCCCTGCTCGCCTCCGCTCTGACGGTCGGCGGGCTCTCTCTGACGGCGACACCGGCCGACGCCGCATCGGTCATCGACGTGGACACGGCCACGGAGCTGAAGGCGGCGCTCACCGCCGCCCGGCCCGGTGACACGATCCAGCTCGCCGACGGCACCTACAGCGGGAACTTCAAGACCACCGTGGACGGCACGGCGGGCTCCCGGATCACGCTGACAGGATCCTCTCGAGCCGTGCTCAAGACCGGCGGCGGCTACGGGCTGCACCTCGACGGCGCCTCGTACTGGACCGTCCAGGGCATCACCGTCACCGGCGGCCAGAAGGGGATCATGACGGACGCCGCCGACGGGGTCGTCATCGACTCGGTCACCGTCCACGGCCTCGACATGGAGGGCGTCCACTTCCGCAAGTCCAGCCGCAACGGCGTCATCAAGAACTCCCGGATATACGACACCGGCAACGACGGCCGCGGCATGGGCGAGGGCGTCTACGTCGGTTCGGCGGGCGGCACCTCGGACAGGAGCGACAACGCCCAGATCCTGAACAACACCATCGGCCCGGACGTCGGCGGCGAGGCGATCGACATCAAGGAGGGCACGACCGGCGCGAGGATCGTCGGCAACACCTTCGACGGCCGCGGCCTGACCGGCGCGAACTACGACGACTCCTGGGTCGACGTGAAGGGCAACGACGTCCTGGTCGAGAACAACACCGGCAGGAACACCAGCAACAACGGCTACGAGACACACACCCAGCAGAGCGGCTGGGGCTGCGGGACGGTCTTCCGCGGCAATGACTCCGACCTGCGCGGCGCCACCGGCTCCAAGCAGCTGGCCATCAACGTCACCAACAACAGCTCCGGCTGCCGGACGACCGTGTACGCGAGCAACACCGTCACCGGCGGCAAAGGGCTGACCAACATCGCCGTCACCCCGTAGCGCCTGGACGACGCGCAGCCTCCGGAAGAGCGGCTCCCCGAAACAGCGGTGAGGCCCGCCCCCCATTGGGGAGCGGGCCTCACTTCAGCTGGTCAGCTGCCTACGGGCACGAGCCTCAGCTCTGGCCGCCGGCAAGCTTCTCGCGCAGGGCGGCAAGCGCCTCGTCCGACGCCAGGGCGCCGGAGTTGTCGTCCGACTCCGAGGAGTAGGAACCGCCGGTCGCACCCGCCGGGGCACCGGCCGGAGCGGCGGCGCCACCCTCGGCGGCGGCAGCCTCGTCGGCCTCGCGGGACTTGATGACCTGGGCCTGGTGCTGCTCGAAGCGCTGCTGCGCCTCGGCGTACTGCGTCTCCCACGCCTCGCGCTGGGTCTCGAAGCCCGGCAGCCAGTCGTTGGTCTCCGGGTCGAAGCCCTCGGGGTAGATGTAGTTGCCCTGGTCGTCGTAGGACGCGGCCATGCCGTACAGGGTCGGGTCGAACTCGACCGAGGCCGGGTCGGCACCGAAGGACTCGTTGGCCTGCTTCAGCGAGAGGCTGATGCGACGGCGCTCGAGGTCGATGTCGATGACCTTGACGAAGATCTCGTCGTTGACCTGGACGACCTGCTCCGGGATCTCCACGTGGCGCTCGGCCAGCTCGGAGATGTGGACCAGGCCCTCGATGCCCTCGTCGACGCGGACGAACGCACCGAACGGAACGAGCTTGGTGACCTTACCCGGGACGACCTGACCGATCTGGTGGGTCCGGGCGAACTGCTGCCACGGGTCCTCCTGCGTCGCCTTCAGCGACAGGGAGACACGCTCGCGGTCCATGTCGACGTCGAGAACCTCGACGGTGACTTCCTGGCCGACCTCGACAACCTCGGAGGGGTGGTCGATGTGCTTCCAGGACAGCTCGGAGACGTGGACGAGACCGTCGACGCCGCCCAGGTCCACGAACGCACCGAAGTTGACGATCGAGGAGACGACGCCGGAGCGGACCTGACCCTTCTGCAGGGTGGTGAGGAACGTCTGGCGGACCTCGGACTGGGTCTGCTCCAGCCAGGCGCGGCGGGACAGGACCACGTTGTTGCGGTTCTTGTCCAGCTCGATGATCTTCGCCTCGAGCTCCTTGCCCACGTAGGGCTGGAGGTCGCGGACGCGACGCATCTCAACGAGGGAAGCCGGCAGGAAGCCACGGAGGCCGATGTCGAGGATGAGACCACCCTTGACGACCTCGATGACGGTACCGGTGACGATGCCGTCCTCTTCCTTGATCTTCTCGATGGTGCCCCAGGCACGCTCGTACTGGGCGCGCTTCTTCGAGAGGATCAGGCGGCCTTCCTTGTCCTCCTTCTGGAGAACAAGGGCCTCGATCTCGTCGCCGACCTTGACGACCTCGTTCGGGTCGACGTCGTGCTTGATCGAGAGCTCGCGGCTCGGGATGACACCTTCGGTCTTGTAACCGATGTCGAGCAGGACCTCGTCCCGGTCGACCTTCACGATGACGCCGTCGACGATGTCGCCGTCGTTGAAGTACTTGATCGTCTCGTCGATCGCGGCGAGGAAGGCTTCCTCGTTACCGATGTCGTTGACCGCAACCTGCGGGGTGGTGGCGGTGGTCTCGGTGCTGCTCGTCATGTGGGAAAGGGCTCCGGTACGGACATTGAGTCGTAGGTACTGCTACGCCGAGAGCCCGTATCGCAGCTGCAGAAGCCGGACAGCCTAGGAAGCGCCGAACAAGAGATCCGAAGATCCTGGAGACGCCTCGTGAACCGAGGGATACATACAGATGCGAGCGCGGCCTGCTCTGTCTGAGGCGCGCAGGCTCGCAGCGCAACTTGTAGCATACGGGGGCAGCCGGACACGGTCAATGCGCGAAGGCGCACACCCGGGGTGGAAGAGCACATTTCCGGCACAACTCTTGTTCGCCGAGGCCACGATGGCTTCTTTTCGAGGCCCGGCGTCGGCGCGCTGGACGCAAACTACAACGACGGTGACGATGAGCCAAGATTTCGAACCGGAAGCGACCCGACGTAGTGCAGGGGACGCGGAGAGCAGCCGGGCCAGCCGGGGCTGGTGGGACGGGAACGCCGACGCGTACCAGGGCGAGCACGGCGCCTTCCTCGGCGACGACCGGTTCATATGGGGGCCCGAAGGACTCGACGAGGCCGACGCCGCGCTGCTGGGACCCGCCGCCTCGCTGAAGGGAATGGACGTCCTGGAGATCGGGGCCGGCGCCGCCCAGTGCTCCCGCTGGCTCGCCGCGCAGGGCGCCAGGCCTGTGGCACTGGACCTCTCCCACCGCCAGCTCCAGCACGCGCTGCGCATCGGGGCCGACGTGCCGCTGGTGGAGGCGGACGCGGGAGTGCTGCCGTTCAGGGACGCCTCCTTCGACCTCGCCTGCTCCGCCTACGGCGCGGTGCCGTTCGTCGCCGACCCGGTGAGGGTGTTCCGCGAGGTACGGCGGGTGCTGCGGCCCGGCGGGCGGTGGATCTTCTCCGTCACGCACCCGATCCGCTGGGCCTTCCCCGACGAGCCGGGGCCCGAGGGCCTGTCGGTGGCCGCCTCCTACTTCGACCGCACCCCTTACGTCGAACAGGACGACCAGGGCCGCGCGGTGTACGTGGAGCATCACCGGACGCTCGGCGACCGCGTACGCGACGTGGTCGCCGGCGGCTTCCGGCTGGTCGACCTGGTCGAGCCCGAGTGGCCCTCGTGGAACAGCCAGGAGTGGGGCGGCTGGTCCCCGCTGCGCGGGAATCTGATCCCGGGAACGGCGATCTTCGTCTGCGAACGGGCGTGACACGGGCGTGATACGCGACGAGGCCCTGGACCTTCCCGTACGGGCCGCCCTGCCGGCGCTGCAGGAGGCCCTCGACGGGGGCGGGAGTGCCGTGCTGTGCGCACCGCCGGGCACCGGCAAGACGACGCTGGTGCCGCTGGTGCTCGCGGAGGGCGGCGCACGGGTCGTGGTCGCGGAGCCGCGGCGGATCGCGGCGCGGGCGGCGGCGCGCCGGATGGCGTGGCTGCTCGGTGAGAAGGTCGGACGGACGGTCGGCTTCACCGTGCGCGGTGAGCGCGTGGTGAGCCGTGAAACGGTCGTCGAGGTCGTCACGACGGGCGTGCTGCTGCAGCGGCTGCAACGCGACCAGGAACTGGCGGGCGTCGACGTGGTGGTGCTCGACGAGTGCCACGAGCGGCACCTGGACGCCGACACGGTCGCCGCGTTCCTGCTGGACGTACGGGCCACGCTGCGGCCCGAGCTGCGGCTGGTGGCGGCGTCGGCGACCACGGACGCCGAGGGATGGTCCCGGCTGCTCGGCCACGCGCCGGTGGTGCGGGCCGAGGGCATCACGCACCCCGTCGAGGTGGTCTGGGCTCCTCCCGCGCGTCCCGTGCGGCCTCCGCACGGGATGCGGGTCGATCCGGTGCTGCTGACGCATGTGGCCTCGGTGGTGCGGCGGGCGCTCGCCGAGCGGACCGGCGACGTGCTGTGCTTCCTGCCGGGTGTGGGCGAGATCGGCCGGGTGGCCGGGCAGCTCGCGGGGGTGGCAGCGGAGGTGCTCCAGGTGCACGGCCGGGCGCCCGCGGCGGTCCAGGACGCTGTGCTCGCGGGCGGCGCCGCCCGCCGGGTGATTCTCGCGACGTCCGTCGCCGAGTCGTCGCTGACCGTGCCGGGGGTGCGGATCGTCGTCGACTCGGGGCTGGCGCGCGAGCCGCGTACCGACCATGCGCGCGGCCTGAGCGCGCTGACGACCGTACGGGCGTCGCAGGCCGCGGGCAGGCAGCGGGCGGGGCGGGCCGGGCGTGAGGGGCCGGGCACGGTGTACCGCTGCTGGACGGAGGCCGAGGACACCCGGCTGGCGCGGTTCCCCTTCCCCGAGATCAAGGTCGCAGACCTGACGTCGTTCGCTCTGCACGCCGCCTGTTGGGGCGACCCGGAGGCGAGCGGCCTCGCCCTGCTGGACGCACCCCCGGCGGGCGCGATGGCCGCGGCCCGCTCGGTGCTGGGCGCGATCGGCGCGGTCGACGAGTCGGGCAGGGCGACGGACCGGGGCGTGCGTATGTCACGGCTGGGTCTGCATCCACGGCTGGCCCGCGCGCTGCTCGACGGTGCCCGCCGGGTGGGGGCGCGGCGCGCGGCCGAGGTGGTCGCGCTGCTGGGCGACGAGCCGCCGCGGGAGTACGGGGACGACCTTGCCGGCGCCTGGCGGGCGGCGCGGCGCGGTGGTGACGCGTACGGGGCGCGCTGGCGGGCGGAGGCGCGCCGGCTGGAGTCGTCCCTCGGTGAGACCGGACACGGTCAGGGGGCGTTCGGGGACGACGCCCTCGCCGGGCTCGTCACCGCTCTGGCGTTCCCCGAGCGGGTGGCGCGGCGACGCGGGGACGGGGAGTACCTGATGGCCTCGGGGACCGGAGGCGGGCTGGGCACCGGTTCGGCGCTGCGCGATGCGCCCTGGCTGGCGGTCGCCGTGGCCGACCGCCCCGCGACCGCCGCGTCCGCACGCGTGCGGCTCGCCGCCGTCATCGACGAGGACGCCGCCCGTGACGCCGCCGCGCATCTTCTGACGTCCGGCGAGGAGGTCCACTGGGAGGACGGCGACGTCGTCGCCCGGCGCGTGGAACGGCTGGGGGCCGTGGAACTGTCCGTGCGGCCACTGGGCGACCCCGCCCCCTCGCTCGTGCGGCAGGCGCTGCTGGAGGGCATGCGGCGCGAGGGGCTCGGGCTGCTGCACTGGACGCGCGAGGCGCGGGGGCTGCGCGACCGGCTTTCGTTCCTGCACCGGGTGGTGGGCCCGCCGTGGCCGGGCGTCTCGGACACGGAGTTGCTCGAGGCCGCCGACCGGTGGCTCGAGCCGGAGCTGTCCCGGGCCCGGCGGCGCGCCGACCTCGGCCGGATCCAAGTGGGTCAGGCGCTGCAGCGGCTGCTGCCGTGGGCGACCGGCGACGCGTCGCGGCTGGACGAACTGGCGCCGGAGCGGATCGAGGTGCCCAGCGGGTCCCGTGTGCGGGTCGAGTACGGCGGCGAACAGCCGGTGCTCGCGGTGAAACTGCAGGAGCTGTTCGGGCTGCGTGAGACGCCGCGGGTCGCGGGGGTGCCGGTGCTGGTACATCTCCTGTCCCCCGCCGGACGGCCCGCGGCGGTCACCGCGGACCTGGCGTCCTTCTGGCGGGACGGCTACCGGGCCGTACGGGCGGAGCTGCGCGGCCGTTACCCGAAGCACCCGTGGCCGGAGGATCCTTCGTCGGCGGAGCCCACCCGGCACACGAAGGCGCGCCTCAGACCGTGAGGGGCTCGGGGGCCGGTTCGCCGGCCGCCGTTTCCGGGCGGCGGGCGCGGGCCTCCAGCCACAGGGCAAGAGCGAACAGGCCGGCGCCGAGGGCTGTCAGCCCCCAGGGCAGATACGAGGTCATCAGCAGCACCAGCCGGCGCTGGGAGGTGACCAGTTCGACGGTGGAGTCGACGTAGTCCGGGCGCATCTTCACATGGCCCGCGAACGCGGTGACCTTGTCGCGGCCGCCCAGCAGGGATCCGCCACGCAGTTCCTCGGTGTGGATCTCCTCGCCGTTGACGGGAGCTCCGGTGACCGGGTCCACCCAGAACATCCGCTTGGTGGTGTACCAGCGGGTGGTGCCGGTCTGCTTCTCCAGGGTGGTCGCGTCGATGCCGGGGATCGGCATCTTCTTCGGGTAGGGGACCTTGGTCCAGGGGATGGTCTGTTCGAAGTAGTAGACCTCCAGGCCGCGGAACTGCCGGGTGCCCTTGTAGTGGATCGGGGCGGACCTGCGGGCCTGGGCATCGAAGTACACGTAGTCCCGTTTCTCGGTGAGGAACGGCCACTTGAACTCGATGCCCTCGCGCCGCACCGGGTCGCCGTCGACGGACTCGCCGGTGGCGTGCACGGGTTCCTGGGTGTGCGCGTCGAAGATGTAGCGCTCGGGGATCTGGGACACCATCTTTCCGTCCGGCCCCTGGACGTAGGAGAGGGAGTCCCAGACGACGACGTCGCGGCCCGCGGTGCGTTCGATCCTCTCGGACTCCTCCACGTTGCCCTTGAGGGTCTGCACGATGGTGACCTTCTCGACCTCCTCGGCCTTGAGGGTGCCGTAGTCGAGGAGTGTCGCGGGCTTCGCCTCGAGGACCATCTCCTGGTACTGGCCTGCCGGGATCTTGGCGAGCCGGGGAAAGGCGTACCAGCGCAGCAGCGGCGCCAGTGCGGCGAAGAAGACGGCGAGGGCGACGAGTACGAGACCTGCTCTGCGGTGCACGGTCCGCCCTCCTACTTCTTGGGTCCGGGGACGGTGGTGAGCAGCGGCTCGGGCGAGGTCTCGCCGGTCGGTGCCTCGATCGACGTGACGGTCAGGACGAGGGCGAGGGCGGCCGCCAGTCCGACGGCGGCGGCGACGAGGGCGCGCATGCTCGGCCTCCCGGGACAAAGAACTGATGCAGCGTCAGGTCTGGGGCACCGTAGCAACGCGGCAGGAAGAAGAGAACACGCGCACCGCCCCTCTCCCTGTGCGACGGGAGAGGGGCGGTGCGCGGTGCGAGCGGGTCAGGCGGAGGGCGACGGTGACGGTGACGGCGAGGGCGAGGGCGCGGGGGTCGTGCCCGTTGCCGGTGCCGTCACCTTCAGCTCGATGTCCAGGCTGCCGCCGCCGGGGGCGGTCAGGCGCAGCAGGAACGTGCCCACGGTGTCGTCCGCGAAGACCTTCGGGAGCTCGAGGACGCCGTCGGCGCCGGTCTTGAGCCCGGTCAGGGTGCGCAGGACTTTGCCGTCGGCGTCCTTGAAGAACGGGCCCTTGCCGTTCTCGGCCGCGTCCTCCTTGGAGACGATCATGGTGGCGGTGACCGCGACACCCGAGGCGGCGGCGCCGTCGCAGGCGGCCTTGATCCGGATGGCGTCCGCGAACTCGCCGCCGGTGCCGGCCGTCAGCGCCTTGTCGTCCGTCCGGACGATGCTGTCCGCCTGCCGTTCGGTGACGGTGGCCTCGAACTCGACGCCGGGCAGGGAGCGCTCGACGACCGTGGCGCGCACGGTGAACTTGCCGGTCTTCTCACCCGCGAGCAGTGCCGGGGCGCTGACCGTGCCGTCGGCTCCGGTCGCCAGCACGACGGTCGTGCGGCCGCCGGAGAAGCGGGCGTCGGTGTCGCCGACGACCATGAACCGGACGGCCACCTTCTGGACGGGCAGACCCTTGGCGTTCTCGGCCCGTACCGTGGGCCGCTCCCTGAACTCGCCGCCGGCGACGGACGTCAGCGGGCCGGTGCCGGCGTTCTCGATGCGCGTCACCGGCGCGGGGGCCGGCGGAGTCGTCGGAGGGGGCGTCGTCGGAGGGGGCGTCGTCGGAGGCGGGGTGGTCGGCGGTGGCGTCGGGTCCGGCGTCGCGGGCGGCGGAGTCGGCTTCGGTCCCGGGGTGGACGGCCGCGACGGGGCGGGGTCGGGGCTCGGGGTCGTCGGCGGGTTCGAGGAGCCGGGGCCGTCGCCCACCGGCAGCACACCCGTGCCGTCGGGGACCTGGTGCGTCCCGCGCTTGTAGTACTCGAACCAGGACAGCACCGTACGCAGGTACTCCCGCGAGTGGTTGTAGCCGAGGATCGCCCTGTCGAGGTCGTCCTTGTTGCCGAGGTCCCGGCCGCCGGCGCAGAGGTAGCGCCCTGCGGCGAGCGCCGCGTCGTAGATGTTGTTGGGGTCCTTGCGGCCGTCGGCGTTGGCGTCCTGGCCCCAGGTCGCCCAGGTCTGCGGGATGAACTGCATCGGTCCGACGGCCCGGTCGTGCACCGTGTCGCCGTCGTAGGCGCCGTTGTCGCTGTCCGAAATGTTCGCGAAGCCGACGCCGTTGAGGACCGGGCCGAGGATCGGGGAGTGTGTCGTGCCGTTGGCGTCGACGCGGCCGCCGCGGGCCTGGCCCGACTCCACCTTGCCGATCGCGGCGAGCAGTTGCCACGGCAGACGGCAGGCCGGGTCGGACGCCGCGATGGTCTGCTCGGCCTGCTTGTAGGCGGCGAGAACGGTCGCGGGTATACCGGCCTCACCCGGACCGGTGACCGGCAGATCGATCGATGCGCCCGGTTTGTCAGGCGTGTTCAGCGGGGGGAGGTCCGTGTAATAAGGGGAGTTGCCGGTGACCGGAGTGCCGGGCGGCGGGGTGGCCTCCGTGGACTCCTGGCCGGCGCCCGAAGGGGCCGGCGTGATACCGGGGGCCTGCGATGCGGAGAGTGCGGCCACGGCGGCGGCAGCCACCGCGGTCGTTGTCGCTCCCCTGCGCAGTCGGCGGCCGAATTGCGCTGCCATACGTCTGTTCCCTCCCCATGGGCTGCCGTTCGCGCTCCCCAGCGCGGACTCAAGTGACCCTAGTGCACCTGGCGACATCCGGGCACCGGCCCCTGACCCTTATTCACCACTTCGCCACCTCCTTGCCGTACCGATCGGCGTCCACGGCATCACGCATACTGGGCCCGACTGCTCGACGAAGGTCCCAGGGGGCGACGCCATGCCGTTCACACTCAGCCACGCCGCGGCGGTGCTTCCGGGCATCCGCAGGAACGGCAGCGCCCGCGGCCCGCTGTGCGCCTCGGCGCTCGTCCTCGGCTCGTTCGCGCCGGACACGACGTACTTCGCGGCGAGCGTCCTGCCCGCGGCGATGCGGTTCGGGAGCGTGACACACGGGCCGCTCGGGGTGCTGACGGTCGACGTCGCCATCACCGCGGCGCTCGTGGTGCTCTGGCTGATGATGCGTGACCCGCTGGTGGCGCTGCTGCCGACGGCGTGGCAGGGGCGGGTGCACGCTCTGCTGCGGGGGCGTCCGTTGCGCGGGCGTCCGCCGCTGGCCACAGCACTGTGGTTCTACGTCTCGGCGGTGATCGGGGCGAGTACGCACGTCGTGTGGGACGCCTTCACCCACTTCGACCGGTGGGGTGTGCGGATGGTGCCGGTCCTCGGTGAGGTCGTGGCGGGCTTCCCGCTCTACACGTACACGCAGTACGGCAGTTCGGCGGTGGCGCTGGTCGCGCTGGTGTGGTTCGTCTCCTCCGCGCTGCGACGGATGCCGGCGTCGCACCTGCCGCCCGTCCCGCAGCTCGGCCGCGCTGCCCGCCTGTCGGCGGCCGGGCTGCTCGCCCTGTGTGTCCTGGCCGGGGTCGTGCATCGCTGTGTGCGCTGGTATCAGTACTGGGGCCGGATCGAGACACCCCTCGACATCGTCCCGACGGCCTGCTTCGGCGCGGGGGCGGGCCTGGCGGCCGGCCTGGTGCTGTACTCGGCAGCGGTACAACTCCGTTGGCGGGACCGTCGGCCGCCTGATGCGCTCGCCCCGAACCAGGCCGACGGGGACCGCGCCGGAGTGTCCTGAGCCGGCCCGGCACGTCGGGCGCCGTGCCCGAGCGGCGGCAACGCCCGCAATCCGGCGGCCTGTTGAGCGGGGCGGAGCCCCACCTCCAGACCGCCTCCCGGCCGCGCCGCCCCGACCGTACGGCCCCGCAGGGGCCGCCTCCGGCAACGCACCACGACCGGACGGCCCAAGGACAGGGCGGGCCCCGTAGGGGGCCGCCCCGGCCGCAGTGACGCCGCCCCCGACCTCAGGTCAGTGCGCTGCCGACTCCCAGTCGGGTCCCACGCCCACCGACACGTCCAGCGGCGCCCGCAGCGACACCGCCGACGACATCTCGTGGCGCACCAGCGCCTCAACCTGCTCGCGCTCGCCCGGCGAGACCTCGAGCACGATTTCGTCGTGGACCTGGAGCAGCAGCCGGGACGACAGCTTCGCCTCCGTCAGCGCGCGGTCCACGTTCAGCATGGCGACCTTCACGATGTCCGCCGCCGTGCCCTGGATCGGCGCGTTGAGCGCCATCCGCTCTGCCGCCTCACGGCGCTGACGGTTGTCGCTGTTGAGGTCGGGGAGGTATCGCCGGCGACCCAGCATGGTCGCCGTGTAGCCGGTGGCCCGCGCCTCGTCGACGACGCGCCGCAGGTAGTCCCGTACCCCGCCGAACCGCTCGAAGTACGTGTCCATCAGGACCCGCGCCTCCGCGGGCTCGATGTTCAGCTGCTGGGAGAGGCCGAAGGCCGACAGCCCGTAGGCCAGCCCGTACGACATCGCCTTGATCTTCCGGCGCATCTCCGCGTCGACGGCGGACCGCTCGACGGAGAACACCTGGGAGGCCACGGTGGTGTGCAGGTCCTCGCCGGAGGTGAACGCCTGGATGAGGCCCTCGTCCTCCGAGAGGTGCGCCATCACGCGCAATTCGATCTGGCTGTAGTCCGCGGTCATCAGCGACTCGAAGCCCTCGCCGACGACGAACCCGCGGCGGATCGCGCGGCCCTCGTCGGTCCTCACCGGCACGTTCTGCAGATTGGGGTCGGTGGACGACAGCCGGCCCGTCGCCGCGACAGTCTGGCTGAACGTGGTGTGGATGCGGCCGTCTGCGGCGATCGTCTTGGTCAGGCCCTCGACCGTGGAGCGCAGCCGGGCCTGCTCGCGGTGGCGCAGCATGATGACCGGCAGCTCGTGGTCGGTCTGCGCCGCCAGCCATGCGAGCGCGTCCGCGTCCGTGGTGTAACCCGTCTTGGTCTTCTTCGTCTTGGGGAGGTTGAGCTCTCCGAAGAAGACCTCCTGGAGCTGCTTGGGCGAGCCGAGGTTGAACTCGTGGCCCACCGCGGCGTGCGCCTCCTTGACCGCCTGCTGCACGGCCGCGGCGAACTGCTGCTCCATCGCCTCGAGATGAACGCGGTCGGCCGCAATGCCGCTGCGCTCCATCCGGGCCAGCAGCAAGGATGTGGGCAGTTCCACGTCGTGCAGCAGCTCTGCCGCGCCGACCTCCCGCAGCCTCTCGCCGAAAGCCTCGCCCAGATCGAGGACCGCCCGGGCCTGTGCCATGAGGGCGTCGGCCTCGGCCTGCTCGTCGGCGCCGAAGGCGAGCTGCCCGTCGGCGGCGGCGGGCGCCAGCTCCCGGTGGAGGTATTCGACGGACAGGGCGTCCAGCGCGAAGGACCGCCGGCCGGGCTTGACGAGATACGCGGCGAGCGCGGTGTCCATGGTGACGCCGGCGATGCTCCAGCCGTGCTCGGGGAACACCCGCAGCGCGTCCTTCGCGTTGTGCATGATCTTCGGCCGGGTCGGGTCGGAGATCCATGCGGCGAAGGCACGCTCGTCGGACTCGTCGAGCTGTGTCGTGTCGAACCAGGCCGCCTTGCCGCCCCCATTGCCTTCGGCATCGGAGGTACCCCCAGCAGCCGCCAGCGCGATCTCGCTGACGTTGCCGACGCCCAGCGCCCAGGCCGAGACGGTGGCCACACCGAGCGGCTGCCTGCCGTGCCGGTCCAGCCAGTCCGCGAGCTCGCCGGCGCCGATGACGGTGCCGTCGAGCTCGACACCGGCCTCCGGGGCGGGGGCCTCTTCCTCGGCCGCGCCCGGGTCGACGGCGAGCAGGCGCTCCCGCAGGCTCGGGTTGCGGATCTCCAGAACCTCCAGGAACCCCTTGAGGGCAGTCCTGTCGTAGGGCGCGCGCGCGAGGTCGGCGACGGCCCTGGGCAGCTCCACGTCGCGCACCAGCTCGGTCAGGTGTCGGTTGAGCTTGACCGCCTCGAGGTGGTCGCGGAGGGCCTGGCCGACCTTGCCCTTGACCTCGTCGGCGCGCTCGACGAGCTCGGCGAACGAACCGAACTGGTTGATCCACTTCGTCGCCGTCTTCTCGCCGACGCCGGGGATGCCGGGGAGATTGTCGGACGGGTCGCCGCGCAGGGCGGCGAAGTCCGGGTACTGCTGCGGGGTGAGGCCGTACTTCTCCTCGACCTTGGCCGGGGTGAAGCGGGTGAGCTCGGAGACGCCCTTGGTCGGGTAGAGCACCGTGGTGTGCTCGCTGACCAGCTGGAACGAGTCACGGTCACCGGTCACGATCAGCACCTCGAAGCCGGCGGCCTCGGCCTGTGTGGCGAGCGTGGCGATGATGTCGTCGGCCTCGAAGCCGTCGACCGCGAAGCGCACCGCGTTCATCGTGTCGAGCAGCTCGCCGATCAACTCGACCTGGCCCTTGAACTCGTCAGGGGTCGTGGAGCGGTTCGCCTTGTACTCGGGGAAGTCGGCCGAGCGCCATGTCTTGCGGGACACGTCGAAGGCCACGGCGAAATGCGTGGGCGCCTCGTCGCGCAGCGTGTTCGCCAGCATCGACGCGAAGCCGTAGACGGCGTTTGTCGTCTGGCCGCTCGCGCTGGTGAAATTCTCCGCGGGCAGCGCGAAGAACGCCCGGTACGCGAGGGAGTGCCCGTCCATGAGGAGCAGGCGCGGTCGGTTGTCTGCCGTCTTCTTCGATGCTGTCTCAGCCACGACCCCGATCCTGCCACGTGCCACTGACATTCCCGACCGGCCCGACCTGGCGGAGACGGCTGCCGGAGGGGCGTGACAGGATCGGATACGTAACGAAAGATGTATCGCACAGGCACGGCTCAAGGGAGAGCGCGATGGCCAGCAAGCCGCCCGCAGGTGATCCGGTCCAGGACGCACCGCAGGTCGAGGCCCCGCAGCACGCGGCGGCGGGCCTGCCCGCGATCGGTCACACGCTGCGCGTCGCACAGCAGCAGATGGGAGTGGGCCGCACCGCCCGCACCCTGCTGAAGGTCAACCAGAAGGCCGGCTTCGACTGTCCTGGCTGCGCCTGGCCGGAGGGCGACAAACGTCATGTCGCCGAGTTCTGCGAGAACGGGGCGAAAGCCGTCGCCGAGGAGGCGACGCTGCGCCGGGTGACGCCCGACTTCTTCGCCGCGCATCCGCTGGCCGATCTCGCGAACCGCAGCGGCTACTGGCTCGGCCAGCAAGGCCGGATCACCCAGCCCATGTATCTCCCCGAGGGCGCCGACCGGTACGAGGCGGTGACCTGGGAACGGGCTTTCGCGATCATCGCCGAAGAGCTCCGCGCGCTGGAGTCCCCCGACGAGGCGCTGTTCTACACCTCCGGCCGCACCAGCAACGAGGCGGCGTTCCTGTTCCAGCTGTTCGCCCGTGAGTTCGGCACCAACAACCTCCCGGACTGCTCCAACATGTGCCACGAGTCCTCCGGCTCGGCGCTCACGGAGACCATCGGCATCGGCAAGGGCAGCGTCTCGCTGGAGGACATGCACCGGGCGGACCTGATCATCGTCGCCGGACAGAACCCGGGCACGAACCATCCCCGCATGCTCAGCGCCCTCGAGAAGGCCAAGACCGCCGGGGCGAAGATCATCTCCGTGAATCCGCTGCCGGAGGCGGGAATGGAGAGGTTCAAGAACCCGCAGACGCCCCACGGCATCGTCAAGGGCACCGCGCTGAACGACCTGTTCCTCCAGATCCGCATCGGTGGCGACCAGGCCCTGTTCCGGCTGCTGAACAAGCTGATCCTGGACACCGACGGCGCTGTCGACGAGGAGTTCGTCCGTGACCACACGCACGGCTTCGAGGACTTCGCCGCGGCGGCCCGGGCCGCCGACTGGGACGCCACCCTCGCGGCGACCGGGCTGGAGCGCCCCGAGATCGAGCGGGCCCTGCGCCTGGTGCTCGCCTCCGAGCGCACCATCGTGTGCTGGGCGATGGGCCTCACCCAGCACAAGCACTCCGTCGCCACCATTCGCGAGGTGGTGAACTTCCTCCTCCTGCGGGGCAACATCGGCCGCCCCGGCGCCGGCGTCTGCCCCGTCCGCGGCCATTCGAACGTCCAGGGCGACCGCACCATGGGCATCTTCGAGCGGCCCTCCCCGGCGTTCCTGGACGCCTTGGAGAAGGAGTTCGGCTTCGCGCCGCCGCGCCACCACGGCCTGGACGTCGTGCGGTCCATCGAGGCGCTGCGCGACGGGCAGGCGAAGGTCTTCTTCGCCATGGGCGGCAATTTCGTCAGCGCAAGCCCGGACACCGAGGTGACCGAGGCCGCGATGCGCCGGGCCCGGCTGACCGTGCACGTGTCCACGAAACTCAACCGCTCTCATGCCGTCACGGGCCGCCGAGCACTGATCCTGCCCACCCTGGGCCGTACCGACAAGGACGTGCAGGCGGGAGGACGGCAGGTCGTGTCCGTCGAGGACTCCATGGGCATGGTGCACGCCTCCCGGGGCAACCTCACGCCCGCGAGTCCTCACCTGCTGTCCGAGCCGGCCATCGTGGCCCGGCTGGCGCGCGCCGTGCTGGGGCCCGGTTCGCTCACGCCGTGGGAGGAGTTCGAGAAGGACTACGGCACGATCCGAGACCGGATCGCGCGCGTGATCCCCGGCTTCGAGGACTTCAACGCGAAGATCGCCCGCCCCGGTGGTTTCACCCTGCCGCACGCCCCGAGGGACGAGCGCCGCTTCCCCACCGCCACCGGCAAGGCCAACTTCACGGCGGCCCCCGTCGAGCACCCCGAGGTCCCCGAGGGCCGGCTGCTGCTGCAGACGGTGCGCTCGCACGACCAGTACAACACCACGATCTACGGCCTCGACGACCGCTACCGCGGCATCAAGGGCGGCCGCCGGGTCGTTCTCGTCAACCCCGACGACGCCCGCGAACTGGGCCTGGCCGACGGCTCGTACGCCGACCTGGTCAGCGAGTGGAAGGACGGCGTCGAGCGGCGCGCGCCCGGCTTCCGCATCGTGCACTACCCGACCGCGCGCGGCTGCGCCGCCGCGTACTACCCGGAGACCAATGTGCTGGTCCCCCTGGAGTCGACCGCGGACACCAGCAACACCCCCGCCAGCAAGTCCGTCATCGTGCGTCTGGAACAATCACCGTCCGCCTAAGCGTTCGCTCAGGCGCAACACGGGACAACACCTGACGACGATCGGAGCCGGCCCCATGGGCGAGCAGACCACCGTGAAGTTCCCGCCAGAAGTCATCGACGAATACGCCGCCCTCGGTATCGACCTGCCCGCGCTGTTCTCCGCGGGGACCCTCGGGACGCGCATGGGCGTCGAGATCCTCGAGGCATCCGCCGAACGCGTCGTCGCCACGATGCCGGTGGAGGGCAACACCCAGCCGTACGGTCTGCTGCACGGCGGGGCGTCGGCCGTGCTCGCCGAGACGCTCGGCTCCGTCGGCGCGATGATGCACGGCGGCAGTACCAAGATCGCCGTCGGCGTTGACCTGAACTGCACCCACCACCGAGGGGTCCGCTCGGGACAGGTGACCGGCGTGGCCACCCCCGTGCACCGCGGCCGGTCCACCGCCACGTACGAGATCGTGATCACCGACGACCAGGACAAGCGGGTCTGCACGGCACGCCTCACCTGCCTGCTGCGCGACGTCCCCCAGGGCTGAGCCCGAGGGCCCGGGACAGCTCCCCCGGGCCCCGCCTCAGCCGCCCGCCGGCCGGGAGACGTACCAGAGGCCGCCTCAGAGCTCCAGCGCGTACGTCAGCAGCCCCAGGCCGGGGACCGGCTCCCAGTCCCGCTCCGGCGTCCGCACGAAACCCAGCCGACGGTAGAGCCGGTGGGCGGCGTGCATGCTGCACTGCGTCGACAGCACCAGCCGCACGCAACCCGGGACGGCCCGTGCCCGCTCGACACAGGTACGCACCAGCGCCTCGCCCGTCCCGCGGCCACGCGCCTGCTCGGACACCGCGAGCATGCGGAACTCCGCCTCGCCCGGCCCCGCGACATCGGCCAACGGACCGCCGTCCGGCACGAACGCCACCCCGCCCACCACCGTGCCCGGCCCGTCGACCGCGACATACACCTCGGACCCCGCAGCCCGCCCCGCGACATCCCGCAGCACCGACAGATACGGGTCGTCCTCGCCCAACTTCAGCAGACCGCCCCTCAGATACGCCTGCGCGGTCAGCTCACCGAGCTCGGTGTACTCGCCCGGCCCGATCCTCCTGATCGTGATGTCCATGCCCGGCAGTGTGCAACAGCCCGAGCCGGAAGTCCGCCGCATTTCCGGGAGCGCAGCGACACCGGCCCGCCACAACGCGGGCGGGGCCGAGAAGCCCGAAGGCTTCTCGGCCCCGCCGCCGGTCACCGAACCGTCAGGCCGCGCCCTCACCGAGGTACGCCGCCCGGATCCGGGTGTCCGCGAGCAGATCCGCAGCCGGACCCGACATCGCCACCTCACCCGTCTCCAGGACATAGCCACGGTTCGCGAGGCCCAGGGCCTGCGTGGCGTTCTGCTCGACCAGCAGCACCGTCGTGCCCTGCTTGTTGATCTCCTCGATGATCTCGAAGATCTGCTTCACGATCAGCGGCGCCAGACCCATCGACGGCTCGTCCAGCAGCAGCAGCTCCGGCTTGCCCATCAGGGCACGGCCGATCGCCAGCATCTGCTGCTCACCGCCCGAAAGCGTGCCCGCCTGCTGCGAGCGCCGCTCCGCGAGACGCGGGAAGAGCGTGAACACCCGGTCCATCTCGGCCGTGTCGACCGAGCTGAAGCGGTACGCGCCCATCTCCAGGTTCTCGCGCACGGTCATGGTCGCGAAGACCCGCCGGCCCTCGGGCACATGCCCGATGCCGAACTGCACGAGCTCGTGCGACTTGATCCCGTCGATGCGCTCACCGCGCAGCAGCACCTCGCCGTGGCGCGGCTGGAGCATGCCGGAGATCGTGCGGAGCGTGGTCGTCTTACCCGCGCCGTTGCCGCCCAGCAGGGCCACGATCTCGCCCTTGCGCACGGTCAGGTCGATGCCCTTGATCGCCTCGATGGCGCCGTAGAACACCCGCATGCTCTTCAGCTCGAGCAGCGTCTCTTCCGAAGTGCCCGCCGTGCCGGCGTCCTTCTGCAGCTCAGTCGTGGTGCTCACTTGCCGCTCTCCTCGTCCGACACGGTCTTGCCCGGCGCACTGTCGTCAGACGCCGCCTCGGCCGAAGCGCCCTCCGACGCCTCCTCCGACGTCTCGTCCGACGCACCGTCGGAGCCGGGCTCGCCCGAACCTGGCCCGTCCCCCACGTCCTCTGCGTCGTCCTCGGCCGCCTGCTCGTCCGCCGCCTCGGCGACAGCGGACCTATCGGCCTGAGCCGGCACCACCGCCTCCTCAGCCGCGGCCTGCTGCTCCGCGATGACGGCCTGAACCGCCTCCGCGTCCTCCGCGGACGCGCCCAGATAGGCCTCGATCACCGCCGGGTGCTGCTGCACCTCGCTCGGCGTGCCCTCGGCGATCTTCTTGCCGAAGTTGAGGACCATCACCCGGTCCGCCACCGACATCACCAGGCGCATGTCGTGCTCGATCAGCAGCACGCTGATGCCCAGCTCGGTGTTGATACGGCGGATCAGCTGCTCCAGCTCCAGCTTCTCCGTCGGGTTCGTACCCGCGGCGGGCTCGTCCAGCAGCAGCACCTGAGGATCGGTGGCCAAGGCCCGCGCGATCTCCAGACTGCGCTGGTCACCGTACGACAGGCTGCCCGCGATCTCGTTCAGCTTGTTCTCGAGACCCACGAACTTCAGCAGCCGGTGCGCACGTTCGTCGCTGAGCCGCTCCGCCTTACGGGCGTTCGGCAGACCCAGCATGATCGACACCGGTCCGGCCTTCAGCCGGGTCTCCGCCGCGATCTTCACGTTCTCCAGCGCCGTCAGCGCCGAGAACAGCCGGATGTTCTGGAACGTACGCGCCACACCCACCCGGTTGACCAGGTGCGGCTTGCTGCCCAGCAGGGACTTCTCGTCGCCGTCCTTCGAACGGAAGACGATCTTTCCCTCCTGCGGCGTGTACGCGCCGGTGAGCGAGTTGAACAGCGAGGTCTTGCCCGCGCCGTTCGGCCCGATCACCGCCAGGACCTCGCCCCGGAGCATGTTCACGTTCACATGGTCCAGACAGGTCAACCCGCCGAACCGCAGTGTCACGTCGGAGGCCTGCAGCACCAGGTCGGCGCCGGCCGCCGCGGGCTGCGCGCCCGCGGTCGCATCGCTCTTCACGTCGGTGCTCATCAGAACTTGCCTCCCGCCGGCTCGGACATCGCGTCCGCGTCGCCGATGCCTTCCTCCGCCATCTTCAGCTCACGCTGCCTTCGGCGGGACGGCCAGACGCCCTGCGGCCGGTAGATCATCATGATCACGAGCAGCGCGCCCAGATACATGTACCGGTCGGACGGGTCCACCCAGTCCTTCAGCGCCTCGGGCAGCCACACCAGGATCGCCGTACCGATCAGCACACCCGGGATCGAGCCCATGCCACCGAAGATGACGTAGGCCAGGATCAGGATGGACTGCAGCAGCGGGAAGACCTCCGGGTTGATGTACCCGTACTTACTGGTGAAGATCACGCCCGCGACACCGGAGGTCGAGGCGCCGATCGCGAAGGCCATCAGCTTGAACTGCACCGTGTTGACGCCGTTCGCCGCCGCCGCGATCTCGTCCTCACGGATCGCCGTCCACGCACGCCCGACCCTCGAGTGCTCGAGGCGCGAGAACAGAATGATCACCAGGACGATGAAGAAGACCAGCAGATACCAGTAAGGCAGCGGCTTGATCGACCACTTGTACTCGAGACCGGCGAAGTCGATCGAGAAGTCGGGGATCAGACGGGCGCCCTGCGGTCCACCGGTCAGCCCGTCCGCGTTCTTCGCGACCAGGTAGATGATCTCGTGGAAGCCGAGCGTCACGATCGCCAGATAGTCACCGCGAAGCCGCAGCGTCGGGGCACCCAGCACCAGACCGAAGATCAGACAGGTGGCAACAGCGACGGGAATCACCCAGAAGTTGTTGAGCACCACCGGCGGTTCGATCGGCAGCCGGCCCGTCCAGTACGCCGTCGAATACGCACCCACGGCGAAGAAGGCGAAGAAGCCGAGGTCCAGCAGACCCGCCCAGCCGATGACCACGTTGAGGCCGATCGCCAGCAGCGCGAAGATCGCGATCTGGTCCACCAGCACCGTCTGCCAGGTCCGCTCAAGACCCGACGGAATGACCAGCACAAGAATCAGCAGGACCGCGATGCCGCCCAGCTTCAGCCGCTTGTCGGACTGGAACCGCGCCCGCAGCGAACCCACCGGGCCGCCCGACGTGGTCGACTTCGCCGACTCCTTGGCCTTCGTCACGGCGCCCTTGATCGGCGTGGCCGCGAACTCCCGCAGCGCCCACACACCCACCGTGAGCGCGAGGCAGACCCACAGATTCGGGCCGGTGACCGTCGACTCGATGGAGAAGAAGATGTCGCGGGTGTTGCCCTGCTCGCCCGTGACCAGGGCCAGCAGCACACCGAGGGCGATCATCGCCCACAGCCGCGAGAAACGCTCCGACCGGTACCACGCCGTACGACGCAGCTTCGCCGCCGCCGACGGCGTCAGATTCTTCGAGGTGTCGACCGTGCTCATGCCGCCCTCCCCACTCGCTCACCGAGGATGCCCATCGGGCGGAACATCAGCACCAGGATCAGCACCACCATGGCCGAGACGCTGCGCCACTCGTCACCGAGCAGCGGCACCGTCATCGTCTCCACGATGCCGATCAGGATGCCGCCGAACATCGCACCGCGGATGTTGCCGATACCGCCGACGACGGCGGCGGCGAACGCGGTGATGCCGGGGATGAAGCCCATCGTGTACGAGACCTGGTTCAGGTTGGCGAACAGGAAGCCCGCCACACCGCCCAGGACGCCGCCGATGATGAAGGTGCGGGAGATGACCCGGTCGATGTCGACACCCATCAGGCCCGCCACCTCGGCATCCTGCGCGACCGCGCGGATGCCCTTGCCGAGCTTGGTCCGGTTCACGACCAGGTCGAGACCGATCATCATGACCACGGCCGTCGCGAACTGCAGCAGCTGCGTGATGTTCACGCCCGCGCCGAAGATCGAGAACACGTTGTGGTTGTCGTACATCTCCGGCAGCGGGAGCGGGTCACGCCCGAAGAGCTTGCCGGCCAGGTTGTACAGGAAGAACGAGGCGCCGATCGCGGTGATCAGGAAGATCAGGCGAGGTGCGCCGCGCCTGCGCAATGGTCGGTACGCGACCTTCTCCAGGCCGTACGCCGTGACACCGCCGAACAACGCCGACCCCGCCATGGCGAGGGCAACGAAGCCTATGGAGGCCAGAGCGGACGGATTGTCCCCCGGATTGACCAGCTGAAGGACGATGAGGCTGCCGTAGGCACCGAGCATGAACACCTCGCTGTGCGCGAAGTTGATCAGCTGCAGCACACCGTAGACAAGGGTGTAGCCGATGGCGATGACGGCGTACAGCGAGCCGAGCATCACCCCTAGGACGAGGTAGTCCCAGAATTCCTGAAGGGACATGGAGCAGACTTCCTTGTGGGAGCTGAGCGGGCCCGGCGCTCGTGGCGACGAGAGCGGCCCGCGGGCGAAACATTCGATCAGTGAGGCGAAGCGGTCAGGGGGCCGATCGCCCCACTTCGCGGACGGGGGCCGGGAGAACTACCGCCTCCCGGCCCCCGGTCGCATGGCATCAGCCGCGAAGAGCCGTTGCCCCAGCGTCAGCCGGCCAGCTCGTTGATGTTGCCCTGGTAACCGATCTTGCCGCCCTTGACCTGGTACAGGTAGACGTCGGTTCCCTTGAACTCACCGTTCTCACCGAAGGAGAAGGTCTTCGTCAGACCCTTGTACGAAGCCTTCGCCAGCGCGTCGCGCAGAGCCTCACGCTCGACGTCGGCGCCGGCCTTCTTGACCTCGGCGATGATCATGTTGGTGATGTCGTACGCCTCGGCGGAGTACGTACCGGGGGCCCGCCCGAACTCCTTCTGGTAGTCCTCGGCGAACTTCTTCGTGCCCGCCTCGACGGTGGCGTCGGTGCAGGGGCAGGTGAGGAACCAGTTCTCGGCGGCGTCACCGGCGAGCTCGACGAACTTCATGTCGTTCGAGCCGTCGCCAGAGATGCCGGCGCCCTTGTAGCCGGCGTCCTTCAGCTTCTTCGCGAACGGCGCCAGATCCTGGTAGTAACCGGCGTAGACGAGCGCGTCGGCCTTGGAGTTGACGACATCCTTCGCGGTCGCGGAGTAGTCCGGCGTCTTCTGCGGGACGGACTTCTTGACGACCTCGATGCCGGCGTCCTTCAGACCCTTCTCGGCGACAGTCGCCAGGCCCACGCCGTAGTCGGTCTTGTCGTCGATCAGGTAGACCTTCTTGGCCTTCAGCTTCTTGGCGTAGTAGGTCGCCATGCCGGCGCCCTGCATGTTGTCGTTGGGGACACCGCGCAGGAAGCTGGTGAAGCCGTTCTCCTTGTCCGTCAGCAGCGGGTTGGTCGCCGACGGGGAGACCGTCACCAGACCCGACTCCGCGTACAGCGGGGAGGACGTGTTGGTGGGGCCGGAGAAGGCGGGGCCGACCACGGCGGCGACGCTCTCGTCGTCGATGATCTTCTGTGCGGCAGCCGTGGCCTTGTCCGGCAGACCCTGGTCGTCACCGGCGACGTACTCGAGCTTGAAGTCGAGGTCGCCCTTGGCGTTGGCCTGATCGATGGCCAGCTTGACGCCGTTCTGCATGTTCTCGCCCAGGGCGACGTTGTCGCCGGAGAGCGGGCCCTGGAAGGCGATCTTCACGGCGCCGTCGCCGCCACCCGAGTCACTGCCGCACCCGGTCAATGCCAGGGCACCCACAGCCAGCGGTATGGCGAGCTTGACGATGGTCTTGTTCAGCACTACGAACCCCTTGGAGCCGCCCGAACGATTCTGTCTGCGCGAGAAGTTGGCATCCCCGTGCAGGACACCGCTTGTCCGTGCGGTGTGCGGGGAATGTAATCGGGCATTCGAGCATGCGGATAGGTGACCGAACGATGTGTGATCGCCCTGTGACCTGAGTCATGCGCCGGAAACAGAACACTCCTTACCGGCGACCGGACATGTCAGCAGCGATCCACAGCTTCCCGACAACTCGCACATGATCTTCACGACCATGCCCGCATCCCCCTGGACACCGCCGCTGAACAGGGAAGTTCTCAGCCACGGGATCGACCGGAAGTGCCCGGATCACGACCCCGTCGAACTGTCCGGCACCCCGGAAACGCGTCCGCCGTCTCACCCCGCGGCCCCCACCGTGTCGTGTTCGCGTCACACTAGGGCGCAGCGACCACTTCCGGAAGCAGCGGGAACCACCTTCACAACATGCCCAGGAACCTCACGGGACCCCCGGCCGCCATGTGACCGGGGGTCCCGTCGAACGAACGCCGCGGGCTACTGCCCCTTCGCGGCCTTCTTCTCCTCGGCATCCTCGATGACCGCCTCGGCGACCTGCTGCATCGACAGCCGCCGGTCCATCGACGTCTTCTGGATCCACCGGAACGCCGCGGGCTCGGTCAGCCCGTACTGCGTCTGCAGGATGCTCTTCGCGCGATCCACCAGCTTGCGCGTCTCCAGCCGCTGCGAGAGGTCCGCGACCTCCTGCTCCAGCGCCTTCAGCTCGGTGAACCGCGACACCGCCATCTCGATGGCCGGCACGACGTCGCTCTTGCTGAACGGCTTCACCAGATACGCCATCGCCCCGGCGTCCCGCGCCCGCTCGACAAGATCACGCTGCGAGAAGGCCGTGAGCATCAGCACCGGTGCGATGGACTCCTCCGCGATCTTCTCGGCCGCGGAGATCCCGTCGAGGACGGGCATCTTCACGTCCAGGATCACCAGGTCCGGCCGGTGCTCCCGAGCAAGCTCGACGGCCCGCTGCCCGTCCCCCGCCTCTCCGACGACGGAGTAGCCCTCTTCCTCGAGCATCTCTTTGAGGTCGAGCCGGATGAGCGCCTCGTCCTCGGCGATGACAACACGGGTCGTCAGCGGCGGAACGTGCGACTTGTCGTCGTCATCGGAGATGGGCTGGGGCGACTCGGGGGCGGTCACGGGAGCTCCTCGGGGCGGGGCAGGTACTGCTCGCGAGCCTACCCATTGAGATGCAGCGACGAGCACACGGTATGCTGCTTCCAGTCTTCTGGCCGGGTTGGCGCAACTGGCTGACGCGGAGGTCTCAAACACCTCTGTCCGAAAGGACGTGTGGGTTCGAATCCCATACCCGGCACTCCGAAAGCGGATGTTCACCTTCTCGTGAACATCCGCTTTTTACCGTCAAAGACTTGGACGGTCACGCAGAGTGGCGTCCATGGACCTTCATGGCACACAAGTGCGACAGCAGGCACTCGCTGCTCCGTGGGGGAGCGAAGAACTGCGACGTTGCACGCAAACTGCAAGTGCCGATCGGCACGATCGGCTACTGGAAGCACGTAGACCGCGCCAAGCGTGGTGAGTGTCCTGGCAAGCACGCCCCTAAGTGTCCGCGCTGCGACGGCCGCGAGTTGGACGAGTCTGCCTACTCCTACCTCCTCGGGCTCTACCTTGGAGACGGCCATCTCATCCAGTACTCAGGCATCACCAATGTCTCGGACGACATCCGGCAGCTGTACACCGACACTCTCGACAAGCTCGGCGTCGAGTGGAAGGACTGCACCCGCAGCGGGCGGCCCTACAACATCTCCGTCGCCCGACGCGCGTCCGTCGCTCTCATGGACGCGCACGTCGGGCCGAAGTACGGAGCGTCACCCGCTACTTCAGGCTCTCGCCGATGTGGTGGACGCGGACGAGGTTGGTCGAGCCCGCGACGCCCGGTGGGGAGCCGGCGGTGATCACCACGATGTCGCCCCTCTCACAGCGGCCGATGCGCAGCAGTTCCTCGTCGACCTGGGCCACCATCGCGTCGGTGGACTCCACGTGGGGGCCGAGGAAGGTTTCGACTCCCCAGGTGAGGTTGAGCTGGGAGCGCGTGGCCGGGTCGGGGGTGAAGGCCAGGAGGGGGATCGGGGAGCGGTAGCGGGACAGGCGCTTGACGGTGTCGCCGGACTGGGTGAAGGCGACGAGGAACTTCGCGCCGAGGAAGTCGCCGATCTCCGCGGCGGCTCGGGCGACGGCGCCGCCCTGGGTGCGGGGCTTGTTGCGTTCGGTCAGCGGGGGCAGCCCCTTGGCGAGGGCGTCCTCCTCGGCCGCGATGACGATGCGGGCCATTGTGCGGACGGTCTCGACGGGGTATTTGCCGACGCTGGTCTCGCCGGAGAGCATCACCGCGTCGGTGCCGTCGAGGACGGCGTTGGCGACGTCGGAGGCCTCGGCGCGGGTGGGGCGGCTGTTGTCGATCATCGAGTCGAGCATCTGGGTGGCGACGATGACCGGCTTGGCATTGCGCTTGGCGAGTTTGATGGCGCGCTTTTGGACGATCGGCACCTGTTCGAGGGGCATTTCGACGCCGAGGTCGCCGCGCGCGACCATGATGCCGTCGAATGCGGCGACGATGTCGTCGATGTTCTCGACGGCCTGCGGCTTTTCCACCTTGGCGATGACGGGGAGGCGGCGGCCTTCCTCGTCCATGACGCGGTGGACGTCTTCGATGTCGCGGCCGTTTCGTACGAAGGAGAGGGCGATGATGTCGGCGCCGATGCCGAGGGCCCAGCGGAGGTCTTCGATGTCCTTCTCGGAGAGGGCGGGGACGGAGACGGCGACGCCGGGCAGGTTGAGCCCCTTGTGGTCGGAGACCATGCCGCCTTCGACGACCTTGGTGTGGACGCGGGGGCCGTCGATCTCGGTGACTTCGAGGGCGACCTTGCCGTCGTCCACGAGGATGCGCTCGCCCCGGGTGACGTCGGAGGCCAGTCCCCGATAGGTGGTACCGCAGGTGTGCCGGTCGCCTTCGACGTTCTCCACGGTGATGGTGAAGGTGTCGCCGCGTTCAAGGAGTACGGGGCCTTCGCGGAACCGGCCGAGGCGGATCTTCGGGCCTTGAAGATCGGCGAGGATGCCCACGCTGCGGCCCGTTTCGTCCGAGGCCTTGCGTACGTGCTGGTATCGCTCCTCGTGATCGGCGTAGGTGCCGTGGCTGAGGTTGAAGCGGGCGATGTCCATTCCGGCTTCGACCAGTGTCTTGATCTGGTCGTATGTGTCGGTGGCGGGGCCCAGGGTGCAGACGATTTTTGCTCGGCGCATGATTCGAGCCTAGAGCTTACCGACCGGTAGAGAATTGGCCATGCATGACGACTCAACAACCTTTGCATGAAGGGCTCTTGACAAGTGTTGAATTGTGCGTGGGCGTGCTCTGATGAGCATATGGCCGCGCGGGGTCACAGCTGCGGCGGTGTCATGGTGAAGCGCGCATTCACCTGGGCGTAGACCGTCTGGCGCTGTGGTTCGAGGTCGAGGGCGGGGGCGGCCTCGGTCTGGGCCGCTCCGGCGAACGCAGCCATCCGCATGCCCCCGGGGGCCGCGGGCCCGCCGTAGGGAGCCGCGTTTTCCGCGCCGAGGTCGGCCAGTTCGACCAGGGCGGCGAGCCTGCCGCCGATGGCCTCCGCGTATTCCCGGGCGCGCTGCACGGCTTCGCGTACCGCTTGGCGCCGGGCTTCGCCGTGGGCGGGCGAGTCGGGGCGCAGGGACCACCAGGGGCCGTCGACGCGGGTGAGTTCGAGGTCGGCGAGGCGGGTGGTGACTTCGCCGAGGGCGGTGAAGTCGTTCAGTACGGCGGTGATGTGGACGCGGCCGTGGTAGGCCCTGACGCGCTCGCCCCTGCCGTGCCGGCCGAGTTCGGGAGTGATGGAGAACGCGCCGGTCTCCAGCTTCTCGACGGCGTCGCCGTAGGCCTTGACGAGCTCGATCACGGCGCTGTTTCGCCGGGTGAGGTCTTCGAGCGCGCTGCGCCGGTCGGTGCCGCGTGCGCTGACGGTAATGCCGATGCGGGCGATTTCGGGGTCGAATTCGAGGCGGGCCTCGCCGCGCACGGCGACGCGGGGCGCCTGGGGGGTGCCGTACGGCGTGGCGGGCATGGGTTCGTCGGTCGTCACGGCTGCTCTCCCTGTCGCGGCGGCGGGGGCCTGTCCGGTGGATCCGGGTGGAGCGGCCCTCGTAATGACACTCTTTCATCCGGGTCGGACAACGGCTGGTCATCGGATGGAAACCCGCGGGGGGTGTTGCGGGGTGGTGCTCCTGGGCCAGAATCTACGCGCGTTGTGCACCCGGGGCGCACCGATGTGCACCTTGATCGAGGGAGAAGAGATGCCGCTCAACCGTAGGACGTTCCTTGGGCGTTCGGCCGCCGCCGGGGCCGGTGTGGCCGTCGCCGGGAGTGCCGCCGTTCCCGCGGCGGCCGTGACCCGGGGCGAGGGCCCGGGTCGTGGACGTCGGCGGAAGCGGTACTCGTTCACCGTTCTGGGGACGACCGATCTGCACGGAAACGTCTTCAACTGGGACTACTTCACGGACAAGGAGTTCGACGACAAGGCGCACAACGACGTGGGCCTGGCGAAGATCTCGACGCTGGTGAACCAGGTCCGCGAGGAGAAGGGCCGGCGCAACACGCTGCTGATAGACGCCGGTGACACCATCCAGGGCACGCAGTTGTCGTACTACTACGCCAAGGTCGACCCGATCACCGCGGAGCGCGGCCCGGTGCATCCGATGGCGCAGGCGATGAACGCCATCGGATACGATGCCGCGGCGCTCGGCAACCATGAGTTCAACTACGGCATCCCGGTGCTGCGGAAGTTCGAGGAGCAGTGCCGCTTTCCGCTGTTGGGCGCGAACGCGCTCGACGCTAAGACGCTGCGCCCGGCGTTCGCGCCGTACAGCATGCACCGGCTGTGCACCCCCCACGGCCGCGATGTGAAGGTCGCGGTCCTCGGTCTGACGAATCCGGGGATCGCCATCTGGGACAAGCAGAACGTCAGCGGGAAGATGGTGTTCCCGGGTCTGGAGGAGCAGGCGGCGAAGTGGGTGCCGAAGCTTCGTTCGATGGGCGCGGACGTGGTGATCGTCTCCGCGCACTCGGGCTCCAGCGGCACCTCCTCGTACGGTGACCAGCTCCCCTACATCGAGAACGCCGCCGGTCTGGTCGCCGAGCAGGTGCCCGGTATCGACGCGATCCTGGTGGGCCATGCCCACACCGAGATCGCGGAGTACTTTGTCACCAACAAGGAGACCGGCAAGCAGGTGGTGCTCTCCGAGCCGCTGAAGTGGGGTCAGCGGCTGACGCTGTTCGACTTCGACCTGGTGTGGGAGAAGGGGCGCTGGACGGTCGAGAAGGTCGGCGCGCAGGTCCTGAACTCCAACACGGTCGCGGAGGACCCGCGGATCACCGGGCTGCTGGGCGACGAGCACAAGAAGGTCGTCGCCTATGTCAATCAGGTCATCGGCACCTCGACCGCCCTCATGTCCACGGCCGACGCGCCGTGGAAGGACGAGCCGATCATCGATCTGATCAACCACGTCCAGGCGGAGACGGTCAGGGCGGCGCTGGCCGGGGGCGAGCACGCGGCCCTGCCGGTGCTGTCGCAGGCGTCGTGCTTCTCCCGTACGGCGTCGATTCCGGCCGGCGAGGTGACGATCAAGGACGCGGCTGGTCTCTACCCGTTCGAGAACACCCTCGAGGCACGGCTGATGACGGGTGCTCAGCTCAAGGAGTACCTGGAGTTCTCCGCGCGGTACTACGTGCAGACACCGGCCGGCGCTCCTGTCGACACGTCGAAGCTGACGAACGCCGACGGTACGCCGGACTACAACTACGACGCTGTCCAGGGCCTGACGTACGACATCGACATCGCGAAGGCGGCCGGTTCGCGGATCGTGAACCTGTCGTTCGAGGGCGCGCCGATCGACCCGGCGGCGCGGTTCGTGCTCGCGGTCAACAACTACCGGGCGAGCGGCGGCGGCAACTTCCCGCATGTCGCCGCTGCCCAGCAGCTGTGGGCGAACTCGGAGGAGATCCGGAACACGATCATCGCGTGGGTGCAGGCGAAGGGCACGGTGGACCCGGCGGAGTTCGCCTCGGTGGGCTGGAAGCTGACGCGCGACGGGGTGCCGGTCTTCTAGCGGGAAGGCTCAGCATTCCAGAGGGGTGAGCGCGGGCGCCTGGCCGGGAATGCCGGGCGCCTCGCGTCGTTCCAGACCGAAGCTGGTGAACGCGGTGCGGCGGGGCAGCGGGTAGGGCTCTTTGCCGGTGAGGCAGTTGAGGATGCCGGCGCTGCGCCAGGCGGCGAGGCCCAGATCGGGCGTGCCGACGCCATGGGTGTGCCGTTCGGCGTTCTGCACGTAGAGGGCTCCGGTCACGGCCGGGTCGAGCTTCAGCCGGAACTCGCCGTCGACGAGGGGGCGCCCGGCCGAGTCGCGGCGCATGTACGGGTCGAGTCCGGCGAGGAGCCCGTCGAGCGGCCGCTCTCGGTAGCCGGTGGCGAGGACGACGGCGTCGGTGGTGAGCCGGGAGCGGGTGCCCTGCTGGGTGTGCTCGAGGTGCAGCTCGACCTTGGTGGTGGCGACCCGGCCGGCGGTGCGGACGGTGACGCCGGGGGTGAGGACGGCGTCCGGCCAGCCGCCGTGCATGCTGCGGCGGTAGAGCTCGTCGTGGATGGCGGCGATGGTGTCGGTGTCGATGCCTTTGTGGAGCTGCCACTGGCGGGGAACGAGGTCGTCGCGGACCTTCTCGGGCAGGCTGTGGAAATAGCGGGTGTAGTCGGGCGTGAAGTGCTCCAGGCCGAGCTTGGAGTACTCCATGGGTGCGAAGGCCTCCGTCCGGGCGAGCCAGTGGAGCTTCTCTGCTCCCGCCGGCCGGGCGCGCAGCAGGTCGAGGAAGACCTCGGCGCCGGACTGTCCCGAGCCGATGACGGTGACGTGGTCGGCGGCCAGCAGCCGTTCACGGTGCTCGAGGTAGGTGGCGGAGTGGATGACGGGCACGGCGGGCGCCTCGACGAGTGGGCGGAGCGGCTCGGGTACGTACGGCTCGGTGCCGAGGCCGAGTGCGATGTTGCGGGTGTAGGCGCGGCCGAGCGCCTCGGCCTCGCCGTCCGCGTCGAGCTGGATGAAGTCGACCTCGAACAGGTCGCGTTCGGCGCTCCAGCGGACGGCGTCGACCTGGTGGCCGAAGTGCAGGCCGGGCAGGTTGTCGCCGACCCAGCGGCAGTACGCGTCGTACTCGGCCCGCTGGATGTGGAATCGCTCCGCGAAGTAGAACGGGAACAGCCGGTCGCGGGAGCGCAGATAGTTGAGGAACGACCACGGGCTGGCGGGGTCGGCGAGCGTGACGAGGTCGGCGAGGAACGGCACTTGGAGCGTGGAGCCCTCGATGAGGAGACCGGGGTGCCAGCGGAAGGCCGGTTGCTGCTCGAAGAAGGTGGCCGCCAGTCCGCCGGGGACACCGTGGGCGAGGGCCGCGAGGGACAGGTTGAACGGGCCGATGCCGACGCCGATGAGGTCGTGCGGCTGGTCGAGCTGTTCGGTCGATGGCGTGCCGGTCATCGGGGTGTGCTGCCTTCCACGAGTTCGGTCAGGGTTTCGAGGTCGTCGGAGGTGAGGTGCGGGTTGAGCAGGGTTGCCTTGAGCCAGAGCCGGCCGTCGGTGCGGGCGCGGCCGAGGACGGCGCGGCCCCGGGTGAGCAGGGTGCGCCGGATCTCGGCGACCTCTTCGTCGGTGGCGCCGACGGGCCGGAACAGCACGGTGGAGAGCGTGGGCCGCTCGTACAGTTCGAGCCGGGGGTCCTTGTCGACAAGGTCGGCGAGGCCGGCGGCGGCGGCGCAGGTGCGGTCGACGAGCGCGCCGAGTCCGGTGCGGCCGAGTGCCCTGAGGGTGACGGCGATCTTGAGGATGTCGGGGCGCCGGGTGGTGCGGAGGGAGCGCCCGAGGAGGTCGGGCAGTCCGGCGTCGGTGTCGTCGTCCGCGTTGAGGTACTCGGCGGTGTGGGCCAGGGGCGCGAGACGTGCCGCTTCGGGCACGGCGAGCAGCCCGGCCGCGACCGGCTGCCAGCCCAGCTTGTGCAGGTCGAGGGTGACGGAGTGGGCCCTCTCCAGACCGGCGAGGAGGTGGCGCCGCTCGGCGCTGAACAGGAGCGGGCCGCCGTAGGAGGCGTCGACGTGCAGTTCGGCGCGGTGGCGGTCCGCGAGATCGGCGATCTCGGGCAACGGGTCGATACGGCCGGTGTCGGTGGTGCCGGCGGTGGCGACGACGAGGAGCGGATGGCCGTGGAGTTCGGTGAGCGTGCCGTCGAGGGAAGGGGGGCCGTGGACCATGACGGGCTCGGGCAGGCCGAGGAGCCAGGCGGCGCGGCGCACGGAGTGATGGACGCTGTCGCCGCAGACGACTTGCAGCGCCGGTCCGTGCCGCTCGCGGGCCAGCAGCAGGGCGAGCTGGTTGGACTCGGTGCCGCCGGTGGTGACGAGGGCGTCGGGGGCGGGGGCCTTGGGGTAGACGTCGGCGGCCAGCGCGCGCGTGACCTGCGCTTCGAGCGCGGAGGCGGCGGGGGCCTGGTCCCAGGAGTCCATGGACGGGTTGAGTGCGGAGGCCGCGAGGTCGGCGGCGACCGCGACCGCGAGCGGTGGGGTGTGGAGGTGGGCCGCGCACAGGGGGTCGGCGGGGTCGGCGGCGCCGTGGGCGACGGCGCGGACGAGGGTGCGCAGGGCGGTTTCGGCGCCGTCGCCTGCCTCGGGCAGTGCCTCGCCGAGGGCCTGCCGCACCCGCACGTCGACAGCCTCGGGCCCCCCGGCCGGCACGGGCCCACCACGCGCCGCCGCCCCCTCTGCGAGCGCGTCGAGCACGACGGCGAGCAGGGGGCGCAGCGCGTCGGGGCCGGTGGTTCCTCCCGCGAGGGGCGGGGTGTGCGGCATGGGCGGGTCCTTCGGCGAGACGCGGGGGGTGTCACTTCACGGTGGCGAGGGGGCCGGTGGAGTGCCCGCAGATCTCAACGATCGGAACCCGAAAGGGGTATTGGGGTGGAGGTGGGCGGGGGCGGGCGGGCTGGGGCTGCTATGGGGGTGGGCGGGGGTGGCCGCTGCGCGGGGCCGTTCCCCACCCCGCCCCTTCCCGCTGTACCGATGTGCGGCTCCGCCGCGTGGCGGGCACGCCCGGACCCCGTACCGCGCTCCGCGCGGTGTCCTCAGTTTCCCCGTACGGCCTGGCGGCCGTGGGAGGTACCGCGGCATCCGGCCCCGCCTTTGTTCGAGGCGCGGAGCACGGGGCGAAACCCGCCGGCAACCCCGCCCCAGCCCGCCGATCGAGGCGCACGCCTCGGGCCGGCGGCCCGACAGAACGGGCAGCTTCAGCCCCGCCGCAGAGCACGGCGCGGGGCTCGGGGCAGGGCCCCGACAAGGGCGGCACGCTCCCCGGCGCGCCGCCCCAAGGCACGCGGCCCCCGGGGCAGAACACCGCCACGCCCGGCAACTCCCACCCCGCCGACGAGCACGAACCTCGACGCGGAGCCCCGACCACGGCGCGACACTCCCCGGCACGCCGCGGCACCGTCAGGCCGACGCCGCCCGGACACGAAGCGCCCTCCGGAGGTCGTCGACCTGGTCGGTCAGTTTGCGGCGGAGGGCCGGGAGTATGTCCGGTTCGGACAGGCAGGCCTCGCCGAGGCGCAGCGCTTCCGCGTCCACCGCGTGGACGGGGAAGGCGTACCGGCCGCACGCCTCCGCGATCGCCGGCCCGCGGCGGGCCGCGATCGCGACGGCGTCCGGGTAGAAGCGGGGCACGTACTCCCGTACGAGGTCGGCCTGTTCGGGCTGCCAGAAGCCTTGCGCCGTGGCGGTGAACAGGTAGTTCGACAGCTCGTCGCCCGTGAACAGCCTCGCCCAGGCCGCGGCCTTCGCCTCGGGGGTCGGGAGGGCGGCGCGGCAGCGCGCCGCGCCTTCCTGGCCGGTGGCGCTCGGGTCGCGTTCCAGCTCCGCCGCGATGGCCGCTTCGTCGACCGCGCCGAGCACGGCGAGACGCTGCAGGACGCGCCAGCGCAGCTCGGGGTCGAGCTCGGGGCCGCCGGGCACGCTGCCGTCGCTGAGCCATACCTGGATCGGCTCGGGCTGGGTGGCCGCGTCGATGTAGTGGCGTACGGCGGTCAGGCGCAGGCCGGGGTCGCTGCCGTCCTCGGTGCGGCGCAGCAGGGCGCGGCTGATGTGCGTGAGGGTGGCGAGCGCGGCGGGCCGCTGGTCGGCCGGGAGGTAGCAGCCGGCGATCGGGCCGGCGGCGAAGGCGAGCACGCCTTGGACGACGGCGAGGTCGGACTCGCGCGTCAGGTGGTCGCGGGCGGCCTCGAGGTAGACCGAGGGGGCGACTTCGCCGTCGCGGACCATGTCGCGGGCGGCGTTCCACACGACGGCGCGGGTGAGCGCGTCGGGGATGCCGGACAGCGAGGTGAGGACGGTGGCCCAGGAGGTGTCGTCGAGGCGGACCTTGGCGTAGCTGTTGTCGCCGTCGTTGAGGACGACGAGGGAGGGGCGGCGGCCGGGGCGCGGCGTCGCCTCCTCGGTCTGGGGTACGTCGATCTCGAGCCGGTCGCGCAGGACGAGGTGGCCGGGGTCGATGGGGTCGGGGTCGAAGGCGCCGACGGCGATGCGGTGCGGGCGGCTGCCGTCGCGTTCGACGGTGAGTGTCCAGCCGGCCGCCGTGTCGGTGACGGTCGGGGTGAGGGTGTCGACGCCGCTGGTGCGCAGCCATGACGCGGCCCAGGCGTGCACGTCCCGGTCGGTGGCGTCGGCGAGCGAGTCGATGAAGTCGGCGAGGGTGGCGTTGGCGAACTTGTGCCGGGCGAAGTGGTTGTTGATGCCGGCGAGGAAGTCCTTCTCGCCGAGCCAGGTGACGAGCTGGCGCAGCGCGGAGGCGCCTTTGGCGTAGGAGATGCCGTCGAAGTTGAGCATGGCGGACGCGGTGTCGGGCACGGCGTCGGGGTCGGGGGCGACGGGGTGGGTGGAGGGGCGCTGGTCGGCGTCGTAGCCCCAGGACTTGCGGGCGATGGCGAAGTCGACCCAGGTGTCGGTGAAGCGGGTGGCTTCTGTCAGGGTCTGGTAGCCCATGTACTCGGCGAAGGATTCGTTGAGCCAGATGTCGTCCCACCACTTGAGTGTCACGAGGTCGCCGAACCACATGTGGGCCATCTCGTGGGCGATGACCATGGCGCGGGTCTGGCGCTGGGTGTCGGTGACGGCGGAGCGGTAGACGAATTCGTCGCGGAAGGTGACGAGGCCGGGGTTCTCCATGGCGCCCGCGTTGAATTCGGGGACGAAGGCCTGGTCGTAGGAGTCGAAGGGGTACGGCTCCTCGAACTTCTCGTGGTACCGGTCGTAGCACTGCCGAGTGACGTCGAGGAGTTCGTCGGCGTCGGCGTCGAGGTAGGGGGCGAGTGAGCGGCGGCAGTGGAGGCCGAAGGGCAGTCCGTCGTGTTCGGTGCGTACGGAGTGCCAGGGGCCGGCGGCGACGGCGACGAGGTAGGTGGAGATCGGCGGGGTGGGCGCGCAGGTCCAGCGGCCCGCGCCCTGGTCGGTGGCGATGCCGTTGCCGAGGACGGTCCAGCCCCGGGGGGCGGTGACGGACAGTTCGAAGACGGCCTTGAGGTCGGGCTGGTCGAAGGCGGCGAAGACGCGCTGTACGTCGTCCATGAACAGCTGTGTGTAGACGTACGTCTCGCCGTCGCTGGGATCGGTGAAGCGGTGCATGCCCTCGCCGGTGTGCGAGTAGCGCATCCGGGCGTCGACGCGGAGTTCGTGTTCGCCGGCGGTGAGGCCGGTGAGGCGGGCCCGGTTCCCGGCGAGGGAGGCGGGGTCCAGTGGGTGTCCGTCGAGCGTGATCGAGCGGAGTTCGGCGGGCTTGATCTCGACGAAGGTGTCCCCGGCCGTGGTGGCGGTGAAGTGGATGACGGTGCGGGAGTCGAACGTGTCGTCGCCGGTGGTGAGATCGAGGTCGATCGTGTACCGGTGTACGTCGAGTTGCCGGGCTCGGGTCTGCGCTTCGTCGCGCGTCAGTACGGACATGGGCCCATGCTGCCTGATGGGCCCGCGTCGGCACACGGGGTGGGGGTTCCGCTGTCAGCGCACACCGGCGCCAGTACGGACGTGGGCCCATGCTGCCCACACCGGGCGCCGGCGTCCGGGTCCGGCGGGGCCGGTCCGTCCGTCAGGCGGACTGGTCCGGTTCGTCGGGCTGGTCGGCGATCTGCTCGTGGTGGCGGATCACCTCCGCGATGATGAAGTTGAGCAGCTTCTCCGCGAACGCCGGGTCGAGTTTCGCGCTCTCCGCGAGGTGCCGGAGCCGCTCGATCTGCCGGGCCTCACGGGCCGGGTCGGCGGGCGGCAGATGGTGCTCGGCCTTGAGGTGGCCGACCTGCTGGGTGCATTTGAAGCGTTCTGCGAGCATGTGGACGACGGCCGCGTCGATGTTGTCGATGCTCTCGCGCAGGCGGTTCAGCTCGGCGCGCACGGTCTCGTCGATGTCCCTCGTGGTCATGGTCAGGGAGCTTACGTCGAGGACGTGGCGATGGTCGGGGGGTGTTCAGGGTCCGGGACGCGGGTGCTCCAGCCGCCGGGGACGGCCCGGCGCTGTTGTTCTCTGAAGCGGATGGGGGCGAGGCCGACGCGGCGGGTGAACAGGCGGGAGAAGTAGGCGGGGTCGTCGTATCCGACGCGGCGTGCGACGGCGGCGACGGGCAGCTCGGTGGCGGCGAGCAGCTCCTTGGCGCGGCCCAGTCTGATGCCGAGGAGGTAGTCCTTGGGGGTGCACCCGGCGCCGCGGCGGACGGCGGTTCGCAGGTCCGCGAGGGTCATGCCGTTCCGTGCGGCGTGTTCGGTGACGGTCAGCGGCTGGAAGGCGTCGCGGGCCAGCGCGGTGAGGACCGGGTCGCCGTCGGGGCCGAGGTCGGCGCGGGCGCGGCGCAGCGCGACGAGGAGTTCGTGGACGGCGGCGCCGGTCTCGACCTCGAGGAGGGGGTTGCCGCGGCGTGCGGCGCGGGCGATGCGGCCGACGGCGGCGCGGGCTCCGGCGGCGTCGGACAGGGGGACCACGGGCCGGTCGGGTTCGATGTAGCCGAGTTCGGTGTAGGTGGTGGTGGCCGGGCCGGTGAAGTCGACGAAGCTCTCGTCCCATCCGGCGGGGTCGGGGCCGTAGTGGTGGGGCACGCCGGGGGTGAGCCAGAGCAGGGCGGGGGCGGTGACGGTGGTGCGCCGTCCGTCCGCGGCGAGGTACCAGCCGCTGCCGGCGCTGATGACGACGGCGACGTGGTGGTCGAGGGTGCGGGGTCCGACTTTGGGCAGCGTGCCGTGCTGGAGGCCGACGCCGAGACACACCAGGCCGAGTCTGTGGTGCACAAGGCTCGGGGTGAAGTAGCGCATCCAGGTGTGGTACATGCCGTTTCTCGCTCCTTCTGTGGTTCACCGGCCCCTTTCCCGGTCAGTCCAAGGACCGCCGATCTTTGTCCATGGACCGGCCGTCCGCCAGAGGCCGATTCTGGTGACAGAAAGTGAGCGAGAGAGGGACGCGCCGGGTGGCTGACTTCACCGTGGGTGACATGGATTTCCTGCTGGACGGGCGGCCGGTCCGGCTGCTGTCGGGAGCGCTGCACTACTTCCGGGTGCACGAGGAGCAGTGGGACCACCGGCTGGCGATGCTGCGGGCCATGGGCCTCAACTGTGTGGAGACGTACGTTCCGTGGAATCTCCACGAGCCGGAGCCCGGGCGGTTCGTGGATTCGGGCGCGCTCGGCCGGTTCCTGGACGCGGTGGACGCGGCGGGGATGTGGGCGATCGTGCGGCCGGGGCCGTACATCTGCGCCGAGTGGGAGAACGGTGGTCTGCCGTCGTGGCTCACGGGCAGGGTCGGGCGGCGGGCGCGGACGCGCGATCCGGAGTATCTGGTGCATGTGGAGCGCTGGTTCAGGCGGCTGCTGCCGCAGGTGGTGGAGCGTGAGATCGCACGCGGTGGCCCGGTGCTGATGGTGCAGGTGGAAAACGAGTACGGCAGCTACGGCTCGGACCGGGAGTATCTGCGCCAGTTGGCTCGGCTGTTGCGGTCCTGCGGTGTGACGGTGCCGCTGTTCACGTCCGACGGACCGGAGGACCACATGCTGACGGGCGGCTCCGTGCCGGGTGTGCTGGCCACGGTGAATTTCGGGTCGGGGGCCGAGAAGGCTTTCGCGGCGCTGCGCCGCCACCGGCCGTCGGGGCCGCTGATGTGCATGGAGTTCTGGTGCGGCTGGTTCGAGCACTGGGGGGCGCCGTCGGCGCGGCGGGACGCGCGGCACGCGGCCGGGGCGCTGCGGGAGATCCTGGCGGCGGGGGCGTCGGTGAATCTGTACATGGCGCACGGGGGGACGAACTTCGGCGGCTGGGCGGGGGCGAATCGCTCGGGGCCGATGCACGACGGCGAGTTGCAGCCGACGGTGACGTCCTACGACTACGACGCGCCGGTCGACGAGGCGGGCCGGCCGACGGAGAAGTTCTGGCTCTTCCGCGAGATCCTCGCCGAGTACCAGGAGGGGCCGTTGCCCAAGCCGCCGCCCGCCCCGGCCGCGCTGTCGTCGCCGGTGCGGATCGCGCTCGGCGAGTGGGCGCCGGCCGATGCGGTGCTGGAGGTGCTCGGCGGCAAGGAGCGCGAGGCCCCGGTGCCTTCGACGTTCGAGGAGCTGGGCGTGGAGCGCGGGCTGGTCCGCTACCGGGTGGACGTCCCGGGGCCGCGGGAGCCGTATCCGCTGACCGTGGCCGGGCTGCGCGACCGGGCCGTGGTGTACGTGGACGGGGTGCGGGCGGGGGTGCTCGACGGCGAGAACGTCGTCCTTGCGGAACCGGTCGGGGGCCCGGCGTCCGTGGAGCTGTGGGTGGAGTCGCTGGGGCGGGTCAACTACGGGCCGCGGACGGGCGAGCCGAAGGGCATCACCGGCGGGGTGCTGCACGAGCGGCAGTTTCTGCACGGTGTGCGGGCCCGCGGGCTGCGGCTGGAAGCGTTCGAGGAGCCCGGCTCTCTCGCCGGCGTGCCGTGGGGTGATCCCGAGCCGGGGGCGGCGGGGCTGTACCGGGGGACGTTCGAAGTGGCCGCGCCGGGTGACGCGACGCTCGAACTTCCGGGCTGGACACGGGGATTCGTCTGGGTGAACGGCTTCAACCTGGGCCGCTACTGGTCGGCCGGGCCGGTTCGTCCGCTGTACGTGCCGGGGCCGGTGCTGCGCGCGGGCGGCAACGACGTGTGGGTGCTGGAGCTGGAGGGCGGCGCGGGCGACCCGGTGCTGCGGTTGCGTTGAGCCGCGGTGGTGCTGCATGCCGGAGGGGGCAGGCCGCCGAGCCTGCCCCCTCTTGTGCGGCTTCTGCGCCGGGTGTCCTACAGGCTCGCTGCCGCGGACTTGATGGCGGCGGCGAAGGTCGAGACCTCGGTGTAGACGCCGGGGTAGCCGGCCCTCGCGCAGCCGTAGCCCCAGCTGACGATGCCGACCTGGGTCCAGGCACCGGCGTTGTCCTTGCGGAACATGGGGCCGCCGGAGTCGCCCTGGCAGGTGTCGACGCCGCCCTGGTTGTAGCCGGCGCAGATCTCCTCGCCGGGTACGAGTTCGTCGTACGCCTGCTGGCAGCTGGAGTCGGAGACGAACGGGACCTGGGCCTTGAGCAGGTAGCGCTGCTGCGAGCCGCCCTCGCGGGCCGCGCCCCAGCCGGCGACGGTGAAGGTGCCGTTGTTGTCCGCCGTGGTCTCGGCGATCTTCAGGGTGGGCAGGTTGATGGGCTGGGCGAGTTTGATCAGGGCCCAGTCCTTGCCCGTGCCGTTGTAGCCGGGGGCCTGCAGGACCTTGGTGGAACGGACCTTGATGGCGCTGGAGCTCCGCAGGTCCACGACACCGGCGGTCGCCGTGATGCTGGTGTTGTTGCCGGAGCCGTTCACACAGTGCGCGGCGGTGAGCACGATGTCCTTGGCGTAGAGCGCCCCGCCGCAGCCCATGGAGAGCCGGACCATGAAGGGGAACTCGCCCTGGGCGGCGCGGGTGCCGCCGACGACGGGCGGGGCGGCGGCGGAGGCGGAGGTGGGCTGGAGACTGACGGCGGCGAGGATGACGGCGCCGGCGGCGACGCATCTCTTGAGCGTGCGCATCAGGTTCAAGGGTTTGCCTCTCGTGGGGGGTTGAGGGGATCACCGAGCCGGGACGGCGGTAATGACATGTGCCCGACAAGGCGTTGTCCGGAGTATGGGACCCGGTCACCGGACACCACAAGGAGCACCTTTCGGCCAATTCCCGGGCGGCGTCTCTGCGGTGCGGCCGCGGCACCGCCGTAGAGTTGAAGCCCGTTCAGGCGGCGCGCAGGTGCACGGGCGCAAGAGGCGCAGGGGGCCCAGGACGCATGGGGGTACGGCAGGTGGCGAACGGCAGCGAGGTCGTACACGGCTTCCCGCACCTGGACACCGTGCGGTCGGCGATCACCGCGCTGTACCGGCGTCTCTCTCCGGAGGGCGTGCTCTCCTACGCGCCCAGCGTGCTCCCCGCCGATGTCGCCTTCGGCGACCAGGACGATCTCCACCTGGGCGCGCAGCGGGTGGCCCGCGCCCTGGTGCACCATCTGCGTCTGCCGGACGCCCGGGTGATCGTCAGCTTCCGCGAGATGAAGCACGCGGCGAGCGTCGAACTGACCGCGGGGCCGGAGTACTTCATCGAACTCAATGACCGGTTCCGCACCCACCGGCGGGACATCGGCGCCGCCCTCGCCCACGAGATCACCCATGTGCTGCTGCACCGGCTCGGGCTGGCGTTCCCCGGCACCCGCGACAACGAGATCCTCACCGACACCGTGACCACCTACCTGGGCGCGGGCTGGCTGCTGCTGGACGCGTTCCGCGAGGACGCCGTCTCCAGCCAGAAGCTCGGTTACCTCACACCGGAGGAGTTCGGCTACGTCCTCGCGGGGCGGGCGATGGCTTTCGACGAGGATCCGCGGACCTGGTTCACCAGCCCGCAGGCCTACCACGCGTACACCAAGGGCCGCGCCGAGGCGCTGCGCGACGCCCAGCAGCCCCCGCTGACCACAGCGGGCCGGCTCGGCCGCCACCGCTACGCCAAGGACCGCCGCCACGCCCTGGAAACCCCCGGAGCCCGGGTCGCGGGCCCGTACGCGTACGCGTTCGAGCACGGGCCGGACGGCCTGCGCGTCTCCTTCCCGTGCACCACCTGCCACCAGCGCATCCGGGTACCCGTGCGGGGGCGGGTACGAGCCCGCTGCGGGCTGTGCCGGACGGTTCTCGAATGCGATACCTGACAGGGCTTCCGTAGGGTCGAACCATGACCGACGAACCGGCGGCGAACGCGCAGGACCTGTTCGAAGCGGTGCACGGCGGTGACGACGACACCGTGGTGCGGCTGCTGCGGGCGGGAGGCGGTGCCGAGGAAACCGACGAGGACGGCCGGACGGCTCTGTACGAGGCGGCCACCGGCAACAAGGCGGGCATCGTGCGGCTGCTGCTCGCCGCGGGCGCCGACCCCGACCGGGCATGTGGTCCGGAGGACGGCGACCTGCCGCTGTGCGGCGCCGCCGCCTGGGGACACGCCGAGTCCGTCCGGGCGCTGCTGGCCGCGGGCGCGGAACCGGACCGCCGCGAGCTGCTCGGCTTCACCGCGATGATCTGGGCGGTGACCCAAGGGCACACGGACACGGTGGAGGCCCTCCTGGACCACGGCGCCGACCCCGATCTGCCGGGCCCGAGCGGCGAGCCGCCGCTGGTGCTCGCCGCCCGCCGCGGCTCCCCGTCGACGGTGCGGGCCCTGCTGCGGCACGGCGCCGGTTCACGGGCGAAGACGCTGGAGCAGGCGCTGGAGGAAGCCCGCCGATGGGTGACGCTCGACGTGGAACAGGAGCTGAGGGCACAGCTCCTGGCGTACGAACCGGGGGCGGAGACGGTCGCACGGCGTGTCGACGAGGACGGCGGCACGACGGTGGTCGTCGAGGTGCTGCGGGACGGCAGCCCGGCGTCGGGCAGAGAGCAGCAGACCGGCCACGGCGCGATCGCGACGATCCTCGAGGAGCGGCTCGGCATCCGCACTCCGCACGCGACCCTCTCGGAACGGGCCCTCGATCACGGCGACCCGGACCGGGACGAGTGGATCGAGGCGGTGACGGCGCTGTGGCGGCGCGGCGACGAGGAGACCTTCCGGGCCGCGGCCGACTGGTGCGCGAGCGACGAGCCGCTGCACCAGGCATTCGCCGCGGACGTGCTGGGCCGGCTCGGCTTCCGTGCGGAGAACGGCGGGCAGGTCCTGCGGCCGTTCGCCGCACGGGCGCTGCCGCTGCTGCGTGAACTGTCCCGCGAGGCGAAGGACCCGGAGGTCGTCCAGGCGGCCGTCCTGGCCCTCGGGCACCACGGCGACCCGGCATCGCTCCCCGAGATCCTGCGGCACGCCGGGAGCCCGGACGCGGGAGTGCGCCACCGGGTGGCGCTGGCGCTGTGCGGGCTGGTGCCCGGGGACCACGAGGAGGGCGTACGGACCCTGATCGAGCTGACGCGGGACACGCAGGCTCCGGTCAGGGACTGGGCGACCACGGCGCTGGCGGGGGTGGACGCGGACACACCCGAGATCCGTGAGGCGCTCGCGGCCCGTGTCCACGACCCGGACGCCGAGACGGTGGCCGAGGCGGCGAGGGGTCTCGCGATGCGCCAGGACCCGCGCGCCGAGGAGGTCCTCACGCGGCTGCTGGCGGAGGAGGACCCGGAGGGCTACGCCCACGACACCGCGGCGAACGCGGTGCGGCACATCAGGGACGAGCGGCTGCGGCGGCGGCTCGCGGGGACGCCGTCGCGACACGGCTGAAGGCCGGGACCGGCCCCTCAGAGGAGCCTGAGCCTGCCCGGGGCCCGTTCCTCGAAGATCGCCACCAGCCAGTCGAAGACGGTAGGGCCCTGCCCCTCGCGGGCCCGCGCCAGCTGTGCGAGGACAGCGGCTCTCGCGTCGGGGTGGGCGCGGCGGACTCGGAGTTCCAGCTGTCGTGCGGTCTCCTCGTGGCCGAGGGCCCTGCGGGAGAGTTCGTGGTCGCGCCACTCGATGACGAAGTCGCCGTCGTCGGGGGTGCCGTAGCCGCCGCCGAGGCAGTCGGCGAGGGCGTCGAGATTGCGGCCGAAGTAGCCGCCCGGGCCGTTGACCGCTTCACCGATGGCCTTCCAGAAGCTGTCCAGTGCGGTGACCTCCGCCCCGTCGATCACAAAGGTCGTCGTCATGGGGCGGAGGTTACCTGCGCGGCGGGGTGGCGGAACGGATTCAGCAGCCGTGGTCGACGAGGTCGAACGACTCGTAGTGGTCGGCGGTGTAGTAGTCCTCCTGCGCCGAGTCGCCCGTCACGATGCGGCGCGCGCCGCGGGTCGGGGAGCCCGGGGTGGTGACCGTGTACTCGTGGTAGTAGCCCGTGGAGTGTGGCGGCAGGATGCCTTCACGGTTCTGGAAGACCGTGCCGTCCTGCTCGTACGGGAACGGCCCGCCCTGCTCTATCAGGTCGAGTGTGTCGTGGGCCTGGCTCGGCAGGTCGGAGTAGCAGATGTCGCCGATCGCGAACGTGCCGACGGGGGCTGCCGTTGCGGCCGGGCCGCCGAGGAGGAGGGTCGACGCGAGGGCGGCGAGTCCACCGAGGGTGGCGAGTCGTGGGGGGATTCGCATGCATCCATTGATGCGCGTAGAAGTTGACGTGTCAACGTCAACGAATGCACATTTCCCTGCTGTTGGCCCCTGCGGCACGCGGTCGTCCCCCAAGGCGCCCCACCACGAAACCGAGGCTGCCGCCCCGCGTCTCCGGCGGGGCCGCCCCCTACCGCGTCAGCTCGCCGCGCCCCTGCCGCCACGTCGCGCAGGGCGTCCGCGGCCCGCCGATGCCCGGCTGCCCCGGGACTCGCCCGGTGCCGCCGCCCGCGAGGCCCGCGGCGACTCCGCCGCAGCTTCGCCGGGGCGTCGCGCCGGGCGTCGCCTGCGCGACGACGAGGCTCCGGTCTTCGCAGTCGGCGCCGCCGGCTGCGGGAGTTCGATCGTCACCGCGACCCCCGAGGGCTCCCTCGCCCCCGTCAGCCGGCTGAGTTCCTCGTCGCCGGACTTCACGCGTGCGGTACGCGGGCTGATGCCCGCATTCGCCATGAGGCGCGTCATCTCACGGCGCTGCTCGGGCAGGACGAGTGTCACGACGCTGCCGGACTCGCCCGCGCGGGCCGTGCGGCCGCCGCGGTGCAGGTAGTCCTTGTGGTCGACGGGCGGGTCGACGTTGACGACCAGGTCCAGGTCGTCGACGTGGATGCCGCGTGCCGCCACGTTCGTCGCGACCAGCGCGGTGACCTGCCCGTTCTTGAACTGGTCCAGGGTGCGGTTGCGCTGCGGCTGGGACCGGCCGCCGTGCAGGGCGGCCGCGCGCACACCGCTGGCCAGCAGCCGCTTCGCGAACCGGTCGGCGGTCCGCTTGGTGTCCACGAAGAGGATCACGCGCCCGTCACGGGCCGCGATGCGCGTGGCGACGGCCTTCTTGTCGGTCTCGTCGAGCACATGGAGCACGTGGTGCTCCATGGTGGTGACCGCGCCCGCGGACGGGTCGACCGAGTGCACGACGGGATCCGTGAGGAACATCCGCACAAGACGGTCGATGTTCTTGTCCAGGGTCGCGGAGAAGAGCATCCGCTGGCCGTCCGACTCCACCTGCTTCAACAGCGCGGTGACCTGCGGCATGAAGCCCATGTCGGCCATCTGGTCGGCCTCGTCGAGGACGGTGATCGCGACATTGCCCAGTGAGCAGTCGCCGCGTTCTATGAGGTCCTTGAGCCGCCCGGGAGTGGCCACCAGCACTTCGGCGCCGCGCCGAAGCGCTCCGGCCTGCTTGGTGATGGACATGCCGCCGACGACGGTGGCGAGCCGCAGCTGCACGGAGGTCGCGTAGGGCGCGAGGGCGTCGGTGACCTGCTGTGCGAGCTCCCGCGTGGGGACGAGTACGAGCGCGAGGGGCGCCCGTGACTCGGCACGGCGGCCGGCGGTGCGGGCGAGGAGCGCGAGCCCGAAGGCGAGCGTCTTGCCGGAGCCGGTGCGGCCGCGACCGAGGATGTCCCGGCCGGCGAGGGAGTTGGGGAGCGTGGCCGCCTGGATGGGGAAGGGCTCGGTGACGCCCTGTGCCGCGAGGGTCTTCAGGAGGGCCGCGGGCATGTCCAGCTCGTCGAACGCCGTGACGGCGGGCAGTGCGGGCGTGACGGTCTCCGGCAGGGTGAATTCCTGCGGGGGCGCGGCACTGCGGGCGGACGCCTTGCCGGACCCGGAGGTCCTGCCCGCGCCGGTGCCCTTTCCGGCACCGGGCCGATTTCCGACGCCGGAGGTGGCCGGGCGCCTGCGGGCCGGGCGTGCGGACCTGGCGGCGGGGCGGTCCGGTCGTTCGGAGCGGTTCATGCGGATGTGCCTTCCTGGGGCCTGTGGACAGCAAGAGCCGGGGCCCACACCGACGAAGGTGCGGGCCCCGGCTGCAGGAGCTGCGAGATACGCGCCCGGCAATCAGGCCGGGAGGATGTTCTCCGCCTGCGGGCCCTTCTGGCCCTGCGTGACGTCGAACGTCACCTTCTGGCCCTCCTGGAGCTCACGGAAGCCCGAGGTGGCAATGTTCGAGTAGTGGGCGAAGACGTCGGCGCCGCCGCCGTCCTGCTCAATGAAGCCGAAGCCCTTTTCCGAGTTGAACCACTTCACGGTTCCAGTAGCCATGTCATTCTCCTAAAACAGGGGCAAGCCGAAAATCCACACCTCGTGAATTTCCCGTCGCTGCATTGAGCCCCATCCGGAGAAGCCGGAAACAATAATGTGCGCCTGAGGAAGCATTCCCGTCAGGCGCACACAAAGTTCATGGGTACCAAAACTGCAACTGTGCCACCGTAGCACGCCGAGCCCCGAAAAGCTCGGATCGGAGGCGCTCGATGATCGTCACGTGCGCCGGCCCGCCGTCCTCGCCCGGGAACTGCGGGCCGAAACGGCTGTCGGCCCGCGCCGGCTTCTGGACCTGCACCGTCACCGGTTCGGCTGCGGTCCGGCGCCCGGCCCGGCCCGGTCCAGTGCCGGGCCGCCCCGGGCGCGTTCACTTTCGCCGGATCGGCCCGCGTCTCGTTGAGCCGGACGAGTGGCGCCGGCACCAGGCCTGTCTCGTCACGGGCGCACGGCCTACGTCATGCACGCACCGCGATCCCGTCGAGAACCATCGACAGGTACTGGCGGGCGATCTCCTCCGGGCTGTGCAGACCTCCCGGCCGGTACCAGGAGGCGGCGACCCACACCGTGTCGCGGACGAAGCGGTAGGTGAGCCGGATGTCGAGGTCGGCGCGGAAGACGTGCTCCGCGACCCCGCGCTCCAGCGTTCCGAGCCAGGCCTTCTCGAACTTCACCTGCGAGTCGGCCAGGTACTGGAAGCGCGGCTGCCGGGTCAGGTGCCGGGACTCCTTCTGGTAGATGGCGACGGCGGCGCGGTGCCGGTCGATCTCGCGGAAGGACTCGGTGACGAGGGCCTCGATGGTCTCGCGCGGGCCGAGACCGGCGGCGAGGACGGTGTCGTAGCCGGCCCAGAGTTCGTCGAGGAACGTGGAGAGGATCTCGTCGAGCATCGATTCCTTGGAATCGAAGTGGTAGTAGAGGCTGCCGGCGAGCATTCCGGCCGCGTCCGCGATCTTGCGGACGGTGGTGGCGTTGTAGCCCTGGGCGGCGAAGACCTCGGCGGCGATGTCGAGGAGTTCCCGGCGCCGCTCGGGCGGAGCGGCGCTCACCTGCTTCTGCTTCTTCGTAGGCACCCGCCCATTCTTCCGGCTCCGCCGGGCCGGGGGGACGGCAGGTCAGCGGCGCCGCTGCGTACGGACCTGCCCGCCCGCGCTCCAGGACCGTACGACCAGCTCGTCGCCCTCCACCGATGTCCGCACCACCTCGGTCAACTCGACCCTGAAGAGATGGAACGGCTCCGGCGGTTTCACGTCCTCGACGAAGCGTGCCTTCTCTCCGGCGTCCGTGACCTCGAACGCCCGCCCGGAGATCCGTACATCCCCGCCGTCCATCGAGTCGTCGGCACCGGGGTTCGCGTGCAGGGCGAAGCGCGGATCGCGCAGCAGGTCCTGTGCCTTGCGGGAGCCCGGCATCATGCCGAGCCACAGTTCACCGAAGCGGAAGTTCACCTCCAGCCCGGTCAGACGCGGCGAACCGTCTTTGCGGACAGTGGCCAGTACGTGATGCCGGTACTGCTCGAAACGGTGCTGGACCGACTCGGCGAACGCGGGCTCCGCCGCCCGGAAGGCGGCCCATGTGGAAGACGTCATGCCTGCCATTCAAGCCTGCATACCCGACACCTTTTGTCGGGTATCCGTGCGGGGTGCGGCTGCGAGCCCGGACCGGCTCCTCCTCGGCGACGGGTCCTCACCGGACGATGCCCGCGGCACGGGCCGCGGACAGCCACTGCGGGAACTCCCCCACCAGCCGGTCGTACAGCTCCGCGTCCGGGACCTGACGCGGATCGAGTCCCGCGTGGAAGAAGCCCGCGTTGTCGACGGGCCGCTTGGCGGGGACGGCCAGCTCGTCGAGTTTGCGGAGGAAGTCGAACTGCGAACTGCGCGTGTTGCCGAAGCCGACGAACTGCCAGAAGAGGGGCAGCTTCGCCGCCTTGCAGAGAAAACGCTCGGCGGCGAGCTTGTTGACGGGTCCGCCGTCGGTCTGGAAGACGACGAGCGCCGGCGCGGTGGAGCCGCTGTCCATGTAGTGGTCGATGACCGCGTCCATCGCGAGGTGGTAGCTGGTCTTCCCCATGTGCCCGAGGCCGGAGACGATCTCGTGGATACGGCCGTGGTGGTTGGCCAGGGCGATGTCGGTGACCGCGTCGACGTCGGTGGAGAAGAACACGACCGGCACGGTGCCGTCGTCGTCGAGGTTGGCGGACAGACCGAGGACACGGTCGGCGAGGGCCTGGACGCTGCCGTCCTTGTAGTAGTCCTTCATGGACCCCGAATAGTCGACCACGAGATAGACGGCGGCGCGCTCGCCGTGCAGTCCGTGCTTCTGGAGGCTCACGCCCGCGGTCTTGTAGAGGCTGACGAGCGCGGGGGCGCTCTGCTCGACCTTGCTCAGGCTGACGGGCATGAGGGGCTCCCCTTCGTCGGACCGTTCCGTCGGACATTGTCGGCCCATCCGACGATATCCCGCGGGGGCGGGGCCAACGTCCGGGTGTCCGGGCGGTGTTGGGTGCGGCGGGGCGGGCCGCTGCGCGCGGCGTTTTCCCCTACCCGCCCCGTCCCGTAACTGGGGCGAGCCCCGGGCCCCGTACCGCGCTGCGCGCGGTGTCCTCAATCTCCCCCTACGGCCTGGCGGCCGTGGGAGGCCCAGACGGCTGAAGTTGCCCGGCACCTTCAGCCCCGTCGGCGACCCCGCCAGGGGCCCGGGGGCGGAGCCCCCGGTTCGGGACGGGGCGGGAAGGGGAAACGGCCCGCCGCAGGCGTCACGCGCCCCACGACATGCCACGGCGCCCACCCAAGGTCCGGTCGGGGACAGGGCAGGCGCCGTGTTCAGTTCCGTACGCCGTTGTACGGGACGTGCAAGGGGTGGTGCGGTCAGACGGTCAGCGCGCGGTCCGTCGGGCGGATCGGCGCCGGGAGCGCGCTCGCGCCCGTGAGGTACCGGTCCACGCCGCGCGCCGCCGAGCGGCCCTCGGCGATCGCCCAGACGATCAGCGACTGGCCGCGGCCCGCGTCGCCGGCGACGAAGACGCCGTCGACGTTCGTCGCGAAGTCCGCGTCGCGCGCCACGTTGCCGCGCTCGTCGAGCTCGAGACCGAACTGCTCGACCAGGCCGTTGGCCTTGTCGATGCCGGTGAAACCCATTGCCAGGGTGACCAGCTGCGCGGGGATCTTCCGCTCGGTGCCCGGCTTCTGGACCAGCTTGCCGTCCTCGAAGGCCACCTCGATCAGGTGCAGGAACTGCACGTTCCCGTCCTCGTCGCCCTCGAAGTGGGTGGTGGAGACGGAGTAGACCCGCTCACCGCCCTCCTCGTGCGCGGAGGTCACCTTGTAGAGCATGGGGAACGTCGGCCAGGGCTGGTTGGCGTTCCGCTCGTCGCCCGGGCGCGGCATGATCTCCAGCTGCGTGACCGAGGCCGCGCCCTGGCGGTGGGCGGTGCCCACGCAGTCGGCACCGGTGTCGCCGCCGCCGATGACGACGACGTGCTTGCCCTCGGCGGTGATGGGGGGCGCCACGAAGTCGCCCTCCTGCACCTTGTTGGCGAGAGGCAGGTACTCCATGGCGAAGTGGATGCCGTTCAGCTCGCGCCCGGGGACCGGCAGGTCGCGGGAGACGGTCGCGCCGGCCGCGATGACGACGGCGTCGTAGCGCCGGCGCAGCTTGGTGGCGTCGAGGTCGCGCCCGATCTCCACCTCGGTACGGAACTTGGTGCCCTCCGCGCGCATCTGCTCGATGCGGCGGTTGATGTGCACCTTCTCCATCTTGAACTCGGGGATGCCGTACCGCAGCAGCCCCCCGATGCGGTCGGCGCGCTCGTAGACGGCGACCGTGTGGCCCGCCCGGGTCAGCTGCTGGGCGGCGGCGAGGCCCGCCGGGCCGGAGCCGACGACCGCGACGGTCTTGCCGGACAGGCGGTCCGGCGGCTGCGGGGTGACGTCGCCGGAGTCCCATGCCTTGTCGATGATGGAGACTTCGACGTTCTTGATGGTGACGGCCGGCTGGTTGATGCCGAGTACACACGCCGACTCGCACGGAGCCGGGCACAGACGGCCGGTGAACTCCGGGAAGTTGTTCGTGGCGTGGAGGCGCTCGGACGCGGCCGCCCAGTCCTCGCGGTAGGCGTAGTCGTTCCACTCGGGGATGAGGTTCCCGAGCGGACAGCCGTTGTGGCAGAACGGGATGCCGCAGTCCATGCACCGGCCGGCCTGCTTGCTGATGATCGGCAGCAGGGAGCCGGGGACGTAGACCTCGTTCCAGTCCTTGACGCGCTCCGCGACGGGGCGGGTCTCGGCGACCTCGCGCCCGGTGGTCAGGAAGCCCTTGGGGTCAGCCATTGATCGCCGCCTCCATCATCTTCTCGGTGGTCTCCCGCTCGGAGAGACCGGCGAGCTCAGCGGCGTCCTTGGCGGCGAGCACTGCCTTGTACGTGGTCGGGATGATCTTGCTGAAACGGTCCACGTTCACGGACCAGTCGGCGAGGAGCTTCTCTGCGACGGTCGAGCCGGTCTCCTCGAAGTGGCGGCGCACGACATCGTGCAGCCACTGCTTGTCCGTGTCGGACAGGGACTCGATCGCCCCCAGGTTACCGGCATTGACGTTGTCCGCCTCGAGGTCGATCACGTAGGCGACGCCGCCGGACATACCGGCCGCGAAGTTGCGGCCCGTCTCGCCGAGGACGACCGCGTGGCCGCCGGTCATGTACTCGCAGCCGTGGTCGCCGACGCCCTCGGAGACCACCAGTGCACCGGAGTTGCGGACGCAGAAGCGCTCGCCCGTCCGGCCGCGCAGGAACAGCTCGCCGCCGGTGGCGCCGTAGGCGATGGTGTTGCCCGCGATGGTGGAGTACTCGGCCAGGTGCTCGGCGCCCCGGTCGGGGCGGACGACGACCCGGCCGCCGGAGAGGCCCTTGCCGACGTAGTCGTTGGCGTCGCCTTCGAGACGCAGTGTGATGCCGCGCGGCACGAACGCGCCGAAGGACTGGCCGGCGGAACCGGTGAAGGTGATGTCGATGGTGTCGTCGGGCAGGCCCGCACCACCGAACTTCTTCGTCACCTCGTGGCCGAGCATGGTGCCGACGGTCCGGTTGATGTTGCGGATGGCGACCTGGCCGCGGACCGGCTGGGCGTCCTCGGCGGTCGCCGCGTTCAGCGCGTCGGCGGCGAGCTTGATCAGCTCGTTGTCGAGCGCCTTCTCCAGCCCGTGGTCCTGCTCGACGGCCTGGTGGCGCGCCGCGCCGTCGGGCAGGTCGGGCACGTGGAAGAGGGGCCCGAGGTCGAGGCCCTGTGCCTTCCAGTGCTCGACGGCCTGATCGGTGTCGAGCAGCTCGGCGTGGCCGACGGCCTCCTCGATGCTGCGGAAGCCCAGCTCGGCGAGGATCTCCCGGACCTCCTCGGCGACGAACTCGAAGAAGTTGACGACGAACTCGGCCTTGCCGGAGAACCGCTCGCGCAGCACCGGGTTCTGCGTCGCGATACCCACGGGGCAGGTGTCCAGGTGGCAGACGCGCATCATGACGCAGCCGGACACGACGAGCGGCGCGGTCGCGAAACCGAACTCCTCGGCGCCGAGCAGCGCCGCGATGACGACGTCGCGGCCGGTCTTGAGCTGGCCGTCGGTCTGGACGACGATGCGGTCGCGCAGGCCGTTGAGCAGCAGGGTCTGCTGGGTCTCCGCGAGGCCGAGCTCCCAGGGGCCGCCCGCGTGCTTCAGCGAGGTCAGCGGGGAGGCGCCCGTTCCGCCGTCGTGACCGGAGATGAGGACGACGTCCGCGTGGGCCTTGGAGACACCGGCGGCGACCGTGCCGACGCCGACCTCGGAGACCAGCTTCACGTGGATGCGGGCTGCCGGGTTGGCGTTCTTGAGGTCGTGGATCAGCTGAGCCAGGTCCTCGATGGAGTAGATGTCGTGGTGCGGCGGCGGGGAGATCAGGCCGACGCCCGGGGTGGAGTGCCGGGTCTTGGCGATCCACGGGTAGACCTTGGGGCCGGGCAGCTGACCGCCCTCGCCGGGCTTGGCGCCCTGGGCCATCTTGATCTGGATGTCGTCGGCGTTGACCAGGTACTCGCTGGTGACACCGAAGCGGCCGGACGCGACCTGCTTGATGGAGGAGCGGCGCTCGGGGTCGTAGAGACGGTCGGGGTCCTCGCCACCCTCACCGGTGTTGGACTTGCCGCCCAGCTGGTTCATGGCGATGGCGAGGGTCTCGTGCGCCTCCTTGGAGATGGAGCCGTACGACATGGCGCCGGTGGAGAAGCGCTTGACGATTTCGGAGACGGGCTCGACCTCGTCGATGGAGATCGGTTCGCGGGCCGAGTTGAAGCCGAAGAGGCCGCGCAGCGTCATCAGGCGCTCGGACTGCTCGTTCACGCGGCCCGTGTACTGCTTGAAGATGTCGTACCGCTTGTTGCGCGTGGCGTGCTGCAGGCGGAAGACGGTCTCCGGGTCGAACAGGTGCGGTTCGCCCTCGCGGCGCCACTGGTACTCGCCGCCGATCTCCAGCGCGCGGTGCGTGGCGGCGATGCCGGAGGCCGGGTAGGCCTTGGCGTGCCGGGCGGCGACCTCCTTGGCGACGACGTCGAGTCCGGCGCCGCCGATCTTGGTGGCGGTGCCGTTGAAGTACTTGTCGACGAAGGCGTCGTCGAGTCCGACGGCCTCGAAGACCTGGGCGCCGCGGTAGGAGGCGACCGTGGAGATGCCCATCTTGGACATGACCTTCAGGACGCCCTTGCCCAGCGCGTAGATCAGGTTGCGGATGGCCTTCTCGGGCTCGAGGCCCTCTATGAAGGTGCCGGCGCGGACCAGGTCCTCGACCGATTCCATCGCCAGGTACGGGTTGACCGCCGCGGCGCCGTAGCCGATGAGCAGGGCGACGTGGTGCACCTCGCGAACGTCACCGGCCTCGACCAGCAGGCCCACCTGGGTGCGCTGCTTGGTGCGGATGAGGTGGTGGTGCACGGCGGAGGTGAGCAGCAGCGACGGGATCGGCGCGTGCTCGGCGTCCGAGTGCCGGTCGGACAGGACGATCAGCCGGGCGCCGTCCTCGATGGCCGCGTCGACCTCGCCGCAGATGGCCTCGATACGGGCGGCGAGCGCGTCGCCGCCGCCGGTGACGCGGTAGAGGCCGGCCAGTGTGGCGGCCTTCATGCCGGGCATGTCGCCGTCGGCGTTGATGTGGATGAGCTTGGCCAGCTCGTCGTTGTCGATCACCGGGAACTGCAGCGTGACGCTGCGGCAGGACGCGGCGGTCGGCTCCAGCAGGTTGCCCTGGGGGCCGAGCGAGGAGTGCAGCGAGGTGACGAGCTCCTCGCGGATGGCGTCCAGCGGCGGGTTGGTGACCTGCGCGAACAGCTGGGTGAAGTAGTCGAAGAGCAGCCGCGGGCGCTCGGACAGCGCCGCGATCGGCGAGTCCGTGCCCATGGAGCCGAGCGGCTCACCGCCGGTGCGTGCCATCGGCGCGAGGATGACGCGCAGCTCTTCCTCGGTGTAGCCGAAGGTCTGCTGGCGGCGGGTGACGGAGGCGTGGGTGTGGACGATGTGCTCGCGCTCGGGGAGGTCCTCGAGTTCGATCTCGCCGGCTTCCAGCCACTCGGCGTACGGCGCCTCGGCGGCAAGGGAGGACTTGATCTCGTCGTCCTCGATGATGCGGTGCTCCGCGGTGTCGACGAGGAACATCTTGCCGGGCTGCAGCCGGCCCTTGCGGACCACCTTCGCGGGGTCGATGTCGAGGACGCCGACCTCGGAGGAGAGCACGACGAGGCCCTCGTCGGTGACCCAGTAGCGTCCGGGGCGCAGACCGTTGCGGTCGAGGACCGCGCCGACCTGGACGCCGTCGGTGAAGGTGACACAGGCCGGGCCGTCCCAGGGCTCCATCATCGTGGAGTGGTACTGGTAGAAGGCGCGCCGGGCCGGGTCCATCGAGTCGTGGTTCTCCCACGCCTCGGGGACCATCATCAGCACGGAGTGCGGCAGCGAACGGCCGCCGAGGTGGAGCAGCTCCAGGACCTCGTCGAAGGACGCGGAGTCGGAGGCGTCGGGTGTGCAGACGGGGAAGATCCGGTCGATCTTGCCGGCGCCGGAGTTGAACAGCGTCGAGGCGAGCTGCGACTCACGGGCACGCATCCAGTTGCGGTTGCCCTTGACCGTGTTGATCTCGCCGTTGTGCGCGACGAAGCGGTACGGGTGGGCCAGCGGCCAGCTCGGGAAGGTGTTCGTGGAGAACCGCGAGTGGACGAGCGCCACGGCGGTCGCGAAGCGCCGGTCCGAGAGGTCCGGGAAGAAGGGCTCGAGCTGGCCGGTGGTCAGCATGCCCTTGTAGACGATGGTGCGCGCGGAGAGCGAGGGGAAGTAGACACCGGCCTCGCGCTCGGCGCGCTTGCGCAGCACGAACGCCTTGCGGTCCAGCGCGATGCCCTTGCTCTCGCCGTCGGCCACGAAGAGCTGACGGAAGGCGGGCATGGTGGCGCGGGCGCCGTTGCCGAGCAGGTCGGGCGTGACGGGGACCTCGCGCCAGCCGAGGACGCTGAGGCCCTCTTCGGAGACGATCGTCTCGATCTTCGAGACGGCGGCCTCGTTCTCCTCGGCGTCGGCCGGGAGGAAGGCGATACCGACGGCGTACGAGCCTGCCTCGGGCAGCTCGAAACCGGTGGCCTCGCGCAGGAAGGCGTCGGGGACCTGGAGCAGGATGCCCGCGCCGTCGCCGGAGTCGGGCTCGGAGCCGGTGGCACCGCGGTGCTCGAGGTTTCGCAGTACGGTCAGCGCCTGCTCGACCAGCTCATGGCTGGCAACACCGGTGAGGGTGGCCACGAACCCGACACCACAGGCGTCGTGTTCGTTACGGGGGTCGTACATCCCCTGGGGGGCGGGGCGACCGTCCATGGGCGACCAGGCGTCGGAACGCATCGGCTCTCCCGTCGTCGTCGTGGCATGTGCAGTGCCGAGGGACGACGTTGGCCCTCCGCGAAATTTCGTGCAGGTTACATGATGGAGTGATTCTCGGGAAGCGGATAGCTCATTCCAACATGCGGACACCGCGCCGGGCGGTGAAGGGGGTCGCGGCGGACACGTCGCATCCGGCGGACTTCGGCTGAGCAGGCTTCATTGCCCGCAGCGTCTACGGCTAATGCCCAGTGATTGCGAAATTGAAACCACGGGGTTAACGGCTACTTATGTTGCGCCTTGCATAGTGTCTCACCCTGGGGCCCTGCCGCGGGAGGGCGTACGTCACAGGGTCCGTGACGGAGCTCCAAAATGCGAACGCCGGCTCCCCAGGGAGCCGGCGCGGGGCGGACACCGCGGAAGCGGCGGTACTACACCGCGGCGCCGATGAGCGTGCCCAGGCCGTAGGTGAGCGCGGCAGCCGTGCCACCGAGGACGAGCTGGCGCACGCCACTGAACCACCAGCTGCGCGCAGTGACCTTCGCCACCAGGGCGCCGCAGGCGAACAGCCCGAGCAGGGCGACCAGCACCGCGGGCCACAGCGCGCTCGCACCGAGCAGATACGGCAGCACCGGCAGCAGCGCGCCGAGCGCGAACGCGCCGAAGGACGAGGCCGCGGCGACCACCGGCGACGGCAGATCGTCGGGGTCGATGCCCAGTTCCTCGCGGGCGTGGATCTCCAGCGCCTGCTCCGGATCCTTCGACAGCTGCATCGCCACCTGGCGGGCGAGCGGGGGCTCCACGCCCCGGGCGACGTAGAGGGCCGCCAGCTCCTCCATCTCGTCGACGGGGTGCTTGCGCAACTCGCGGCGCTCCACGTCCAGTTCGGCCTCGACCAGCTCGCGCTGGGAGGCCACGGAGGTGTACTCGCCCGCGGCCATGGAGAACGCGCCGGCGGCGAGACCGGCCAGGCCGGTGATGACGATGGTCTGCTGTGAGACGGCGCCGCCCGCGACACCCGTCATCAGGGCGAGGTTGGAGACCAGGCCGTCCATCGCCCCGAACACCGCGGGACGCAGCCAGCCGCCGTTCACATCGCGGTGCGTGTGGTTGTCGCGGTGCGCCTCGTGCAGTGCGGCTTCGGTTTCGATGATGGACACAGCTCTCCCCTTGTTCCAGCAGCGGCCCGATCGGCCGCCCTCCCCTCGACGCCTTCGAAGATACGCGCTATGTAAGGGGCGTACCAGCAAGGCAGGCTTTACTTACCTGGCTGCCGAGGGGCTGCACCGGATCGGGCAGGCCCGCAAGCCGGGGCCGGTGGAAAGGGGTGCGCGCGGGTGAGAGAAACGTTTCCCGGACTCGACGGGCGCGGCACGTGGCACAGATGCGGGAGGAAGGTTCGCGCGCGAAGGGACCCGCATGGAAGTGCTGACCGCATCCGGTGCCGGTTCCGCCGCCGCCTGGCTCGACCGGGCCCGCGGAGCGCTCCTCGGCCTCGCGGTCGGCGACGCGCTCGGCGCTCCCGCCGAGAACCTGCGGCCCTCCGAGATCCGCCGACGCTGGGGCCGTATCGAAGGCTTCGTGAGCGACGACCCCGCGGGCACGGACGACACCGAGTACGCGATCTTCTCGGGCCTGCTGCTCGCCCGGCACGGCTCCGCGCTCACCGTCGCGCACGTCGAGTCGGCATGGCACCAGTGGATCGCCGACCTGGACGAAGGCCCCTTCCGGGGCGCGGGCTTCAGCGAACGCGGCACTCTGGAGAACCTGCGACGGGGGCTCGCCGCCCCGATCTCCGCCCAGCACCGGCACGCGTGGAGCGACGGGCTGGCGATGCGGGCGGCCCCGTTCGGCGTCTTCGCGGCCGGGCAGCCCGCGGAGGCGGCACGCCTTGTGACCATCGACGGCAGCGTCAGCCACGACGGCGAGGGGATCTACGGCGGACGGGCCGTCGCCGCCGGTGTCGCGGCGGCCATGGGCGGCGCGGGTCCGGCGGGGGTGATCGGCGCGGCGCTGTCCGTGGTCCCCATGGACTCCTGGACCGCGCGCTCCATGCGCCGCGCGGTCGTCGCCGCGGGACGCAGCCACCCGGACACCCTGTCCATGGAACGGGCCGTCCGCTCCGCGGTCGTCATCGGCGGCTACCCGTGGACGGACCTCGCACCGGAGGCGGTCGGCCTCGCGTTCGGCGCCTTCGCCGCCGCCCGCGGGGACTTCCGTACGTCGGTACTGACAGCGGTCAACATGGGCCGCGACGCTGACACCACCGCGGCGGTCGCGGGCGCGCTCGCGGGATCGGTGTCCGGGTCGGGCGCGATCCCGGAGGAATGGGCCTCGGCCATCGGCCCGGTCCGCGGCAGCTGCCTGCCGTCGATGCGCGGCTACCACGTCCTGGACATCGCCGAACTCCTCACCCCGGACGACGACCCGGGCCCGGCCTCATGACCGGCCCCGCCCGAGGGACACCCTCCGACCCCGCACCGACGCCCGCCGTCGAGCCGGCCGACGCGACGGCGGCACACCACGGCTCCCTGCACGCCGGCCCCTGCGCGGCGACACACCACGCTGTCGGCGCTCTGGGGGCGGGGTCGCCGACGGACGGGCCGGGTGCGGTCGCCGGTGCGCACCGCACGGCTCGGGCGGGCGGAATCCCGCCGGGGGGCGCGGGAGCGGGGGGCGGGGGCGGCGATGCCGCGGGGGCGGGGGGTGAGGGCGCCGGTGCCGTGGGGGCAGGTGCAGCCGTCACCGGCTCGGGAGGCAGGAGGGGAGGCATCCACGCAACGACGGCGGCAGGCACACGCGACGGGACCGGCGACCTCGACACCACGGGGACGGCACGCACGGGCAGCGGGGACGACGGCAATGCAGGCACGGGCGTCGGCGCGGCCGTCGCCGACTCGGGAAGGACCGGGGGCGCCGACGCCTCCGCAGCAGCAGGCACAGACACAGGCACAGGCACAGGCAGCGGTGACCGAGGCGTCGCTGCCCCGGACAGCGGGGGCGGCGGCGATACCGGGGCGGGCGCGGGTGCGGCCGTTGCCGGCTCGGGAGGCGCATGCTCCAGCGGCGCGTCGTCCATGGACAGGAAAGGAACGGGCGTCGCGAACGCGGCCGGCGCCGGCGTCGTCGTCAGGGGCTCGCGCGGCGGAGGCACGGGCGACGCGGGGGCGGCCCCGGCCCCGGGGGACTCGCGCAGTGCGGGCCCGGGCGGGCCCGTCGGGCCGCACGGCGGCGCTCGCGCCGGGCACGGCCCCGTCGCAGCTGCGGCCCCCGCCGAGCGGCGCGTGATCCGGGCCCCGAGTGCGCACGTCGCCCGCACGGGCGCCGGCACCCGCCGTCCCCCTGCGGCACATGAGCGCAGCGAGGCCGAGGAGCTTCGCCGGAGCATGTCGGCCGGCGAAGGACGCCGGTCCGTCGAGGGGCTCCTCCTGGGGCTCGCCGTCGGCGACGCAGCCGGGTGGCCGGCGGCACGCCACCGTGCCGCCCGGATGCCGGAGTGGACCCGGCGCCTCACCCGTGAGCTCGACACGTTCGCCGAGCAGAACGCGACCACCACGCTCCCCGTCCCCATCGCCCTCAACCAGCCGCCCGAGCCGTTGCGGCTCGGCCCCTCCGACGACGCCGAATGGGCCGCGTTCTCCGCCGGGACCTTGCTCACCGCCGCCGGGCCGCTGTTCAGCACGCTCGACCCCTCCCGCCGGATGCGCGCCGCCATCGATTTGGCCTGGAACTCCCTCGCCGGCCAGGTCGCCGCGGCGGCCGAGTGCGCTCCCGAGGTCGAGTCCGCCGTACTCCCCCTCCGCGCCCGTATCTCCGTACGTGCCGGGCTCGGCAATCTGGCCACCGGCCTGCGCCCGCCGGCGACCGGCCACGACAACCCGCACTACTTCGACGACGCCGCCTGTGTACGGGCCGTCGTGCTCGCCGTGGTCCATCCGTGCGACCCGGCCGGTGCCGCCGCACTCGCCGAGTTCGACGCCCGGTACACGCAGGACGGCGACGGGGTCCACGGGGCCCGCGCCATGGCGGCCGCCGTGGCCGTGGCGCTCGGCGGCGCGAATGTCGACGACGCCGTCGACGCGGCGCTCGCCGAACTCCCCGAGGAGACCGAGATCGGCCGAAACGCCCGCCACGCCGTCGAGCTCGCCCGCGCCGCGAGTGGCGCCTTCGAACTCGTACCGCTGCTCGAGCACCAGATCGTCGACCACGTCTACAGCTACGGCATCGCCGCCGCCGAGACCGTGCCCGTCGCGCTCGCCGTCGCCACCGCCGCGCGCGGGCGGGTCGCGGAGGCCGTACCCGCCGCCGTCTGCCTCTCGCGTGTCGCGGATTCGGCCCCGGCCCTCGCCGGCGCGCTGACCGGGGCGCTCGGCGGCGGCGCGTCCGTGCCGGCCACCTGGCGGGACGCCTGCCGCACACTGGCGGGCTGCGCACTGCCCCGCCTCGCCGGGACGGATCTCGTGGAACTCGCCGGGATGCTGGAATCCGCGCTCCGGCCGCCCGGCGGGCGGCCGCAGGATGCGCTGCCGCCCGCCGGGTAGCCGAAACCCGGCACGGGGGTCCGCCGCGCAGCCGAAACCCGGCACGAGGTCCGCCCGGTAGCCGAAACCCGGCGCGAGGTCCGCCGCACGCGACCGCCCCAGGTGGACAATTCCGGCATGACGACGACTACGGCGGCGACGAAGACGGCCGCAGCAGCGGCGACAGACACCCTCCCCCTCGACGACCGCATCACCGGCAGCCTTGTCGGAGCGGCTGTCGGCGACGCGCTCGGCGGGCCCGTCGAGGGCTACACCCCCGACCAGATCGTGGAGCGGCACGGCGGCCGCGTCACCGGCATCGTCGGCCCCTGGCACGGGGAGGACTGGCGCACCGCACGTCCCATCGCCCCGTACCACAAGGGCGACGGGCACATCACCGACGACACCCTCATGACCCACGCGCTGATCGGCGTGTACGCCACGGTCCGCGACCACCTCGACGCGTACGCCGTCGCCGACCACCTCGTCCCCGACCTCATCACCAACCCCCGTTGGATTCCGGAACTCGAAGCCGAGGCCATTCCGCTGCAGCGGCTCTTCCTCGCGGAGAAGTGGCTCGTCGCCCGCCTGCACTACGGGCACCACGACCCGCGTGAGGCAGGCTCGGGCAACATCGTCAACTGCGGTGCGGCGATGTACATGGCACCGGTGGGCCTGGTCAACGCGGCGAATCCGGACGCCGCCTACGCCGAGGCCGTCGACATCGCGGGTGCGCACCAGTCCTCGTACGGGCGGGAGGCGGCGGGGGTCTTCGCGGCGGCGGTCGCGGCGGCCTGCCTGCCGGACGCGACGCCCACATCGGTCGTCGAGACGGCGATGTCCCTGGCCAAGGACGGCACGCAGGCGGCGATCGAGTCGGTGGCGGAAGCGGCCGCCCACCACTCGGACTTCGAGTCCGCGCTGGTGCCACTGCGTGCGGCCGTCGCGCCCTTCGACACGGTCGGCCCGGACTACCGGTCCCCTTCACTGGGCGCGCGCCGCCCCTCCCGCCTCCACTCCATCGAGGAACTGCCCATCGCGCTCGGCATGCTGCTGGTCAACGACGGCGACTACCACCGTACGGTCCTGTCCTCGGTCAACTACGGCCGTGACTGCGACTCGATCGCGACGATGGCCGGGGCGATCGCGGGCGCGCTGCACGGCGAGTCGACGGTGCCGCGGGAATGGGCGGAGCGGGTCGCGGAGGCGAGCCGGGTCGACCTGCACGCCCCGGCGGCCGAACTGGCCGCGGTCACCCGCGAGATCTACGCCCGCGACACGGAACGCCGCCGCGCCCACGAGAGCGCGTTCGCCTCCCTGACGGGCACGGCACGATGAACGAGGCGCTGCGCCTGACCTGGGTCCAGCCGGAGGACCTGATCGGTCACGAACTGCGCCAGGCGGAGGAGGACGGCCGCGACGGGTCGCACATCCGCGACCGCTGGCTGTCGGCCGGAGGGTCGCTGTCGCCGGAACGGGCGGGCGCGTCCGCCGAACCGGCGCCGCCGGCGCTCCGCGCGCTGGCGGAGGAACTGCTGGCCGAACTGGCGGCCCTGCCGTCCCCGTTGGCTCCGGACGAGCCCACCTCCCTGCCCACGATCAGAACCGGCTGCCCGGCCTGGCCACCGCCCGCTTCGCCCACGGCGGGCGACGCTGCGACGAGCCCGGCGCCGCCGGAAGCCGACGCGGGGCGTGGGCCCCTGAGGTCGGGCACGCCGCCCCGAGCCGCGCTCCCGGGCCAACCACCCGCCGCCGGTCTGGTGCGGGACGGGGCCCGTATCGGGGCCGGTGCACAGCGCGGGCCGGGTGAACGGAACCCCGGCCCGGCACCGGGCCGCGGAAGGTGGCCCGGGACCCGGCGGGCGCTCGGCCCCGCTCTGCACGCCGCGTGGCTCGGCCGGGCCGCGGGGTGCCTGCTCGGCAAGCCCGTCGAGAAGCTGCCTCTGCACGCCATCAGAGACCTCGCACGCGCCACCGGCAACTGGCCGCTCACCAGCTGGTTCACCGCCAGGGGCGTGCCCGAGGAGCTCGCCCGGGCGCATCCCTGGAACCGTCGCAGCGCCCCCACCTCCCTCGCCGAGAACATCGACGGCATGCCGGAGGACGACGACCTCAACTACCCGCTGCTCGGCCTCCTGCTCCTCCAGCGCCACGGCCGGAGATTCACCACCGCCGATGTCGCCCGGCTGTGGCTGGACGAGCTTCCGGCCGGGCGGACCTTCACCGCCGAGCGCGTCGCATACCGCAATCTGCTCTCCGGCATCGAGCCCCCGCTCACCGCCGCCCACCGCAACCCGTTCCGGGAGTGGATCGGCGGTGCCATCCGCGCCGACATGCACGGGTGGACCAATCCCGGCGACCCCGCGGCCGCCGCCGCTCAGGCGTACAGGGACGCGGCGCTCACCCACACCGCGAACGGCCTGTACGGCGCGATGTTCGTCGCCGCCGCGCTCGCCGCCGCGGCCGGCGGTGACGTCGATGTGCACGAGGCGATCGCCGCCGGTCTCGCCGTCGTGCCGCCCCGATCCCGCTTGGCGCACGCCGTGCGCTTCGGTGTCGAGACGGCCCACGCCCACACCGACTTCGCCGACGCCGTCGACCGCATCCACTCCCGCTACGGCGCCTACCACTGGGTCCATGTCATCCCCAACACCGCGCTGCTCGTCGCCGCCCTCACCCACGCCGACGGTGATTTCACCGGCTCCATCTGCCGCGCTGTGTCCGGCGGGCTGGACACCGACTCGAACGGTGCGACGGCCGGTTCGCTGGCGGGCCTGCTCGCCGGGCGTCCGGACGCTCTGCCCGACCGCTGGACCGTGCCGCTCAAGAACCGGCTGGCGACGTCCGTCGCCGGTTTCGACGGCGTCGGTTTCGACACCCTCGCCCATCTCACGCTCAAGGAGGCCCTCCGCCCATGACCGGCATCGTGGTGCTCGGCAGCACCAACATGGACCTCGTCGCTTTCGTCGCGCACGCGCCGAAGCGCGGGGAGACCGTCACGGGACGTGAGTTCCGTACGAATCCCGGCGGCAAGGGTGCCAACCAGGCGATCGCCGCCGCCCGCGCCGGCGGTCAGGTCGCGATGATCGGCGCGGTCGGCTCGGACGCGTTCGGCACGCAGTTGCGCCACACGCTCGAGGCGTCCGGCGTCGACACGGACCTGCTCCATACGGCCGAGGGCCCCTCCGGCACGGCCCATGTCGTCGTCGACAACGAGGGTGGCAACTCCATCGTGGTGATCCCCGGCGCGAACGGCACTGTCACCGCTCTCGCTCCCGGCGAGGAGGCCCTCATCGCGACCGGCGACACCCTGCTCCTCCAGCTCGAACTCCCCCTGAGCGCTGTGCTCGACGGTGCCGAGGCCGCCCGCCGGCACGGGGTGCGGACCGTCCTCACTCCCGCCCCGGCGCAGCCGCTGCCGCCCGAACTCCTCGCCGTCACCGACCTGCTGGTCCCCAACGAGCACGAGGCCGCCACCCTCACCGGCATCTCCGACCCGCGCTCCGCGGCACAGGAACTGCTGCGCCAAGTCCCGGAAGTGGTGATCACTCTCGGCTCCGCCGGCTGTCTGTACGCCGCGCGCGACGTGGAGCCGTTCACCGTTTCCGCCCCAGCCGTGACCGCCGTGGACACGACCGCGGCGGGTGACACCTTCGTCGGGGCGCTCGCCGTCGCCCTCGGCGAGAAGAAACCGCTCCCCCAGGCCCTCGCCTGGGCGTGCGCGGCGGCTGCGCTGTCCGTTCAGCGTCCTGGGGCGTCGTCGTCCATGCCGTACCGCGCAGAGATCGACGGCGCCTCATGAGCCGGGCGGCCGAACCGACCCGTTCCCCTGCCCCTGGCCCTTCTGACCCTGCCCCCGCCAGGCTCCCCCTGCACGGGCTGCGTGTCCTGGATCTCGCGACCCTGTTCGCCGGTCCGCTGTGCGCGACGATGCTCGGCGACTTCGGCGCCGAGGTCATCAAGGTCGAGCACCCCACCCGCCCCGACCCCTCTCGCGGTCACGGCCCCGCCAAGAACGGTGTCGGACTGTGGTGGAAGGTCCTCGGCCGCAACAAACGGAACATCACCCTCGATCTGTCCACGCGCGGCGGCCGGGAGACACTTGTCCGTCTCGCCGCGACCGCTGACGTGATCGTCGAGAACTTCCGTCCCGGCACCCTCGAAAAATGGAGCCTCGGCTGGGACGAACTGAGCGAGGCCAACCCACGGCTCGTCCTCACCCGCGTCACCGGCTTCGGACAGTTCGGCCCGTACTCCCACCGCCCCGGCTTCGGCACCCTCGCCGAGGCGATGAGCGGATTCGCCGCGGCCACCGGTGAGCCGGAGGGTCCGCCCACTCTGCCCCCGTTCGGTCTCGCCGACTCCATCGCGGCGCTCGCCACCTCCTACGCCGTCATGACGGCACTCGCCGCCCGCGCCACCACCGGCCGCGGCCAGGTCGTCGACATGGCGATCATCGAGCCGATCCTGGCCGTACTCGGGCCGCAGACGCTCTGGTACGACCAGCTCGGCTACATCCAGCCCCGCACCGGCAACCGCTCACTCAACAACGCCCCACGCAACATCTACCGCACGGCGGACGGCAGTTGGCTGGCTGTCTCCACCTCTGCCCAGTCCGTCGCCGAACGCGTCATGCATCTGGTGGGCCGGCCGGAATTCGTGGACGAGCCCTGGTTCGCCAGCGGCAGCGGACGTGCCGAGCACGCCGACGTGCTCGATGACGCCGTGGGCCGCTGGATCGCACGCCAGACCCGCGACGACGCGGTCGCAGCCTTCGAGAAGGCCGAGGCCGCGATCGCGCCCGTCTACGACATCCGCGACGTCGTCAACGACCCCCAGTACCAGGCGCTGGGCACCATCACCGAGGTCCCGGACCCCGAACTCGGGCCGCTGCGTATGCAGAACGTCCTCTTCCGGCTGTCGGAGACGCCGGGCGCCATCCGCTGGACCGGCCGCCCGCACGGCGCCGACACCCAGGAAGTCCTGGCCGAACTGGGCCTGACCGCCGACGAGATCACCGAACTTCGCACCCAAGGGGCGCTATGACCATCCCTCTCACCTGGCTGTACGCCCCGGGCGACCGCCCCGAGGTCGTCCGCAAGGCCCTCGCCACCGAGGCCGACATCGTCATCATCGACCTCGAGGACGCCGTCGCCCAGGGCCGCAAGCCGTACGCGCTGGACGCCACGGTGGAACTGCTGTCGTCCCCCCAGCCCGTCCCCGTCCATGTCCGCATCAACTCCCCCCACGACATCGAGGCCCTGGCCGACCTCCCGGGCCTCACCGCACTGCGTATCCCCAAGGTCGCATACGCCACTGACATTCAGCAGATCGCCGCCCGCGCACCGGGCGTCCCGCTGTACGCGCTCCTCGAATCGGCGCTCGCCGTGGAACACGCGTACGCGATCGCCACCGCTCATGACGCGGTCGCCGGCATCGCACTGGGAGAGGCCGATCTCCGCGCCGACCTCGGCCTGCGCGGCGACGCCGGTCTGGACTGGCCCCGCACCCGTACCGTGATGGCCGCCCGGGCGGCCGGTCTCGCGCCGCCGACTCAGTCGATCTTCCCCGACATCGTCGACCTCGACGGCCTGTTCGCCTCCTGCTCGCACGGCCGCTCCCTCGGCTTCCTCGGCCGCGCGGCCATCCACCCGCGGCAGCTGCCCGTCATCGAGCGCGCCTACCGGCCGACGCGCGAGGAGGTGGAGGCGGCGGAGGAGATCATGAAGGCGGCCGCGGCGGATGCGGGGGCGATGGCACTGCCGGACGGTCGTTTCGTCGACGCGGCGGTGGTGGCTACGGCGCAGCGAACGCTGGCGCTGGCGCGCCGCGAGGAGCTCCCCTTCCCGTAACCCGGGGACTCCGCCCCCGGTCCCCCCACCTCGAATCGCCGACCGGGCTGAAGTCGCCGGGCAACTTCAGCCCGTCCGAGGGCACCTCCCACGGCCACCAGGCCGTAGGGCGAGATGGAGGGCACCGCGCGAAACGCGGTACGGGGTCCGCGGGGCCTGCCCGCCACGCGGCGGAGCCGCACATCGATACAGCGGGAAGGGGCGGGGTGGGGGAAGTCAGGCCTTGCCGCGTCAGTCCGCAGCGCCCGCGTCCGCGTCGGACGGTTCCGGCTCGGACGTCGCCGCGTCCCGGTCCGTCTCCGCGGGCCCGTCATCCTCCGCGTCACCCTTGATCGTCTTCGCCGCCGCCGGCTCCACGATCTCCTCACGTCCCGGCCGCATCCGCGACGAGATCACCATGTAGGCGACCGCCAGCAGGAAGACCACGATCGAGGTCCAGACGTTCAGCCGCAGGCCCAGCACGTGGTGCGCCTCGTCGACGCGCATGTACTCGATCCAGCCGCGGCCGACGCAGTACGAGGCGACGTAGAGCGCAAACGCCCTGCCGTGGCCGAGTTTGAAGCGGCGGTCGGCCCAGATGACCAGCAGCGCGACGCCGATGCACCACAGCGACTCGTACAGGAACGTCGGGTGGTACAGGCCCGCCTCGCGGTTCGGACCCTCGCTGATCTCCAGCGCCCAGGGAACATCGGTCTTTCTGCCGTACAGCTCCTGGTTGAACCAGTTGCCCCAGCGGCCGATCGCCTGCGCGAAAGCGATGCCGGGTGCGAGGGCGTCCGCCCAGGCCGGCAGCGGGATGCCGCGCCGGCGGCAGCCGATCCAGGCGCCGACCGCGCCCAGCGCGATCGCGCCCCAGATACCGAGGCCGCCCTCCCAGATCTTGAAGGCGTCGACCCAGTTCTCACCCTCGCTGAAGTACAGCTGGTAGTCGGTGATCACGTGGTAGAGCCGGCCGCCGACGAGGCCGAAGGGGACGGCCCAGACAGCGATGTCGGCCACCGTGCCGGCCTTGCCGCCCCGGGCGACCCAGCGCCGGTTGCCGAACCAGACGGCTACGAAGACGCCGATGATGATGCAGAACGCATAGCCGCGCAGCGGGAGCGGTCCGAGATGGATCACTCCGGTCGAGGGGCTGGGGATGTAGGCGATGTCCATGGCAGGACCGACGCTACCCTGCCGGGCGGGACGTACGGCAACCCGCCCGGCAACGTATGGGTAACGAGCCGCGGCCCGCCGCGGGTCAGGAGGCCGGGGCCCCGGGGCTCGCGCTCTTGTCACCGCCCGCAGGCGCGGGGCGCTCCGTGCCCGGCTTCTTGCCCTTGTTGGCCTCCTCGACCCACTTCTTGAAGTTGGAGACGGAGATCTGTTCGTTGCCCTTCGTCGGGAAGATCGACTCGCCGTTGAGCAGCACGGTAGGGGTGCCGCTGAAGCCGCCGCTCTGGAAGGCCTGGTTCGACTTGTTGACCCAGGCGTCGTGCTTGCCTTCCTTCACGCAGCTGCGGAACGCGGGCGTGTCGAGTCCTTCGACCTTGCCCGCGAGTTCGATCAGCTTGCCGGTGTCGGCGAAGGCGTCGTCCGTCTCCGGCGGCTGGTTCATGTAGAGGACGTCGTGGTACTCGGCGAACTTGCCCGCGTCCTGGGCACACGCGGCCGCGTTCGCCGCGCGGCGGGAGCCGTTGCCGCCCATGTTGCCGTCGATGATCGAGGCGAGGTGGTACTCGATCTTGATCTGGCCGGTCCGCTCCAGCTCATGGAGCGTGTCCCGCAGACCGTTCTCGAACGAGGCGCAGGCGGGGCAGCGGAAGTCCTCCCACACCGTGAGGGTGGAGGGCGCGTCGCTCGCGCCGACCGGGATCGCGAGCTGCTCCTCGCCCTGGGCGCCGCTCGGCGTGAGGATCGGCCCGGCCTCCGTGCCGCCGCCCTCGTCCTTGCCTGCGTTCGCGGCCACGAGGCCGACCACGGCGGCCAGCCCGAGCACACCCACGACGGCCGACGCCACGATCAGGGTCCGTCGACGCTTCTCGCGTGCCTTTTCCCGCGCCCGTTCCTGCTGGAGTCGCTCGCGGGCGACCCGCTTTCGCTCTTGGTTCTCGCTCACACCCCGCAAACGAACCGGGGAGGCGTGTGCACGCCTCCCCGGTCCCTGATCCACCCGTACGAGCTACGGATTCCTGCGCACGCCGCGTGCCAGTTCGCCTGCCAGTTCCCGTACGGCCGAGACGGCCCCGGCGTCGTCCGGCGCGTCGAGCATCCGCTTGACGAACGCCGAGCCGACGATCACACCGTCGGCGAACGAGGCGACCTCCGCGGCCTGCTCGGGGTTGGACACCCCGAGCCCCACGCAGACCGGCATGTCGGTCGTGGCGCGCGTGCGGTGCACGAGGTCCTGGGCCTGCTCGCCGACCGACTCGCGGGTGCCGGTGACGCCCATCAGCGACGCCGCGTAGACGAAGCCCGACCCGGCCGCCGTGATCTTGGCGAGGCGGGCGTCCTGGCTGCTGGGCGCGACGACGAAGACGGTGGCGAGACCGTGCTTCTCCGCGTGCTCCCGCCACAGCCCGGCCTCCTCGACCGGCAGGTCGGGAAGGATGCAGCCCGCGCCACCCGCCTCCGCGAGCTCGGCGGTGAAGCGCTCGACGCCGTAGCGGTCGATCGGGTTCCAGTACGTCATCACCAGGACCGGCTTGCCGGTGGCCTCATGCGCCTCGCGCACCGTGCGCATCACATGGGCGATCTTGACGCCGCCGCGCAGGGCGATGTCGTCGGCGGTCTGGATGACGGGGCCGTCGAGGACGGGGTCGCTGTGCGGCAGCCCCACCTCCACCACGTCGGCTCCGCCCTCGAACGCGGCCTTGACCGCCTCGATGCCCACGTCGACGGTCGGGAACCCGGCGGGCAGGTACGCGATGAGCGCGGCCCGGTTCTCGTTCCTCGCCGCGGCGAGTGTGTCGTTCAGCAGGTGAAGGTTGCCGCTCACTTCGCGTCCCCCTGGATCTCGGCGGCGCCGTCGTCGGCGGAGGCATCGGCCTCGACCTGGGCGTCGGTGTCGTACAGCCCGAAGTACCGTGCGGCGGTGTCCATGTCCTTGTCGCCGCGTCCGGAGAGGTTCACCAGGATCAGCCCGTCCGGGCCCAGCTCCCTGCCCACCTCGAGCGCACCGGCCAGCGCGTGTGCCGACTCGATCGCCGGGATGATGCCCTCGCTGCGTGACAGCAGGCGCAGGGCCTGCATGGCCGCGTCGTCGGTGACCGCGCGGTACTCGCCGCGGCCGGAGTCCTTGAGGTACGCGTGCTCGGGGCCGATGCCGGGATAGTCGAGCCCGGCCGAGATCGAGTACGGCTCGGTGATCTGGCCCTCCTCGTCCTGGAGGACGTAGGAACGCGAACCGTGCAGGATGCCGGGCTCGCCCGCGGTCAGGGTCGCCGCGTGCTCCCCGGTCTCCACGCCGTGACCGGCGGGCTCGCAGCCGATCAGGCGGACACCGGTGTCCGGGATGAAGGCGTGGAACAGGCCGATGGCGTTGGATCCACCGCCGACGCAGGCGACGGCCGCGTCGGGGAGCCGCCCCGTCCTCTCGAGGATCTGCCGCCTGGCCTCCACGCCGATCACACGGTGGAAGTCGCGCACCATGGCGGGGAAGGGGTGCGGTCCCGCGACCGTGCCGAAGAGGTAGTGCGTACGGTCGACATTGGCCACCCAGTCGCGGAACGCCTCGTTGATGGCGTCCTTGAGGGTCCGGCTGCCGGATTTCACGGCGACGACCTCGGCGCCGAGCATCCGCATCCGGGCCACGTTCAGGGCCTGGCGCCGGGTGTCGATCTCACCCATGTAGATGGTGCAGTCCAGCCCGAACAGAGCGCAGGCGGTCGCGGTCGCCACGCCGTGCTGGCCGGCGCCGGTCTCCGCGATGACACGGGTCTTTCCCATGCGCTTGGTGAGCAGCGCCTGACCCAGAACGTTGTTGATCTTGTGGGAGCCCGTGTGGTTGAGGTCCTCGCGCTTGAGGAAGACCCGGGCGCCGCCGGCGTGCTCGGCGAACCGGGCGACCTCGGTGAGGGCGCTCGGGCGGCCCGTGTAGTCGACCATGAGCTGGTTGAGCTCGGCGGCGAAGGCAGGGTCGCTCTTGGCCTTGTCGTACTCGACGGCGACCTCGTCCACGGCGGCGACGAGCGCCTCCGGGATGAACTTGCCACCGAAGGCTCCGAAGTAGCCCTGGGCGTTGGGGACTTGACCCTCCGGGTCGGGGATGAAGTAGTCGCTCGACATGGCGACGCAGCTCCTTGTTCGGGGCGGGGCCCCGGGACGTGTCGGGTGTACGGGAGCGGAGTGCGGGCGTGGCCGCTGCGCGGGGCCGTTCCCCTACTCGCCCCTTCCCGAAACCGGGGCAAGCCCCGGACCCCCTACCGCGCTTCGCGCGGTGTCCTCAAGCGCCGGGACGGGCTGACAAAGTCAGCCCCGCTGGGGGCACCTCCCACGGCCGCCAGGCCGTAGGGGGAGAGAGGCGCGGGGGGCCGGGGGCGGAGCTCCCGGATACGGGAAGGGGCGGGTAGGGAAAAGAAACCCCGCCGGGAACGGCCTAACGGCCGACGCACGCGGGCGCGGCGCGCCATCGCATGCCGTTGACCTGCCCCGGCTCGTCACCGATCACGTACCGCACACGCCGCCCGTGCACCCGCCTCGCCGGCGCCCGGCAGCCCCTCGGCCGGCAGCCGCGGGCGAGCCGTGCGTACGGGTCGCGGGGCGCTCCAGACGCCGCCGCGTACGCGGGCGTACCCGCTAGCGGGGCGACGGGACCCGGCGTGGACCCGGTGCGGCGGCGGACGGCGGTCACGTCGGGCTCAGCTCCGCCCGTGCCGCAGCGCCGGGTGCGCGCCGGCGGCGACCAGGTCGGCGACGGCCGACTTGGGGTCCCGGCCGGTGACCAGGGACTCGCCGACGAGCACGGCGTCGGCGCCCGCGTTGGCATAGGCGATCAGGTCGTGCGGGCCGCGCACGCCGGACTCGGCGATCTTGATGACGTGCGCCGGGATCTCGGGAGCGACCCGTTCGAAGGTGGAGCGGTCGACCTTGAGCGTCTTGAGGTCACGCGCGTTCACGCCGATGATCTTCGCGCCGGCGTCGACGGCCCGCTCGGCCTCTTCCTCGTCGTGCGCCTCGACCAGCGGGGTCAGGCCGATGGACTCGGCCCGCTCGATCAGGGAGACCAGGGCCTCCTGCTCGAGCGCGGCGACGATCAGCAGCACGAGGTCGGCGCCGTAGGCACGCGCCTCCCACAGCTGGTACGCCGTGACGATGAAGTCCTTGCGCAGCACAGGGATGTCGACCTTGGCGCGCACGGCCTCGAGGTCGGCGAGCGATCCGCCGAAACGGCGCTCCTCGGTCAGCACGGAGATGATGGCCGCACCGCCCGCCTCGTAGTCGGCGGCGAGCCCGGCGGGGTCGGCGATCGCGGCGAGCGCGCCCTTGGAGGGGCTGGAGCGCTTGACCTCGCAGATCACCTTGACGCCCTCGCCGCGCAGTGCGGCGACGCCGTCCTTGGCCGCAGGAGCCTTGGCGGCGCGCTCCTTGAGCTCGTCGAGGCTGACACGCGCCTGCCGCTCTGCCAGGTCGGCGCGCACACCTTCGATGATCTCGTCGAGCACACTCACGCGAGCGGCCCCCTTCCGGGACGGTGTTGATGGATCAGGATCAGCCACCTCGATGGTATCCGGAGGAGGGCCGAGGGCTCGCATCCGGTGGGTGCCTGTCCCACTACCTGGGACTTCACGGAGCCAGCGCGGAGCCGAACGGCAGGTTCCGCACCACGCTGAAGATCACCAACACGCTTCCCACGACCCACCACCATCCCGTGGAGAGACCGATCCGCAGGGGCCTGCCCTGTACGGCGCGAATCAGCCACATCACCCACACGACGGTGAACACGGCATAGCCGAGGACGGCGACCGCGTTGGCGCCGAGGGCGGTTGCCAGGTCGCCGTGGATGAACGCGTGTGCGCTGCGCAGTCCGCCGCAGCCGGGGCAGAGGATGCCGGTGAAACGCAGCAGCGGGCAGACCGGGTAGTGCCCGGGCTCGTTCGGGTCGACGGTCCCGACATAGGCGAAGGCGGCGGCGACGCCGGTGATGACGGCGAGTGGCGCGGCGACGCGCCGCGCGCGCCCCGGCCGCGCCACGGGCGCCCGCCTCCCGGCCGGGGCGCGCTCCTCGGGGGACACAACGGGCGCTGCGGCCACGCGGGGCTCTGGCGACACCCTGGACGCCCCAGGACCGGGTCCCGTCACCCCCGGGCCCTCCGCGGACGCCGACGCGCCCGTCGGGCAGGGCAGACCCGCACCGCCCTCTGGCACCTCGTCCTGGGCGGCCGCGGCCCCCACCTGCCCTGCGGGATCAGCAGACGCCGACGCACCCGTCCAACCAGATGGACCCGCACCAGCCTCGGGTGCGCCGTGCTGTAGGGGTGCAGCCTCCGCAGCCGCGTGCCCCCCCGCCGTGCGGCCCTCGCGGGCCGCGGGGGCGCTCTTGGGCAGGGAGGGGACGGAGTCGGGCCGGGGCGGGGAAGGCGGGGTGGCGTTCACGCGGTGATTCTCCCCGTTCGACGGCAGCGGCGCAGCCCGGCCGTGCCGGCTGCGCCGCTGCGTGACATCTTGGGTGGCGGGGTCTCAGACCGCCGCGCTCTCCCGCGCCGCAGCGCGGTTGCGGGCCTCGATCACTTCCTCGGGCTCCTTCGGGGTGCCGAGGCCGGCCATCTTCATCGCGCCGCCGACGACCCCGCCGAGCAGGATGAGGGCGAAGCCCGCCCAGAAGCCGACCGGGCTGTTCGCCACCATGAAGACGCCTGCCACGCAGAAGCCGATGAAGGCGATGATGGTGCCGGTCCAGGCGGCCGGGGTGTGTCCGTGGCTGCTGCCCGCCATGAGTTGCTCCTCGTTTCTGGTGCGATGTCGTGAGCCGGTGCTCAAGCTGAGCCGGGGCGCTCGTCAGTCATTGTCCCGTACGTCGGGACGGGCTCCGATCGGGGGTCATGCTTCGCGCGTGGGGTCCTCACCGCGGTCCAGGGCCTTCCACAGGTCCTCGGGGCGGTCCGGGTCGGCGGGCCGGGCCGCCTTGCGGGACCGGGGGCTGCCGTCGCGTTCGTAGCGGCCGGACATGGAGGGCCACTGGCGGCCGAACCGGAGGGCCAGGAGGCCGGCGAGCAGGATCAGCACACCACCCGCGACGGTGACGTACGGCCACGCGGTGTGCGTGAGCGCTTCGACGGTGGCTGCGGTGTCGCCGGTGGTACGGGCAGCCTTCTCGTCGAGCGCTTTTCCGTCGGACGCGCCGAGGAGCGCGGCCGCGGCGGTGCCCGCACCGCTCAGCGCGAGCAGCGCGGCAACGAGGAACCGGCCTGCGCGGCGTACGGCGAACACGGCGACCAGCGCGGCCAGGCCCACGATCGCGAGCGCTGTGGGCACGCCGGTGACGTCGGAGCCCTTGGCCTCGAGGGGGACGGTCCCGCCGCCGACGGACGCGGTGCCCTCGGCCCAGATCCGGCCGGCCGCGAGCAGGACGACGGTCGCGCCGACGGCGCCGAGGAACAGGGCGGCGGCCAGGCTGCGTCGGCTGCTTGTGGCGGCCGTCGCGGCTGCGGCTCGGGGCTGGGGTACGGGTACGGCACTCACGGCCTCCACTATCCCTTACCGCTCCCGGTGCCGTTCAGGCGGTTGGCCGTATGTACGGCCCGCAGCACCGCCGCCGCCTTGTTGCGGCACTCGGTGTCCTCGGCGACAGGGTCGGAGTCGGCCACGACGCCTGCCCCGGCCTGCACATACGCCGTTCCGTCGCGCAGCAGGGCGGTGCGGATGGCGATGGCGGTGTCGGAGTCGCCGGCGAAGTCGAGGTAGCCGACGCAGCCGCCGTAGAGGCCGCGGCGCGAGGGCTCGAGTTCGTCGATGATCTGCATCGCCCGGGGTTTGGGCGCACCGGAGAGGGTGCCCGCGGGGAAGCAGGCGGTCAGCACGTCGAAGGCGGTTCGTCCCTCGGCGACCTTGCCGGTCACGGTCGACACGATGTGCATGACGTGGGAGTACCGCTCGATCGACATGAAGTCGACCACCTCGACGCTGCCGGGCTCGCAGACCCGGCCCAGGTCGTTGCGGCCGAGGTCGACGAGCATCAGGTGCTCGGCCCGCTCCTTGGGGTCGGCGAGCAGTTCCTCCGCGAGGTCGTGGTCCTCCTGCGGGGTGGCGCCGCGCGGCCGCGTGCCGGCGATGGGGTGGACCATGGCGTGCCCGTCCTCGACCTTGACGAGCGCCTCGGGGCTGGAGCCGACGACGTCGAAGCCGTCGAACCGGAAGAGGTACATGTACGGCGACGGATTGGTGGCGCGCAGCACCCGGTAGACGTCCAGCGCACTCGCGGCGCACGGGGTTTCGAAGCGCTGGGAGGGCACGACCTGGAAGGCCTCGCCGGCCCGGATGCGCTCCTTGATGTCCTCGACGGCGGCCTGGTAGTCGGTGCCGCCCCACAGTGCGGAGAACTCCGGCAGCTCGGAGGCGGGCAGCGCGGCGGGCGGTGACGCCAGCGGCCTGGCGAGGTCCGACTCCATGGCGTCGAGCCGGACGACTGCGTCCGCGTAGGCCTCGTCGACACCGGTGTCGAGGTCGTTGTGGTTGATCGCGTTGGCGATCAGCAGGACCGTGCCGTCCCAGTGGTCGAGGACGGCGAGGTCCGACGTGAGCAGCATCGTCAGCTCGGGAAGCTTCAGGTCGTCGCGCTCGCCGGGGCCGATCTTCTCCAGGCGGCGCACGATGTCGTAGCCGAGGTAGCCGACCATGCCGCCGGTGAAGGGCGGCATGCCCGACGCGAGGTCACGGGGGGTGTGCAGTGTCTCGACGGTGGCGCGCAGGGCCGTCAGCGGGTCGCCGTCGACGGGGACGCCGACCGGCGGATTGCCCAGCCAGTGCGCCTGGTCGTCGCGGACGGTCAGGGTCGCGTCGGAGCGGACGCCGATGAAGGAGTAGCGCGACCAGGACCGGCCGTTCTCGGCCGACTCCAGCAGGAAGGTGCCGGGGCGCTCCGCGGCCAGCTTGCGGTACAGCCCGACGGGCGTGTCGCCGTCCGCGAGGAGCCGGCGGCTGACGGGGATGACGCGGCGGTCGGCGGCGAGCTTGCGGAACGTCTCGAGATCCATGGCGCCAGACCCTACTTGTCGAGGAGTACGTCGGCGTCGAAACAGGTGCGGGCCCCGGTGTGGCAGGCGGCACCCACCTGGTCGACCTTGACGAGGACGGTGTCGGCATCGCAGTCGAGGGCCACCGACTTGACGTGCTGGACGTGGCCGGAGGTGTCGCCCTTGATCCAGTACTCCTGACGGCTGCGGGACCAGTAGGTGCATCGGCCGGTGGTCAGGGTGCGGTGCAGCGCCTCGTCGTCCATCCAGCCGAGCATGAGCACCTCACCGGTGTCGTACTGCTGGGCGATGGCAGGAACCAGTCCGTCGGCGCTCCGCTTGAGGCGGGCGGCAATGGCCGGGTCGAGGCTGCTGGCGGGGACACTGCTGGTCATACGGCCCATTGTGCCGTGCCGAAGGTCGTGGCCGGGCGGTGCGTCCACTGGGCGGACCCGGTGCCCCCGCCGTACGCTGACGGACATGTCGACCCATGCCAAGCGTGAACGACTCCTGCTGGCCGACCTGTTGGAGGCGGCCGGTCCCGATGCGCCGACCCTGTGCGAGGGCTGGCGGACCCGGGAGCTCGCGGCCCATGTGGTGATGCGCGAGCGGCGGCCCGACGCGGCGGGCGGGATACTGCTCAGCGCGCTCAGGGACAGGGCGGAGCGGATCCAGGCCGAGTTCGCCGCCAAGCCGTACGAGGAACTGGTGCACCTCATCCGTACCGGGCCGCCGCGGATGTCCCCGTACGGGATCAAGCAGATCGACGAGGCCGCGAACACGGTGGAGTTCTTCGTGCACGCGGAGGACGTACGGCGGGCGCAGCCGGAGTGGCTGCCGCGCGAGCTGGACCGGATCTTCGAGAACGCGCTGTGGTCACGGCTGGAGAAGGCCGCGCGGCTGCTCGGCCGGAAGTCGCCCGTGGGCCTGGTGCTGCGCAGGCCGAACGGCCAGACGACGGTGGCCCACAAGGGCACTCCGGTGGTGACGGTGACCGGCGAGGCGGGCGAGCTGACGCTCTTCGCCTTCGGGCGGCAGGACGCGGCCCGGGTGGACCTCGAAGGCGACGAGGACGCGATCACCCGGCTGCGCGAGGTCGAGCTCGGCTTCTGAGACGTACGCCGCGCCCCGCTCACCGTGGGCCCCCCACCGATGGTGGGGGGCCCACCGCACGGAGCGGGAACCGGGCGCGCGGTGGCCCGGGGTCCGGCGGGTGCGGCGGGAGCCGAGGAGCGCGAGCGCGAAGCCCGCCGGGATGGTGACGAGCCCAGGCGTCTGCAGCGGGAACCAGTGGAAGTCGCGGTCCGGGAAGAGCGAGATCGGCGTGCCGGACGCCGCCGGTGAGAAGGCCATGAGGACGGCGACCAGCGGCAGCGTCCCGTACACCGCCCAGCGCACTCCGGCGGCCGTGAAACCCCGGCGGAAGATCCCGTGGAGCAGGACCGGGGGCAGCACGGAGGCGGCCGCGGCGAACGAGAAGGAAAGAAGTAGCTGGGGGTTGCGCCCGTAGGTCTGGGTCGCGACGACCACGGCCAGTGCTCCGACCGCGGCGACCGCGCAACGCGCCAGACGCACCTCGCCGGACATCGAGCGCCGGCTCCGGCCGTTCCCCGCGGGCAGCGTGAAGTCGCGGGCGAGGGAAGAGGCCGCAGCAAGGGTGATCACCGCGACCGTGGAGAGCGTGGTGGCGAACACGGCGCAGGCCACCACCGCGAAGAGCATGCTGTGCCGGGGTCCGCCGGCCTCGGGATCGAGGGCCGTGGTCACCATGAGCAGGGCGGTGTTCCCTCCCGGGTCGGCGGCCAGCAGCAGCTCGCTGCCGACGAGGGCCGCCGCGCCGAGCCCGATCACGACCACGCCGGCGCACAACAGGGCGACGGGCGCGACGGCCCACGTGGCGGCGCGGCGCACGCTGCGCGTGCCGCGCATCGGGTGCAGCCTCATGGTGATGTGGGGCATGCAGGCGGCGCCCAGGAGCAGCGTGAGCAGGAAGCCGATCAGGTCCAGCCGCCCGGCGAGGTCGTGCCCGAACTGCAGGCCCGGCCTGGCGTATGCGCCGCTCCGCCCGCTGCCCTGTTCGGCGGCGTCGAAGAGGGAGCCGGGCGACCAGCCGAAGCGTTCGAGGACGAGACCGGCGAGCAGCAGAACGACGGCGAGGACGACGAACGTCTTGAGGATCTGGATGTAGCCCGTGCCGCGCATCCCGCCGAAGGCGGAGTAGCAGACCATCAGTGCCCCGCCGGCGATCGTGCATCCGGTGAGCGCGCCGGGCGGGAGGTCGAACATCGCCGTCATGATCTTCCCGGAAGTGGAGAGCTGGACCACCAGCAGCGGGAACAGGACGATCAGCGTGGTGATCCCGAGGGCCGTGCGCACGGAGCGGTCGGCGAGGCGTTCCGTGAGGAAGTCCCCCCGCGTGTAGACGCCTTCACGGCGCAGCGGCCGCGCCAGCACCGCCATCACCAGGATCAGAGAGCCGACGGTGGCGCAGGCGAAGAGGATGCCGTCCGTTCCGGCGAGGGCGACCGAGCCGGTGGTGCTGAGCAGGGTCGCGGCGGAGACGTAGTCCCCCGCGACGGCCAGCCCGCCGCCGACCGGGCCGAGTGCCGCCCCGCCCGCGTAGAAGTGCTCGGGGTCGTCCTGGTCGGCGGCGGCCAGGCCGCACAGCAGGAGCGACACCGCCACGAACGCGACGAAGACGACGAGTGCGAGGGACCGGCCCTCGAAATCGGCGCCGGCCGCGAAGGGTTGGGCGAGGAGCACATGAGATGACATGCCGGATACCGCCCCAGTGCGGCGGATGCACGTACAGAGGTGGCCGCCCCTGCGGTGCCCGCGCACAGGCAGAGGCGGGCCTCGGCTGTGCGGCGGCACAACCCTGTCGCGCACATCCGGCGATGTCAGGTCTCCTGGAGCCGGCGGGCCGCGAGGGCGAGGGAGACCTCGACGAGATCGGACGGCCGGGACAGGGAGCGGCCGGTGAGCTGTTCGAAGCGGCGGAGCCGGTTGAGGACGGTGTTGCGGTGGCAGTAGAGCCGGGTCGCCGCGCGTTGCGCGGAGCCCTCGGCGTCGAGCCACACGGTGAGCGTCTCGACGAGCAGGTCGCGGTCGGCCGGGTCGATCCCGTGCAGCGGGCCCAGTACGCGCTCGGCGAGCGCCCGCCCGAGGGGCGGGGAGGAGACGACGAGGGCGGCGGGGAGGTGTTCCTCGAGGAGTACGACACCGCCGGTGCGGGAGCAGGCCCGCAGTGCGGTGCCGGCGTGTCTTCGCGCCTCCCCGAGGGCTGCGAGCCCGACGACGGCCGAGCTGATCCCGACGCGGACGCCGGGCGCAGCGTGCAGCGCGGCGGCGAGGGCGGCGGGGTCGAGGGGCCCGCCCGGGGCCGCGCCCGCGGTAGCGCCGGCTCCGGCGCGGTCCGGCCCCTCGTGCCGGTGCGCGGCGCCTTCCTGACCTTCCGTCACGGGCCTGGCCTCCGGTGCCATTGCCGCGCCCACCAGCTGGACGATGGCGAGTTCCGCCTCCGGCGTGGTGTGCCACACCGCCGCAGTGCACGGAGGCAGCGTCACGAGGGGTCCGGGTGTGTGCGGGTGGGCGGAGGCCGCCGCGATCACCACGTAGCGGCCGTTCTCCGGAAGCTCGAGCATCGTCGCTGCTTCGGGCAGGTCGGTGATGCGGGCCGTGCCGTCCAGCAGTGCCGCGGTCATCAGGCGCAGGCGGTTCTCACGGCGCCAGGCCATCCGGCGTTCCGCCTGGCGGTAGGCGTCTGCGACAAGGGCGCAGTGCTCGTCGACGAAGTTCCAGACGTCGGCGGCGACATGGACGAGCAGCCGGATGTCCTCGGGGTGGCGCCGGGCGGTCTCGTCGACGAGTCCCTGCCACACCAGCGCCCCGCCGAGCCGGAACGCGTGCAGCACCGCGTCGAGCGGTACGCCCTGCTCGGCCCGCGAGGCGCCGATCGCGCGCGAGGTGCGCCGCGCGATGTCCCGGCACTGCCTGGGGCGTATCAGGGACGCCACGTTGTGAAGCAGGGACTGGTGGACCTCCTGCCAGACCTCGGAGGCGTCCTCGTCGATCGCCGCCCGGTATGCGGGCTCCTGTTCACGCAGTTCGCCGACCAGAGTGGTGGTCAGGCCGGCCACGTCGTCCAGCAGCACCTGAGCGGCGCGGTGCAGTACGACGAGCGACTCGGCGTCCAGCAGGGAACGGGCGCGGGGCAGAGCGGCGCGGGGCGGGGGAACCGCCCTGACGCGCGAGCGTACGAGATTCGACATGGCCGGCCTCCACCTGGTCGGTTCGCTCCGGCGCGGCGAACGAAAACCTTCACCGGATCTACCTGACGCTCGCAGAATGGCATACCGCCCAGTCGGTACCCAGGGGTTTGCGCATTGTTCTCATCACGGTCCAGCAACACGAACGGGCTTGGGTCAGGTCCTGGAGCGCTCGCGAAAACGGGCGAGTTCGCCTTCGGCCGCGGCTGCCGCTCGGACTGGGCGGCCCCCGGTCCGAGTGGCTCCGGGCTGAGCGCCCGCACAACGCACTGCCGGTGGCGGTCGGCCCGCCACCGGAACATCAGCTACGGGTGCGGCTCCGGGAGGTGCGGATAGTGCTGCACGAGGGTGGCCGTCTCCGCCGTGGCGGAGCCACACAGGGGGACCGGCCGTCGTCCGAAGGCCGGGGGGATGCACCGGGTGGTACCGCCGTGTTGATGGCGGTACCACCGTCGGGGCGCACCCGGTCGGCGCACATCGGCACGTCACCGGTCTTGGTGAGCCGGCCGCGCGGCGGCCGGCTCATCTGCGCACCCTCAGCGGACCGGGTGGCCCGCTTCCCGCAACGTGTCCTTGACCTGCGAGATCCGCAGGTCGCCGAAGTGGAACACCGAGGCCGCGAGCACCGCGTCCGCGCCCGCCGCGACGGCCGGCGGGAAGTCGGCGAGCCTGCCGGCGCCGCCGGAGGCGATCACCGGGACCGTGACGTGCCTCCGCACGGCGGCGATCATCTCGGTGTCGTAGCCGTCCTTGGTGCCGTCGGCGTCCATGGAGTTGAGCAGGATCTCCCCGGCTCCCAACTCGGCGGCCCGGTGCGCCCATTCGACGGCGTCGATGCCGGTGCCCTTGCGGCCGCCGTGCGTCGTGACCTCGAACGTGCCTTCCGGGGTGCGCCGGGCGTCCACGGAGAGCACGAGCACCTGGCGGCCGAACCGCTCGGCGATCTCGCTGATCAGCTCGGGGCGGGCGATCGCCGCGGTGTTGACGCCCACCTTGTCGGCGCCCGCCCGCAGCAGCTTGTCCACGTCCTCGGCGCTGCGCACCCCGCCGCCGACGGTGAGCGGGATGAACACCTGCTCGGCGGTGCGGCGCACCACGTCGTAGGTGGTCTCCCGGTTGCCGGAGGAGGCGGTGATGTCGAGGAAGGTGAGCTCGTCGGCGCCTTCGGCGTCGTAGAGCTTGGCCATCTCGACGGGGTCACCCGCGTCGCGCAGGTTCTGGAAGTTGACGCCCTTGACGACCCGTCCGTTGTCGACGTCAAGGCAGGGGATCACCCGTACCGCGAGGGTCATGCGGCACCTCCATCGGTTCCGGTCGGCCGGTACGCCTCGACCTCGACCTCGACGACCAGCGAGGGGTCGACGAAACCGGAGACCACGAGCATCGACGCGGCCGGCCGGACCGCGCCGAAGATCTCCTTGTGGGCGCGCCCGACCTCGTCCACGTCGCGGGCGTGCGTGATGTACATCCGGGTGCGTACGACGTCCTCTGCGCCGAGCCCGAGTTCCTTCAGCGCTTCGATCGCCACGCCGAAGGCGGTGGCGGTCTGCTCGTAGGGGCTGCCCGCGGCGATCTGACCGCCGACGACCGACGTGCAGCCGGAGACGAGCACCAGGCCGTTGGGCAGCTCGACGGCGCGGGAGTAGCCGAACGACTCCTCCCAGGGGCCGCCCGAGCCGATGCGGCGTACGGAACCGCTCATGCGGACACCGCCGCGAGCGCCTCCTCGAGGGTGAACGCCTTGGCGTACAGCGCCTTGCCGACGATGGCGCCCTCGACGCCGTCGGGGACCAGGGACGCGAGTGCGCGCAGGTCGTCGAGGGAGGAGACACCGCCGGAGGCGACGATCGGCCGGTCGGTCGCGGCGCACACGTTCCTCAGCAGCTCCAGGTTGGGGCCCTGGAGCGTGCCGTCCTTGGCGATGTCGGTGACGACGTAGCGGGCGCAGCCCTCGGAGTCGAGGCGGGCGAGGGTCTCGTAGAGGTCGCCGCCGTCGCGGGTCCAGCCGCGGCCGCGCAGCGTCGTGCCCCGCACGTCGAGACCGACGGCGATCTTGTCACCGTACTCCGCGATGACCTTGGCGACCCATTCGGGGGTCTCCAGCGCTGCGGTGCCCAGGTTGACGCGGCGGCAGCCGGTGGCGAGCGCGGCCTCCAGGGAGGCGTCGTCGCGGATGCCGCCGGACAGCTCGACCTTGATGTCCATGGCCGCGGTGACCTCGGCGATCAGCGCGCGGTTGTCGCCGGTGCCGAAGGCGGCGTCCAGGTCGACGAGGTGGAGCCACTCGGCGCCGGCCCGCTGCCAGGTGAGGGCCGCCTCGAGCGGGGAGCCGTAGGAGGTCTCCGTACCGGACTCGCCGTGGACGAGGCGGACGGCCTGGCCGTCGCGGACGTCGACTGCGGGGAGGAGTTCAAGCTTCGGCATCAGAGCGTCTCGATCCAATTCGTGAGCAGCTGGGCGCCGGCGTCGCCGGACTTCTCGGGGTGGAACTGGGTGGCCCACAGGGCGCCGTTCTCGACGGCGGCGACGAACCGCTCGCCGTGTTCGGCCCAGGTGACCTGGGGTGCGCGCATCGCCGGGTTGGTGACCTCGAGGCTCCACTCGTGCACGGCGTAGGAGTGCACGAAGTAGAACCGGGCGTCGTCGTCGAGGCCGGCGAAGAGCGCGCTGCCGGCGGGGGCGTCTACGGTGTTCCATCCCATGTGGGGCACCACGGGCGCCTGGAGCGGGCCGACCGTTCCCGGCCACTCGTCGAGGCCCTCGGTCTCGACGCCGTGCTCGATGCCGCGCTCGAAGAGGATCTGCATACCGACGCAGATGCCCATGACGGGACGCCCGCCGGAGAGCCTGCGGTCGATGATCCACTCGCCGCGGGCCTTCTTCAGGCCGTCCATGCAGGCGGAGAAGGCGCCCACGCCCGGGACAAGCAGCCCGTCGGCGTTCAGCGCCGTGTCGTAGTCGCGGGTGATCTCGACGTCGGCGCCGACCCGGGCGAGCGCCCGCTCCGCGGAGCGGACGTTGCCGAACCCGTAGTCGAAGACGACGACCTTCTTCTGTGGCGTCGCAGCGGTCATCCCCAGATCCCCTGAATCCGCATGACGCCCGCGACCAGACACATCACGGCTGCTCCTGCGAGCAGCACGATGGGGCCCTTGGGCAACTTCTGCTGGGAGAACGAGTACACACCGCCGGCGAGGAACAGTCCGACGACGATGAGAATGGTCGAGAGGCCGGTCACAGTGCGCCCTTCGTGGAGGGGAGGATGCCGGCTGCCCGCGGGTCGCGCTCCGAGGCGTACCGCAGGGCGCGGGCGAGCGCCTTGAACTGGCACTCCACGATGTGGTGGGCGTTGCGCCCGTAAGGGACGTGGATGTGCATCGCGATCTGCGCCTGGGCGACGAACGACTCGAAGATGTGCCGGGTCATGGTCGTGTCGTACTCGCCGATCATCGGCGCCATGTTCTCGGGCTCGGTGTGCACCAGGTACGGGCGGCCCGACAGGTCCACGGTGACCTGGGCGAGGGACTCGTCCAGCGGCACGGTGCAGTTGCCGAAACGGTAGATGCCCACCTTGTCGCCGAGGGCCTGCTTGAAGGCGGCGCCCAGCGCGAGGGCGGTGTCCTCGATGGTGTGGTGGGTGTCGATGTGCAGGTCGCCGTCGGTCTTGACGGTGAGGTCGAACAGACCGTGCCGGCCGAGCTGGTCGAGCATGTGGTCGTAGAAGCCGACGCCGGTGGCGACGTCGACCTTGCCGGTGCCGTCGAGGTCGATCTCGACGAGGACCGAGGTCTCCTTGGTGGTGCGCTCGACCCGTCCTACGCGGCCGCTCATGAACTCTGCTCCTTCTTCAAAGCGCGAACCGCATCGAGGAACGCGTCGTTCTCTTCGGGCGTGCCCGCGGTCACCCGCAGCCATCCCGGTACGCCGTTGTCCCGGACCAGGACGCCCCGGTCGAGGATCTGCTGCCACACCGTGTGGGCCTCGTCGAAGCGGCCGAACTGCACAAAATTGGCGTCGGACTCCGTGACCTCGTAGCCGACCGCCCGCAGCTCAGCGACCAGCCGGTCCCGCTCGGTCTTCAGCTGCTCGACGTACCCGAGCAGCGTATCGGTGTGCTCCAGCGCGGCCAGCGCGGTCGCCTGGGTGACGGCCGACAGGTGGTACGGCAGGCGCACCAGCTGGACGGCGTCGACCACGGCGGGGTGCGCGGCCAGGTAACCGAGGCGCAGTCCGGCGGCGCCGAAGGCCTTGGACATGGTCCGGGAGACCACCAGGTTGGGGCGGCCCTCGATGAGAGGCAACAGCGAGGGCCGGTGGCTGAATTCCACGTACGCCTCGTCGACGACGACGAGGGACGGTTTGGCGGCCTGCGCCGCCTCGTACAGGGCGAGGACCGTCTCGGCGTCGACCGCGGTGCCGGTGGGGTTGTTGGGCGACGTGATGAAAACGACGTCCGGGCGGTGCGCCGCGATGGCCGCCCGGGCCGTCGTTGTGTCGATGGTGAAGTCGTCCTTGCGCGGGCCGGAGATCCAGCCGGTGCCGGTGCCGCGCGAGATCAGGCCGTGCATCGAGTACGACGGCTCGAAGCCGATCGCGATACGGCCGGGCCCGGCGAAGGTCTGCAGCAGCTGCTGGATGACCTCGTTGGAGCCGTTGGCCGCCCACACGCCCTCGGGCGCGACCTCGTGTCCGGTGGTGCGGGTGAGGTAGCGGGCCAGCTCGGTGCGCAGCTCGACCGCGTCCCGGTCCGGGTAGCGGTTGAGCTGCCGGGCGGCGTCGCGCACCCGCTCGGCGATGCGCTCGACGAGCGCCTCCGGCAGCGGGTACGGGTTCTCGTTGGTGTTCAGCCGGACGGCGACGTCGAGCTGCGGCGCGCCGTACGGGGACTTGCCGCGCAGCTCGTCGCGGATGGGAAGGTCGTCGATGCCGATGTCGGTCACTGTCCCGGAACCTTCCAGCCGAACCTTGCCTTCATCGCGGCGCCGTGCGCCGGCAGGTCCTCCGCCTCCGCGAGCGTGACAACGTGGTGGGTGATCTCGGCGAGCGCGTCCCGCGTGTAGTCCACGATGTGGATACCACGCAGGAACGACTGCACCGACAGGCCGGACGAGTGGCATGCGCAGCCGCCGGTCGGCAGGACATGGTTGGACCCGGCGGCGTAGTCGCCGAGGGAGACCGGGGCCCAGGGGCCGACGAAGACGGCGCCCGCGTTGCGGACGCGTGCCGCGAGGGCGGCGGCGTCGGCGGTCTGGATCTCCAGGTGCTCGGCACCGTAGGCGTTGACGACCTTGAGGCCGTCCTCGATGTCGGAGACGAGCACGATGGCGGACTGCCGGCCGGTGAGCGCGGGCTTGATCCGGTCCTCGATGTGCTTGGTCGCGGCGACCTGCGGCTCCAGCTCCCGCTCGACGGCGGCGGCCAGTTCCTCGGAGTCGGTGACCAGCACGGCCGCGGCCAGCGGGTCGTGCTCGGCCTGGCTGATCAGGTCGGCGGCGACGTGCACCGGGTCGGCGGTGGAGTCGGCGAGGACGGCGATCTCGGTCGGTCCGGCCTCGGTGTCGATGCCGATCCTGCCGGTGAAGTAACGCTTGGCGGCGGCGACCCAGATGTTGCCCGGGCCGGTGACCATGTTCGCCGGCGCGCAGGACTCGGTGCCGTACGCGAACATCGCGACGGCGGTGGCACCGCCGACCGCGTACACCTCGTCGACGCCGAGCAGGGCGCAGGCGGCGAGGATCGTCGGGTGCGGGAGGCCGCCGAACTCCTTCTGGCCGGGCGAGGCCAGCGCGATGGACTCGACGCCCGCCTCCTGCGCCGGGACCACGTTCATGATCACGGAGGACGGGTAGACGGACCGGCCGCCGGGCGCGTACAGCCCGACACGGTCGACCGGAACCCACTTCTCGGTGACAGTGCCGCCCGGCACGACCTGGGTGGTGTGCTCGCTGCGGCGCTGGGCGCGGTGCACGATCCTGGCCCGGCGGACGGACTCCTCCAGGGCGGCCCTGACGTCGGGGGCGAGCTCGTCCAGGGCCCTGGCCAGCGCGGCGGCCGGCACCCGCACCTGGTCCAGCTTCACGCCGTCGAATTTCTCCGCGTAGTCGATCAGCGCCGCGTCGCCACGATGATGCACGGCCTCGCAGATCGGCCGCACCTTGTGCAGGGCGGCTTCCACGTCGAACTCGGCACGGGGCAGCAGGTCGCGCAGAGCGCCACCCTCGGGGAGGGCGTCGCCACGCAAATCGATTCGAGAGATCACGTCAGCAATTCTCTCAGACCGTTTCAGGCGTCCGTTTTCCGTATCAGTGGCTGATACGAGCCCCACAAGTTGACCATCACCACTAGCGTTCAGCCCGTCACTCAGCGGGAAGAACAGCTGTACGAACCAAGGAAGCGGAGGGGCGGCAGTGACCGAGCCGCTGGACGACGGGCCTCCGGACGGACTGAGCCCGACCGAGCTGCACATGTGGAACGCTTTCAGGAACGGAAGCACCTACGACCTCAGCGACACAGATCCCCTGCTGAACGATCCCTTCTCCCCGCTGCCCTGGGGACCCGAGCGCAGTGTCCGCGCGTCCATCGTGGCCCGGCTGCTGCTGAGCGGACCGACCGCAAGGCCGGGCCGGGTCGCCGCGCTCAAGCTGCGCGGGGTCCTGATCACGGGCACGCTCAAGCTCGCGGGCGGCAGCATCGCGCCCTATGTGGAGCTGCACGGCTGCCGCTTCGAGAACGAGCTGCTGATGCCGGAGGCCCACTTCACCACCGTACGGATGGTCGGCTGCGCCATCCCCCGGATCGAGGCCGCCCGGCTGCGCACCGAGGGCGACCTGCATCTGCCGCGCTGCCGCGTCGACCACGGCATCCGGCTCACCGACGCCCAGATCGGCACGGACCTGCTGATCAACCAGATCAATGTGCGACCCGACCGCCGCGGCCGGGCGATCACCGCGGACGGCATGTCGGTCGCCCAGGACTTACAGGCCGAACTGATCGAGACATACGGCGAGTTCAGTCTGCGCGGCGCGAAGGTCGGGGTCTCGCTCAGCTTGCGGGGCAGCCGGCTGCGGGCGGCGGCCGAGCGCCGCGCACTGAACGCGCCGCAGCTGAGCGTGGAGCGCACGCTCTACATGACGGGCGCGTGGGTGACCGTGGCCACAGGCAATCAGGGCGCCACTCCCCCGTTCGGGATAGGCGCGTACGGCACCCCCGCGCGCGGCACGCGGCTGCAGCCCTTCGAGTGCCACGGCGGGGTCCGTCTCGACGACGGGCGGTTCGGTGACGCGGTCGACCTCCAGCGGGCACGGTTCGTGCTGAGCTCGCGCGAGGAGCTGTCGCTGCGCCGGATCGCCACCCCGGAGCTGCGGTTCAACGCGGAGTGCCCCGAGGAGGGGCGGATCGTGCTGAACGGCGCGAAGGTGGTGACGCTGATCGACCTGGCGGCGAGCTGGCCGGGTCCGGGTGGGCTGGCGATGGGCGGTTTCGTCTACGAGAACCTCGTCCCCCAGGAGGAGTTCCCGCTGTCGCGGCGGCTCGAGTGGGTCGCCTCCGCCACTCCGGAGTACTCGCCGGAGCCGTACGAGCGCCTGGCGACCGTGCTGCGCAACAGCGGCGAGGACGCGGACGCCCGCGAGGTGCTGCTGGCCAAGCAGCGCCGGCGCCGGGAGACTCTGCCGCTGGCCGGAAAGCTGTGGGGCTATCTGCAGGACCTGACAGTGGCGTACGGCTACCGGCCGGGCCGGGCGGCTCTGTGGATGGCGGTCCTGTGGGCGGCCGGCGCGATCGCCTTCGCGCAGGTCGCTCCGCCACCGATCAAACCCAGCGAGCATCCGGAGTGGAATCCGGCTCTGTACGCCCTCGATCTGCTCGTACCGGTGATCAATCTCGGCCAGGACGGGCACTGGCGGCTCCAGGGCGGATGGCAGTGGGCGGCTGCCGTTCTGGTGCTACTGGGCTGGATTCTGGCCACCACGGTGGCGGCGGGCGCGTCGCGGTTGCTACGTCGCGGTTAGGACACTTTCTTTACCGTCTCTTGACTTCGGCCGGGACAACCATTCCGCCGCTACCAAAGCTTCACAGCCAGCCTCTGGCGCGGCGTTCACCTGCGCGTTTTCAATGGTCCGCACCATGTCATTGCTCCGCGCCCTGATCCGTACCGCGCGCATGATCCGTCATACGCCACGGCTCACCGATGGCCTCGTGCCCGACGAGGCGGTGCTGCTCGACGCCCCCGACGAGCGGCTCGGCCCGGCCCTCGTGGCGGCCGCCGTCGGGGAGTACGACACGGCCGCGAAGCTGCTCGCGACCACACGGGAATCAGCCGAATGGGAGAACCGCGACCGTTACGTCAAGAGACTCGCGGCGTTCGCCCAGAAGCGGGACGAATGGCTCACCGACTGGCTCAAGTCCTCGCCCCGCGACTCCGACGCGCTTGTCGTCAAGACCGAACTCGCGGTCCGCAGAGCCTGGGAATCGCCCGCGCGGCCGGAACAGCTGCGCGAGATCGGTCCGCTGATCGACGCGGCGGCGCAGAGTGAGCCGAACGACCCGGTGCCCTGGCGCATCGCGCTCGACCACGCACGCGGCACGCACGCAACGCACACGGCCTTCGAGTCGCTCTGGGAACAGGCGATCCGCCGCTCCTCGCACCACTACGGCTGCCATGTGGCGGCGCTGAAATACCTGTCCGCCCAGTGGTACGGGTCGCACCGCGAGTGCTTCGACTTCGCGGAGCAGGCGGCGGCGGACGCACTGCCCGGCTCCTTGGTGCAGGCACTGCCGGTACGGGCGGCGTTCGCCCAGCTGCTGGGCGGCGAGGCGAGGACGTCCGTGCAGGACGACCGGATCGACGCGGCGGCGGACCTCGCGGTCACGCTCTCCGGCGCGTACGAGGCCGCCGACCCGTGGCCGGCCGAGGTGCGCAATCTGCTCGCGTACGTGCTGGTCGCGCGCGGGCGTTGGGAGGAGTCGCTGGCGCAGTTCCGCCTCATCGGCCCGTACGCGACGTCCTTTCCGTGGTCGTCGGTGACGGAGGACCCGCTGGGCCAGTTCCTCCAGGCACGGGACGGCGTACGGATCGAGGTCGCCTCCGGGACGCCGCTGCGTGGACCGGGGGCACCTCCCGCGGCCGCGAGGTCGTAGGGGGAGGACGGGCGCGGTTGCCCGCCCATTACTCTTGACCGCTGTGACCACCGCTCGCCTGCCCCTCTTCCCGCTGAACTCGGTTCTGTTCCCGGGCCTCGTGCTGCCCCTGAACGTCTTCGAGGAGCGTTATCGCGCCATGATGCGCGAGCTGTCGAAGGCGGGCGAGGAGGAGCCGCGGCGCTTCGCGGTGGTCGCCATCCGCGACGGACGCGAGGTCGCGCCCACCGCGCCCGGCATGCCGGACCAGACCACCGTCACCGAACGCGGTCCCGCGGCGGGCTTCGGCCAGGACCCCATCCAGGCGTTTCACCGCGTCGGCTGCATCGCCGACGCGGCGACCATCCGTGAACGCGGGGACGGCAGCTTCGAGGTGCTCGCCACCGGTACGACCCGGGTCAAGCTGCTGTCCGTCGACACCACGGGACCGTTCCTGACGGCCGAGCTCGAGGAAATTCCCGAGGAACCGGGCGACGGCGCGGGCGCGCTCGCCGAAGGCGTACTGCGGGCCTTTCGCAGCTACCAGAAGCGGCTTGCGGGGGCGCGTGAGCGGTCGCTGTCGACGGGCGCGGAGCTCCCGGACGAACCGTCGGTCGTCTCGTACCTCGTCGCAGCGGCGGCGGTGCTCGACACCCCCGCGAAGCAGCGGCTGCTCCAGGCGCCGGACACGGCGACGCGGCTGCGCGAAGAACTCACCTTGCTGCGCGCGGAGACGGCGGTCCTGCGGCATCTGCCGTCGCTGCCGGCGGTCGATCTGACGTGGCGGCCGACGAACCCCAACTGACGCGAGGAACCACTGCCTTGGCGAAGAAGACGAAGAAGCAGTCGAGCGGCACGCCCGCGACGGTGGCCCTCACGTCCGCGGGAACCCCGTTCACCCTGCACGCCTACGACCACGACCCGTCGTCCGCCTCGTACGGCGAAGAGGCGGCCGAGGCACTCGGCGTCTCCCCCGACCGCGTCTTCAAGACCCTGGTCGCGGACGTCGACGGCGCCCTGACGGTGGCGGTCGTCCCGGTCGCGGGCCAGCTCGACCTCAAGGCCCTCGCCTCCGCCGTCGGCGGCAAGCGCGCGACGATGGCCGACCCGACGGCGGCGGAACGCACGACGGGCTACGTCCGCGGCGGCATCTCACCACTGGGGCAGCGTAAGCGGCTGCCCACGGTGCTGGACGCGTCGGCGTCGGCACACGAGACGATCTGCGTCTCGGCGGGCCGCCGCGGCCTGGAGGTCGAACTCTCCCCCCAGGACCTGACCACCCACACGTCGGCCCTCCTGGCGCCCATCGCCCGCGCGTAGCCTCGCGGGACGTTGGGGTACCGCGCTCCGCGCGGTGTCCTCAATCGCCGGACGCGCTGCATTCACGGCCCCCTCGCCCCCTGAGCCGCACAACCCCGGCCCGCACCCCGACCGCGACGCGGAGCCACTCCACCCCGCACGCCATCGGGGCGCGGGGCAACTCCGGCCCCGCGGGGCAACGTCCGACGATCGAGACCAGACCGACGGGCAGCCCCGGCGCGGAGGCCAGTTCCAGCCCCGCCGGCGATTGAGGCGCGGGCTACGGGGCGAAGCGCCCCCGGGATGCCACCCGGAGCGCGGTGCAGAGGCCGGGTCGGGCAGCGCAGGCCAACCCCAGCCCGCCCCCGCCCGCGGCGCCGAGCAACTCCACCCCCGCACGCCCTCGGGGCGCGGAGCCCACCTTTCCCCACACCCGATCAAGGCGCCGGGGCCACCTCCAGCCCCGCCGGCCATCGAGACGCGGGGCTACGGGGCGAAGCCCCCGGGACGCCATCCGGAGCGCGGTGCAGAGGCCGGGTCAGGGCCACCTCCAGCCCCCCGGCGATTGAGGCGCGGGGCTACGGGGCGAAGCCCCCGGGATGCCACGCGGAGCGCGAGGAGGGGGCCGGGGCTTGCCCCGGTTCGGGAAGGGGCGGGGTGGGGAAACGTCACTGCTCGGGCGGCCACTCCAGCTCCGGATCCCGCGGACCGAACAGCGCCGTCAACCCCAGATGCATCACCATCGCCGCCACCGGCCACGCCAGCAGCGCCCCCTTCGCCCGCAGCTCCAGATACGCGTCGAAGGTGACGCCCTCGCCGACCTCCCGCGCCCGCGCCGCGACATCCGTCGTCGGGCCGAACCAGACACCCACACCCCAGCCCAGCAGCGAGCCGAGCAGGCCGCCCACCGCCAGGGCGATCACGAGGGCGATGCCGCCGCGCCGGCGGAAGAGGAAGACCGCCGCCGCGCTCAGGGCGCCGAGGGCGACGGCCAGCAGCACGAACGTGCCGTCCGCGCCGATCGCCTCCTCGCCCTCCGTGTCCTTGAGGAAAACGGCCTCGTTGTTGGAGATCAGCGGCACCCGCGGCGCCAGCCACAGCCACAGGAAGCCCAGCGCCAGCCCCATGAGGGTCACGCACACCAGGATCAGGGCGGAGTCCCGCAGGTCCCTGCGCAGCTCCGCGGCCGACTCGGCCTCGTCCTTCGCCGCCCCGTACGCGTACATCGATGACGGCCCAGCCCCGGCGGGCGGTGCCTGCCAGGGATTGTCGTCCGAGGAGGACGGTTCGTGGGGCTGGTGCGGCGGCGTCAAAGGTGCGGTCACCCCGCCATCGTGCCAGGCCCGTCCCACCGTCGCCTCATCGGACCGCCGCCCGCCGGTAGGCCCACGTGGCCAGGGCCAGGGAGCAGACCCCGACGGCCGCGCAGACGGTGAGGTCGATTCCGACGGCCGCCCAGTCGGGGTTCGCGTCGAAGGTCCTGGCCATGGCCTCGACGCCGTACGTGGACGGCAGCAGATCACGGGCGTACGAGATCGGCCCCGGCAGCCGCTCGGCCGGCAGGACGCCGAGCAACAGCGCCGCGGACATGCCCAGCTGCCCGAGCAGCGTGGCCAGTTCCTGACGCGGCGCCAGCAGTCCGAGGGCCGCTCCCAGCCCGGCGAGTGCCGCGCCGGCGAGCGGGATCACCGCGGCGAGCACCCACAGATGCGTGAGCGGCAGCTGGAACAGCACACTGCCGGCGACGGCCGTCGCCACCGTGCCGGGCACGGTGAACGAGGCGTACGCCCCTGCCGCGCCGAGGACCACGGCCGCGGGCGGCACGGGCAGTGTCGCGTAGTGGTCGAGGCCTCCCCCGGCCCTGAGCTGGCCGAAGTACTGGGCGAGCAGGTTGAGCGCGACGAAGGCGACGACAAGCACGCTCGCGCCCGCGACAACCGCCCGCGCCTCCGTGCCGCCGTCGACGACGCCCCGCATCAGGACCATGATCCCTATGGACTGGAAGGTCGCCACGAACAGCAGCGGGATGCGGGCGACCCTCGCCCGCGACAGCTGCGCCCGGTACACGGCGGCGAGCGCGGGCAACAGCCGCGCCCGTGGTGCGAGTGGCGCGGGACCTTCCTCGACCACGACGGCTGTGCGTGCCACCGCCCCGGCGGTTTCCGCGGACACGATGCTCACGCCTTGACCAGCCCCTTCGTCGCGTTCCCTCCGAGTGCCAAGTACACGTCCTCCAGGCTCGGCGTGGCCAGCGTGAAGTCGTCGAGCGCCGCGAACGCCGCGCCGCCGGTCACCGCGGCGACAGCCGCCCGTGCCTCCTCCGGCGCGAGCCTGAGGACCCAGCGCCGCCCGGACTGCTGCGCGAAGCCGCAGAGCGCGGCGACCTCCGGCACGTCGAGCGGGGCGCGTTCGCGCCACACCAGCTCGACCCGGACCTCGCCGGCGACGCTTTCCTTCAGCCCGGACGGGGTGTCGCAGGCGATGACCCGGCCGCGGTCGAGGACGGCGACCCGGTCGAGGACGGTCTCGGCCTCGATGACGTTGTGGGTGACGAGCAGCACGGTCGCGCCGCGCTCGGCGCGACGCCGGTCGACGGCCGCCCACACGGCACGCCGCGCGACAGGGTCCATGCCGGTCGTCGGCTCGTCGAGCACGAGCACGGGCCGCTCCCCCACAAGCGTCGTGGCGAAGCAGGCGAGCCGGCGCTGTCCGCCGGAGAGCTTCTTCAGAGGGCGGGCGGCGAGGGCGGCGAGCCCAAGCTCCTCGAGGACGGCGTCCCGTTCGGCGCGCGCTTCTCGTGCCGTCAGCCCGCGCAGCCGTCCGGTGGTCTCCGCGGCGAGGGCCACGGTGAGTTCGTCGAGGGCGGTCGACTCCTGCCCGAGGTAACCGATGAGCCGGGCGGCGCGCTCGGGGTGGCGTACGAGATCATGGCCGAGGACGTGGACGCTGCCCGAGTCGGGGCGCATCAGGCCGGTGAGCTGTCGCACCAGGGTCGATTTGCCCGCGCCGTTCGGTCCGAGCAGGCCGAAGATCTCGCCGCGCCGGACCTCGAGACTGATCCCGTCCGTGGCACGCACCTCGGGTGTCCCCGGCGTCCCGCGTCTGCCGCGCGCGGCGGGGTACGTCTTGACCAGATCCCGCACCACGCACACCGTACTCACAAGGGACGAGACTACGGGGTCCGGCCGCCGCGAATGCCCTCGGGCCCCGACTGCTCCGCCGCCGGCCCGTGCTCCGCGGCCGTCCGTACGTCGATCTCCCGCCAGAATCCGGCCCTGATCGCATAGCGGTCGTGCTCGTCGATCTGGTCGTCCTTGTGCGCCAGAAGTCCGAAACGTGCTGCGTAACGCAGAAGTTCGCCGTCGATGCGGTGCGGGATGCGGGGGTACATGGTGGACAGCTTCTGCACGTGGCCCGTCTCGGGAAGGCGTTCCATCCAGCGCCGGGCGAAGACCTGACCGACCTCGAAAGGGTCACCGCCGACTGTGGTGATGTCCTCCTCGCGGTCGGCCCAGCGCTGCTCGGCGCTGGTGAGCTGCGCGAGGGTCGGCAGCGAGGCGGTCTCCGGCGGCTCGCCCAGCGCCCCGCTGCCGGGCCGTTCGATCCAGCCCTTGTCGGAGGACCAGCGCAGGGTGGCGTTCGCGGGGTGCGGGGACGGGTGCGCGGGGGTCTGCTGTCCCGGCGCGCGCAACCCGGCGAGGTCCTTGGGCGTGGGCACGCCCTTGGTGGCGGCGGGGGCCGGGGCGGGCGCCGCGCCGTTCTCCTCCGGCACGGGCCGTGTCCCGTTGCGTGTGGCTTCGGCGGCACGCTCCTCGGCCGCGGCGAGCGCCGACTCGGGCAGCGGCGCCGACAGGATGGCCGCGATCTCGGGCCGGGGCACGGGCGTCGGCGCGCAGATACCGGTGAGTTCCTTGGCGCGGACGGCCCGGGTGATCCAGACCCGGTCGAGCACCCGACGCTCGTCGGCCTCCGCGACCAGGTCCTCCGACTGGTTGTAGTCGCCGTCGGCGGCCTGCACGGCCCAGAGGTGGACGGCGACGCCGTGTTCCTTGGCGGACATCAGCCCCGGCAGCAGGTCTCCGTCGCCGGTGACCAGCACGACGTCGGAGCAGGCGCGGTTTCTGGCCAGTTCGGTGAGTTCGGCGTGCATCGCCGCGTCGACGCCCTTCTGCGCCCAGCGTCCGTCGCTGCGGGTCAGGGCGCCCAGGCGGACGGTCACCCGGGGCATCACGCGCAACCGGCGGTGCTCCGGCTGGGGAACGCGGTCGGGCGCGCCGTCGAACCAGTAGATACGGAGCAGGGGCCGCTCCGTATCGGCTTCCGCGAGCTCCCTCAGGCCGTGGATGAGGGCGGCGTGGTCGACGGTGATCCGCGACCTGGCCGGCTCTCCGGCGAGAAGGCTGGCGGCGGCACCCAGCAGGTAGCCGGCGTCCACCAGGACGACGCAGCGGTCCACGCGTTCCACCCTCTTTCGGGAGCTCATCGGGGGTCGGGATCGGGGATTGTTCCGGGTTTCCTTCGAGTCTGCCCGACCACGGGAGGGTTAACGGCCGGAACTCGATCATCGGCGTGGCGGATCGAGCCGCGGGGCACGGGGTGCCCCCGACTACGGTGCGCAATGATCCAAAATGCGGCGGTATTTTACGTATGTGAGTCTGGTCGCGGCCCTGGCCCCTACACCCCACAGGAGGCACCACCATGGCCAAGAACAAGAAGCCGCAGCGTGAGCAGAAGTCCTCGCCGGCCGAGCGCGGCTCGCAGGAGGCGAAGAGCTCGTCCCTCGAGGCGCAGGCCGAACAGCGGGCGCAGTCGGTGACGCCGTCCGATATAGCCCACAAGGGCCGGCAGAAGCGCTTCGGCCACAACTGAGCGGACCGCGCCGGACCGCATTGACGCGTAACGCCAGAAGGGGCGCTCCCGTGACGACGGGAGCGCCCCTTCTGCGTGCGGCGGGCGCGTGAGCGGGCGGCCGGCGCGTGCGGCGGGTGCGTGAGCGGGCGGCCGGCGCGTGCGGCGGGTGCGTGAGCGGGCGGCCGGCGGGTGCGTGAGCGGGCGGCGGGCGCGTGCGTGAGCGGGCGGGGGCGCGTGCGTCAGGCGGGGCCGGTCAGCCCGCCAGGCAGGACGGGCCGAGCAGGACCTTGAGGTCGCCGAAGAGCGCGGGGTCCGGCTGGACGCGATGCCGGTCGAGCCGGAGCACCGTGGTCTTGCGGGGGCCCTGGAGCTTGATCCGCACCTCGGTGTTGCCCTTGTGGTGGCTGAGGATCTCGCCGAGGCGGGTGACCATCGGCGGGGTGACCTTGACGGTCGGGATGGTCACGACCACCGGGGCGTTGGTGCCGGCGGACGACAGGTCGGGGACCATCAGCTCCATCGCCACCAGCCGCGGGATGTCCTCACGCTTGTCGAGCCGTCCCTTGACGAAGACCACCGTGTCCTCGACGAGCTGCGTCGACACCAGCTGGTACGTCGCCGGGAAGAACATGCACTCGATAGAGCCGGCCAGGTCCTCGACGGTGGCGATGGCCCAGGCGTTGCCCTGCTTGGTCATCTTGCGCTGCAGACCGGAGATGATGCCGCCGATGGTGACGACCGCGCCGTCCGCGTGCTCACCGCCGGTGAGCTGGGAGATGGCAGCGTCCGCCTTGTCCGACAGGACGTGCTCGATACCGAAGAGCGGGTGGTCGGAGACGTACAGTCCGAGCATCTCGCGCTCCTGCGCGAGGAGATACGACTTGTCCCATTCGACGTCGGAGAACTCGACGTCGAGCCCGAAGCCCGGCTCGTCGTTCTCCTCCTCGCCCATGCCGCCGAAGAGGTCGAACTGGCCCTCCGCCTCCTTGCGCTTGACGGCCACCACGTTGTCGATCATCGGCTCGTGGTGGGCGACCAGGCCCTTGCGGGTGTGGCCCATCTCGTCGAAGGCACCGGCCTTGATGAGGGACTCGATGGTCCGCTTGTTGCAGACGACGGCCTCGACCTTGTCGAGGAAGTCGGGGAAGGAACTGTACTTCCCCTTCGCCTTGCGCGACTTGATGATCGACTCGACCACGTTCTGGCCGACGTTGCGCACGGCGGTGAGGCCGAAGAGGATCACGTCGTCGCCCTGTGCGGCGAAGTTCGACATGGACTCGTTCACATTGGGCGGCAGCACCTTGATGCCCATGCGGCGACACTCGTTCAGATAGACGGCCGACTTGTCCTTGTCGTCCTTGACCGAAGTGAGCAGCGCCGCCATGTACTCGGCGGGGTGGTTCGCCTTGAGGTACGCCGTCCAGTAGGAGACGAGGCCGTAGGCGGCGGAGTGCGCCTTGTTGAACGCGTATCCGGCGAAGGGGACCAGCACGTCCCACAGGGCCTGGATGGCCTCGTCGCTGTAGCCCTTCTCCCGGGCGCCCTTCTGGAAGAGGACGAAGTTCTTCGCCAGCTCGTCGGGCTTCTTCTTGCCCATGACGCGGCGCAGGATGTCGGCTTCGCCGAGCGAGTACCCCGCGATGATCTGGGCGGCCTTCTGGACCTGCTCCTGGTAGACGATCAGGCCGTAGGTGACCGCGAGGACCTCCTCGAGCGGCTCCTCCAGCTCGGGGTGGATCGGCGTGATCTCCTGCTGCTTGTTCTTGCGCAGCGCGTAGTTCGTGTGGGAGTTCATTCCCATCGGGCCCGGGCGGTAGAGCGCGGACACGGCGGAGATGTCTTCGAAGTTGTCGGGCTTCATCAGCCGCAGCAGGGACCGCATGGGTCCGCCGTCGAACTGGAAGACACCGAGGGTGTCGCCGCGCTGGAGCAGCTCGAAGGTCTTGGGGTCGTCGAGCGGGAGGGAGAGCATCTCCAGGTCGATGCCCTTGTTGGACTTCACCATCTTGATGGCGTCGTCCATGATCGTGAGGTTGCGCAGGCCGAGGAAGTCCATCTTCAGCAGCCCGAGCGACTCGCACTGCGGGTAGTCCCACTGGGTGATGGTCACACCGTCGGTGTGCCTGACCCACACGGGGACATGCTCGGTGATGGTCTCGCTGGACATGATCACGCCGGCGGCGTGCACGCCCATCTGCCGGACCAGGCCCTCGACACCCTTGGCGGTGTCGATGACCTTCTTCACATCCGGTTCGTTCTCGTACATCCCGCGGATCTCGCCGGCCTCGCTGTAGCGCGGGTGCGAGGGGTCGGTGATGCCGTTGAGGTCGATGCCCTTGCCGAGGACATCGGCGGGCATGGCCTTGGTGAGCCGGTCTCCCATCGCGTACGGGTAGCCGAGGACGCGGGCGGAGTCCTTGATGGCGTTCTTCGCCTTGATCTTGCCGTAGGTGCCGATCATGGCGACCTTGTCGGCGCCGTACTTCTCCGTCACGTACCTGATCACCTCGACGCGCCTGCGCTCGTCGAAGTCGATGTCGACATCGGGCATGGAGACGCGCTCGGGATTGAGGAACCGCTCGAAGATCAGGCCGTGCGGGATGGGGTCGAGGTCGGTGATGCCCATGGCGTACGCGACGATCGAACCGGCCGCGGAGCCTCGGCCGGGGCCGACCGCGATGCCCTGGTTCTTGGCCCACATGATGAAGTCGGCGACGACGAGGAAGTACCCCGGGAACCCCATCTGGATGATGACGTCCATCTCGTACTCGACCTGCTTCTGGCGGTCCTCGGGAATGCCGCCGGGGTAGCGGCGCTCCATGCCGCGCCGCACTTCCTCCTTGAACCAGGTGACCTCGGTGTGGCCCTCGGGGATGTCGAACTTCGGCATGAGGTCGCGCTTCTCGAACATGCCGGCGGTGTCGACCTGCTGGGCCACCAGCAGGGTGTTGCGGCAGCCCTCCTGCCAGGCGTCCGAGGAGTCGATCGCGTACATCTCGTCGGTCGACTTCAGGTAGTAACCGGTGCCGTCGAACTTGAAGCGGTCGGGGTCGGAGAGGTTCTTTCCGGTCTGGATGCACAGCAGCGCGTCGTGGGCGGTCGCCTCGTGCGCGTACGTGTAGTGGGAGTCGTTGGTCACCAGGGGCGGAATGCCCAGCTTCTTGCCGATCTCCAGCAGCCCGTCGCGGACGCGGCGCTCGATCTCGATGCCGTGGTCCATCAGCTCCAGGAAGTACCGGTCCTTGCCGAAGATGTCCTGGTACTCGGAGGCGGACTTCAGGGCCTCGTCGAACTGGCCGAGGCGCAGCCTGGTCTGCAGCTCGCCGGAGGGGCAGCCGGTGGAGGCGATCAGCCCTTCCGACCACTTGGAGATGGTCTCCTTGTCCATCCGAGGCCACTTCTGCAGCCAGCCCTCCGCGTACGCGTCGGAGGAGAGGCGGAACAGGTTGTGCAGGCCGGACGCGTTCGCCGCCCAGATGGTCTTGTGGGTGTAGCCGCCGGAGCCGGAGACGTCGTCCCGCTTCTGGTGCGGCTGGCCCCACTGGATCTTGCGCTTGTTCCGCCGGGACTCGGGCGCGACATAGGCCTCGATGCCGATGATCGGAGTCACTCCGGCCTTCTTCGCGGAGTGGAAGAAGTCGTACGCCCCGTGGAGGTTGCCGTGGTCCGACATGGCGATGTGCGACATGCCCATCTCGTTGCACGCATCGAACATGTCCTTGAGCCGCGCGGCACCGTCCAGCAGCGAGTACTGGGTGTGTACGTGAAGGTGCGTGAAGGGCGGCTTGGTCACGGCGGCGGGCCTCCGAAGAACAGTGGGCGCCAGGCTGCGGGCAGTCTGGGGGACAGCGTGGAAGTCTACGTCGCCGCACTGACACCCCGGGGGAAAACCACCTGGCGTCGCCCCTCGAGGAGGCGGCTGCCGGGGCGCCGGGCGGGGGCCGGGCGGGCACTCCCGCGTACCTTCGTGCGTTGGAGGGTGCGGAAATACTGTCCCGCATGCACGCACCAGGAGGCACCCCCCGATGCCGGTCCCGCAGCACACCGCCGAGCAGCGCGGCGAGGAGATCCTCGCCGTATTCGAGACCGCCTTCGGCGAGCTCCTGGCGGCCGACCCGGCCGCCTTCCGGGTCAAGTTCCGCAAGATGGCGGCGTCGGCGTTCGCCTTCTACCGGGGCACGGCGTGCCTGTTCTACAAGGACCTGGAGCAGGAGCAGCACGGCGGGCCGTTCCTCGACGAGCGGACCGGCCGGGTGTGGATCCACGGCGATCTCCACGCGGAGAACTTCGGCACGTACATGGACGCCAACGGCCGGCTGATCTTCAATGTCAACGACTTCGACGAGGCCTATGTCGGCCCCTTCACCTGGGACCTCAAGCGGCTGGCCGCCTCGCTGGCCCTGATCGGCTACACCAAGGCGCTGAGCGACGACCAGATCACCGAGCTGGTGCGGATCTGCGCCGCCGCGTACCGGGAGCGCATCCACGCCCTGGCGACCGGCGCCAAGAACGACGAGGTGCCGCCGTTCACCCTCGACACCGCGGACGGACCGCTGCTCGGCGCCCTGCGCGTCGCCCGCTCGCTGACCCGGTTCTCGCTGCTGGACTCGATGACGGAGATCCGTGACTTCGAGCGCCGGTTCGCCTGGGGCGGCGGTTCGATCGAGCTGGACGCGGCCACCCGGTACAAGGTGCTGGCCGCCTTCGACGGCTATCTGGAGACGCTGCCCGACTCGAGCCTGACCCGCCCGGACTCCTACCGGGTCAAGGACGTCGTGGGCCGCCGCGGCATCGGCATCGGCTCGGCCGGCCTGCCTTCGTACAACATCCTGCTGGAGGGCAACAGCGACGCCCTCGAGAACGATGTGGTGATCTACATGAAGCAGGCGCAGACCCCTGCTGTCTCCCGGCACATCACCGACCCCGAGGTGCGCGGTTACTTTCAGCACGAGGGTCACCGCACGGTGATCTCCCAGCGCGCCCTCCAGGCCCATGCCGACCCGTGGCTCGGCTGGACCGAGCTGGACAACTCCGGTCAACTGGTCGCCGAGATCTCGCCGTACGCGGTGGATCTGGACTGGTCCGACATCGACGACACGGAGGAGATCGCGGCGGTCGTCGCCGACCTCGGCCGGGCGACGGCGACGATGCACTCGGCGGCGGACGACGAGAGCGGCCACTCGCTCGTGCCCTTCTCCACGGAGCGGGCCATCGACGCGGCCATCGCGGCGGACGAGGAGGGCTTCGGCGACCTGCTGGTCGACTTCGCGCACAGCTACGGCGCCAGGGCGCGCGCCGACCACCAGATCTTCGTCGACCTGTTCCGCAACGGTCGGATCCCGGGCCTTTAGGCGACGGCCGGAACCCTCCTCGAGAGGCCTGGGGACCTCTTTAAGAGCCTCTTAAGAAACGCATGACACACTCGGCGACGATGGACACGTCCGGGACGCGGCTCAGAGCGCTGCGGGCAGCGATCTTCACGGCACTGGTCGTGACGCTGTCCGCCGCCGCCCATGTGCTGCTCTCCCGCGCTCCCCTGCCGCTGGCCACCGTCGCCGCCCTCGCCGCCGCGGTCTTCGCCGTCGCCTTCGCGCTGGCGTGCCGCGAGCGGGGGTTCTGGCGCATCGCCGGACTGCTGATCCCGCTGGAGCTTGCCGCGGACACGGTCTTCACCACCGGCCAGCACGTCTGTTACGGCCCAGCGGGCGGACCGGTCGCCGGTTCGCTGCGGTCGTTCGGCTTCGACCTGCTCTGCGGAGGCGGCGAGGTCGGCTCAGCACTGCCGGGTGTTCCCGCGCCCGCCGACCAGCAGGGGCTCGCGGCCCTGCTCAGCACCCCCGACCCCGCCCAGCCCTGGCTGCTGCTCGCCGTCCATGTGGCGGTCGGCCTGATCGCGGCGGCATGGCTGCGTCGCGGTGAGTCGGCTCTGGCGGCACTGGTGCGCGCGGTGGGCACGTTCGCTTTCCGGCCGCTGCTCCTGGCGGTCGCCGCGGTGCACACCCCCGGGCCCCGTCGCCGGGCACGGTTCCCGGAGCAGTACGCGCCCCGCTCTTCCCGTACCCGTCTGCTGGTGCACTCCGTGGGACGGAGGGGACCGCCGCTTTCGGTCGCGCTCTGCGCCTGAACAGCAAGTCCCCTTCCCTTTTTTACGTCCCCGCACGGAGTGAATGATCATGAGCAATCGCAACAGCCAGGCCAACAAGGCGGCGGCACGCGAGCGGATGCGCCAGGAGCGCGAGCGTCAGGCCAAGAAGGACAAGGTCCGCCGGCAGCTGGTCGTCATCGGTTCGGTGATCGTGGTGCTCGCGGTCGCCGGCGGTGTCGGTTACGGCATCATGCAGGCGAACAAGCCGGGCCACTGGGAATCGGTGGCCAAGGAGTCGAACGTCACCGCGCCGAAGAACACCGAGGGCAAGAACGGCACGACCGTTGTCGTCGGCAAGGACAGCGCGAAGAAGACCCTGGAGCTGTACGAGGACTCGCGCTGCCCGGTCTGCGCGACCTTCGAGCAGGCGGTCGGCGAGACGGTCGACAAGGACGTCGAGGCCGGCAAGTACAGGATCAAGTACGTCGGCGCCACCTTCATCGACAACGCCACCAACGGCGAGGGCTCCAAGAACGCGCTCAGCGCGCTCGGCGCGGCCCTGAACGTGAGCCCCGACGCCTTCCTCGCGTACAAGTCGGCGCTGTACTCCGCCGAGTTCCACCCCGAGGAGAACGACGACAAGTTCGCCAAGGACTCCTACCTCCTCGAGGTCGCCGACGCGGTCCCCGCCCTCAAGAGCAACGCCGAGTTCAAGAAGAACGTCGAGGACGGTACGTTCGACGCCTGGGCGATGAAGATGTCGGAGACGTTCGACAAGAGCGGCGTCCAGGGCACGCCGACGCTGATGATGGACGGCAAGAAGGTCACCGCGGAGGGCAGCGACAACGCGCCCATGACGGTGAAGGAGTTCACCACGGCGATCGACAAGGCGCTCAAGGGCTGATCGCCGCCCTCCGGTCGGCCGCCGCCGGCGGTCAGGACGGCAACACTCAGGTGGACCGCTTCGAATGGGCGGGCGAACTTTCCCGGTTCGCCCGCCCATTCGGCGTACTGGTCAGTAGTCTGATCGGCCGTGACCAGTCGATTCTCCTCAACTCCCAGTCGCCGCACGGTCGTCAGAGCCGCTGCCGCCACCGCCGTCGCCGCACCCGTTCTCGGCTCCCTCGTCTCCCCCGCCACAGCGGCGGACCAGGGCCCCGCCTTCCTCCACGGCACCGCCTCGGGCGACCCGTTGCCCGACGGCGTACTCCTGTGGACCCGCGTCACCCCGAGCACCGACGCGATACCCGGCTCCGGCAGGGGTGCCGACACCGACGTCGCCTGGGAGGTCGCGGAGGACCGGGGGTTCGCCCGGGTCGTCGCACGCGGCACCACCACCTCGAAGGCGGCCTCCGACCACACCGTCAAGGTGGACGTGCGCGGCCTGCGCCCCGGGACCTCCTACTTCTACCGCTTCACCGCGGGCGTCGCCGTCTCCCCCGTCGCACGCACCCGCACCGCGCCCGCCCCGGACGCGGCCGCGCCCGGGGTGCGCTTCGGCGTGGTGTCGTGCGCCAACTGGGAGTCCGGCTGGTTCTCCGCCTACCGTCACCTGGCGGCCCGTACGGATCTCGACGCGGTCCTGCATCTCGGCGACTACATATACGAGTACGCGACCGGCGGGTACCCCGCGGAGGAGTACGCCGTACGGCAGCACGAGCCGCGGCACGAGATCGTGACGCTCGCCGACTACCGGCTCCGGCACGCCACTTACAAGACGGACCCCGACCTGCAGGCGATGCACGCCGCGCACCCCGTGATCGCGATATGGGACGACCACGAGTTCGCCAACGACGCCTGGGCGGGCGGCGCGGAGAACCACACACCCGGCGCCGAGGGAGAGTGGGCGGCCAGGGCCGCCGCGGCCAAACAGGCGTACTTCGAGTGGATGCCCGTCCGCGCCTCGACCGAGGGCACCGTCTACCGCAGGCTCCGCTTCGGCAGCCTGGCCGACTTGCACCTGCTGGACCTGCGGTCGTTCCGTTCCCAGCAGACGGGCATAGGCAACGGCGACGTCGACGACCCGGACCGCTCGCTCACCGGGCGAGCGCAGCTGGACTGGCTGAAGGCGGGGCTCTCGGCCTCGGACGCGTCGTGGCAGCTGGTCGGCACCTCGGTGATGATCTCGCCGGTGGCCTTCGGCTCGCTTCCCGCCCATCTGCTGGCGCCGCTGGCCGAATTGATGGGTCTGCCCAAGGAGGGGCTTGCCGTCAACATCGACCAGTGGGACGGCTACACGGACGACCGCAAGGAGCTGCTGACGCATCTGACGCAGCGCGGTATCGAGAACACGGTCTTCCTCACCGGCGACATCCACATGGCGTGGGCGAACGACGTCCCGGCCAAGGCGGCGACGTACCCGCTCTCTCGCTCCGCCGCCACGGAGTTCGTGGTGACGTCGGTGAGCTCCGACAACCTGGACGACATCCTCCATGTGGCGCCGGGGACCGTCTCGCTGGTCGCGTCGGCGGCCGTGCGTGCGGCCAACCGCCATGTGAAGTGGGTGGACATGGACGGGCACGGCTACGGCGTGCTGGACGTCACCGCCGAGCGCTCGCAGATGGACTACTACACGATCTCCGACCGGACGAAGCAGGACGCAACGTCCACGTGGTCCCGCTCCTACCGGACGCTCAGTGGAACGCAGAAGGTCGAGCGCGTGAACCAGCCGGTGCGCTAGGGGTGATTTCCAGCCACTCGCCACACTGTTAACAGGAGATCACATCGCTACGACGGGTGGCGTGTTCCGCACCATGAATGCGGACACACCACCCGTCGTCGTCAGTGCTCTCGTTACTGGCTGATCTCACACCCCGGACATGACCGAAACCTTTCTTCCCGATGTCCGCAATCGCCCCTGGATTGATTGGGCCTGAAGAGTCCTCATCAAGATCTGACATGCACCCGTAATCTCCCCGCGGTGGCCAGGAAAGGCCCTTTCACAACCCCCCGCGAGGAGACGTAATGCGCGCTCTTGCCCGTATATCCCCCCGACTGCGCCACCGTGCAGTCGGTACGGCGATCATGGCCGGAACCCTGGCCCTCGCCCCGCTCTCCGCTCCCGGCAGCGTCGCCGCCGCCACATCGTCCGCGGCACCGGCGTCTTCCACCGCGGAGCACTGCGGGGAGGACACCCACGCGCACGCCGCCGCACGTGAGACACGTCCCGGCGCCGGTCACGCCCACGAGCCCAACGAGATCTCCGAGGCCAAGGCCAAGGCCATGGACGCGGACCTGAAGAAGAGACTGGACGCCGCCCGTAGGAGCGGCCCAGAAATCCAGGCCGCCGCCGCGACCAGCATCCCGGTCTACTTCCACGTCATCCACGACGGCGAGACCGGCAAGCTCTCCAGCGCCCAGATCAACAGCCAGCTCGCGGTGCTCAACGCGGCCTACGCCGGCCAGGGCACCGGAAACGTCGACTCCGGCTTCCAGTTCACGCTGGCCGGCACCGACTACACCGACAACGCCTCCTGGTACAACCTGTCCTCGGGCTCCACCGCCGAGAAGCAGATGAAGTCCACGCTGCGCAAGGGCGACGCGGGCGCGCTCAACTTCTACACGGCCAATCTCGGCGGCGGCCTGCTCGGGTGGGCGACCTTCCCGTCCTCCTACAACTCCAGCCCGTCCATGGACGGTGTGGTGGTCCTCGACACCTCGCTCCCCGGCGGCTCCGCCACCAACTACGACGAGGGCGACACCGCCACTCACGAGGTCGGCCACTGGATGGGCCTCTACCACACCTTCCAGGGCGGCTGTAACGGCAACGGCGACTACGTGACCGACACCCCCGCCGAGAAGAGCCCCGCATACGCCTGCCCGACCGGCCGTGACACCTGCGCCAACAAGACCGGTGCGGACCCGATCCACAACTTCATGGACTACACGTACGACGCCTGCATGTACCAGTTCACCTCGGGCCAGGTGCAGCGGATGAAGGACCACTGGGCGGCCTACCGCGGCTGACCGGGCCGCCAGGGACTCCCGTCGCCCGGCGCGCCACGAGCGTGCCGGGCGGTTCCGTCCGCCGCCCCGCTGCCGCTCAGAGTGAGTCGAGGAACCCGAGCGCCGTCCGCCAGGTCTGCTCGGCCGCTTCCTCGTCGTAGTCCGGCAGTTCGGGGTCGGTGTAGAGATGCCCGGCACCCGGGTAACGGTGGACCTCCACGTCCGCGCCCGCCTGCTGCATCTGCAGGTACCAGGTGTTCAGCCAGTCGTCGGGCTCGAAGGGGTCGGGGCTGGCGACGTGCAACTGCACGGGCAGATCGTCCGCCCGCGCGCCCTCCGCCATGTCGGAGGTGCCGTGCAGAAGCAGCAGCCCGCGCGCCTTCTCGTCGCCGAGCGCCAGATTCTGCGCGACCGCGCCGCCGAGCGAGAACCCGGCGTAGACAAGGCCCTCATCGGAAAGGGGCGCTGCGGCGTGGATCGCCCGCCGCAGCAATTCGTCCGTGCCGACAGCCTCCCTGAGCTCCCTGCCCTCCTCCACGCTCTCGGCGGTTTGCCCGTCGAACAGGTCGGGCACGCGAACCTCGTGCCCGGCGGCACGCAGCCGGTCCGCGGCGGCGTGCACCGCCGGACGCAGACCGAAGGTCGAATGGAAAAGGATGACGTTCATCCGGCCATCCTGCCAGCCGCCTTCGCCATCAGGAGTTACGGAGACATGGAGAACGCCTTGCGCCCGTTGGCCGTCATCGGTGGAGCGGTCCTGCTCACACTGGTTCTCGGCTGGGCTGTCGACCGTCTGCTGCGCCGCGCGGACGAACACCACCCCGAGACCCCGCTGTGGGGCATGCTGCGCCGATGCCGCCTGCCGCTGCAGGTCGTACTGCTCGGGGCGCTGCTGCGAGCCGGCTACCGCGAGACGCACTGGTCGCTCGTCCAGCGCCACCAATCCGGCATCGGCCATGTGCTCTCGCTGGTGCTGATCGGCGCGAGCGCATGGCTGGTGACGCGGATCGTCTCCGCGGTCGTCGAGTCGTCCTACGCCCGCTACGCGTCCTCGACCCGCGATCCCGCCCGGGTCCGCCGGGTGCGGACCCAGATCACCCTGATCGTGCGGATCGTCACGGCGGTCGTCGTGGTGGTGGCGGCCGCGGCGATGCTGCTGACATTCCCCGGGATGGAGAAGTTCGGCGCCTCGATGCTGGCCTCCGCGGGCATCATCGGCATCGTCGCCGGTGTCGCCGCGCAGTCCACGCTCGGAAACCTCTTCGCCGGCTTCCAGATCGCCTTCGGCGACATGGTCCGCATCGGCGACACGGTGGTGGTGGACGGCGAGTGGGGCGTCGTCGAGGAGGTCACGCTGACGTTCCTGGCCGTCCGCACCTGGGACGAGCGCCGCATCACCATGCCTGTGTCGTACTTCACGAGCAAGCCGTTCGAGAACTGGTCGCGCGGCGGGGCCCAGATGACCGGGACGGTCTTCTTCCACCTGGACCACTCGGCGCCGGTCGCACTGATGCGCGAGAGGCTGCAGGAGATCCTCGGCGAGTGCAAGGCCTGGGACGGCAGGGACTGGAGTCTCGCCGTCACCGACACGACGCCCAGCACGATCGAGGTGCGCGTGGTCGTGACCGCGAAGGACGCGGACGACATCTGGACGGCCCGCTGCGTCGTGCGGGAGCAGATGATCGCCTGGCTGTGCGAGAAGCATCCGTACGCGCTGCCGCGGATCGCGACGTCGGCCGCGTCGCTGCCGCCGGACGGCCAGTGGCCGGACCGCGCGGCGGCCGGCCGCGACCGGCCGCTGCGCGCGGAGGAGATCCACAGCAACAACGCGGGCGACTATGCGCTGGACGGCGAGCCGTCCTCGAAGCCCCCACGTACGGGCCGTGGCTGACGGGCCGCTGCGCGGGGCTCCGCGCGGTGTCCTCACTCTCCCCCTACGGCCTGGCGGCCGTGGGAGGTGCCCCCGCACGGGCTGAAGTTGCCCGGCGACTTCAGCCCCGCCGGCGACCCCGGCCCGGGGTCCGGGGTCGGAGACCCCGGTTCGGGAAGGGGCGGGGTGGGGTGGGGTGGGGAACAGCACCGCGCAGCGGGCCCCGCCCCGGTCAGGCCTCACCGCAGGCTGCGCACATCCAAGTGCCGCAGCACCCGGTCCACGACCTCCGGATCCGCCCCCGGCTCACTGCGCGCCGCCAGCACCTCGTGCCGCGCCGCCGACATCATCTCCCGCTGGATGCGCTGGACCGTCCGCATCCGGTCCGCCCGCTTGGCGAACCACTCCCGCCGCTCGTCGTCCACGATCTCGGGGCTGATGCGCGCCCCCATCTCGTACGCACCGCGCAGCAGCCGCTCGCTGACGTCCTCCGGCAGTTGCTCCACCTCCTCGATCTCCCGCAGCCGGCGCTTGGCCGCCTTCGCCACCCGGATCGCCAGGTCGCGCTCCAGCTGCCGCTCCGTGTCCGTGTCCGCCTGCACCCCGAGCCGCTTCACCAGCCAGGGCAGGGTCAGGCCTTGCACGACGAGCGTGGCCAGGATGACGGAGAAGGCGATGAAGATGATCTCCTCCCGGCCCGGGAAACCGGCGCCGTCCTGCGTCTTCAGCGGAATGGCGAGGGCCAGCGCGACGGATGCCACGCCCCGCATCCCCGACCACCACATGACGACGGTCTCGCGCCAGCTGACGGGGATCTCCTCGTCGATGTCGCGCAGGGTGTGGAGTCGCTTGGCGAGCCAGGTCGCGGGCAGCAGCCAGAGCAGCCGTACGCCGACCACGACCGCGACGACCGCCGCGCCCCAGCCGAGCATCTGCCACTCCCGCCCGTCCGCCGTGCCGAAGACGTTGTGCAGTTCGAGACCGATGAGCCCGAACGCGACCCCGGTGACGAGGGTGTCGACGATCTGCCAGAAGGTGTTGCCCGCCAGGCGTCCCATCACGTCGTCGGCGTCGGCTCCGTGTTCCGCGAGGAAGAGCGCGGTGACGAGGACGGCGAGGACGCCGGAGCCCTTCAGCTCCTCGGCCAGCACATAGCTGACGAACGGCACCATCAGCGTGAGCCCGATCTGCAGGGTCGCGTCGCCGAGCATGCCCATCAGCTTGTTGGAGAGCCAGCCCAGAGCGAGTCCAACGGCCAGCGCGACGACCGCGGACAGCACGAGCTCACCCCCGGCGACGGGCCACGAGAACGTGCCGGTCACGGCGGCCGCGATGGCCACGTGGTACAGCACGATGGCCGTGACGTCGTTGAAGAGGCCCTCGCCCTCGAGGATGGAGACCAGTCGGCGCGGCAGCCCCAGCGGCCCTGCGACCGCGGTCGCCGCGACCGGGTCGGGCGGGGCCACCAGCGCGCCCAGGGCGACCGCGGCGGCGATCGGCAGACCGGGCACGACGGCGTGCGCGACGGCGGCCACCGCCGCGGTCGTCACGAACACGAGGGCGACGGCGAGCAGCAGAATCGGCCGGACGTTGGCCGTGAACTGCCGCCAGGAGGTGCGCTGCACGGCCGCGTACAGCAGCGGCGGCAGCAGCAGCGGCAGAATGAACTCGGGCGGCACCTCGACGTTCGGCACGAAGGGCAGGAAGGCGAGGACGATCCCCGCCAGCGTCATCAGCACCGGCGGGGGCAGCCCCAGCCGCTGTCCGAACGGTACGGTCACCACGGCTCCGAGCAACAGCGCGAAGAGCAGCGCCAATTGGTCCACGGTGTGCCCTCCGGCGGTGCGAAACCCCGACGATCAAGGCTTCAACTGTGCCACGCGGGCCGCCGGAACAGGCCCTGGCACCCGTCCCGCTGCTTCGTCAGGAAGCGCGGAGCGGCCGCCGCATGGCCAGGTGGGCAATGCCCGCGTCCAGGAACTCCACGCCGTACGCCGTGTATCCGAGCCGCTCGTAGAAGCCTCGGGCGTGGGTCTGCGAGTGAAGGTCGACGGCGGCCAGGCCCCGCTCCCGTGCCGCGCCCTCGATCGCCCGGACCAGCGCCACGCCCACGCCGAGGCCGCGCGCCGACTTGGTCACCGCGAGCCGGCCGAGCGAGCCGACCGTGGGGTCGCCGCCGGTCCTGCCGGCCGCGGCCGGTCCGTGCAGCAGCCGGCCGGTGCCGAGCGCCCGGCCGTCCGCCCCGACCGCCAGGACGTGCACGGTGTCCGCGTCCTCCGCGTCATAGGCGTCGTACTCGATGTCCTCCGGCACCCGCTGCTCGGCGACGAAGACCTCCTTGCGGACCGCGAAGCACGCCTCACGGTCGTCGGGGCCGACGGCGACGCGCACGGTGACGCCGGTCGTCCGCTCCGCGGTGCTCACGAGCTCTCCGCCGCAATCCGGTCCAGCGCCTGCTGCAGATCGTCCGGGTAGGTGCTCTCGAACTGCACCCACTGCCCGTCCGAAGGGTGCTCGAAGCCCAGCCGTACCGCGTGCAGCCACTGGCGGGTCAGGCCGAGGCGCTTCGCCATCGTCGGGTCCGCGCCGTACGTCAGGTCGCCCACGCACGGGTGGCGGTGCGCCGACATGTGTACCCGGATCTGGTGGGTTCGGCCGGTCTCCAGCTTGATGTCGAGCAGCGACGCCGCCCGGAACGCCTCGAGCAGGTCGTAGTGCGTGACCGACGGCTTGCCCTCCGCGGTGACCGCCCACTTGTAGTCGAGGCTGGGGTGCCGGCCGATCGGCGCGTCGATCGTGCCGCTCATCGGATCGGGGTGGCCCTGCACCAGCGCGTGGTAGCGCTTGTCGACGACGCGGTCACGGAACTGCTGCTTCAGCAGGGTGTACGCCCGCTCCGACTTGGCGACGACCATCAGCCCTGACGTGCCCACGTCCAGGCGGTGCACGATGCCCTGCCGCTCGGAGGCCCCCGAGGTGGAGATCCGGTAGCCCGCCGCCGCGAGCCCGCCGATGACGGTGGTGCCGGTCCAGCCGGGGCTCGGATGCGCGGCCACGCCGACGGGCTTGGCGATCACGACGATGTCGTCGTCGTCGTGCACGATCTCCATGCCCTCGACCGGCTCGGCGACGATCTGCACGGGGGCGGGTGCCTGCGGCATCTCGACCTCGAGCCAGGCGCCGCCGTGCACGCGTTCCGATTTGCCGACGACCGAGCCGTCGACCTGCACCTTCCCGGCAGCGGCAAGCTCGGCCGCCTTCGTACGGGAGAACCCGAACATCCGGGAGATGGCGGCGTCGACGCGCTCGCCCTCCAGGCCGTCGGGTACGGGCAGGGTGCGGATCTCGGGAATCGTACTCACCCGTCGAGTATGCCTTGTCAGTCCTTGTGGACTGTCCCGTCGGGGTCGAGGCCCTTGAAGGAGAGCAGCACGATGAGGATGCCGCCGCACACGATCGCGGAGTCCGCGAGGTTGAACACGGCGAAGTGCGCGGGCGCGATGAAGTCGACGACCGCGCCCTCGAAGACGCCGGGCGAGCGGAAGATCCGGTCCGTGAGGTTGCCGAGCGCCCCACCGAGCAGCAGACCGAGGGCGATGGCCCAGGGAGTGCTGTAGAGCTTGCGGGCCAGGCGCACGATCACGACGATCACGGTCGCCGCGATGAAGGTGAAGATGATCGTGAAGGCCTCGCCCATGCCGAACGCGGCGCCCGGGTTCCGAACCGCCTCGAACTTCAGCAGATCACCGATGATCTCGATCGGCTCGTGGTGCTCCAGCTTGGCCACCACGAGCATCTTGCTGCCGAGGTCGAGGACGTAGGCCACGAGCGCCACCGCGAACAGCATCGCGATCTTGCGTGTGCCTTTCGGCTGCTCGGCGGGCGCCGCAGCCTCGTCGTCAACATCCGGCGTACCGATGATGCGCTCCGCCTCTGCCACGTGAGTCCCTCAACCTAGGTGCCTGACTGAGGACGAGGGTACGGCAAGCCTCCGCCAGGTCAGCCCCTGCGTTCCTGCTTCTGCTTGCACTCGACACACAGGGTCGCGCGCGGGAACGCCTGCATGCGGGCCTTGCCGATCGGGTTGCCGCAGCTCTCGCAGAGGCCGTACGTCCCGGTGTCCAGCCGCTGCAGCGCCCGCTCGGTCTGCTCGAGCATCTCCCGGCCGTTGGCAGCGAGCGCCATCTCGTGCTCGCGGGTGATGTTCTTCGCCCCGGTGTCCGCCTCGTCGTCGCCGGCGCCGTCTCCGGAGTCCCGCATCAGCCCGGCCAGCGCCGCCTCCGAGGAGGTGATCTCGTCGGTCAGCCGGGTCGCCTCGCCCGCGAGCTCGGCCCTGGCCGCGTCGACCTCTTCCTGCGTCCATGGGTCCTCGCCGGGCCGGACCGCCAGCTCACCCGGCGGTGTCGCGGCCGCTGTACGGGCCGTCGACACCGCCACCGCGCTCCCGCCTGCGGCTGATGCCCTGCCCGCGGTCTTCTTCGCTGCCACCGTCCTGGCTCCTGTCTGCTTCGCGGCCACTGCCGCCCCCTCGGCGGCGAGCTCGCCGGCCGCGGTTCTCCTGGCGGTCGACTTGTCGACGACCTCCCTGTCGACCTGCCCCGGCGCCACCACATCGGCCTCGGGGACGGGCTTCTTCACGGCCTTGCGGGCCGTGGTCTTCCGGACGGACTTCCCGGCCGTCTTCGTTGCCGCCTTCCTCTCCACCGGGGCGCGCTGTTTCCCCTTGCCTGCGCCGGCCTTCTTTGCCGCGGCCTCGGTGACAGCCGCCGCCTTCTTGGCGGCGCGGCCGGTGACGGCCGTTGTCGCCTCTTCGGACTCGGTGACGACCGTCTCGTCGACCATGGCCATGCCTCCCGGCTTGGTCTGCTTGCGTGCCACCCGGTCGGACGCGGCCTTCGTGGACGCCGGCGCACCTGCGGCCGCCTTCTTGGCCGCCGCCTTGGTGGCGGCCGCCTTCTTGGAAACGGCCTTCCCTCTCGGGGCTTCGACGTCGGACACATCCTTGGCCGCGGCCTTCTTGCGAGCCGGAGTCTCCTTGGTGGCCGAGGTTCCCCTACCGGAGGTCCGGGACCTGCCCGCCGCTCCCTTGTCGACCGCGTCCACGGTGGCCGACGCCTGTTTCCGCGCCGGCTTCGTGGCGGCGGACCTGCTCGTGGCCTTCCGGGGTGTGGTCGTCGAGGCGGGCTTCCGCTCAGTCGCTTCCGCAGTGGCGGCACGCGCGGACGCCGTCTTCTCGGCAGTCTTCTTCGCCACCATGGCCGCGGCCCCTTCACATATTGTGATCTTGCTCGCGAATCGTGCTGGGACGATAAATCGACCCCAGCGCCGCGGCAACGGGGCACGCCGCCGGTCGGACCCGTCCCGGGCTGCGAGAAGTCGAACCTGCATCCGTTGTGCCCAGCTCCCCGCCGAGTAATCCGCCCTCTGTGCCGCACCACACCCCGGCCGCGCCCTGTGTGGCCATTCGGGTCAACGGCTGCACGGGGCAAAACCGGTCGGCCTCTCCCCGTACGGGCCCTTACACTGGGCGCAGCGAAAGGCGTGGATGGGGACCAGTAGCGTCGTACGCAGCCATGAGCGACCCGGGGACGGTGAGAGCCCGGGGGCGAGCGCGGCGTGAAGCATCACCCCGGAGCCGCCGGAAGAAAGCCGCGGAGATCCGCGGCCGGTAGAACCGGCGTCGCGACCTCAATGAGGGGGCGGTGTCCTGTGCACCGCCAAGGAGGGTGGTACCGCGGGAGCCGCGCAGCGTCGGCGCTCTCGTCCCTCCGACGGACCGACGAACAGTTCCGCCGGAGGAGACCGCCGATGACGCCGCCGCAGTACCGTCAGGTACCCGCCCAGGTAGACCTGCCCGCGCTCGAGCACGCAGTGCTCGACTTCTGGCGCGAGAGCAAGATCTTCGCCAAGAGCCTGGATCAGTCCGAGGGCCGCCCCGAGTGGGTGTTCTACGAGGGACCGCCCACGGCGAACGGCATGCCCGGCGCGCACCACATCGAGGCCCGCGTCTTCAAGGACGTGTTCCCTCGCTTCCGCACGATGCGCGGATACCACGTGGGCCGCAAGGCCGGCTGGGACTGCCACGGTCTGCCGGTCGAGCTCGCCGTCGAGAAGGAGCTCGGCTTCTCCGGCAAGAAGGACATCGAGGAATACGGCATCGCCGAGTTCAACGCCAAGTGCCGCGAGTCGGTGACCCGGCACACGGACGCGTTCGCCGAGCTGACGACGCGCATGGGGTACTGGACCGACCTGGACGACCCGTACCGCACGATGGACCCGGACTACATCCAGTCGGTGTGGTGGTCGCTGAAGGAGATCTTCAACAAGGGCCTGTTGGTCCAGGACCACCGCGTCGCCCCTTGGTGCCCGCGCTGCGGCACCGGCCTGTCGGACCACGAGCTCGCCCAGGGCTACGAGACGGTCGTCGACCCGTCCGTCTTCGTGCGCTTCCCGCTGACGAGCGGCCCACTGGCCGGCGAGGCGGCGCTGCTGGTGTGGACGACGACTCCGTGGACCCTGGTGTCCAACACCGCGGTCGCCGCGCACCCGTCGGTCACCTACGTCGTCGCGACGAACGGCGAGGAGAAGCTGGTCGTCGCCGAGCCGCTGCTGGAGAAGGCGCTCGGCGAGGGCTGGGAGGCCACGGGAACCACGTTCACCGGTGCGGAGATGGAGCGCTGGACCTACCAGCGCCCGTTCGAGCTGGTCGAGTTCCCGGCCGAGGCGCACTACGTCGTCAACGCCGACTACGTGACCACCGAGGACGGTACGGGCCTGGTCCACCAGTCCCCCGCCTTCGGTGAGGACGACCTCAAGGTCTGCCGCTCCTACGGCCTGCCCGTCGTCAATCCGGTACGCCCCGACGGGACCTTCGAGGAGGACGTCCCGCTGGTCGGCGGCGTCTTCTTCAAGAAGGCCGACGAGGCGCTGACCGCAGACCTCCAGGCGCGCGGTCTGCTCTTCAGGCACATCCCGTACGAGCACAGCTATCCGCATTGCTGGCGCTGTCACACCGCGCTGCTGTACTACGCGCAGCCGTCCTGGTACATCCGCACCACCGCGGTCAAGGACCGGCTGCTCGCGGAGAACGAGGCCACCAACTGGTTCCCCGACTCGGTCAAGCAGGGCCGGTACGGCGACTGGCTCAACAACAACATCGACTGGGCGCTCTCCCGCAACCGGTACTGGGGCACCCCGCTGCCGATCTGGCGCTGCGAGGAGAACCACCTCACCTGCGTGGGCTCGCTCGCCGAGCTGACGGAGCTGACCGGCACCGACCAGTCGGCTCTCGACCCGCACCGCCCGTTCATCGACGAGGTCACCTTCGCCTGCCCGCAGTGCTCCGGCACCGCGACGCGTGTGCCGGAGGTCATCGACGCCTGGTACGACTCGGGCTCGATGCCGTTCGCGCAGTGGGGCTACCCGTACAAGAACAAGGAGATCTTCGAGAAGCGCTACCCCGCGCAGTTCATCTCGGAGGCGATCGACCAGACCCGCGGCTGGTTCTACACGCTGATGGCCGTCGGCACGCTGGTCTTCGACAAGTCCTCGTACGAGAACGTGGTCTGCCTCGGCCACATCCTCGCCGAGGACGGCCGCAAGATGTCCAAGCACCTGGGCAACATCCTTCAGCCCATCCCACTGATGGACCAGCACGGCGCGGACGCGGTGCGCTGGTTCATGGCAGCAGGCGGCTCCCCGTGGGCGGCACGGCGCGTGGGGCACGGCACCATCCAGGAAGTCGTGCGCAAGACGCTACTGACGTACTGGAACACGGTCGCCTTCCAGGCCCTGTACGCCCGTACGTCCGGCTGGGCCCCCTCGGCGTCCGACCCGGCGCCGGCCGAGCGCACGGTCCTGGACCGCTGGCTGCTCTCCGAGCTGCACGCGCTCGTGGACCAGGTCACGCAGGCCATGGAGGCGTACGACACCCAGCGCGCCGGCAAGCTGCTCTCCGCCTTCGTCGACGACCTGTCGAACTGGTACGTGCGCCGCTCGCGCCGCCGCTTCTGGCAGGGCGACGCGGCGGCGCTGCGGACGCTGCACGACGTGGTCGAGACGGTCACACGGCTGATGGCCCCGCTGACCCCGTTCATCACCGAACGGGTCTGGCAGGACCTGGTCGTGCCCGTGGCGCCGGACGCCCCGGAGTCCGTCCACCTGTCCTCCTGGCCGGTGCCCGACCTGGACGCGATCGACCCGACGCTCTCGTCGCAGATGGCGCTGGTGCGCCGCCTGGTCGAGCTGGGACGCGCGACGCGTGCGGAGTCCGGCGTCAAGACCCGTCAGCCGCTGTCGCGGGCACTGGTGGCCGCGTCCGGGTTCTCCGCGCTCTCGGAGGAGCTCCAGACGCAGATCACGGAGGAGCTGAACGTCTCCTCGCTCGCCTCGCTCTCGGAGGTCGGCGGCTCGCTCGTCGACACGACCGCGAAGGCGAACTTCCGTGCGCTCGGCAAGCGCTTCGGCAAGGGCGTCCAGGACGTGGCGAAGGCGGTCGCGGCCGCCGATGCCGCGGCGCTCTCCCTGGCGCTGCGCTCGGGCGAGGCGTCGCTCGAGGTCAACGGCGAGACGATCACGCTGTCGCCGGAGGAGGTCATCATCACGGAGACCCCGCGCGAGGGCTGGTCCGTGGCATCCGACTCGGGCGCGACGGTCGCACTGGACCTCGAGATCACGCCGGAGCTGCGGCGGGCCGGTCTGGCCCGTGACGCGATCCGCCTGATCCAGGAGGCCCGCAAGAACAGCGGCCTCGACGTCGCCGACCGGATCGCGCTCCGCTGGTCCTCGACGGACCCGGAGGTGACGTCGGCCCTCACGGACCACGCGTCCCTGATCGCGGACGAGGTCCTGGCGACGGACTTCGCGAACGGCGAGGCGGACGGCTCGTACGGCGACCCGTTCACGGACGAAGGCCTGTTCCTGACCTTCCGCCTCCGCAAGGCATAACGGCACTCCCCCGCCCGCCCCGGGCCCGGCCACCCAGGTGGCCGGGCCCGGTCGCTTTCCCCCACTTCTCCCCTTCCCGTAACCGGGGGCCGCACCGGGCCCCCGCGCCGGGGTCGCCGGCGAGGCTGAAGTTGCCGGGCAACGTCAGCCCGTTCCGGCGCTTGAGGACACCGCGCGAAGCGCGGTACCGGGTCCGGGCGGAGCCCGGTTACGGGAAGGGGCGGGGTGGGGCAAAAGCCCCGCAGGCCACGCCCGCCCACGCCGACGCGCCATGCCCTGCCCTGCCCACGCCCACGCAAAAGGCCGGGCCCGGAGTGCATTTCGCACCCCGGGCCCGGCCCCGCAGTCTGCCGACGGCTACGCGCGCTTCGCGCGCATCCCCGTCAGTTGTCGTCCTCGTCGATCAGGAAGCCCCGCATCGGCGACGGCGCCTGCTGCATCGGCTGCGGCGCCTGCGGCCGCACCGGCGCCATCGGCTGGGTCATCGCCGGTGACATCTGCTGCTGGCCGCCGTACGACGGGCCGCCCTGCGAGGGGCCGCCGTGGCCGCCCATCGTCTGGCCGCCGCCGTAGGACGGGGCGCTCGCGCCGGCCGGAGCCATGGAAGGCGCCGGGGACGGCGGCAGCGACGCGGCTGCCGGCGTGCGCGGCGGGGCCAGGGAGTCGTCCGCCTGGGTCTCCAGCTGACGCAGCTGGCTCTCCAGGTAGGACTTCAGCCTGGTCCGGTACTCGCGCTCGAAGCCCCGCAGGTCCTCGACCTTGCGCTCCAGCGTGGCGCGCGCGGACTCGAGGGAGCCCATCGCGACGCGGTGCTTCTCCTGGGCGTCCCGCTCGAGGGCGTCGGCCTTGGCGCGGGCGTCCCGCTCCAGGCCCTCGGCGCGCGAGCGCGCCTCGCCGACGATCTTGTTGGCCTCGGAACGGGCCTCCGCGATCGCCTGGTCCGCGGTCTGCTGGGCAAGGGACAGAACGCGCGCGGCGCTGTCACCGCCGGGACCCTGACCCATCGGACCGGGACCCTGCGGGCCACCGTGGCCGCCCATGGGGCCACCCATCGGGCCGCCCATCGGGCCCCCCATCGGGCCACCCTGCATCGGGCCGGGGCCCATCGGGCCGCCCTGAGGGCCACCGTGGCTCGGACCGGCCGGCAGCTGCGGCGCACCACCGGGCAGCTGGGGCGGACCCATCTGCGGGGGCTGCTGCTGGACCGGCGGTCCGGATATGGCGGCGGGGACGGGGGCACCGGGACCGCCCGGGCCGCGGCCGTCCTGCGGCTCCGGAGGTTTACGCATGCCCTGCTGCTGGTTCTGGGCGGCCGCACGGGTCGCCGCGGCCAGCTTCGCGCGCAGGTCCTCGTTCTCACGGAGCAGACGGGTCAGCTCGGACTCGACCTCGTCGAGGAAGGCATCGACCTCGTCCTCGTCATAGCCTTCTCGGAGGCGGACGGTCGTGAACTGCTTGTTCCGCACGTCCTCGGGAGTCAGCGGCATCTCTTCTTCACCTCTACGTAGTCGTCGGCAGTCGGCAGGACCGTATCGCTCACATCGAGTTCCCCACTCCACGAACGATGGAGATCAGGATGTAGACGATGATCATCAGAACGAAGAAGGACAGGTCGAGTGCCACGCCCCCGAGACGCAACGGCGGGATGACTCGCCGCAGAAGCTTGAGCGGTGGATCGGTGACAGTGTAGGTGGCCTCCAGAACGACCACCATCGCCTTGCCGGGTTGCCATGAACGGGCGAACTGAAAGACGTAGTCCATGACGAGCCGGAAGATCAGGACGACAAGGAAGCACATCAGCGCGATGTAGACCACCTGTAGTGCGACGCTCATCCCGCGCTTCCCTCTCCCCTGGATCCCATCTCAGCCGGCCCTACGGCCGGGTCGTTCCCGGTGTCGTTTCTCAGCTCTGGTTGAAGAACCCGCCCTCTGCGATGCGGGCCTTGTCTTCCGCCGTGACATCGACGTTAGCAGGCGACAACAGGAACACCTTCTGCGTCACTCGCTCAATGCTGCCATGGAGACCGAAGACGAGTCCCGCGGCAAAGTCGACAAGTCGCTTCGCATCGGTGTCGTCCATCTCCGTGAGGTTCATGATCACCGGGGTGCCCTCGCGGAAGTGTTCCCCGATGGTACGGGCCTCGTTGTAGGTCCGCGGATGCAGTGTGGTGATGCGGTAGGGCTCCCGCTCGGACACGACCTTGGGCATGATCACCGGTGCGTTCTTCTCCATGCTCGGGCGTTCAGGTGTGATGGATGCCACGGGGGCGATTCGTGCCGGACGGCCACTGTCGACAGGCAGGGCGACCGGCTCACGCGGGGCGGGCGGCGCCGGCACTCGCACCGGCTCCTCGCGCTCCATCTGGCGGGGGGGCTGGTGCCGCCGGTGATCCCGCTCGGGCTCCGGCTCGGGTTCGAAGTCGTCATCGGGGTCGAAGCCCCGGCCGTCGTACCCATCGTCCTCCACGAGGCCGAGGTAGACCGCCATCTTGCGCATCGCGCCGGCCATTCTCTGAGTCCTCCGCTCTGTGGTGGATCGGCATTCGTCACCAAGTGCCCGCGATCCACTCGGTCTGCCCGCCATGAACGGGAATGACCATATTTTCTACTGTGGTCCGACTTGCTTCGCGACGTTACCCGAGCCGGGGTCGGACTCCGAGTACCGCCGTACCGACGCGCACATGTGTCGCTCCGGCCGCCACGGCCTGCTCGAGGTCCGCACTCATCCCTGCTGACACCATGTTCGCAGCCGGATGAGCCGCGCGCAGGCTTGATGCGAATTCCATCAGCCGCTCGAACGCCGCCTGTTGCCGTCCCGCGTACGGTCCGGCGAGCGGCGCGACGGTCATCAGACCGTCGAGCCGCAGTCCTGGTGAGCCGGCGACGGCCGCCGCCAACTCCTCGATCCCGTCCGGCGCGACGCCGCCCCGGTCGCCCTGCCGGCCGGACTCGGCGTCCAGGGCGACCTGGATCAGGCAGCCCAGTTCCCGCTCGGCGCGTACCGCGGCGGTGGAGAGGGCGGAAACGAGCTTGAGCCGGTCGACCGACTGCACCACATCGGCATAACTCGCGACAGAACGGACCTTATTGGTCTGCAACTGGCCGACGAAATGCCAGTGGAGGTTCAGATCCGCGCATGCCGCGGCCTTGGGGGCGGCGTCCTGATCACGGTTCTCCGCTACATGACGCACACCGAGTTCATGGAGGAGGCGCACATCGCTCGCCGGATAGGTCTTGGTGACCACAATGAGGGTCACCTCTTCACGCCCTCGGCCCGCGGCCGCGCACGCGGAGGAGATACGTTCCTCCACCGCCGCGAGATTCGCGGCGAGTTCGGTTCTGCGGTCGGTCATGGGGTTTCCCGGTCCTCCAGCCAGACGTATCCGGCGAGCCGCCCGGTCGTGCGGTCGCGGCGGTACGAGTAGTGGTCGCGCGATTCGAGTGTGCAGATTGGTGACTGCCGCCGGTCGCGCACCCCGAGTGCTTCGAGCTGGGCATGCACCCCGGCCGTGACGTCGACGGCGGGGGTGCCCCAGCTCGTCTCCGACCAGGCTGCCGGCTCGACCGCTGCCACTTCGGACCGCATCTGCTCGGGAACTTCATAACAGCGACCGCAAACGGCAGGTCCCGTACGGGCGATGATGCGTTCCGGCTGCGCGCCGAGTCCCTTCATCGCCTCGACCGTGGCAGGCACGATGCCGGCGATCATGCCCGGACGGCCGGCGTGCGCCGCGCCCACCACCCCAGCGAGGGGATCGGCGAGCAGGACGGGGGTGCAGTCGGCGGTGAGCACGGCGAGAGCCAGACCGCGCCGTGCGGTGACCACACCGTCGACGGACGCGCCGGGCGAACCCCCCCACGGGCCGCCGACCACGGCCACATCCCGGCCGTGGACCTGGTTCATCCAGACCACCGCCCCCGGGTCCAGACCCAGGGACTTGGCGGCGATCGACCGGTTGGCCAGTACGGCATCGCGGTCGTCGCCGACGGCGCCGCCGAGGTTCAGCTCCTCGTACGGAACGGCGCTCACCCCGCCCCACCTGTCGGTGAAGGCGAAGTGCGCGCCGCTCTCGTGTATCGCGTCGTGCTGCACTGTCACTTCAAGAAGTCCGGGACATCCAGCTCTTCGGCCTGGCTGTCCGGGTAGGGGCGGGCCGGCGGAACCTGGGCCGGCCCGGACGACGACCCGAGATCACTGGCGATCGGAGCCGGCTCGGAGGACGCGGGCTCCTCGCGGACGGGCACGGTGCCGAGCCCGCCGGTGGAACGGGAGCCGTCGGTGCTCCGCGCCGGAGCCGAGGACTGCTCCTCACGCTTGTTCGAGGCGGAACCGATCACGTTCTCCCGGCGGGTCGGCGGCTGGCCGCCGTCAAAGCCGGCCGCGATGACGGTGACCCGCACCTCGTCGCCGAGCGCGTCGTCGATGACCGCGCCGAAGATGATGTTCGCCTCGGGGTGGGCGGCTTCGCTCACCAGCTGGGCGGCCTCGTTGATCTCGAAGAGACCGAGGTCCGAGCCGCCGGAGATGGAGAGCAGCACACCGCGCGCGCCGTCGATCGACGCCTCGAGCAGCGGCGAGGAGATCGCCATCTCCGCCGCGGCCACCGCTCGGTCGTCGCCGCGCGCGGAGCCGATGCCCATGAGGGCCGAGCCGGCCTCCGACATCACGGACTTGACGTCGGCGAAGTCGAGGTTGATCAGACCCGGTGTCGTGATGAGGTCGGTGATGCCCTGGACACCCGACAGCAGCACCTGGTCCGCGGACTTGAACGCGTCCAGCACACTGACCTGACGGTCGGAGATGGACAGCAGGCGGTCGTTGGGGATGACGATGAGGGTGTCGACCTCTTCGCGGAGCTCGGCGATGCCGTCCTCCGCCTGGTTCGCGCGGCGCCGGCCCTCGAAGGTGAACGGGCGGGTGACCACGCCGATCGTGAGGGCGCCCAGCGAGCGGGCGATGTTGGCGACGACGGGTGCGCCGCCGGTGCCGGTGCCGCCGCCTTCGCCGGCGGTGACGAAGACCATGTCGGCCCCCTTGAGGACCTCCTCGATCTCCTCGCGGTGGTCCTCTGCCGCCTTGCGACCGACTGCCGGATTCGCTCCGGCACCGAGGCCACGGGTGAGTTCACGGCCGACGTCGAGCTTGACGTCGGCGTCGCTCATCAACAGCGCCTGCGCGTCCGTGTTGATAGCGATGAACTCGACGCCCTTGAGACCGACCTCGATCATTCGGTTGATGGCATTGACACCACCGCCGCCGACACCGATGACCTTGATGACTGCGAGGTAGTTCTGCGGTGCTGCCACGTCGAAGGCCTCTCGCCTCGAGTTACGTGTCGTCGCTTCGCGGGGCCGCGCTGCGACGACTGATGTCGAATTGGGACGGCCCGACCAGCCCGGCTGCCGACCCGAACCCTAACTCTGAAGTTTAGGGTTACCAGTGTGTCCGTTCCCTGGACTCTTCCGAACAGGACACTAAGTCGACAAGTGGCGCCCGTTCAACGAACACGCCGAACCTCCCGTTTTTCTTTTCACCCTATGTGATCACGCACAGCAATGACCAACCAGGGTGCTGGCCAGCACAGATGCACGTCAACTCCTCGACACGGCAGGGGCGCTGGGCGCGCTTACGTCGAAGTGCCCGGCTTTGGGAGCTGCTTTCATGAGCGCCGTGAGCGCACGAGCCTTCGCCTCGCCCGCCTCCGGACTGCCCCACACGACGCTGCGATCGCCGCTCAACTCCAGGGAAATGTAGTCATATGAGACTACTTTCATGCTCCTTAGGTCGGCTGCGACCTTTGCGGGGAGTTCGCTCCTGACGCGGACGGCTTCCGCGACCAGCCGGTCGGCGCCGAATCGGTTGAGGCTCGCCGAACCGTCAACTTTCAACCGCAGCAGAGGAACACCCTTCGGTGCCGTGGCGACGGTGGCGAACCGGACGCTCCGCGCGTCCACTTCGACGAACTTTGCGCCCTTTTCCAGCAGCAGGACCGGCTTTCGCTCCGTCACGACCAGTTCGATCCCGTGCGGCCAGGACCGCTCGACCTCCACCGCGTCGATGCGCGGAAGTTCCTGCCGCAGCCTGGCCTCGATGGCGTCGGTGTCGACCGAGATGAGCGGCGCCCCGATGGGCACGGCCGCCACGGCCTCGACCTCGCGCGGCGTGAGCACCTCGGTGCCGGTGGTCTCCACGTGTTCGGCCCGCAGCCACGCGGAACCGTAGAGCAGCCAGATCGCTCCGGCGACGGCGATCAGCGCGCCGAATGCGATCAACAGGGAGCGAGGGCCGGGCCGCGGGAACCGCTCGACCGGAGCGCCTTTGCGGGGCGGGCGGACCTTGCCTTCGGGTCCGCCGGGGCCGCCCTGGGGCCCCAGCGCACCACGTTCCGCGGTGGTCGGTCCGGCCACGCTCCCTGCCTTCTCACGCCTGGCGGCGTGCCGCAATCGCCTCGTACACCATGCCGACGAGCAGTTCGTCGGCATCCCTGCGGCCGAACTCGGCGGCCGCACGCGACATCTCGTACAACCGGTGGGGATCGGCGAGCACCGGAAGAACGTTGCCCTGGACCCACTCGGGGGTCAGTTCCGCGTCGTCGACCAGGACCCCGCCGCCGGCCTTCACCACCGGCTGGGCATTGAGCCGCTGCTCACCGTTACCGATCGGCAACGGTACGTAAGCGGCGGGCAGTCCTACGGCGGAGAGTTCGGCGACGGTCATCGCGCCCGCGCGGCAGAGCATCATGTCGGCCGCCGCGTACGCGAGATCCATCCGGTCCACGTACGGTACCGGCACATAGGGCGGCATACCGGGCATGTTGTCCACGCGTGGCAGCTCGTTCTTCGGTCCGACCGCGTGCAGGATCTGGATGCCGGAGCGCTGGAGCACGGGGGCGATCTGCTGGATCACCTCGTTGAGGCGGCGGGCGCCCTGCGAGCCACCGGAGACCAGCAGCGTCGGCAGGTTGGGGTCGAGACCGAAGGCCGCGCGCGCCTCAGGGCGGACCCGCGCCCGGTCGAGCGTCGCGATGGTGTGGCGCAGCGGGATGCCGATGTACCGGGAGTTGCGCAGCTTGCTGTCCGGTGTGGCGACGGCGACACCCGCGGCGTACCGCGAGCCGATCTTGTTGGCCAGACCGGGGCGGGCGTTGGCCTCGTGGACGACGATCGGCACACCGAGGCGCTTGGCGGCAAGGTAGCCGGGCAGCGCGACATAACCACCGAAGCCGACGACGCAGTCGGCCTTGGTGCGCTCCAGGATCTGCTCGGCGGCCTTGATGGTGCCCCGGAGCCGCCCGGGGACCGTGATCAGCTCGGGGGTCGGCTTACGTGGCAGCGGTACGGCGGGGATGAGGGCCAGCTCGTAGCCCCGCTCGGGCACGAGCCTGGTCTCCAGCCCCCGCTCCGTGCCGAGGGCCGTGATGCCCACGGATGGGTCCTGCCTGCGCAGGGCGTCCGCGAGGGCGAGCGCGGGCTCGATGTGGCCGGCGGTCCCCCCACCGGCGAGTACGACATGCACCGAAATTCACCGCTCTCCGGACGGACGCTTCTTGACGCGCCGTCTCATCGTCTTCCATCTCACCCCGGGCCTCCGCACGGCCAGGGCCGCCTTCGCCGACGGATCCTCTCGCGCGAAGGCGATCAGCAGCCCGACGGCGAACATCGTCGGCAGCAGCGCGGACCCCCCGTAGGAGAACAGCGGCAGCGGGACGCCGGCGATCGGCAGCAGACCGAGCACCGCACCGATGTTGACCATGGCCTGGGCCGTGATCCACGTGGTGACGCCTCCCGCCGCGTACCTCACGAAGGGGTCCTCCGTGCGTCCGGCGACGCGGATACCCGCATAGCCTAGAGCCGCGAACAGAGCGAGCACCGACAGCGTCCCCGCCAGGCCCAGTTCCTCCCCGGCGATGGCGAAGATGAAGTCGGTGTGCGGTTCGGGTAGTTGGCCCCATTTTTCCACACTTGCTCCGAGGCCGGAACCGAACCATCCGCCAGAGGCAAGAGCATAGATGCCGTGCACAGCCTGCCAGCACTCGCCTTCCGGACCGAGGTCGATGGCGCCGATGCAGGACAGCCGGGACATCCGGTTCTCGTTGGTCCTGATGAGCAGCAGACCCACGAAGCCGGCGATGCCGAGCACCCCCGCGAAGAGCCGCGTGGGCGCTCCGGCCAGCCACAGCAGCCCGAACAGGATCGCGGTGAGGATGATCGCCGTGCCCATGTCGCCGCCGAGCATGATCAGGCCGAGGAGGAGGAAAGCGATGGGTACGAGCGGCACCAGAAGGTGCTTCCACTGGGTCAGCAGCCGCCGATCCTGCTTGCGGGCGAGCAGATCCGCGCCCCACAGGATGAGCGCCAGCTTGCCGAACTCGCTGGGCTGGAGCTGGAAGGGACCACCGAGGTAGATCCAGTTCTGGTTGCCGTTGACCGCGTGCCCTATCCCCGGGACCTGTACGAGGACCATCAGGAAGACCGTGACCACCAGGAGCGGATACGACAGGGCCCGGTGCAGTTTGACCGGCATACGGGACGCGATCAGGAGCAGGCACGTGCCGATGGCCGCCGCGACGAACTGCTTCTGGAAGAAGTACGAGGCGGGCAGCGAGTACTCCAGCGCCTGGATCATCGACGCGGAGTAGACCATGACCAGGCCGAGAACGGTGATCAGGAGGCTGCTGCCGAGGATCAGGTAGTACGCGGTGAGGGGGCGGTCCCAGGCCCTGCGCGCCTGCTCGTAGAGCCGCCGGGGCCCACGGGGGCCTCCTGGGCCGCCGGAGCGGGCCGCACCGCCCCGCACCCCCGGCGAGCGCCGTACGGCCCCGCCGCTCCGGCTGCGGAGCGCGAGGCCGGCTCCGCCGGCGAGCGCGGGCACCGGAGCGGCGGGCACGAGCCCGGCCGCCCAGGCCCGCGCGGTCCGCATGGCGTTCAGGGCGCCCTTGGCGGCCGTCCGGTCCGGCACACGTCCCCGGGTCGGCCGAGGCACGCCGCCGGCGACCCAGGCGCCGCCTGCTGTGCCCCTGGGGACGCCTTGCGTGGCCGGGGAGCCGTCTGCCGTGCCCCCGGGGGCACCCTGCGTGGCCAGGGAGCCGTCTGCCGTGCCCCCGGGGGCACCCTGCGTGGGCGGCCCGGGCGGGTCGGCGGACCGGGCGGGGCCCAAGGGCTGGTCGGTGGCCGGCATGGTCGCTGTCCCCTCCAGTCGTGCCCGGCGGCAGCCGGACCTGGCGGCTGTCAGGCGTGCTCGGCGGCGAGGGCGCGGACCGCTTCCGCGAATGCCTCGCCCCGCTTGTTGTAGTCGGTGAACATGTCCATCGAGGCGCAGGCCGGGGCCAGCAGCACCGTGTCTCCCGGCCGGGCGAGCGAGGCCGCCTCCCGTACCGCGGCGGACATCGCCCCAGTGTCGGTCCGGTCGAGGTCGACGACCGGGACCTCGGGCGCGTGTCGCGCGAGGGCTTCGCGGATCAGGGCGCGGTCGGCCCCGATGAGGACGACACCGCGAAGTCGCTTCGCCGACTTGGTGACCAGTTCGTCGAAGGTCGCTCCCTTGGCAAGTCCCCCTGCGATCCACACGATCGGGTCGTAGGCGGCCAGAGAGGCTTCCGCGGCATGGGTGTTGGTGGCCTTGGAGTCGTCGATGTACGCGACGCCCGCCACGTCCTCCACGTGCTCGATGCGGTGCGCGTCGGGCCGGAAGGCACGCAGGCCGTCGCGTACCGCGGCCGGCGCGACGCCGAAGGCGCGGGCGAGGGCGGCGGCGGCAAGGGCGTTGGCGATGTTGTGCGGCGCCGGCGGGTTGACGTCGGAGACCTCCGCCAGTTCCTGCGCCTGCTTCTGCCGGTTCTCGACGAACGCGCGGTCCACCAGGATCCCGTCCACGACGCCGAGTTGAGAGGGGCCTGGGGTGCCCAGCGTGAAGCCGATCGCCCGGCAGCCCTCCTCCACGTCCGCCGCGCGGACCAGTTCCTCGGTCGCGGGATCGGCGACGTTGTAGACGCAGGCGACCGTGTTGCCCTCGTAGACACGGCCCTTGTCGGCGGCGTACGCCTCCATGGAGCCGTGCCAGTCGAGGTGGTCGGGGGCGAGGTTGAGCACCACGGCGGAGTGGGCGCGCAGCGAGGGCGCCCAGTGCAGTTGGTAGCTGGAGAGTTCAACGGCGAGCACGTCGTACGGCTCGCCGCCGAGGACGACATCGACGATGGGCGTACCGATGTTGCCGATCGCCGCCGTGCGCAGGCCCGCCGCCGTCAGGATCGAGGCGAGCATCCGCGTCGTCGTCGTCTTGCCGTTGGTGCCCGTGACCGCGAGCCAGGGCGCGGCGTCCGGGCCGCGCAGCCGCCAGGCGATCTCGACGTCGCCGACGACATCGACGCCCGCCTTCGCCGCCGCTTCGAAGAGCGGGCTGGACGGCTTCCAGCCGGGCGAGGTGACGATCAGGTCGGTGCCCTCCGGCAGGGTCTCCGCGTCACCGAGGCGAACGGCGATGCCCAGTTCGGACAGTTCGGCCGCGCGCGTGCGGTGCGTGTCACTGTCGCCGCCGTCGACGACGGTGACCCGGGCGCCGAGCCCGGCCAGGGCGCGGGCGGCGCTGACGCCGCTCACGCCGAGGCCGGCGACGGTGACGTTCGTACCCTGCCAGTCGCTCACTTGTCTGCTGCCCATCCCGCGTAGAAGAGGCCGAGGCCCACGATCACGCACATGCCCTGGATGATCCAGAACCGGACCACGACAAGGACTTCGGACCACCCCTTGAGTTCGAAGTGGTGCTGCAGCGGCGCCATCCGGAAGACCCGCTTGCCCGTCATCTTGAACGAACCGACCTGGATCACGACGGACATGGTGATGAGGACGAACAGTCCGCCGAGCAGGGCGAGCAGGAACTCCGTACGGGAGCAGATTGCGAGGCCCGCGAGTGCGCCGCCGAGTGCGAGCGAGCCGGTGTCCCCCATGAAGATCTTGGCGGGTGAGGTGTTCCACCACAGGAAGCCGAAGCAGGAGCCCATGAGGGCCGAGGCGACGACCGCGAGGTCGAGCGGATCGCGCACCTCGAAGCAGGCGCTGGGATTGGTCAGGGTCACCGCGTTGGCGCAGGACTCCTGGAACTGCCACAGGCCGATGAAGGTGTACGCGCCGAAGACCATCACCGACGCGCCGGTGGCGAGGCCGTCCAGACCGTCCGTCAGGTTCACACCGTTCGACATCGCGAGGATCATGAACAGCGCCCAGACCACGAAGAGCACCGGGCCGATCGACCAGCCGAAGTCCGTGATGAACGAGAGCTTGGTGGAGGCCGGGGTGTTGCCGCGCTGGTCGGCGAACTGCAGGGACAGCACGGCGAACGCGATGCCGACGATCAGCTGGCCGGCCATCTTCGCCTTGGCGCGCAGGCCGAGCGACCGCTGCTTGACGATCTTGATGTAGTCGTCGAGGAAGCCGACGAGCCCCATGCCCGCCATCAGGAAGAGCACCAGCACACCCGAGAAGGTCGGGTCCTCGCCGGTGATCACCTTGGCGAGCGCGTAGGCGATCAGCGTGGCCAGGATGAAGGAGATGCCGCCCATGGTGGGCGTGCCCTTCTTCCCGGCGTGGCCGCGCGGGCCGTCGTCACGGATGAACTGCCCGTAGCCCTTGCGGGCCAGGAGCTTGATCAGCAGCGGGGTACCGATCAGGGTCAGGAACAGACCGATGGCTCCCGCGAAGAGGATCTGCCTCATCGGACGGCACCCTCACCCTCGAGACCCTCGAGCAGAGCCTGAGCGATCCGCTCCAGACCGACCGACCTGGAAGCCTTCACCAGCACGACGTCTCCCGGGCGCAACTCTCTGCGCAACAGGTCGACCGCCGCCTGCGCGTCGGACACGTGCACCGACTCCTCACCCCACGAACCCTCGTTGTATGCGCCCAGTTGCAACCAGGACGCTTCCCTGCCCCCGACCGCGACGAGCTTGCCGACATTGAGCCGGACGGCGAGCCGTCCGACCGCGTCGTGCTCGGCGAGCGCTTCGTCTCCGAGCTCGGCCATCTTGCCGAGCACCGCCCACGTACGTCCTCCCCTTGCCCGTGCGGCCTCGCCCATGGCGGCCAGTGCGCGCAGCGCGGCGCGCATGGACTCGGGGTTCGCGTTGTAGGCGTCGTTGACGACCGTCACGCCGTCCGGACGCTCGGTGACCTCCATGCGCCAGCGGGAGAGGGTGCCCGCTTCGGAGAGCGCGAGGGCGATCTCGTCGACGGACATGTCCAGCTCATGGGCGACGGCGGCCGCGGCGAGCGCGTTCGACACGTGGTGCTCACCGTACAGCCGCATGGTCACGTCACTGCACCCGGTGGGTGTGTGGAGCGTGAAGGTGGGCTGTCCTTGGTCGGTGAGCCGGACATTCTCCGCGCGTACGGCGGCGTCGGCGGCCTCGCCGAACAGCAGCACCCGTGCTTTCGTCCGGGATGTCATGGCGCGCACCAGCGGGTCGTCGGCGTTGAGTACGGCGACGCCGTCCTCGGGCAGCGACTCGACCATCTCGCCCTTTGCCTCGGCGATCTGCTCGCGGCCGCCGAACTCCCCGATGTGGGCGGTGCCGACGTTCAGTACGAGGCCGATCCGGGGCGGGGTCAGTTCGGTCAGGTACCGGATGTGGCCGATTCCGCGCGCTCCCATTTCGAGCACGAGGTGCTCGGTGTCCTCGGTGGCGCGCAGGGCGGTGAGGGGAAGGCCGATCTCGTTGTTGAGGGAGCCGGGCGTCCAGACGGTGGGCGCCTTGTGCTGAAGCACCTGTGCGATCAGGTCCTTGGTGCTGGTCTTCCCGGCCGAGCCGGTCAGCGCGACGACCTTGGTGCCGAGGCGCTCCACCACGGCCCGTGCGAGGCGGCCGAGGGCGGCCTGGACGTCGTCGACGACGATCGCCGGTACGCCGAGGGGGCGAACGGCCAGTACGGCCACCGCGCCGGCCGACACCGCGCGCTCGGCGTAGTCGTGTCCGTCGACGTTCTCACCCTGGAAGGCGGCGAAGAGGCTGCCGGGCTCGACGGCCCGGGAGTCGATGACGACGGATCCGGTGACGGGTGCGGCCGGATCCGGTATGTCGTGCGACTGCCCGCCGACGATGTCTGCGATCTCGGCGAGGGAGAGGGCGATCACTTGGTCATCCCTGACTGTTCTCGTTTTCGGTGGCGCGTTTCGACGCCGCGTCTCGGTGCGCCTCGATGGCTTCGCGGAGGACTTGGCGGTCGTCGAACGGGCGCACCACTCCGGCGATGTCCTGGCCCTGCTCATGGCCCTTGCCGGCGACGAGCACGGTGTCGCCCGGCTCGGCGCGGGCGACGGCGGCGGCGATGGCGGCGGCCCGGTCCTCGTGGACCATCACGTCGCCCCGCTCGTGGATGGGCACTTCGGCGGCGCCCGCCAGCATCGTGGCGAGGATCGCGAGGGGGTCCTCGCCGCGCGGGTTGTCGGACGTCAGTACGGCGGTGTCGGCCAGCCGTGCCGCGGCGGCGCCCATCGGGCCGCGCTTGGTCTTGTCGCGGTCGCCACCGCAGCCGAGCACGATGTGCACCTTGCCCTCGGTGACCTTGCGCAGCGAGCGCAGGACCGATTCGACGGCGTCGGTCTTGTGCGCGTAGTCCACGACCGCGAGGTACGGCTGGCCCGCGTCGATCCGCTCCAGACGGCCCGGAACGCCGGGCACGGCGGCGATCCCGTCCGCCGCCGTCTGGGGGTCGAGGCCGGCGACTGCGAGGGTGACGACGGCGGCGAGGGTGTTGGCGACGTTGAACGGGCCGGGCAGCGGCGCCTGCGCACGAATCCGCTCGCCCTTGGGGCCCACCACGGTGAAGGTGGAGCCGACCGCCGTGACTTCGGCGTCCTCGGCCCGCCAGTCGGCGTCCGGGTGGCCTTCCGCGGAGAAGGTGGTGACCGGGACGGTGGCCTCTTCGACCAGCCTGCGGCCGTACTCGTCGTCGAAGTTGACGACGGCCTGCCGACTGCGCAGCGGTGTGAACAGCTGCGCCTTCGCCTGGAAGTAGTCCTCCATGTCGGAGTGGAATTCCATGTGCTCGGGGCTGAGGTTGTTGAAGACGGCGACGTCGAAGACGCAGCCGTCGACCCGCCCGAGCACGAGGGCGTGGCTGGAGACCTCCATGGCGACCGAGTCGGCGCCGCGTTCGCGCATGACCGCGAACAGCGCCTGCAGGTCGGTGGCTTCGGGGGTGGTGCGCTCCGACTTGATGCGCTCGTCGCCGATGCGCATCTCGACCGTGCCGATCAGACCCGTGGAGCGGCCTGCTGCCCTGAGGCCGCCCTCGACGAGGTAGGCGGTCGTGGTCTTGCCGGAGGTGCCGGTGATGCCGATCTGGAGCAGGTCGTCGCCGGGGTGACCGTAGATCTCCGTGGCGAGTCCGCCCATCCGGCCGCGCGGGTTGTCGGTGACGAGCACCGGCAGGCCGGTTGCGGCGGCGCGTTCGGCGCCCGCTTCGTCGGTGAGGATCGCGGCGGCCCCGAGGTCGGCGGCCTGGGCGGCGAAGTCGGCGCCGTGGAAACGAGCGCCCGGCAGCGCGGCGTACACATCGCCGGGGCGTACCGCACGCGAGTCGTGGGTGATGCCCGTGATCTCCGCGCGGCCCGGGCTCGGCACACCCAGCCGGGCGGCCAGCTCCCCGAGCTGCGTCGGGCGGGGCCGGTCCGGACGGGGCGCCCCCGGGTGCTTGTGGGGGGCGTCCTGCTGGGTGGTTCGGGTCTGATCAGCTTGTGGCACGGCGGTGAGCGTACCGGGCGCACCGGGCCCGGGCGAAAATGAGGGGCCCTCACCGGGCCGGTTCCCGGAATCGGGCGTGATCGTTGTCACTGGTGGTACCTCCGGTCACTCGCCGGGTTCGAAGGTCACGGGCAGCCGGGCGGGCCCCTTGCCGGTCGGGGGGACCTGCAGGGTCTTCAGCGCGAATTGCATGACCTGCTGATAGATGGGGCCGCAGATCTGTCCGCCGAAGTAGCTGCCCCTGGTGGGGTTCTGGATGGCGCAGTAGACGGTGATCTGCGGGTCGTCGGCCGGTGCGAAGCCGGCGAAGGAGGCGGTGTAGCCCTTGTAGACGCCGAGTTCTGGATCGACGCGGTTGGCCGTCCCGGTCTTGCCGGCGACGCGGTAGCCGGGGATGCGGGCCTTGGTGCCGGTGCCCTCCTCGTCGTCGACGACCGATTCGAGCATGGTGGCCAGGGTCTTGGCGGTCTTCTCGCTGACGACCCGGGTCTTGTCGGGTTCGGGCGCCGGTGTGAAGCGCCCGTCGGGGCCCTTGGTGCCGCGCACCAGCGTCGGCTCGATGCGGACGCCGCCGTTGGCGATGGTCGAGTACACGGAGGCCGCCTGCACGGCGTTGACGGACAGGCCCTGTCCGAAGGGGATCGTGTACTGCTGCGAGGTGGACCAGTCCTGCGGTTCGGCGAGGATGCCCGGGGTCTCGCCCGGGTAGCCGAGACCGGTCGGGTTGCCGATGCCGAACTTGCGCAGATAGGAGTGGAGCACCTTGTTGGCCTCCGGCTGGTTCTTGCCGAGCTGCCCGGTGGCCAGGATGGTGCCGATGTTGCTCGACTTGGCGAGTACGCCGTTGAGCGTGAGGTACCAGGTGGGGTGGTCGATGTCGTCCTTGAAGAGCCGGTCGCCCCGGTGCAGCCGGTTGGGGACGACGACATGGGTCCCGGCGGTCGCCTTCTTCTCCTCGAGCACGGCGGCCATGGACATCACCTTGGCGGTGGAGCCCGGTTCGTACGCGTCCTGGAGGGCGGCGTTGCCCAGGGGGAACGTGCCTGCCCGGCCCAGGTCGTTGGGGTCGTAGCCGGGCGCGTTGGCCATGGCGAGTACTTCGCCGGTCCTGGTGTTCTGGACGATGACATAGCCGCGGTCGGCCTTCGACTTCTGGACCTGGTCCTCGATGGCCTTCTGCGCGGCCCACTGGATGTCGCGGTCGATGGTCAGCTCGACGTCGGAGCCCGGGACCGCGGGGACCTCACTGGAGGTGGCGGTGGGCACGCGCCGACCGCCGGACTGGGCGTAGGTGATGGTGCCGTCCTTGCCGGCCAGCGCCTCGTCGAGCATCGACTCGATGCCGCCGCCGCCCCGGTTCGCGGCGTTGACGAAGCCCAGTATCCCGGCGGCGAGATCGCCGTTCGGGTACACGCGCCGGCTGCTGGGCTCCTGGAAGACGCCCGCAAGCACATTGGCACCGGGACCGCCCCTGCGTTTGTCGGCCGCGGCCTTCTCCGCGTAGACGCCCTTGAGGTCCTTGATCTGGTTCCACACCTGCGGGGTCTGGCGGCGGGCCAGCACGGCGTAGCGGGAGCCGGGCTTCTTGAGCTTCTCCGCGAGTTCGGCCGGCTCCGTGCCCAGGATGGGAGCGAGAAGTGCCGCCGCCTGTTCCGGCGCGTTCGCGGACTTGCTGTCCTCGAGCGTGAACATTTTCGGGTCGGCGGTGATGTCGTGCGCGTCGACGCTGATGGCCAGCGCGACACCGGCCCGGTCGGTGATCTCGCCGCGCTCGGCGGACAGCTTGTGGCTGAGGTAGCGGTTCTTCTGCGCCTTGGCCGCGTACGCGCTCGCGTCGACGGCCTGTACCTGCAGCAGCCTGACGACGAACGCCAGCATGACCAGCGTCAGGCCCAGGCTGACCAGCCTCAGCCGGGGGCGCGGGTTGCTCAGCCGTACGCGCCGGGGCGCCGGACGCTGCCCCGGGCGGGGCGAACGGGAGCCGGAGCGCTGCCCGGGACGTGCGGAGGACTGGGCGGAAGGCCGCCGGGCGGGGCCTGGCACCCGGCGCCGCGGTGGTTCCTTGGAGGGCACTGCGTCACCTGCCGGGGGTCGTCGGGGTCGGCTGCGGGGACGTACGGAAGGGCTGGGCGGGCGCGGGCGCGGGGAGGACCGGTGCCTGCGTCGACTGCGTCTGTGCGGACCCGGCTCCGCCCTGCTGCTCAGGGGTGGCACCGGACGGCGGGGCGGCCGGGGGCGGAGTCTGCACGGACGTCGAGGGCGAGGCGGACGGCGAGGGCTCCGCAGTCGCCGGGGCGGGCGCGGTGGGCGACGGCGGGCGCGGCACGGGCTGCGCGGTGGCCTTCTTCGGAACGCCGAGGACCTTGCCGTCCGGGCCGAGGAAGGCGGGGCCGCCGCCGGGCACCATGCCGAGTTCACGGGCCCGCCGCTCGAGAGCGTCCGGGGCCGAGCGACGGTCCACGTCCCGCTGCAGCGCCTGCTGTTCGTCAGTCAGTTCGGTGGTCTTCTTCTTCAGCTCACTCAGCTCGAAAGAGCCCTGGTTCAGGGACGAGTTCAGCATCAGAAGCGTGATCAGTCCTCCGGAGAGCAGGATCACGACCAACAGGACGAAGGGGGTGCGGGCGGCGGTACTCGGCCCCGACGGCATGAGCCGCGTGAGCCGCGCGGCCCGTCCCTTCAGCTGCTTGGCCGCTGCGCTCAAGGTGTCCTCCGGTTCGCTTCTCCGCCGACTGCGCGGCGCCGCTCGCCCGCTCGGGTCACGCCACGTCCTCCCGGATGCGCTGTGCCCCCCTCAGACGCGCCGGTGCGGCGCGGCGGTTCTGCGCGACCTCCTCCTCGGTGGGCAGCTCCGCTCCGCGGGTCAGCAGCTTCAGTCGCGGCTGGTACTCCTCGGGCACGACGGGCAGCCCGGGCGGCGCGGTGATCGCGGCGCCGGCCGCGAAGACCTGCTTGACCAGCCGGTCCTCGAGGGAGTGGTACGACAGGACGGCGATCCGTCCACCGACGGCGAGCGAGGCGACCGCCGCGGGAATCGCCCGCTCGAGCACGGTCAGCTCTCCGTTCACCTCGATGCGCAGGGCCTGGAACGTGCGCTTGGCCGGGTTGCCGCCGGTGCGCTTGGCGGCCTGCGGCAGCGCGTCGCGGATGAGTTCGACGAGCCGCGCGCTGTTGGTGAAGGGCTCCCTCTCCCGTTCCCGCACGATGGCGGAGACGATCCGCTTGGCCTGCTTCTCCTCGCCGTAGGCGCGCAGGATCCGCACCAGCTCGCCCGCCGGGTACGTGTTGAGCACCTCGGCGGCGCTGAGGCCCGTCGTCTGGTCCATGCGCATGTCGAGCGGGGCGTCCTGGGCGTAGGCGAAGCCGCGGTCGGCCTCGTCGAGCTGCATGGAGGAGACGCCGAGGTCGAAGAGGATGCCCTGGACGCGGGGGATGTCGAGACGGGCGAGGACGTCCGGGAGCTCGTCGTAGACGGCGTGCACCAGCGTGGCGCGTTCACCGAAGGGGGCGAGCCGCTCGCCGGAGAGGCGCAGAGCCTCCTTGTCCCGGTCGAGCGCGACCAGGCACGCCTCGGGGAACCGCTTGAGCAGGGCCTCGCTGTGTCCGCCGAGGCCGAGGGTGCAGTCGACGACGACCGCCCCGGGCTCCTCCAGCGCGGGGGCCAACATGTCCAGGCACCGCTGGAGCATCACCGGGACGTGTCGGGTCTGGCTCATGCGCCCTCTCAGATCCGGCGCGGGCGGGTCATGGCCGGGCCGTGCGTACGCCGCGCACGCGGGGAATTGTGCGGAAGGCCACCGCTGACGCGGATGGTGTCCGTGAACTTCGCGTCACTTTAGTCCACTGGTCCGGCCGGTCAATCAACCGGCCAGCGCGTCGCACGGGCCACCGCGTCATTCTTGTGGGTTACATCACTGCAAGGGTCGTTGACGTTCTTTTGTCCGCCCTCACACCGCGCCCGCCCGGTCGGTGACCGCTACCTTCATTCCATGTCGACTTCTGCGCACACACCCGCCGCCGCCGACGCCACACGCACCGGCGGCACCGTCACCGACCGTCTCGTCGAAGCGAACCAGCGCTACGCCGCAAAGTTCCAGGACCCCGGGATGGACGCGCGCCCTGTACTCAAGGTGGCCGTGGTCGCCTGCATGGACGCCCGCCTCGACCTGCACGCCGCGCTCGGCCTGGAACTGGGCGACTGCCACACCATCCGCAACGCCGGCGGCGTCGTCACCGACGACGTGATCCGCTCGCTCACGATCAGCCAGCGGGCGCTCGGCACACGCAGCGTGATACTCGTGCACCACACCGGCTGCGGTCTGGAGACCATCACCGAGGACTTCCGCATCGAGCTGGAGGAAGAGGTCGGGCAGCGGCCGGCGTGGGCGGTCGAGGCGTTCCGCGATGTCGACCAGGACGTACGGCAGTCGATGCAGCGCGTGCGCACCTCGCCGTTCCTGCTGCACGCCGACGACGTCCGCGGCTTCGTCTTCGACGTCACCACAGGGAAGCTGCGGGAGATCGACCCCGCTGCGTAAGCGGCCCGACACCCGGAATAACCGCCCAACCCCGACATATCTCATCCACTTATCCACAGGCGAGTGACACAACGCGGGAACGCCAACAAGAATGCGGGTGTGACCCCACTTCCGGACTCTCCGGAAGCGGTGTCCGTGTTTCGGGGTGGGCCGTGCCGTCTTGTGTGCACCGGCCCTAGAACGGGCCGAGGAGGGCCGGGTGACGACCTATGACGATCGAACGAGCCTCACAGATCTGACCACCACCGCGGATCGGATCCGCAGGTCGGTGGAGGGTGTGATCGAGGGCAAGCCAGAGGTCGTACGGCTTTCGCTGACCGTGTTGCTCGCGGAGGGACATCTGCTCATCGAGGATGTCCCCGGCGTCGGCAAGACGATGCTGGCCAAGACGCTGGCGCGATCCATCGACTGCTCGGTGCGGCGGATCCAGTTCACACCGGACCTGCTGCCTTCCGACATCACCGGGGTGTCGATCTTCGACCAGCAGCGGCGCGAGTTCGAGTTCAAGCCCGGCGCGATCTTCGCCCAGATCGTGATCGGCGACGAGATCAACCGCGCGTCGCCCAAGACGCAGTCCGCGCTGCTGGAGTCGATGGAGGAGCGCCAGGTCACCATCGACGGGCACAGCTATGAGCTGCCCAACCCGTTCATGGTGGTGGCCACCCAGAACCCGGTGGAGATGGAGGGCACCTACCCGCTCCCCGAGGCGCAGCGCGACCGCTTCATGGCGCGCGTTTCCATCGGCTACCCGAGCGCGGCCGCCGAGCTGCAGATGCTCGACGTCCACGGCGGCGTCTCCCCCCTGGACGACCTGCAGCCCGTGGCGCACGCCCACGACATCGTGAAGCTGATCGAGGCGGTGCGCGCGGTGCATGTCGCCGAGTCCGTCCGGCGTTACGCGGTGGACCTCGTCGCCGCGACCCGCAGCCACCCCGACCTCAGACTCGGCGCCTCACCGCGCGCGACGCTGCACCTGCTGCGCGCCGCGAAGGCGTCCGCGGCCCTCAGCGGACGCGACTACGCCCTCCCCGACGACGTGCAGGCGCTCGCCGTACAGGTCCTCGCGCACCGGCTGCTGCCCACGGCACAGGCCCAGCTCAACCGCCGCACGGCCGAGCAGGTGGTCCTGGACATCGTCCAGCGCACGGCCGTTCCCACCACCGGCAGCTCGGACGGCGCATACGTCTCCGGCCGGCTGGCACAGTCGCCGCTCTACGGCCAGCAGCCCGGCGCCCGGCGGCTGTGATGACACCCGTAGGGCCCGCCGCCTCTGCGGGCCCGGATGGCAAGGAAGCCGGCGGCATGCGGGCGGCGCTCGGCGGGCTCACCACCCGCGGTCGCTCGTTCCTCGCCGCCGGTGTGGCAGCCGCCGTGTGCGCGTACGTCCTGGGCCAGAGCGACCTGCTCCGTGTCGGGCTGCTGCTCGCCGCGCTGCCGCTGATCTGCGTGACCGTGCTGTACCGCACCCGCTACCGCGTCGCGGCCAGCCGCCGGCTGTCGCCGGGCCGGGTTCCCGCCGGTTCAGAGGCGCGGGTGCATCTGCGGATGGACAACGTCTCGCGGATGCCGACCGGGCTGCTGATGCTCCAGGACCATGTGCCCTATGTGCTGGGTCCGCGGCCCCGCTTCGTCCTGGACCGGGTCGAGGCTGGCGGCAGGCGCGAGGTGTCCTACCGGGTCCGTTCCGATCTGCGGGGGCGCTATCCGCTCGGACCGCTCCAGCTGCGGCTGAACGACCCGTTCGGCATGTGTGAGCTCACCCGCTCGTTCAGCGCCTTCGACACCCTCACGGTCATACCTCGCACCGAGTCGCTGCCCGCGGTTCGGCTGGCGGGCGAGGCCTCCGGCTACGGCGACGGCCGCCAGCGCTCGCTCGCCCTGGCCGGCGACGACGACATCATCCCGCGCGCCTACCGCTATGGCGACGACCTGCGCCGGGTGCACTGGCGCTCCACGGCGCGCTACGGCGAGCTCATGGTGCGGCGCGAGGAGCAGCCGCAGCGGGCCAGGTGCACCGTGCTGCTGGACACCCGCCGACTGGCCTATCAGGGCGCGGGCCCCGACTCGGCCTTCGAGTGGGCGGTGTCCGGCGCGGCCTCCGCTCTGACGCATCTGCTGGAACGCGGCTTCGCCGTCCGGCTGTTGACGGACACGGGAAGCTCCGTCCCCGGTGAGGGCGCCGAGGGGTTCGCCTCTTCTCAGGAGTCCGCGGAGTCCGCCGGTCTGATGATGGACACGCTCGCCGTCGTCGACCACTCCGACGGCGCCGGTCTGTCGCGGGCGTACGACGTGCTGCGCGGCGGCGGCGAAGGGTTGCTGGTCGCCTTCTTCGGCGATCTGGACGACGAACAGGCCGAGCTGGCGGCCAGGATGCGGCAGCGCAGCGGTTCCGCCGTCGCGTTCGCGATGGACAGTGGCACCTGGCTGACCGGCGGTGCTGTGAAAGGCGCGCTCGACGACCGGCTGCGGCAGCTGCGCGAGGCCGGCTGGACGGCACTGGCGGTGATGCCGGGGACGCGGCTCGCGGACCTGTGGCAGCAGGCGGCCCGGGAGCGCCCCGGCGAGACGTCGACCGCCGGTACGAACTCCTGGGGAGGTTGGTCATGAGCGGTCGCGGACGGCTTGCGCTGTGCGCCTTCGCCGCCACGCTGATGGCGGCGGCGTCGCTGCTGCCCCTGGTCGATCCGCCCAACTGGCTGATTCAGGCAGCGTTCCTGCTGGCGGTCCAGACCGGGGCGGGCGCGCTCGCGCGGCGGGTGCCGCTGGCCCGGCCCCTGACCGTGGCGGCGCAGGTGCTGGTGACGCTCCTGGTGCTCACCGTCGTCTTCACACGCGAACAGGCGGTGCTCGGCCTGCTGCCGGGGCCCGACTCGTTCGCCCGGTTCGGCGAGCTGCTGCAGGCCGGTACCGACGACGTCGGCAAGTACGCCATCCCGGCCCCCGCGACCGACGGCATCAGACTGCTGGTGATCGGCGGCGTGCTGGTCATCGGTCTGGCCGTCGACGCACTGGCCGTGACGTTCCGCAGCGCCGCACCGGCCGGTCTTCCGCTCCTGGCGCTCTACTCGGTGGCCGCCGGGCTCTCCGGCGGCGGGGCCAGCTGGCTGTGGTTCCTGCTTGCCGCTTCCGGCTATCTGCTGCTGCTGCTCGCCGAAGGCCGAGACCGGCTGTCCCAGTGGGGGCGCGTCTTCGGCGGCGCCGGCAGTGCCCGGCGACGTTCGACCGGCGGATTGGACATGACGGACGGGCGTCCGCAGGCCCCGATCCGAGCGGGCCGCAGGATCGGTGTGGTCGCGCTGGGCGTCGCGCTCGCGGTCCCGGCGGCCCTGCCGGCCTTGGACGGCGGCCTGCTCGGCGGCGTGGGCAACGGCCCTGGCGGCGGGGTGGGAGGAGGCGGTGGCGGCACCATCTCGGCCGTCAACCCCCTGGTCTCGCTCCAGGACAATCTGAACCAGCCCCAGAACCGCGAGGTGCTTCGCTACCGCACCAACGCGCCGGACAACCGGGACATGTATCTGCGGATCCTGGCCCTCGACCGGTTCGACGGCACCTCGTGGCGCTCCTCGGAGCGCAAGGTCACCAACGTGCCCGAGCGTCTGCCGGAGCCGGCCGGTCTGAGCCCGTCGGTTCAGGTCACCGAGGTGAAGACCAACCTGTCCGCGGCCGGCGACTACAAGCAGAACTGGCTGCCGATGCCCTACCCGGCGACGACGGTGGCCATCGAAGGCCGGTGGCGCTTCGAGCCCGCCGGACGGACCCTGGTCGGCGACCGCAGGCAGACCACGGCCGGCGTGCAGTACTCGGTCGGCAGCCTCGTCGTGCAGCCGACCCAGGAGCAGCTGGCAGACGCTCCCGCACCGCCCGCCGCGCTGTTGCAGGAGTACACCCGCGTGCCCGACGTGCTCCCGGACGATGTCAGGGAAACCGCCGTCACGGTCACCAGGGGCGCCACGAACGACTACGAGCGAGCGAAGAAGCTCGAGGAGTGGTTCGCGGACAACGGTGGCTTCCAGTACAACACGGATGTCCGCTCGGGCACGGGCGCGACGGCGATCAGCCGCTTCCTGAAGGACAAGAAGGGCTTCTGCGTCCACTTCTCGTTCTCGATGGCGGCCATGGCCCGCACGCTGAACATCCCGGCGCGGGTGGCGGTGGGCTTCCAGCCCGGCACCACGCAGTCGGACGGCACGGTGTCGATCGGTCTGCGCGATGCCCACGCCTGGCCCGAACTGTACTTCGAGGGTGTGGGGTGGACCCGCTTCGAGCCGACGCCGAGCCGCGGCAGCCGTCCCGAGTACACCCAGGAGCAGACGCCTTCCGGCGGGCCCTCCGACCCGGCGCAGCCGGAAGAGGGCAGCTCCGCCGCCCCGGCACAGACCGACCGGCCCCAGGACGCCTGCCCCCGCCAGGAGCGGCAGCTCGGCGAGTGCGGCGCGGCCGCACCGCGTGACGTCCAGCCGCCGTCGGCCGACGAGTCGTCCGTGGGCACGGTGTTGCTGGTGGTGCTCGGCTCGGCTGTCGGGCTGTTGCTGCTGGCGGTGCCGCTGCTGTGGCGGATCGCGACACGCGCCCGCAGACTGACCGCGTCGGTGAGCCGGCCGGCACAGCGCGACGCCGACGCGACAGGTCCGGACCCCGACGGCTCCGGCTCGTCCGGGGTGTCGTTGGAGGCGAGCGCCGGAGCGGTCGCCGGCCGCACGGCAGTGGACGATCGTGGCCGGACGCTGGCGGCGTGGCAGGAGGTCACCGACTCGGCATGGGACGTCGGCATCCTCCCCGACGAATCGCTGACGCCGCGCAAGGCGGCGGCCCGCATCGTCACTCTCGGCAAGCTGGAGGACGAGCCCGCGGCAGCCGTGCATCGGATGGCCCGCTCGGTGGAGCAGGTCCTCTACGCGCCGGTCCCGCGATCCGGCACGGGCCTCTCCAAGGACGCGCGGCAGATCCACGCCGGCCTGCTCGACGCGGTGGGCTTCTGGCCCCGGATGCGGGCGCTGCTGCTGCCCCGCTCGTCTGTCCGGGTCCTGTGGGCTCTGAGCGAGCGCTGGTCGGCCTTCACGGCCCGGTGGTCCGTACGCCGCCTGCCGCTCGAACGGTGGGCGCAGGCAGTTCGCCGACCGAGCCGGCAGCGGGGCTGAGGCCGGGGGGCGGGCCCGGCCGCGCACCTAGGCCGCTCGGTCCGGGCGCGGGCTCAGGCGCGCGCCTGGGCCGCTCGGTCCGGGCGCGGGCTCAGGCGCGCGCCTGGGCCGCTCGGTCCGGGCACGCGGCCGGCCGGAGCGTGCCGTGGGGCAGGTGCCCCGGGGGCAGTTGGCGCACTGGGGTGTGACGGGGCCGCCGTGCGCGTCGCGTTGGACGTCGGCTCGTGTGGTGCAGACCTCGTACACGGATGAGGGGCGACGCTCGAAAGCGTCGCCCCTCATCCGTACTCCAAGCCTGTGCCCCGGGGGGCCACTATCCGGTCCGGGGAAAGTCCGGTGACCGGTGAACTCAGTGGCCGCCCTGCTCGTCGCGGCGGCGCTGCCACCGCTCCTCGATCCGGTGCATCATCGATCTGCGTTGGTGCGGTTGTCGGCGTCCCTGCTCGCCGGTTGCCTGCTGCTGTTCGCCCGGCTTCGGCGCTTTGCGCCAGCCCGTGACCGCGAGAACCGCACAGCCGAGCATCACCAGGAAGCCCACCACACTGATCCAGATCTGCTGGGCGACCATACCGGCCATGAGGAGCGCGATACCCACCAGGAAGCCTGCGACCGCCTGGTAGACCCGTCGCCGGGTGTACGTACGCAGCCCGCTTCCCTCAAGCGCTGTAGCGAACTTGGGATCTTCGGCGTACAGCGCTCGCTCCATCTGCTCGAGCATTCGCTGCTCGTGCTCCGAGAGCGGCACGGAGTCCTCCTCGTCGTCGGTCGCGGGGGCGACCGGTATGCGGCCCTTTCAGGATAGGCAGGGATTCGCCCCCGTGAAACCCGCCCTCTCGCAAACGCCATTCCGGGCCGCCATGCCCGATCGGGGTGCTGAGGCGTTGATTCCCCAACCTCCGATCCGTCATGCCGGATGGTGTCCCCCGATCATACGGGGCGACGGCCGCCAACGGAGGGTCTGTGGCGTACTCCATCTGCGGCTGCGCCCCTGATCAGCCCCGCTTCTCCCCCAGGACGTGCAGCTGGGTCGCGACGGAGTGGAAGGCGGGAAGCTCGGCGGCGGCTGCCTCCAGCTTCAGCAGCGCGTCCAGCGCGCCGGGCTCGGTGTCCACCAGAACGCCGGGGACCAGGTCGGCGAAGACCCGCACCCCGTGGACCGCGCCGACCTCGACACCGGCCTGCGTGACGGCCTCGGTGAGCTGCTCGGCGGTGAAGCGTCGGGGCACCGGGTCGCCCGCTCCCCAGCGGCCGTCTGGGTCGGAGAGCGCCTGTCGGGCCTCGTTGAAGTGCCCGGCCAGGGCGCGGGCGAGGACGGCGCCGCCGAGGCCTGCGGCGAGGAGGCTGAGCGCTCCGGCGGGCCGGAGCGCCGCCACCGCGTTGCGAACGCCCTCGGCGGGATCGTCCACGTACTCCAGCACACCGTGGCACAGGACGGCGTCGTAGCCGCCGCGCTCGACGACGTCGAACAGGCCGTGAATGTCGCCCTGGACGCCGCGTACCCGGTCGGCGACCCCGGCCTCCGCCGCCCGCCGCTCGAGCGCGAACAGCGCGTTCGGGCTGGGGTCGACGACCGTGACCCGATGACCGAGCTGGGCGGCGGGCACCGCGAAGTTGCCGGTGCCGCCACCGGTGTCCAGGATGTCCAGGGAGTCCGTCCCGGTCGCCTTGACCCGACGGTCGAGAGCCTCCTTGAGGACCTCCCAGACCACGGCGGTACGGAGGGAGGCGCGAGAGGGTCGCGGTGGGGTCTCCCCACCGGCGGGGGACGGTTCCGACACGGCTGTTGGCTCCTCGGGCGATGTACTGGTGACCTCAGTCCACCCTATTGCCTCCGACTCCCCCGCCAGCGATCCGTCTCACCCCGCGGCGTCCCCGCGCTCCGGCTGCTGCGGCCTGGGCTGCGGGAGCACGGGCTGCAGCACCAGCAGACGCTCGACCAGCCTCAGGAACATGGCCGCGTCCCGCAGCAGGTCGTCGGCGTCACGGCGACTGGCCGCGCCCCGTATGCCCGCCTCCGCGCGCGCCCGGCGCTCGGCCCCGGAGGCGAACAGCAGGCTCCACTCGGAAAGCTCGGGCGCGATCTCCGGCAGGACCTCCCACGCGCTGCGGATGCGCTGCCGGCGGCGCGGACCGGTCTCGGGGCGAACGCGGGCGGCGAGCACCGCGGCGGCCGTGCGCAGGGCGGCCAGATGAGCCGTGGCATACCGCTCGTTGGGCTGGTCGAAGCTCTCGGCCTCCTCGAGCCCGGCGCGGGCCTGGGCGAGCAGATCGAGAGCGGCGGGCGGTGCGGACGCGCGGCGCGGGACGGGGTGGACGTCGTGCGCGGAGCCGGTCGATGAGGGGGCGGTGCCGGTGGCGCGGCGCCGGTGTGCGGCGGCTGCCGAGTAACTGGCCATGACGAGCCTCCTGTCGTCGTGTGACGGCGCTGTGGCCGTATGTGTCCATCGTGGAGGCCGCCACTGACAGTCCGCGCTGACCTGCCCTTTTGCTCCGACCACGGGTTCGGGGGTAGTTTTTGAACTGACTGGTCAGTCCAAAAACTGACAAGGAGAAGGAAACCGGGGATGGGATGGGGATCGGGGTGGGGAACGTGGACAGCCCGCTGGACAGCCCGCGCGGCGCGGCCGTCGCCGCCGAGGGATTCGGACTGAAAGGCCCGCGCGGCTGGGCGTTCCGCTCGGTGGACATCGACGCCGCGCCGGGGGCGCTCGTCGCGATCGAGGGCTCGTCGGGTTCGGGGCGCACGAGTTTGCTGCTCGCACTCACGGGACGGATGAGGCCCTCGGAAGGCCGCGCCGAGGTCGCCGGCCTCGAACTGCCGCGCAGGATGGCGGCGGTGCGTCGGATCAGCGCGCTCGGCCCGGTGCCGGGAGTCAGCGACCTCGACCCGGCACTCACCGTCGCGGAGCATCTGCGCGAACGGGCCTTGCTGCAGCGGCGTTTCGACGGTTCGCTGCGCGCCCTGCTGCGGCCCCGCGCGGAGCGGTCCGCCGCCGCGCGGGAGCGCATCGAGAAGGCGCTGTCCGCCGCGGGGCTCGACCTGGCGGCGCTGCCCAAGCGGGACCGCACGTCCGTACGCGACTTGGAGCGGCTGGAGGAGCTGCGGCTCTCCGTCGCCCTCGCGCTGATCGCCGAGCCCCGGCTGCTCGCGGTCGACGACACCGACCTCAAGCTCTCCGACGCCGACCGTGCCACGGCCTGGGCGCTCCTGCGCTCGATCGCGGACAGCGGCACGACGGTGCTCGCGGTGTGCAGCCAGGCCCCCGAGGACGCGGTCGCCGTCCGTACGACGGGCGCCGTCCGCGACGAGGACGAGGGCCCCGACGCCGCGCCCGTGGACACGGATCGGGACGCGCTCGACACGGACGCCGGCGCCGGCACCAAGAGCGGGACCGGGACCGACTCGCACACGGACACCGAGACCGAGACCGGGACCGACACGCACACGGACACCGAGACCGAGACCGGGACCAGGTCGGAAGAGAACACCTACGAGGAGGGGGCGGCCGATGCGCTCGCCGAAACTGGCCGCGCTTGAGCTGAGGCGCTTCGGCAGGGGGAAGCTGCCCGCCGCCGCGATCGTCGCGGTCCTGCTGCTGCCGCTGCTCTACGGCGCCCTGTACCTGTACTCGTTCTGGGACCCGTACGGCAGGCTCGACAAGGTCCCCGTGGCGCTCGTCAACGACGACAAGGGCGCTACCGCCGCCGGCAGGAAGATCGTGGCCGGCGACGAGATCACCAAAGGGCTGCGCGACAGCAAGGTCTTCCAGTGGCACGAGGTGAGCGACGCCGAGGCCCGCAAGGGCGTCGAGGACGGTACGTACTACCTGTCGCTGACCATGCCTGCGGACTTCAGCCGGCGCATCGCCTCCAGCTCGGGCGACTCCCCCGAGACCGGCGCGCTCCAGGTCCGCACGAACGACGCGAACAACTACATCGTCGGGCAGATCTCGCGGACGGTCTTCTCCGAGGTGCGCACCGCCGCGTCGACCGATGCCTCCCGGTCGTTCCTCGACCGGATCTTCATCTCGTTCTCCGACATCCACGAGGCGACGGAGAAGGCGGCGAAGGGCGCCGACAAGCTCAAGAGCGGTGTCGGGAGGGCGAAGAAGGGCTCGGAGGACCTCGCCGACGGGCTCAAGGACGCGAAGGACGGCAGCGGCAAGCTGTCGGGGGGCATCAGCAAGCTGCACAAGGGTGCCGGTGAGCTCGAGACCGGCTCCCGTCAGGTCGCCGACGGGACCCAGACGCTCGCCGACAAGGTCAACAGGGTCGCCGACGAGGTGCGCCCGTATCTCAAGGACAGCGGGAAGTCGATCGGTGACTCGGCCCGGCTGGTGGCCGACTCGTCGCGGGCCGTGCAGCACAACCTGGACCGTCTGGTCGAACGGGCGCCGGGCGCGGCGGTGCTCGCCCACAAGTCCGCCGACGCGCTCGCCGAGATCCACCGCACCCAGTGCGAGGACGCGTTGCTCCCCGACGCCGAGGCCTGTGCCGAGCTCAAGCGCGCCAAGACGGCGGCGGCCGACGTCGCCAAGATCGCCGACGACCTCAACGTGCTGATCGGCAACAGCAACGGCGATCTGAAGGCACTGAAGAAGCAGCTCGCCGGCCTGGAGAAGAAGGCCGACGCCCTCGCCAAGCGTGCTCCGAAACTGGACGGGGACCTGGCGTACACCGTCCGCAAGGTCAACGAGCTCAACACCGGTGCCCACAAGGTCGCCACAGGCGCCGACCGGTTGCACACGGGTCTGACCACCGCCAAGAAGGGCTCCACCGACCTGGACACCGGCGTGGGCAAGCTCGAGAAGGGCGCGGGCGACCTGGACGGCGGACTCTTCCGGCTGGCCGACGGGTCGACCGAGCTGGCCGTGGGGCTGAACAGCGGCGTGGACAAGATCCCGGACTACGGCAAGAAGGACCGCGACCGCCGCACGGAGGTGATGGCCGACCCGGTCCAGCTGGCCGGCAAGTCCCTTCACACGGCGCCCAATTACGGCACCGGCTTCGCCCCGTACTTCATCCCGCTGTCCCTCTGGGTGGGCGCGATGGTGGCGTACATGATCATCCAGCCGCTCAACCGCAGGGCCCTCGCCGCCGGGGCGTCCGCCTGGCGGATCGCGACGGCGGGCTGGTTGCCGGTGGCTGCGATCGGCCTGCTCCAGGTGGCGGCTCTGATGTCCGTCCTGTACTGGGGCCTTGGCCTCGAAATGGCCTACGCGGCCGGCACCGTGGGCTTCCTCGCCCTCGTCACCTGCTGTTTCGCGGCGATCATCCAGTGGCTCAACGCCCGCTTCGGCGCCGCCGGCCGCATCCTGGTCCTCGCGGTCCTGATGCTCCAGCTGACCTCGGCGGGCGGCACCTACCCGGTGCAGACGAGCCCCGGGTTCTTCGGCGCCGTCCACCCGTTCCTGCCGATGACGTATGTCGTCGAGGCGCTGCGCAGGCTGATCACGGGCGGCGGTCTCGGCCCGGTCTGGCAGGCGTGCGCGGTGCTGCTGGCCTTCACCGCAGGCGCGCTGGCGCTGACCGCCCTGTCCGCGCGGCGCAAGCAGGTGTGGACGCTCGACAGGCTGCACCCGGAGCTGAGTCTGTGATCATGGGCGGACCTGTGAGAATCGATGTCATGGACAGCAGCAGCACCAGGCGCCGGGCGACGCGCGCCAAGCTCTACGAGGCAGCCGTGACGCTCATCGCGGAGCAGGGCTTCTCGGCCACCACGGTCGACGAGATCGCCGAGCGCGCCGGGGTCGCCAAGGGCACGGTCTACTACAACTTCAAGAGCAAGACCGAGCTCTTCGAGGAGCTGCTGCGTTTCGGAGTCGGCCTGCTCACCGCCTCCCTGCAGCAGGCCGCCGACGAGACGGCGGAGCGCGGCGGCTCCAGGATCGAGGCGCTGGACGCGATGATCCGGGCCGGGCTCGTGTTCATCGACCGCTACCCGGCCTTCACCCAGCTGTATGTCGCCGAGCTCTGGCGTACCAACCGCGCCTGGCAGTCCACGCTCCTCGTCGTGCGGCAGCAGGCGGTGGCCGTCGTGGAGACGGTCCTGCGAGAGGGCGTGGAGGCCGGCGAACTGAGCGAGGAGATCGACGTTCCGCTCACGGCCGCCGCGCTGGTCGGGATGGTGCTGGTGGCGGCTCTGGACTGGCAGGCGTTCCAGCGGGAGCGGTCGCTGGACGATGTGCACGGGGCGCTGGCCCTGCTACTGCACGGCCGGGTGAGCGGCCGCCGGGACTGACGGCCCGGAGCACGGTCGGGGGATCGACGAAACGCCGGGCGGGCTGGAGTTTCCAGCCCGCCCGGCGTTTCCCGTTCCCCCGTTCCCCGCTCTCCCCCGTGGTCCGAAGAGCCCGGTCCCCCCTTGTCCCCCGTGGTCGTGGGCTCTCCGTCCTGCAACCCCCGTTCCGTCAGGGGAGCCGCGCCGTTCCGCCGCCCCGTGTCGTCGGTGCCGGCGCCGCGCCCCTTCCGTGGTCCCCACTCTTCCGTCCGCGCGGCTGGGACCCATCCGCGCGGATACTCATCTCGGCGGCTAGGTACGGATACTCAGCTCTGCGCACCGAAGCCCACCTTCCGCGGCCGCCGGCTGGTTACGATCGCGTCCGTGCCCGTACTCCCCCTCGTCTTCACCAGCGGCTGGGCCAGCGGGATCAACGCGTATGCGGTGGTCCTCCTGTTTGGCATCTTCGGCGCGACCGGAGTGTCCGACCAGGTGCCCCAGTCGCTGCAGCGAACCGACGTCCTGATCGCCGCGGGGGTGCTCTTCCTGTGCGAGGCGGTGGCCGACAAGATCCCGTACGTCGACTCGATATGGGACTCCGTCCACACCGTGATCCGGCCCGTGGCGGGCGCGGTCGTCGCCGCGCTTCTGGCGGGCGAGAGCGGGTCGCTGCCGGAGCTCGCGGCGGGCGCCGTGGGCGGTTCGACCGCCCTGTTGAGTCATCTGGTCAAGGCCGGCACGCGGATGGCCGTCAACACGTCGCCGGAGCCGTTCAGCAACATCGCCGTGAGCGTGGCGGAGGACCTGGGTGTCGCCGGGATCATCTCGTTCGCCGTCTTCAACCCGGTGGCCGCGGCGATCATCGCGGGCGCTCTGCTGGTGCTGGGCATCGTCACCGTGTTCTTCCTGGCCTCGAGGATCCGCCGTTTCCTGCGGCGCAGGGCCCAGCGCCGGGAGGAGAAACGCCTGACAGGCGCGGCGCGCTCCCGCAGACCACCGGACTGGTGACCTCGGCACCGCCGGGAACACCCGGCCCGGTGCGTGTCGGTCCTGATCAGTAGAGTCGCCTGCATGGCACGGATTGCGGTGATCGGCGCCGGGATGGGCGCCATGGCGGCTGCCGCCCGGCTGGCCGTGGCAGGCCACCGGGTGACGGTGTACGAGCGTTCGGCGACGTACGGCGGTTCCCTGGGCCGCTTCGAACGGGACGGCTTCGCCTTCGACACCGGGCCCGGTCTGCTGCATCTCCCGGCGGTGTGGCGGGATCTGTTCGTCAAGACCGGCAAGGAGCCGCTGGAGCGGTGCGTCGAGCTGACGCAGGTCGACCCCGCGAGCCGGCACCTCTTCGCCGACGGCACCGACGTCCTCCTGCCGAACGCATCGAGGGCCGGCATCGTCTCCGCCCTCGAATCGGCGCTCGGGCCCGGATCGGGCGAGCGCTGGGGCGAGTTCCTGGGGCGGGCACGCGAGACATGGGAGCGCTCGCGACGCCCTCTGCTGGAGGAGCCGCTGCCCTCCGACGTCTCGCCGCTGTCGAGGGATCTCTATCCGGCGCTGCGGCAGGGTCTGTTGCGGCGATCGGCCCGCACACTCTCCGAGGTCGGCACGCGCGAGCTGCGCGACCCGCGCCTGGCGGCGCTGCTCGGCAGCCATGCCGCGGCGTACGGGCTGGACCCGGGTACCGCACCCGCCTCGGCCGCCGTACTGCCGTACATGGAGCAGACCTTCGGCTCCTGGTACGTCAAGGGCGGCCTGCGTGTCCTCGCCGACGCGGTGTACGAGCGCTGTCTGGCCCGGAAGGTGGAGTTCGTCTTCGGATCCGCCGTGACGGGCGTGCTGGAGAAGGACGGTCGAGCGCGGGGGCTCGAGCTCGAGCGCGGCGGTCCGGTCGAGGCCGACGTCGTGGTGTCGGGCGCCTGGATGCCGTCGCTGTTCGAGGAGCACATCGGCCTGCGGAGCCTGCGTGCCGAGTGGCCGCACTGGCAGCCGATGGTGCGGACCGGGCGGGTGAGTGTCCATCTCGCCCTGCGCGGCGGTCCCGAGGCGGGGGCCGTGCACCGCACGGTGGTCCACGCCGCGGACCCCGTCGCTGAGTGGGACGCGATCCACGCCGGAGGGCCCGGCCCGCACCCGACGGTGACCGTTCTGCGGCCGGACGACCCGCTGCTGCGGCCGGACGACGACCACGAGACGGTCACTCTGGTGTCAACGGTGCCGGCCGAGGTGCACGGCGGCCAGACCTGGGACCGGCTCGCCGATGCGACCGCGGACCGGATGGTGGAGGTCGCAGAGGCCGCGGTGCCGGGCCTGCGTGAGCGGCTCCTGTGGCGAGAGGTGCGCCATCCGGAGCACACGCGCCGTGCTACGGGCACCGGCCGGGTTCCGGCCCCGGCCCTTGCGGGAGCCGACGGCGCGTTCCTGCCCCTGGTCAACGCCGGGAGTCTGTCCGGTCTGTTCTTCGCCGGCGGCTGGGCGCACCCCGGGGGCGGGCTGGCGCACGCGGGGATGTCCGGGGCGCTGGTCGCCGGGCTGATCGTGGAGGGCGCGGACTTCCGCGGCTCGCAGTAGCGGTCTCTCAGTAGCGGTACTGCTGCTGCTCGTTGTACCCGGGATCGTAGTAGGCCGAGGGCTGCTCCGGCTGCTCCCCGTCACGCTGCTGCGGCACCCAGACCCCGCCGGGCGGGGTCTCGCTGTAGCCCTCCTGCTGCCCGTGGCCGGCGTACTGCTGCTGGTCGGCGTAGCCACCGTATGAGTCGTAGGTGCTGTACTGCTGGCCGCCCACGTACGGATCCGAGTAGGTGGAGTACTGCTGCTGGCCGCTGCCGTAGTCGTACTGTCCGGCGTAGGCCGTCTGCGCGGCGGGCTGCTGCTGGCCGTAGTCGCCGTACGCGTCGTAGGTGCCGTAACCCGAGTCGTAGGTGGCGTACTGCCGGCCCTCCTCGGGGGCGGCCTGCCGCTCCGCGTCCCGCCGGGCGGCGTACGCGTCCTCCGTGTAGATGCCGTACTGCCCGGTCTCGTCGGGCAGCGGCTCCGGTTCGTAGACCTCGGGCGCCGCCTGGGGCGCCGCTGGGTCGTGCTCGGCGGCGTAGGACTCGGGCGTGTTGTACTCGGGCGTGTCGTAGGAGAGGCCGGTGACCTCCAGTGAGGGCTCCCGGTCGGCCTTCTGGGCAGTGCCGGACCTGCGCCGCCTGCTCACGCCGGGGCTGCCGCCGAGTGCCCAGCCGGTGGAGAAGCCGCGCCGGAAGGAGAGCGTCACATATGTCTGACCGACCGCGAACGCCATCGCACCGAGGGCGATGACCACCACCGACGGCAGCAGCACGCCTATGACGACGCCCAGGAACCCGGCGAAGGCGAGCAGCCGCCAGCGCAGACGGGCCTTGTACTGGAGCAGCACCTCACCGAGGAGCCACAGCGCGACGATTCCGAACGCGACGTAGAGGACCGTCCAGCCCATGCCCGCCCCTCTCCTGCGGCCGCCGCCCCGGGGCGGGGCGGGTACGGCCTGTCAGGACTGCTCGTGCAGTCCGAGATTCTCGTAGATCTCGAGCGTCGCGGTGGAGCTGTTGAGCGTGATGAAGTGCAACCCGGGGACACCCTCGGCGAGCAGCCTGGCGCCGAACTCCGTCGCGAACTCGATGCCAATGGAGCGTACAGCGGCTGGATCGTCCTTGACCGCGAGGATCCGCTCTTTCAGCTCCGCCGGGAAATGCGCGTTGCTCAGGGCGGCGAACCGGTCGATCTGCTTGACGCTGGTGACGGGCATGATCTCGGGGATGATCGGGGTTTCGCAACCCGCTGCGGCGACCCGGTCGCGAAGCCGCAGATAATCCTCGGGCCGGAAGAACATCTGCGTGATCGCATAGTCGGCACCGGCGCGGCATTTGTCGACGAAGCACCGGATGTCCTCGTCCCAGTCGACCGAGCGCGGATGCATCTCGGGGAAGGCGGCGACGCCCACACAGAAGTCGCCGGACTCCTTGATGAGCCGGACGAGCTCCGCGGCGTACTGCACGCCCTCGGGGTGCTTGACCCACTCCCCCATCGGGTCGCCGGGCGGGTCGCCCCGGACGGCGAGGATGTTGCGGATGCCGGCGTCCGCGTACTGGCCGATCATGTTGCGCAGTTCGGCGATGGAGTGGTTCACCGCCGTGAGGTGCGCGACGGGCGTCAGGGTGGTGTCGGCGGCGATCTGCTGGGTGGCCTTGACCGTGCCGGCGCGGGTGGACCCGCCGGCGCCGTAGGTCACGGAGACGAAGTTCGGCGCGACCGCCTCGACCCTGCGCAGCGCGTTCCACAGGTTCCGCTCGCCCTTTTCCGTCTTCGGCGCCCAGAACTCGAACGAGTACGACGTTTTGCCCGTCGCAAGCAGGTCGCGCACCGTGCGTGCGCGATCCGTTCTGGTGGAAGCAGTACCGAGGGCCATACCCGCAGGTTAGCCAGACCGAGAGGGTCACCCAACCGAATCAAGGAAATATGCCGGATTTGTCCATCTCTTGTCCATCCCTTGGACAGAGATGGACGATCACCACCGGTCTCACACGCTTCGGACCCTGACCCGCTTCGCCAGGTCGGCGGCGGCCGCGGCCGGGTCGTCCGCCTCGGTGACGGCCCTCACCACGACCACCCTGCGGGCCCCCGCGTCCAGCACCTCTTCCAGATTGCCGGCATCGATGCCGCCGATGGCGAACCAGGGCCGGTCACCGCCGAGGGCGGCCGTGTAGCGGACGAGGTCGAGGCCGGGGGCGTGCCGCCCGGGCTTGGTCGGGGTCGGCCAGCAGGGGCCCGTGCAGAAGTAGTCCACACCCCGCTCGGCGGCGGCGGCCGCCGCCTCGGCCTCGGCGTGCGTCGAACGGCCGATGAGCACGGCGTCCCCGAGGACCGCGCGCGCGGCGGGCACCGGCAGATCGCCCTGCCCCAGGTGCAGCACGTCGGCGCCGATGGCATGCGCCACGTCGGCGCGGTCGTTCACCGCGAGGAGCTTGCCGTGCCTACGGCAGGCATCGGCGAAGACCTGGAGGTGCTCCAGCTCCTCGCCCGCCTCCATGCCCTTGTCGCGCAGCTGCACGATGTCCACGCCGGACGAGAGCACGGCGTCGAGGAACTCGGGAAGGTCTCCCTGCCGCTTGCGGGCGTCCGTGCAGAGATAGAGCCGGGCGTCGGACAGCAGTGCGCGAGCCGTGGACATGAGGCGATCCCCCCGTTGGTCGGCCGGGTGCTCGGGCCGGACGGCCGGCCCCGAGCACCCGGCCGGTAGTGGTGTTCTCCGTGGCGTCAGACGGCGAGCGCCTGGGCCCGGCGCTTCACCTCCGTGCCGCGATTCTCCCCGAGCGCCTGGGCAGGGGTGCCCGGCAGGGTCGGGTCCGGAGTGAAGAGCCACTCCAGCATCTCTTCGTCGGTGAAGCCGTCGTCCCGCAGGAGCGTCAGGGTCCCTGCGAGACCCTTGACCACCTTGTTGCCGTCGATGAAGGCGGCAGGCACCTGCAGCGCACGGTTCTCACCGCGGCGCACGGCGATCAGCTGGCCCTCCTTGACCAGCTGGCGCACACGCGTCACCTCGACATCGAGCATTTCCGCGATGTCGGGCAGGTAGAGCCAGGCGGGGACGAGAGCATCGATCTTTGCGTCAATCTCGGTCACAGGACAAGCCTGCCATCCGGGACCGACAGTCGGTAGCCGGGACCTACCGCGCTACCGCCTTCAGAGGGACGGACGGGTCGGCGGCCCGCTCCGGATCCAGCACTGCCTCCGACAGGATCAGCCTGCGCCCCTGCGCCAGATCACGGGCCCTGCCGACAGCCAGCAGCGCCACCAGCTTCTCTTCGCGCAGCCACAGTACCGACCAGGTGTCGTCGTCCGGCCGGCCGCGCCACAGCAGGGTGTCGGCGGCGGCGTGGTGGCCCGCGTACTGGACGAACCGGCCGAACTGCTCCGACCAGAAGTACGGCACCGGGTCGTACACCTCGGCGCCCGGGCCGCCCTTCCCGGCCGCGTCCGTGAGGATGTTCGCCGCGACCGTGCGCGGCCCTTGGAGCGCGTTGTCCCAGTGATGGACCAGCAGCCGCTCGCCGTAGCGGCCGGACGGGTAGGAGGCGCAGTCTCCGACGGCGTACACATCGGGCGCGGAGGCACGCAGGTGGCGGTCCGCGACGACCGAGCCGTCCGGGCCGAGTTGGATGCCGGAGTCCTCGAGCAGGCCCGTGGCGGGCCGTGCGCCGATACCGACGACGACGGCGCCGGCCGGGATCCTGCGCCCTCCGACCAGGACCACGGCGCCCGGCTCGACGGTGGCCACACGGGCGCCGGTGACGAGTTCCGCCCCGTACTGCCCGTACCAGGCGGCCATCGGAGCGGCGACCTCCGCGGGCATGGTGCCGGCGAGCGGGCGGTCGGCGGCCTCGACGACGGTGACGGCGCAGCCGGCCTGGCGGGCCGCGGTCGCGAACTCCGCGCCGATCCAGCCCGCGCCGACCACGACGATGTCGTGCTGCTCGGTGAGCAGCGGCCGCAGCCGGGCGGCGTCGTCGAGGGTGCGCAGCAGATGGACGCCCGGTACGCCCCGGGTGCCGGGCAGCGTGATGGGCTCCGCGCCGGTGGCGAGGACCAGGACGTCGTACGGGACGGGGCCGGCCGCGGTGTCCACCTCGTGCGCCCCGGTGCGCACGCCGGTGACCTCGACGCCCAGGCGCAGCTCGACGTCGAGGGCCTCGAAGTCGATGTCGAAGGCCGAGTCCTCCGCCTTGCCGAGCAGGATCGCCTTGGACAGCGGCGGCCGGTCGTACGGTTGGTGCGGCTCGGCGCCGATCAGGGTGACCGGTCCGGTGAAACCCTGCTCCCGAAGCGCGACCGCGGTCTGCACTCCGGCCATGCCCGCACCGACGATCACCACGCGCCGCCGCGGCGCTGTCTGCTGCTGCCGTTCGTCCACCCGCACACCTTACGTACCTGACAGTGAGTCAGGAAGGCAGCTCCTCGACCACGCTCGTCCCGCTGCCCTCCTGGGACTCCCACTCCCATGTCTCCTCCAGCCGCACACGGCCGTCCGGCAGGTCCACGACCGTGGAGACGCAGTGCCCCGAGGAGGTGGCGCCGTCCGCCTTCAACTGCACGTAGCGGAAGTCGAGACGGTCGCCGTCCCGGGTCCCCACGAGGTGTCCGCGGACCACGTCGCCGCCCTCGTACTCGGCCCAGATCCGGCCCCGCTCCTCGTGGTACGTGAACCGGGTCCGGGTGCCGACCTGCCCCGGAGCCTGGTCGGCGACCGGTGAGAGAACGAGTCCGTCGAGCGTCCTTGCCACTGCTGCGGCTCCCTTACTGCGTGGCGGGGCGGGAGGTTAGGGTGGCCACCGTAAGGCACTCGCGGGAGCCCGGACGCACCGGGCTGAGAGGGAGGCTGGCGGCCTCCGACCGTACGAACCTGATCCGGGTCATGCCGGCGAAGGGAGGGGCTGGACGCCCATGTCTCGTACTCGACACACCCCTGACGTCCTTGTCATAGGGGGCGGGATCATCGGTCTGGTCACGGCCTGGCGAGCAGCGCAGAGCGGGCTGGACGTCACCGTCGCCGATCCAGAACCGGGCGGCGGGGCCGCTCAGGTCGCGGCCGGGATGTTGGCCGCCGTCACCGAACTCCACTACGGCGAGCAGACCCTGCTCGGCCTCAACCTCGAATCCGCCCGCCGTTACCCGGCCTTCGTCGCGGAGCTCGAGGAAGCGAGCGGTCAGCGGGTCGGCTACCGCTCCTGCGGCACGCTCGCCGTCGCCCTCGACGCCGACGACCGCGCACATCTGCGTGAGCTGCACGCCCTGCAGCGCCGCTCGGGACTCGCGTCCGAGTGGCTCACGGGCCGTGAGTGCCGCCGCCTCGAGCCGATGCTGGCCCCCGGCGTACGCGGCGGGCTGCGGGTGGACGGCGACCACCAGGTCGACCCGCGACGGCTGGCCGCCGCGCTTGTCGTCGCCTGTGAGCGGGCCGGCGTGGACTTCCGCCGCACCTGGGTGCAGCGGCTGGTGGTGGCCGCCGACCGGGCGGCCGGAGCCGTACTCGCCGACGGCGGCGAACTCGCCGCGGGTCAGACCGTGTTGGCCGGGGGCAGCCTGAGCGGACGGCTGGAGGGCGTACCGGCGGACGTTCTTCCGCCCGTACGGCCGGTGAAGGGCCAGGTCCTGCGGCTGACCGTGCCGCGCCCGTACGCGCCGTTCCTCTCGCGCACCGTACGGGCGGTGGTGCGCGGCAGCCATGTGTACCTGGTGCCCCGGGAGGACGGCGAGCTGGTGGTCGGCGCGACCAGCGAGGAACTCGGCTGGGACACGACGGTCACCGCGGGCGGGGTGTACGAGCTGCTGCGCGACGCGCACGAGCTCGTGCCCGGCATCACCGAGCTGCCCCTCGTCGAGACGCGGGCCGGACTGCGGCCCGGCTCCCCCGACAACGCGCCTCTGCTGGGCTTCACCGAGCTGCCCGGCCTGCTGCTGGCCACCGGGCACTACCGCAACGGTGTGCTGCTGACGCCGGTAACCGGCGACGCGCTGGCGGGCGCGCTGGTGAGCGGCGAACTGCCCGAGGTGGCACGGGCCTTCTCCCCCCGCCGCTTCTCTTCCGTCCTCCAGGAGCAGCCCGCATGAACGTGTCCGTCAACGGCGAAGTCCGAGAGTTCGCCGACAGCACCACCCTGGACGCCGTCGTCGCCGCGCTCACCGCGGCGCCCTCGGGAGTCGCCGCGGCCGTCAACGAGACCGTCGTGCCGCGCAGCCAGTGGGCCGGCACCCCGCTCGGCGACGGCGACCGTGTCGAAGTTCTCACCGCAGTGCAGGGAGGCTGATCCGTCGTGGCCGACGACCGTTTCACCATCGGGGAGACCACATTCGACTCCCGGCTGATCATGGGCACCGGCGGGGCGCCCAGCCTCGACGTTCTCGAACGTTCGCTCGTCGCGAGCGGCACGGAACTGACGACCGTCGCGATGCGGCGCCTCGACCCGACCGTCCAGGGTTCGGTGCTGTCCGTGCTGGACAAGCTCGGCATCCGGGTCCTGCCGAACACCGCGGGGTGTTTCACGGCAGGTGAGGCGGTCCTCACCGCGCGTCTCGCACGGGAGGCGCTGGGCACCGACTGGATCAAACTCGAGGTCGTCGCGGACGAGCGAACGCTGCTGCCGGACGGCGTCGAACTGCTGGACGCGGCAGAAACGCTCGTCGACGACGGCTTCACCGTGCTGCCGTACACGAACGACGACCCGGTGCTCGCGCGGAAGCTGGAGGACGTGGGCTGCGCCGCGATCATGCCGCTGGGCTCGCCGATCGGCTCCGGGCTCGGCATCCGCAACCCCCACAACTTCCAGTTGATCGTCGAGCAGGCGGACGTGCCGGTGATTCTGGACGCGGGCGCCGGCACGGCGTCGGACGCGGCGCTGGCGATGGAGCTGGGGTGCGCGGCGGTGATGCTGGCGTCGGCGGTGACGCGGGCGCAGGAGCCGGTGCTGATGGCGGAGGCGATGCGGCGGGGCGTGGAGGCGGGGCGGCTGGCGTTCCGTGCGGGGCGGATCCCGCGGCGGCACTTCGCACAGGCGTCGTCGCCGGTCGAGGGGGTAGCGGCGCTGGATCCGGAGCGACCCGCTTTCTGAGGGGGCGAGGGGTGGCCCTGCGGGGCCACCCTCCTACGGCGTGGGGCTTCGGATACGTCCCGCGCGTCACAGCTCGGCTGCAGTCGTGGCCCGGCTCTGCCCGGCCCGTCGGCCCTGTCCGTCCCGGCTCGTAGAATCGCCGCGTGGACACGACCCTCCAGGACCCTCTCGTCGGGCAGCTGCTCGACGGCCGCTACCGAGTCGATGCGCGCATCGCCGTCGGCGGCATGGCCACGGTCTACCGGGCCGTCGACATCCGTCTCGACCGGGTGCTCGCCCTCAAGGTGATGCATCCGGCCCTCGCCACGGACGCCTCGTTCGTGGAGCGCTTCATCCGCGAGGCGAAGTCCGTGGCGCGCCTGGCCCATCCCAACGTGGTGGGGGTTTTCGACCAGGGCGCCGAGGGCGCGTACGTCTATCTGGCCATGGAGTACGTCGAGGGCTGCACCCTCCGTGACGTGCTGCGCGAGCGCGGCGCGCTTCAGCCGCGGGCGGCGCTGGACATCCTTGAGCCCGTGCTGGCCGCCCTCGGCGCCGCGCACCGGGCCGGGTTCGTCCACCGGGACATGAAGCCGGAGAACGTGCTGATAGGGGACGACGGCCGGGTCAAGGTCGCCGACTTCGGTCTTGTGCGCGCTGTCGGTTCCGTCACAAACACGTCGGGCACGGTCCTCGGTACCGTCTCGTACCTCGCACCGGAGCAGATCGAATACGGAACGGCCGACACCCGTGCCGATGTGTACGCGTGCGGGGTGGTCCTGTACGAGATGCTGACCGGCTCCAAGCCGCACGCCGGGGACACCCCCGCCCAGGTGCTGTTCCAGCATCTGAACGCGGACGTTCCGGCGCCCTCCGCGCTCTTTCCCGCCCTCGCCGTCGAGCTGGACGAGCTCGTCGCGAGCGCGACCGCCCGGAATCCCGAGGTCCGTCCGTACGACGCGGTGGCGCTGCTGGCACAGGCTCGTGAGGCGCGGTCGGCGCTGAGCGCCGAGCAGCTGGACGCGGTGCCGCCCCAGGCCCGCGCCGAGGACCCGGCTCCCGACGCCGCCGACGACCGTACGGACGTGATTTTGCGGGCACTCCCCCGCGAGGAGCCCGAGATCCACCACACGGCCCGGCTGGCCATGCCCCGCCCGGAGCCGGACGTGGCCGCCCCTGCACCGCCCCGGGCCGCCTGGCCGCCCCGTCGAGGCGTGGTCGCTCTGCTGATCGCGGTGGTCGCCGTTCTCGGTATCGGTGCGGGCGTCTGGTACATCAACTCGGGCCAGTTCACGCGTGTGCCCGCCCTGATCGGCAAGAGCGAGAAGGAGGCACGGCAGACCCTCGACAAGGCGGGTCTGGACGTGAAGGGGGTCCGCCACGACTTCAGCGAGACCGTCGTGCGGGGCACGGTCATCAGGACCGACCCCGGCACGAACGAGCGCATCCGGGGCAACGGCTCGGTGACAATCACCATCTCCCGCGGGCCGAAGATCGTGAAGGTGCCGCATGTGGTGGGCGAGCCGCTCGCCAAGGCGGAGCGCGAGCTGCGCCGAGCCGGACTGGCGCCGGGCGTGGTGACCCGGGAGTTCGACGAAAGCGTCGCGCAGGGCTCGGTGATCAGCACCGACCCGGCCGCGGACAGCAGCCGCAGCCCCGACACCGCCGTATCGCTCGTGGTCAGCAAGGGCGCACCGATCGACGTCCCCGATGTGACGGGTGAGTCCGTCGAGGACGCCACCGCCGACCTCGAGGAGGCGGGCCTGAAGGTGAAGGTCGCCGCAGCGCGGATCCACTCGGCCGAGGAGGCGGGGGCGGTCGCACGGCAGTCGGCGGCCGAGGGCACACAGCGCGCCCGCGGCGACACGATCACGCTCACGGTCTCCAAGGGTCCGCGGATGGTCGAGGTCCCCGATGTCGTAGGCGACACCGTGGACGACGCCACCGCCGAGCTGGAGGCGGCCGGCTTCGAGGTGAAGGTCGAGAAGAACTTCCCCTTCCTCGGCGACAAGGTCGAGAGGCAGTCCACCGAGGGCGGCGGTCAGGCGCCCGAGGGCAGCATCATCACCATCAAGATCAAGGGGCTGTAGTTCTGATGCGCAACCCCGTCGGCGGCCACGTCCCCGTGGCCGGCGGTCTCGCCACGACGGGACTCGTCTACGCACGCGAGCTGGAGGCGGAGACCGTCCAGGTCTTCGTGGCCAATCCGCGCGGCTGGGCGACTCCCAAGGGCAATCCGGCCCAGGACGAGAAGTTCCGGGCCGAGTGCGCCGACGAGGGCATCTCCGCATGGGTCCACGCGCCGTATCTGATCAACTTCGGCTCCCACACCGAGGCCACCGTCGAGCAGTCGGTGCTGTCCATGCGGCACTCGCTGCGCAGGGCCCGGGAGATCGGGGCGCGGGGTGTGGTCGTGCACACCGGTTCCGCGACGGGTGGCCGCACCCGCGAGGTGGCGCTGGCTCAGGTCCGGGAGCGGATGCTGCCACTGCTGGACGAACTGACGCACGAGGACGACCCGTTCCTGCTGCTGGAGTCGACGGCGGGGCAGGGCTTTTCGCTCTGCTCCCGGACCTGGGACTTCGGGCCGTACTTCGAGGCCCTGGACGCCCATCCCAAGCTCGGCGTCTGTCTCGACACCTGCCACATCTTCGCGGCCGGACACGATCTGACCGGCCCGACCGGGATGGCGCAGACGCTGGATCTGCTGGTGGAGACGGTCGGCGAGGGGAGGCTGAAGCTGATCCACGCGAATGACTCGAAGGATGTTGTCGGGGCACACAAGGATCGTCACGAGAACATTGGCTCAGGACACATCGGCGAAGAGCCCTTCCGTGCGCTCATGTCGCACCCCGCCACCGAGGGAGTGCCGCTGATCATCGAGACACCCGGCGGCAAGGAGGGGCACTCGGCGGATGTGGCGCGGCTGAAGAAACTTCGCTGAGCCCCAGGAATACCCCTGGGGGGTATACGGTTCCTACGTGGGCAGGAACCGCTACCTGACGTTGGGGGCATCGCCATGCAGCACGACACACACGCAGACCACACGGACCACGCGGACCACGGCCACGCACACGGCAACAGCGGCGGGGGCAAGGTCAGCTGGGGCATGGCGGCCAAGGCCACCTTGCACTGCCTCACCGGCTGCGCCATCGGCGAAGTGCTCGGCATGATCATCGGTACGGCGCTGGGCTGGGGAAACGCGCCCACCATGGTCCTCGCCATCGTGCTGGCGTTCTTCTTCGGCTACTCGCTGACCTTCTGGGCGGTCGTACGGGCCGGCCTGGGCCTGAAGGCCGCGATCGGCGTCGCGCTCGCCGCCGACACCCTCTCCATCACGGTCATGGAGATCGTCGACAACGGCGTACTGCTCATGGTGCCCGGCGCAATGGACGCCCATCTCGCGGACGGATTGTTCTGGGGCGCGCTCGCGTTCGCGTTCCTCGTGGCGTTCCTGGTCACCACCCCCGTGAACAAGTGGATGATCGGCCGCGGCAAGGGCCACGCGGTGGTCCACCAGTACCACCACTGAGACCGTGTGCCGCCGGGCGGTCCGGGCACGGAGCTACGGGCTCAGAGCTCCGGGCCGTCCCCCGGCTCCTCCTGGTAGGAGTAGCGCTGCTCCCGCCACGGGTCACCGAGGTTGTGATAGCCGCGCTCCTCCCAGAAGCCGCGGCGGTCGGCCGTCATGTACTCCACGCCCCGGACCCACTTGGGCCCTTTCCAGGCGTACAGGTGCGGCACGACAAGGCGCAGCGGAAAGCCGTGCTCCGCCGTCAGCAGTTCGCCGTCCTTGTGGGTGGCGAAAATGGTGCACTCGGCGACGAAGTCCGCGAGACGCAGATTGGCGCTGAAGCCGTACTCGGCCCAGACCATGACGTGGGTGACGGCGGAAGCCGGCGGCGCGAGTTCCACGATCGTCCGGGCGGGGACACCGCCCCATTCGGCCCCCAGCATGCTGAACTTCGTCACGCAGTGCAGGTCCCCGACGACGGTCGAGAACGGCAGCGCCGAGAATTCCTCGTGGTTCCAGCAGTGCTTGTCGCCGTCGGCGGTGGCGCCGAAGACCCTGAACTCCCAGCGATCCGGCTTGAACTTGGGAACGGGCCCGTAATGGGTGACCGGCCAGCCTCGCTGCAGTCGCTGCCCCGGCGGAAGCTCGGACTCCTCTTGTGCGCGGTAATCCCGGCTCTCCGGCTGACCCATGCCTTCAATGGTGACAGACCAAGAGGGGTGGTCATGACCAGGTCTGGCCCGATTCGGGCAACTCCTACTAAGCATGCACTTACTGGACGCCCCACTGCCACGGTGCGAGGATGCGCGAACCTGCTAGTCATACGCGCGGAAGGAGCCTCTGCGATGCAGGGCGACCCCGAGGTCATCGAGTTCCTCAATGAGCAGCTGACTGCCGAGCTGACCGCGATCAACCAGTACTTCCTGCACGCGAAGATGCAGGAGAACTTCGGCTGGACGAAGCTCGCCAAGTACACCCGTGCCGAGTCGTTCGACGAGATGAAGCACGCGGAGGTGCTGACCGACCGGATCCTCTTCCTCGACGGCCTCCCGAACTACCAGCGGCTGTTCCATGTACGCGTCGGGCAGACGGTCACGGAGATGTTCCAGGCCGACCGACAGGTCGAGGTGGAGGCGATCGACCGCCTCAGGCGGGGTATCGAGGTCATGCGCGCCAAGGGCGACATCACGTCGGCGAACATCTTCGAGTCGATCCTCGCGGACGAGGAGCACCACATCGACTACCTCGACACTCAGCTGGAGCTGGTCGAAAAGCTCGGTGAGGCGCTGTACATCGCCCAGCTGATCGAGCAGCCGGAAGGCTAGCGGGCGAAGCGGCGAGTCTCGGCAATGCCGCCAGGCGGCCCTGCGCAAGACGGCGGGACTGCCAGGCGCCCAGTGGTCAGGCGGCTTCGTCGAGCGCGGGCCGACCGTCCCCGGCGGCCTCCGCAGCCAGCACGGCTGCATTCTGCCCCTGCTCCAGCAGCTCACGGCGGGGACATGCGCCGCGGCCGAGGATCCCCTGGATGCGCCGCACGCAGGAACCGCAGTCCGTGCCCGCCTTGGAGACGGACGCTATCTGCCGCGGGGTGCAGGCGCCGGCTTCCGCGTGCTCCTTGACCTGCTTCTCCGTAATGCCGAAGCATGAGCAGACGTACACGCGGTTCACCTCCCGGCGGGATCTATGGGTGTGGCGCCCTCCCGATGATCGGTGAGGCTAACCTAACCTTACCCGGCGCCCGGGGCGGTTAAAAGCCCCGAATATGACAGTGGGGCGTGGATCACATCGATCCACGCCCCACTGTCATTGCTTCCTCACTACTGGTCGCGGTACATCTCGGCGACCAGGAACGCCAGATCCAGGGACTGGCTGCGGTTCAGCCGCGGGTCGCAGGCCGTCTCGTAGCGCTGGTGCAGATCGTCGACGAAGATCTCGTCGCCGCCGCCCACACACTCGGTGACGTCGTCACCGGTGAGCTCGACATGGATACCGCCCGGGTGGGTGCCGAGGGCCTTGTGGACCTCGAAGAAGCCCTTGACCTCGTCGAGCACGTCGTCGAAGCGACGGGTCTTGTGGCCGGAGGCCGCCTCAAAGGTGTTGCCGTGCATCGGGTCGGTCACCCAGGCCACGGTCGCCCCGGAGGCAGTGACCTTCTCGACCAGCTCGGGGAGCTTGTCGCGGACCTTGTCGGCGCCCATGCGGACGACGAAGGTCAGCCGGCCGGGCTCGCGCTCGGGGTCGAGACGGTCGACGTAGGTCAGCGCCTCGTCCACCGTCGTCGTCGGGCCGAGCTTGATGCCGATCGGGTTGCGGATCCTCGAGGCGAACTCGATGTGCGCGCCGTCGAGCTGGCGGGTGCGCTCACCGATCCAGACCATGTGGCCGGAGACGTCGTACAGATCGCCCGTACGGGAGTCGACACGGGTCAGGGCCGACTCGTAGTCGAGCAGCAGCGCCTCGTGGGAGGCGTAGAACTCGACCGCCTTGAACTCGGCCGGGTCGGTGCCGCAGGCCTTCATGAAGTTCAGAGCGTTGTCGATCTCGCGGGCAAGCTGCTCGTAGCGCTGCCCGGACGGGGAGGACTTCACGAAGTCCTGGTTCCAGGCATGCACCTGGCGCAGGTCCGCGTAGCCACCGGTGGTGAAGGCGCGCACCAGGTTGAGCGTCGACGCGGAGGCGTTGTACATCCGCTTCAGGCGCTCGGGGTCCGGGACACGGGCGGCCTCGGTGAAGTCGAAGCCGTTGACGGAGTCGCCGCGGTAGGTGGGCAGCGTCACGCCGTCGCGGGTCTCGGTCGACTTGGAGCGCGGCTTGGAGTACTGGCCTGCGATCCGGCCGACCTTCACGACCGGCACGGACGCGGCGTACGTGAGTACGGCGCTCATCTGCAGCAGTGTCTTGAGCTTGGCCCTGATGTGGTCGGCGGACACGGCGTCGAAGGCCTCGGCGCAGTCGCCGCCCTGGAGCAGGAACGCCTCGCCCCTGGCGACAGCTCCCATCCGGGCGCGCAGCTGGTCGCACTCGCCCGCGAAGACGAGCGGCGGATACGACTCGAGGTCCGCGATCACATCGCGCAGAGCCTCGGCATCGGGGTACTCGGGCTGCTGCGCCGCGGGCAGGTTTCGCCAGGTGTTGCCACCGGTAGCGGTGGTCTTAGCGTTCACGGTCACAACCACAACATTACGGGGTCCCGGTACCTGCCCAGCCCAGTGCCCAGTGGCTGAGACGGCGGCCCGAAATGTCCCTGGGGGAGGTTGAGCCGATCGGGCGGTGCTACCCTGCGGCCCGCTTTCGAAACAATAAAAACAAAACAAGGCCAGGGGTGGGCGTGAGCCAGGGGCATCGCAGGGATCGAAAGAAGAGACGGCTCTTCTACGGTGTGGCGGCGGCTGTCGTCGCCACCGCAACAATCGGGACCGTCGCGGTGGCGTCGCCCGAGCTTGTCGGCCTGAACGACGGCGCGGCAGGCCGGAGCGAGTCGCTCCAGACGCAGTTCGAGAACGCGGCGCGGGAGTTCGACGTCCCCCGGAGCGTGCTGATGGCGGTCTCGTACCGGCAGACACGCTGGGAGACGCACGGCGGCACGCCGAGCACCACGGGTGCGTACAACGTGATGGGGCTCACGCAGGTCGACGCGGACGACATCGACGCGGACGCCGAGGATCACCGGCTCGAGCACATGAACCGCAGCGGCAACCCGGCGCTGGAGAAGCAGTTCGACCCCGCCGAGGCGCTGCGCAGCATTCCCAAGGAGACCGTCGACACGGACGACCCCCGGCTGCACACGCTGGACGAGGCCGCCGAGCTGATCGACAGCTCCGAGGAGTCCGTGAAGACGGACGCCGGCGAGAACATACGCGCCGGTGCCGCGCTGCTCGCCGAGTACCAGAAGCAGGCCACGGGAGATCTGCCCGACGACGCAGACCAGTGGTACGCGGCCGTGGCGCGCTACAGCCAATCGCCCGACAGGAAGGGCGCCGACCTGTTCGCGAAGCGCGTCTTCGAGTCGATCCGCACCGGCGAGAGCCGCCTGACCATCGACGGCGAGCAGCTGACCCTGCCCGCGGACCCCTCGGCGAACCCGGCCAGGCCGTCCAAGGTTCCGCTGGCCACGACGGCCGGCACCTCGGCCGTCCCGACGCCGGAGTGCCCGGCGGGACTGAACTGCAACTTCGTCCCCGCCCGCACGTCCAGCACCGGACAGCGCAGTTACTCGCTCGCCTCCCGGCCGGACAACGGGTTCGCCGTCCGTCAGATCGTCATCCACGACACCGAGGGCGGCTACGACGGATCGCTCGACGTGCTCACCAGCCCCGCCTCGGGGGCCAGCGCCCACTACTTGATCCGGGCCTCCGACGGTCTGGTCACCCAGATGGTGGAGAACAAGAACCTCGGCTGGCACGCGGGCAACTGGGCCCTGAACATGCACTCCATCGGCGTTGAGCACGAGGGCTACGCCATCAAGGAGGGCAGCTGGTACACCGAGCCCCAGTACGAGTCGTCCGCGGCGCTGGTGAAGTTCCTGGCGGCCAAGTACGGCGTTCCGCTGGACCGTGAGCACATCATCGGCCACGACGAAGTCCCGATGATGCAGGACAGCTACATCAACAAACTCCACTGGGACGCGGGCCCGTACTGGGACTGGAACCACTACATGTCGCTGCTGGGGGCCCCGACGGGCGCCCAGGGCGCCGGCGGCCCGCTCAAGGCCGGCCAGCTGGTCCGAGTCGTCCCGCCGTTCACCACGGCCAACCAGCCGAAGCTGACCTACTACGACTCCGCGACGGGTACGAACAAGGCCGCCTCCGCGCGGCCTGCGAACTTCGGCTACCTCTACACCTCGCCGTCGACGAGTTCGGCCACGCTGTCCGACCCCTACTTCTCCGCGCTCTGGTCGCAGGGCTCGAACTGGGCGAACAAGGTACGCGCGGGCGGCACCTACGTCGTAGCGGAGGCCCAGAACGACTGGACGGCGATCTGGTACGGCGGCAAGAAGGCGTGGTTCCACAACCCGGGCGGCCAGTACACCGCGCCCGTCGCCGGCGGAACGCTGGTGAAGCTCAAGGCCGGGGCCACGGCGCCGGTCTTCGGGCGGTCGTTCCCGGAGGACGCGGCGTACACCGAGGCCGGACAGGAAGTGCCGACGGACAACCCCGCGTACCTCTCGAAGTACACGCTGCCGGCCGGCCATGCCTATGCGAAGGCCGGCGAGGCCGTCCTCGGTGACGACTACTTCGGCTCCTCGCAGGTCCGCGTCGAGGGCAAGGCCGACGTCTACGTCCCGATCCGCTACAACCACCGCCTGGCGTGGGTGAAGCAGAGCGACGTGGTCGAAGCGACTCCCACGGCGCCGGACCCCGGAACGAACCGCTTCAACGCGCTGGGACGTGACTCCGGCGGCAACCTGTACCAGTACCAGGGCACCGGCAGCGCCTCCGCGCCGTTCTTCACCCGCTACCGCGTCGGCAGCGGGTGGCAGCAGTTCAACGCCATCACCGACCTCGACAGCCTGCGTGCCGACGGGACCGGCGACATGGTGGCCCGGGACTCGTCCGGGACGCTCTGGTACTACCGGGGCAGCGGCAACAAGAACGCGCCGTTCAAGACCAAGCTGAAGGTCGGCACGGGTTGGGGTCAGTTCAACCTGCTCGTCGGCACCGGTGATCTCACCGGTGACGGCAAGGCCGACATGATCGCCCGGCAGACCTCGACCGGCAGCCTCTACCTCTACCGGGGCACCGGCGACCCGGCCGTGCCGTTCCTGACGAAGCTCAAGGTCGGCGACGGCTGGGGCAAGTTCAACATGCTCGTCGGCACGGGAGACCTCGATGCGGACGGCAAGCGGGACATCGTCGCGCGTGACGGTGCCGGTGCGCTGTACCTGTACAAGGGCACGGGCAGCGCGACGGCTCCGTTCGCCGCACGCACGAAGATCGGAGACGGCTGGAGCCGCTTCAACGCGCTCGTCGCCATCGGTGACCTGACCGGCGACGGCAAGGCCGACATGATCGCCCGTGAGCCGGCCGGTGCCCTCTACCTCTACAAGGGCACAGGCAGCGCGACGGCTCCGTTCGCGAGCCGCACCAAGATCGGCGACGGCTGGCAGATCTACAACCTGCTGATCTGATCCGGCGCCCTGCACACACTCCGCCCGCGGCCGCCGCGGTCCGTCCTCATCGTGGGACGCGCCGCCGCACCGCGGGCGGATGCGTTAGGGTCGGCGTCATGTTCGCGCACTCGACCCAGAGCTGGTGGTGGACCGCAGACCCGGCGGCCCACTGACTGACGCGCGCGACACCGAACCGCGAAGGCCGCCCGAGGGGCGGCCTTCAGTGTTTCCGGACGAAGCGGTTCTCCGGGCGAAGCGGCCGTTCCTCCCACACGGAAGGAACACCCCGCATGACCGACAGCCTCATCGGCCGACTCCTCGACGACGACTGCCCGCCGTTCGCCCTGCTGCGCCGGCGTACGCCCGGCCACGACCACGCCACCGTGGAGGTGTTGACCGGCGAGGTGCGGGAGGTGGCGCGTCTTGCCGACATCCCGGTGGGCGAGCGGCGCTCGCTCGCCCTCGTCCCCTTCCGCCAGATCGCGGAACGCGGTTTCGACGTCACCGACGACGGGACCCCACTGTCCGTGCTGCTCGCGGACGAGTGCCACGAACTCCCCCTCACAGACGTTCTTTCCGCCCTCCCCCACCACGAGGTGAGGGTGGAGGACGGGCAGTTCGACGTCGACGACGACGAGTACGCCGGAATCGTCCGCAGGGTCGTCGAGGACGAGATCGGCAGGGGCGAGGGCGCCAACTTCGTCGTCCGCCGCACCTTCACCGGTCGGATCCCCGGCTTCACCCGCGCCGACGCACTCGCGCTGTTCCGGCGACTGTTGACCGCGGAGCGCGGCGCCTACTGGACCTTCGTCGTGCACACCGGGGACCGCACACTGGTCGGCGCGAGCCCCGAGGTGCACGTCCGCATGAGCGGCGGGACGGTCGTGATGAATCCGATCAGCGGGACGTTCCGCTACCCCCCACAGGGGCCCACCGCCGAAGCCCTGCTCGGCTTCCTCGACGACCGCAAGGAGCGCGAGGAGCTCTCCATGGTCGTCGACGAGGAACTGAAGATGATGTGCACCGTCGGCGACATGGGCGGCGTCGTCGTCGGACCCCGGCTCAAGGAAATGGCCCATCTGGCGCACACCGAGTACGAGCTGCGGGGCCGTTCCTCGCTCGACGTGCGCGAGGTCCTGAAGGAGACCATGTTCGCGGCGACGGTCACGGGCTCCCCCGTGCAGAACGCCTGCCGTGTCATCGAGCGCCACGAGGTGGGCGGCCGCGGCTACTACGCGGGGGCGCTGGCGCTGATCGGGCAGGACGCGGGCGGCGCTCAGACGCTGGACTCGCCGATCCTGATCCGTACCGCCGACATCGGCGCGGACGGCACGTTGCGGGTGCCGGTCGGGGCGACGCTGGTACGCCACTCCGACCCGGAGGGCGAGGTCGCGGAGACGCACGCCAAAGCGGCGGGCGTGCTGGCCGCCCTCGGGGTGCGTCCGGGCCGGCCGGACACGCCCGCCGAGTCTCCGCGGCTCGCCGACGACCCGCGGGTGCGTGCCGCGCTCGACGCCCGCCGCGCCGACCTCGCGCCTTTCTGGCTGCGGATGCAGGACGTGGCTTCCCCTGCTGGAGCTCGGGGCGACGCCGGGCAGCTGTCCGGGCACGCCCTGGTCGTCGACGGCGAGGACACCTTCACAGCGATGCTGGCGCATCTGCTGCGCTCGACCGGCCTCGCCGTGACGGTCCGCAGGTACGACGAGCCGGGTCTGCGGGAGCGGGTGCTCGCCCATCGCGGGCCGGTGGTGCTGGGCCCGGGCCCGGGCGATCCGGCCGACGCGACGGACCCGAAGATGCGCTTCCTGCGGTCTCTCGCCGCCGATCTGCTCAAGGGGCACCGCCACGGCCTGCTGGGCGTCTGCCTGGGCCACGAGCTGCTCGCGGCGGAGCTGGGTCTGGACATCGTCCGCAAGGACGAGCCGTACCAGGGGGCGCAGGAGCGGATCGACTTCTTCGGCCGCCCCGAAACAGTGGGCTTCTACAGCAGCTTCACGGCCCGGTGCGACGAGGCCACGGCAGCGGAGCTCGCCATGCACCGGATCGAGCTCAGCCGGGACGAGGCGACCGGTGACGTGCACGCACTGCGGGGCAGCGGCTTCGCCGGCGTGCAGTTCCACCCCGAGTCGGTGCTGACGATGAACGGGGCGGCGCTGACGGCGACGCTGCTCGCGGGGGTGCTGGTCGGATAGCAGGCCGTCATCGGGTCGGCGCTGCGGGGACCAGCACGTTCTCGCTGCGTCGGCCCGCCACATAGTCATCGACGTTGCGCGCCGTCGTGTCCACGATCTGCGCGACGGCGTCCGCCGTGTAGTACGCCTGGTGCGAGGTGACCAGCACATTGGGGAACGTCATCAGCCGGGCCAGGGTGTCGTCGTCGACGGCCTCCATCGACTTGTCGATGTAGAACAGTCCGGCCTCCGCCTCGTACACGTCGAGTCCCACTCCGGCGAAGCGGCCCTTGCGCAGCTCGGCGACGAGAGCGTCGCTGTCGATCAGGCCGCCGCGGCTGGAGTTCACCAGGATCGCCTCGTCCTTCATCGCCCGCAACTCGTCGGCGCCGATCAGATGGTGGGTGGCGGGCAGCAGGGGTACGTGCAGGCTGACCAGGTCGGCAGCGGCGAGCAGTTCGTCCTTGTCGACGTACTTCATGCCCAGTTCGACGCACCCGGGGGCGGGGGCGAGGTCCCAGCCGAGCAGCTGCATGCCGAAGCCGTGAGCGATCCGGGTGAACGCCTCGCCGATCTTGCCGGTGCCGAGCACGCCGACGGTGCGGCCGCGCATGTCACGGCCCATCAGTCCGTCGAGCCGGAAGTCGAAGTCCCGTGTCCGGTTCGAGGCGCGGACGATACGCCGGTTGACGGCCATGGCCAGGGTCCACGCGAACTCGGCGACGGAGTAGGGCGAGTAGGTGGACACCCGGGCGATGGTCAGCCCGAGGTGCTCCGCCACCTCCAGGTCGATGTTGTTGAAGCCGGTGGAGCGCTGGGCGATCATCGCCGTGCCGCCGGCGGCCAGGGTCCGCAGCACCTCCGCGTTCAGCTGGGCGTTCACGCTGGTGGAGATCACCTCGTGCCCGGCGGCGATGGCCGCGGTGTCCTCGGTGAGGAACACATCGAGACACCGGACATCGTGGACGCCCGCGAATGCCTTCTCGATCAGCGGCTTCTCGTCGGCCTGGACACCGAAGGCGAGGATTTCCACGATTTCTCCCGGTATAAGAGCTGTGGGCCGGATATCGCGAATATACGGCCCACACCCCGTCCCGTCAGCCGAAGAAGACGCCGACCTCCTCATAGAGCTTCGGGTCGACCGTCTTGAGCTTCGCGGTCGCGTCGGCGATCGGCACCCGCACGATGTCGGTGCCCTTCAGCGCGACCATCTTCCCGAAGTCGCCCTCATGTACGGCGTCGATGGCGTGCAGACCGAAGCGGGTGGCCAGCCACCGGTCGAAGGCGCTCGGCGTGCCGCCGCGCTGCACATGGCCGAGCACCGTGGTGCGCGCCTCCTTGCCCGTACGCCTCTCGATCTCCTTGGCCAGCCACTCGCCCACGCCGGAGAGCCGGACATGGCCGAACGAGTCGAGCGTGGCGTCCTTGAGCACCGCCTCCCCGTCCTTGGGCATCGCGCCCTCCGCGACCACCACGATCGGGGCGTAGCTGGCCTTGAAACGTGAGGTGACCCAGGCGCAGACCTGGTCGACGTCGAAGCGCTGCTCCGGGATGAGGATGACGTTGGCGCCGCCCGCCAGGCCCGAGTGGAGGGCGATCCAACCCGCATGACGGCCCATCACCTCGACGACCAGGACCCGCATATGGGATTCGGCGGTGGTGTGCAGCCGGTCGATGGCCTCGGTGGCGATACCGACGGCCGTGTCGAATCCGAAGGTGTAGTCGGTGGCGGACAGGTCGTTGTCGATGGTCTTGGGGACGCCGACGCACCGGACGCCATACTCGTCGTACAGTCGGGCCGCGACGCCAAGGGTGTCCTCGCCGCCGATGACGACGAGGGCGTCGACCTCCTGCTTGGCGAGGTTCTCCTTGATCCGGCGGATACCGTCCGCTTCCTTCAGCGGGTTGGTGCGGGAGGAGCCGAGGATGGTGCCGCCGCGGGGCAGGATCCCACGGACGGCCGGAATGTCGAGCGGGACGGTGTCGCCCTCGAGCGGTCCACGCCAGCCGTCGCGGTAGCCGATGAACTCGCAGCCGTATTCCTGCACACCCTTGCGGACGAGGCCGCGGATGACCGCGTTGAGGCCGGGGCAGTCGCCGCCCCCGGTCAGTACTCCGACGCGCATGGAAAAACTTCCCTTCGCCTGGTGAGCCTATGACCGTCACGCTAATGGTGACGCAGGTCACCCAGGGATGGGCCGATTGGTCAATTCCTGCGTTTTTCGCGGCCGTTGTGCGACGGCCATTCACTCGTACGGGTAAAGCCGTGCGGCGGCCCGCGGGTCAGGCGTCGTCGAGGCCGCGCTCGATCGCGTACCGCACGAGCTCGACGCGGTTGTGCAACTGGAGCTTGCCGAGCGTGTTCTGTACGTGGTTCTGGACCGTGCGGTGTGAGATGACCAGCCGCTCGGCGATCTGCTTGTACGACAAGCCCTTGGCGACCAGCCGCAGCACCTCGGTCTCCCGCTCCGTCAGCTGCGGCGCTTTCGGCTCGTCCGCTCCGGTCACCGGGGCGGGCTCGGAGGCGAGGCGGCGGTACTCACCGAGGACCAGTCCCGCGAGACCCGGTGTGAAGACGGGGTCGCCCACAGCCGTGCGGCGTACCGCGTCCGTCAGCTCGTCGGCGCCTGCCGACTTCAGCAGATAGCCGGTGGCGCCCGACTTCACCGCCTCCAGGACGTCCTGGTGCTCGCCGCTCGCGGAGAGCACCAGGACCCGCAGGCCGGGCAGGGCCGCCACCAGCTCCTTGCACACCTGGACGCCCGGCTTCTCGGGCAGATTGAGGTCCAGCACCAGCACGTCGGGCACCGCGGCCTTGGCCCGGCGCACAGCCTGGGCGCCGTCGCCCGCCGTGGCGACGACATCGAACCCGGCCTCGGTCAGGTCGCGGGCGACCGCGTCCCGCCACATCGGATGGTCGTCGACCACCATCACCTTGATCGTCTGCTGGTCCGTCATTTTCCTGCCTTCCCCCGTGGAATCTTCAGCTCTACTTCCGTGCCCTGGCCCGGAACCGAGATCAGCTCGGCCGTCCCGCCGAGGTCCCGCAGCCGGCCGAGGATGGACTGCGCGACTCCGAGCCGCCCCTCACCCTCGGCCTGCGCGAGCCTGCCCTCCTCGATGCCCGGCCCGTCGTCCCTGACGGTCACCGTCACCTCGTCCGGCCAGTCCTCCACCAGGATCCAGGCCCGGGCGTTCTCGCCCGCATGCCTGCGCACATTGTCCAGGGCGGCACCGACGGCCGCCGCCAGCTCGCGGGCCGCGCCGGCCTCCAGCAGCACCGGCGCGCCGGGCTCCGACAGCGTCACCCGCGCCCCCGCGTGTGGGGACAGCAGGGTGCGCAGGTCGCACGCCCGCGCCGGCTCGTCGTCGTCCGACACCTCCACGACCCGCACGACCGCGCCCTGCGACTCGTCCTCCGACACCCGGGAGGCGGGCACCAGGCCGCCGGCGACCAGGGTGCGCAGCGCGACCTCCTGCTCGCCCGCCATACGGCCCAGCTCGGCGGCTTCGCCGCCCAGCGCGGTGCCCCGCCGCTGCACCATCGCCAGCACCTGGAGCACGCTGTCGTGGATGTCACGCGCGAGGCGCTCCCGCTCGCGGGTGGCCGCCTCGATCTCCAGGGCGCGCGCGAGCGTCCGCTCCGAGGCGCGGGCCACCTCGACGACGTAACCGATGGCGATGGACGCCACCCACACCAGCAGGACATTGTGGAAGGTGTCCCGGCTGGGTTCGCCCCGTTCGATGATGTTGGCGACGGCGACGAAGGAGGACGCGAAACCGGCCCAGCGCCAGCCGCCCTTGATGGCGAAGGCGAGCACCGAACCCGCCGTCCAAATGGAGGGCAGCGTGGGGCCGTCGTGGGTCTGGGCGTGCACGTCGGCGAGCGGGGTCAGCAGAATGCCGGTGAGAGCGACGGCGAGGTCCGCCCCCAGGAACCCACGCGTGCAGCGCGCCGCGTTCGCGACCTTGGGGAGCGTGGCGAACGTCCAGACGACAAGCACCGCGAGGAAGCCGACGGCGACCAGCGGGCGCTCGAAGTTCTGCCGGGTGAAGACGTAGAGCAGTACCGCGTAGACCATGGTCAGCACGCGATAGGCGGTCAGCGCACGCCACAGCGGCTGCTCCACCGACATGCGCACGACTCGCTCGCGCTTGGCCATTTCCCCCAACCCCCCGGCGGTACGCGACCCGGCTAGGCGGCCGGCCGCTGCGCCTTCTTCTGCTTGTCGGCCTGCTGCGCCTGCGCCGCCTTCTCGGCCTCGGCCCTGGCGGCCTTCTCGGCCTTCTCGGCGTCGGCGATCTGGCGCTTCGCGGCCGTCGCGTAGATGTCGACGTACTCCTGGCCGGACAGCTTCATGATCTCGTACATGACCTCGTCGGTCACCGAGCGCAGGATGAAGCGGTCGCCGTCCATGCCGTGGTAGCGGCTGAAGTCGAGCGGCTTGCCGATCCGGATCCCGGGGCGCATCAGCTTGGGGATCACCTTGCCGGGCGGCTGGATCTTCTCGGTGTCGATCATCGCGACGGGGATCACGGGCGCACCGGTGGCCAGCGCCACACGGGCGAGACCGCCGGGCTTGCCCCGGTAGAGGCGGCCGTCCGGGGAGCGGGTGCCCTCCGGGTAGATACCGAACAGACCACCGGACTCGATCACGTCGATACCGGCCTTGATCGCCGCCTCACCCGCGCCGCGTGCCCCCGAGCGGTCCACGGGAAGCTGGCCGACGCCCTTGAAGAACGCGGCCGTCAGCCTGCCCTTCACGCCGGGCGAGGTGAAGTACTCCGCCTTCGCGATGAAGGTGACCTTGCGGTCGAGCACCGCGGGGAGGAAGAAGGAGTCCGAGAACGACAGATGGTTGCTGGCGAGGATCGCGGGGCCCTCGGCGGGAATGTTCTCCAGACCCTCCACCCAAGGCCTGAAGGCAAGCTTCAGCGAGCCTCCGATGGAGAACTTCATGGCGCCGTAGATCAACTCGAATGCCTCCTGTTGCTGTCGAACAGACCTTAACCCGAGGTAGACCCCCGACTCCCGCCCGAGGGGGCCGTGCGCGGCCCCCCACGTCCGTGCCGCCGGTGCGCGAACGGCCCTGGTCGGTGTCGGTGCGGTCGCGTACCGTGAAGTACACCCTTCGCCCCTGCCGTACACCCCGTACGTCTCACACCTCACGAACAGGAGACCCCGGTGCCGGTCATTCCTGGAGCCGAGCCCTACCGCCATGACGGCGGCGAGGTCGGCGTCCTCCTCTGCCACGGTTTCACCGGATGCCCGCAGTCGCTGCGGCCCTGGGCCGAGTACCTGGCGGAGCGGGGACTGACGGTGTCCCTGCCGCTGCTGCCGGGCCACGGCACGCGCTGGCAGGACATGCAGGTCACCGGCTGGCAGGACTGGTACGCGGAGGTGGACAGGGAACTGCGCACGCTGCTCGAGCGGTGCCGGCACGTCTTCGTCTTCGGTCTTTCGATGGGCGGCGCCCTGACGCTGCGGCTCGCCGCCAAGCACGGGGACGCGGTCCGGGGCGTCGTCGTGGTCAACCCGGCCAACAAGGTGCATGGCGCGATGGCGGCCCTGCTGCCCGTCGTACGCCACCTGGTGCCCTCCACGAAGGGGCTGACCAGCGACATCGCCAAGGAGGGCGTCGAGGAGATCGGGTACGACCGGGTGCCGCTGCACGCCGCTCACTCGGTGCGGCAGTTCTTCCGGATGGTCGACGGCGAACTGCCGCAGGTCACCCAGCCGATGCTGCTGCTGCACAGCCCCGAGGACCATGTGGTGCCGGCCGCGGACTCGGCCAGGATCCTCAGCCGGGTCTCCTCCACGGACGTCACGGAGATCCTGCTGGAACAGAGCTACCACGTGGCGACGTTGGACCACGATGCGGAGCGGATCTTCGAGGAGAGTTACGCGTTCATCGGCAGGCTCGCTCCGGGTGCGGGGACCACCGGGTCCTCCGCGACGGAAGCCTTGGGAGGGAGCACGACCGGTGGCTGAGCAGCACGACGCGGACCGTGAGCCGCAGCCGATCGACGAAGAGGCCGCCTGGGCGGCCATCGTCGCCGGGTACGGCGAGGAGCCGACCGACCCGCCGGGAGCGAAGCCGTTCAAGTCGGTGGACGATCTGGCCCTGCTCGAGAGCGACGTGAACGAGTCCCCGGAGCCGTCGGCGAAGAAGCCCGACGAGGACAAGCCCGCGCTGGGCAGCTCGATCACCTTCGCGCCGGGCGTCGGCGGCCCCCGGGACTACCAGGTCGCCGAGGCGAGCGACGACGACCTCGACGAGAGCGACGAGGGCCACTTCGTCCCGCCGGAGCCACCGCCCCTGCCGGAGGCCGACGTCACGGCCAAGTTCGCCTGGCTGGCGGTGATCGGCGGCCCGGTGCTGATGCTGGTAGCGGTGCTGTTGAGCTGGGACATGACGTGGTGGCTGACGACACTGTGCATCGGCGGTTTCCTCGGCGGCTTCGCGACGCTGGTGGCCCGGATGTCCCATGAGGACGACGACACGCCGGACGACGCGGGCCGCGGCGCGGTGGTCTGACGAACTCGGGCCCGGGGTCCCCGGCCTGCGTCTCCGGCCGACCCCGGGGGTCCAGCCCTGAGCTTCCGGGCACTCCGATCCCCGGGTTCCCCGGCCTGCGTCTCCGGCCGGGGCACCGCCCCGGCCGCTCGTGCGGGGGGAGGCCAGAGGCACCAACCCGGGCGGAGCCGGACACCCCGGACCAGACACGCAGGCGAAGCCGAAAGCACCGCCCCGGGCCGAACGTCCCGGCCGAGCCGGACGTACCGGCGGAGCAGGCGAAGCCGGGTTGCCGCCTCGTGGCAGTGCAGCCCGACTGAGGGCACTCCCCTACGCCCAGCGGCGTAGGAGGCCCCTCCATCCGCGGCCGCCAGGCCGTAGGGGGAGTTCGAGGACACCTCGCGGAGCGCGGTACCTGGGTCCGGGGCGGAGCCCCGGTTCGGGAAGGGGCGGGGTGGGGCGGGGAAACGCCGGCGCCCCCTACGTCGCCGGCAGCCGCAGCGCCGCCAGCACCGGCAGGTGGTCCGTCGCCGCGCGAAGGTCCGACTCGGTGACGCCCGGCAGCCCGCGCGGCACACCGCACCCCAGCACCTCCACCCCCTTCGTCGCGAAGATCGCGTCGATCCGCTGGTGCGGATGCAGCGCCGTCGACGTGTGCTCCGCTCCCCACGGGCTGACCGCCCAGCAGTCCTGGAGCTCCCCCGCCAGGCGGTGGAAGCTGCGCCCGGTCGGCCGTTCGTTGATGTCGCCCGCGACGATCGCGTGCGGAACGTCCATCGCCTTCACCCGGTCGAGCAGCATTCCCGCCTGTGCGTAGCGCTCGTCCGTCTGCAGGCTCAGATGGCAGCTGACGACCCCCACCCGGGCGCCGCCGAACCGTACGACCGCCGTGGCGAAGCCTCGCCGGTGCAGGCCTGGCCTGAGGGGCAGCAGCACGTCCTCGGTCCGTTCGACCGTCGCCCGCAGTGAGCACAGCAGCAGCGGCCCGGCCGCCGTCGCACCGCCGGAGAGCATCACGAGGTCGGTCGCGCCGGCGAGCCGTGCCGCGTGTTTGCGCCAGCGGAAGAAGCGCGGCGCCTCCTGCACGAAGACCAGGTCGGGCCCGCACGCGCGGACCACTCTCGCCAGTGCGTCCGCGTCGTCGCGCAGGGAGCGGATGTTGTAGCTCAGGACCCGGATCACGGCTGAACCGTCCGGCTCGGTGCGGGACTTGGGCAGTGCGGTGATCGGCATGGGAGCAAGATACGTCGGTGCCCGCCGCGATCCTCAAAGGACGCGGCGGGCACCAGGCGTACGGAGTGTCAGCCCTGGCGTGCCAGGTCCGCCGCGCCCACCAGACCTGCCCTGCCGCCCAGTTGCGCGGCGAGAACCTGGGCGTGGGGACGCCAGCTGCCGCCGATCAGCCAGCGGCGGAAGGACTTGCGGATCGGGTCGAGCACGAGGTCGCCCTCGTCCGAGACGCCGCCGCCCACGATGAACGCCGACGGGTCGAACAGCGAGGCAAGGTCGGCGAGACCGGCGCCGGCCCAGCGCGCCAGCTCCCGGAAGGAGTCGACGGCGACCGGGCAGCCCTGGCGGGCCGCCTCGCTGATGTGCTTGCCCTGGATGCCTTCGATGGTGCCGTCGCCGAGGCCGAGGAGGATCGTCGCGTTCTCCGGGGTGGCGTTGGCACGCTGCTTGGCGTACCGGACGAGGGCACGGCCGGAGGCGTACTGCTCCCAGCAGCCCTGACTGCCGCAGCCGCAGAGCAGCCCGTCGGGGACGACCCGGATGTGGCCGAACTCGGCTGCCACGCCGAAGCGTCCGCGGCGCAGCTTGTTGCCGATGATGATACCGCCGCCGAGGCCGGTGCCGATGGTGATGCAGATGACGTCCTCGTGGCCCTGACCGGCGCCGAAGCGGTACTCGCCCCAGGCGGCGGCGTTGGCGTCGTTCTCGACCACGACGGGCAGGCCGACGCGCTGTTCGACCTTGTCCTTGAGCGGCTCGTGGCGCCAGTCGATGTTCGGCGCGAAAAGGACCGTGGCGCGCTTGTCGTCGACGTATCCGGCGGCGCCGATGCCGACGGCCTCGATGTCGTGCCCCTGGCCGGCTCCCGCGACGGCAGAGCAGATCGCGTCGACGATGCCTTCGGGAGTCGACGGGGTGGGCACGGTGTGCGTCTCGAGAATGGCGCCCTCTTCGTCGACCACTCCCGCCGCGATCTTCGTGCCGCCGATGTCGACGCCGATGGTGAGTCCCATGTGTCCCTCAGTATTCGGTCGAGCCCCGCTAAGGCCAACCGTACCCGAGGCCGGGCACGCCCTGGTCAGTCCAGGTCGATGTGCTCGCTCGGTCCGGGGCCGTCGTCGCGCGGGTCGTCGGCGTCCTTGACGTCTCCCGTGCCGGACGGGCGCTGGGTCCAGCGGCGCTCGTGGCCTTCGACGGCGGACCGGTAGGCGGCGAGCAGCTCGCCGCCGGCGGCCGCGAGATGGTCGAAGACCTGCGGGTTTCGTTCGATGACGGGCTCGACGGCGGACTTGGCCTGGTTCACGAACTGCTGCACCGTGCTCTGTGCGGCCACGCCGGGCAGCGAGGACTGGAACGAGGAGAGCTTGTCCGCGACGACGTCGAAGAGCTTGCGGAACTCCTCGGCGGCCGAACCCGGCTGCGGGCCGTACTCTGCGCGACGGCGGGCCTGCTCCTGCTGGAGATCCTCTTCGCAGGCGGTGGCCCAGGCGTCGGCGTCGGGGCGCTCTGTCGCTTCGCTCATGACGTGCTCCTGGGGCCGTTTCAAGGGGTTTCAGGGGTTGTGTACTCGACGTTACCCGAACGGCGGTACACCGTTCAGCGGGTTCGCGGCCACAGTGCCGGGTCCGGCGTGAAGCGGACCTTCAGCACGCCGTCCGTGAGGCCCGCCCCGGCCACGGTGCAGCGGCGGAGGGCGGACGGCAGCGGCAGGATCCTGCGGAAGGCCCCCGCGTCGATGAGGAGTTCATCCCCTCGGCGGACAAGGGAGAGCTCTTCCTTGACGGCGCCGGGCAGCTCCAGTTCCCACACGAAGAGGTCGCCCTCGGCGTACCGCTTGCCGGGCGGGTCCGCGCGGAGTTCGTCGCCGTCCCCGTCAGGGCCGGCTGCGGGAGCAAGGCCTTCGTCCGGTCCGTCGCCGGCGGGGCCGTGGTCCGCGTCGAGCAGTGCCAGGTCGTCGAGGCCCTGCGGGTCGCGGCCGAGGTGCGGTACCCGGCGTAGCGGCGTGGCCGGCGCCCAGGAGCCGTGCCACTCGTGGAGGCATTTCTCCTGCTGGGCGAGCAGGCCGGCGAGCCAGGGGCCCGCCGGGTCCTGGGGCAGGTTCCGGTTCGCCACGAGCGCGTCGACGCGCAGCCCGTGCAGCGCCAGCCCGGTCCGGGCGGTGCGCAGGGCGGCGGCGGACCGGGGGCCTGGCTCGGCGACGACCCGCAGCACCGTGCCACGGGACTCGATCACGGACTGCACGCCGGCCAGCTCGGTGTCCCAGCGGCCGGTGGTCTCGTACAGCCACTGCGCGGGCATGGGTACGCCGGCGAGCTGGGCGAGCATGGGGCGCAGCGCGCGGGCGGCCTGGCGTTCCCGCGGGAGCAGCCGGCGCAGATAGCGGCGCAGTTCCTCGGGCAGGCCGAGCAGCGCGATCGTCTCCGGCAGCGGCGGCATGTCGACGACGACGACGTCCCAGTCGCCGCCGGCCGTCAGCACCAGCGCGCGCAGCAGGGCGAACTGGTCGCTGCCGGGCAGCGAGGTCAGCTCCTCGTCCTCCATCCGGGCCGCGCCCAGCAGGTCGAGCGCCGCGGAGGCACGCTCTTGGAGGTCGAGGAACTCGGCGCGGAAGTCCGTGCCGGCGTCGAGGCGGGCGGCCCACAGGTTGCCGCTGATCCCGGCCGGTGCGCCGAGGGGCGCGGTGACAGGGACGCCGAGCACCTCGCCGGGGTCGGCGGAGAGAAAGAGGGTGCGCCGGCCGCCGCGGGCGGCGGACAGTGCGGTGGCGGCGGCGACGGTGGTGCGGCCCGCGCCGCCGAGGCCGGTGACGAGGACCCTGCGCATCAGGCGCCGGCGCCGCTCTCGACGCGCTTCTTCAGACCGGCGAGCGCACGGTCGATGATGACCTTTTCGGCCTTGCGCTTGATCATGCCGAGCATCGGGATCTTGACGTCGACGGTGAGTTGGTAGGTCACCTCGGTGCGGTCGCCGTCGCCTGCCGGCGCGAGCCGGTACGAGCCGTCGATGGCGCGCAGCATCTGCGACTTGACGAGGGTCCAGCTGACCTCGTCGGCGCCGTGCCAGGTGTAGGCGAGGGTGTGGTCGTCCTTGATCGCGCCCGCGTCCAGCACCAGGCGGACCTGTTCGGCCCGGCCGTCGGCGTCGGTGGCGAGGACCTCCGCCTCCTTCACCTCGCCGGTCCACTCCGGGTAGCGGGCGAAGTCGGAGATGACCCTCATGACCTCTGCCGGCGCCGCATCGATCGTGATGCTCGAGCTGGTGTGTTCCGCCATCGCTGCGGCTCCTCACAGTGCGGTACGGACCGGGCAAGTGTGTGGGGTGCAGGCTATCGCGCCCCGGCCGCCGGTCCGTGAGGGCCCCGTGTCACCAGGACAGCGACCAGGGTCGCCCGCCTGCCGCGAAGTGGCCGACGTTCACGCACTCCGTCGCGCCGATCCGCGCCCGGCGGGCGAGCGGCTGGTGGACGTGGCCGAACAACGCGTACCGGGGCCGGGTGCGCCGGATGGCGTCCAGCAGCGCGCGGCTGCCGCGCTCGAAGCGGCGGGCCACGGTGTCGTACGTCAGGTCGGGCACGTCGGGCGGGATGTGCGAGCAGAGCACGTCGACCTCGCCGATCGCTTCGACCTTTGCGGCGTACTCCTCGTCGGAGATCTCGTAGGGCGTACGCATCGGGGTGCGCAGTCCGCCGCCGACGAAGCCGAAGACGCGGCCGCCGATCTCGACGCGCTCGCCGTCGAGGACGGTCGTGCCGGGGCGGGCGTACTCGGGCCAGAGAGCCGGAATGTCGACATTGCCGTAGGTGGCGTACGTCGGCGTCGGGAAGGCCGCGAACATCTCGGCGTACTGGCGTCGCACCGCCGACTCGATGGCGGACTCCTTGTCCATGTCGAGCTCCGCCCAGAGCCTGCGGCCGAGTTCACGGGCGTCGTCGAAACGGCGGGCGGTGCGCAACTCCACGATCAGGTCGGCGTTCTCCACGCCGAACAGGTCGGGGAAGATGCCGCGCGAGTGGTCGGCGTAATCCAGGAAGAGCACCAGGTCACCGAGACAGATGAGGGCGTCGGCGCCGTCGCCCGCGGTGGCGAGATCTTTTGCATTGCCGTGCACGTCGCTGACCACATTGACTCGCATGCCTCGCATGACGATCACCCTAGAACGCGCTGCTGACTGCTGGGTAGAGGGGGTCTACCTGCGGTTACTCACCCAGCCCCCGCGGAGTGGAATACTTCGCGGGAGGGTCGGCCAGCGAGGTGTGACGCAGGGAACATTGGCCGGGAACCCCTATCGGGAACTGAGTACTCGTGGGTAACGTCCGGGCAGTCCAGTCGTGCTCGCCCCACCGAGCACCCGCCCGATCTTGGACCGCAGCCGGTGCGTCACACAGAGCCGTGGCACCGGCGCCCGATGAGGAGCAGCAGTCTTGCGCGAGTTCAGCCTTCCGGCCCTGTACGAGGTCCCCACGGACGGCAACCTGACGGATCTCATCCGCCGCAATGCCGCGCAGCATCCAGATGTGGCAGTCATGGGCCGCAAGGTTGCCGGCACATGGACGGACGTCACCGCCACCCAGTTCCTCGCCGAGGTCCTGGCCGCTGCCAAGGGCCTGATCGCAGCCGGTATCCAGCCGGGCGACCGGGTCGGCCTGATGTCGCGCACCCGCTACGAGTGGGTCCAGCTCGACTTCGCCATCTGGAGCGCCGGCGCGGTCACCGTGCCGGTGTACGAGACCAGTTCGGCGGAGCAGGTGCAGTGGATCCTCGGTGATTCGGGCGCAGCCGCCGTGATCGTCGAGGACGGGGCCCACGCCGCGGCCGTGGAGTCGGTGCGCGGGTCGCTGCCGGAACTGCGCAACGTCTGGCAGATCGAGAAGGGCGCGATCGCCGAACTGACCGCAGCCGGCGCGGACGTCACCGACGCCGTGGTCGACGAACGCAGCGCGGTCGCGAAGGCGGACGACCCCGCGACGATCGTCTACACGTCCGGCACCACCGGCCGCCCCAAGGGCTGTGTGCTGACGCATCGCGCGTTCTTCGCCGAGTGCGGCAACGTGGTGGAGCGCCTCAAGCCCCTGTTCCGCACGGGCGAGTGCTCTGTGCTGCTGTTCCTGCCCGCCGCGCACGTCTTCGGCCGGCTGGTCGAGGTGGCCTCCGTCATGGCCCCCATCAAGCTCGGCTGCGTGCCGGACATCAAGAACCTCACCGACGAACTGGCCGCCTTCCGGCCGACGCTGATCCTCGGTGTGCCGCGCGTCTTCGAGAAGGTCTACAACTCGGCGCGCGCCAAGGCCCAGGCGGACGGCAAGGGCAAGATCTTCGACAAGGCGGCGCACACGGCGATCGCGTACAGCCGTGCGCTGAGCACGCCCGCAGGGCCGTCGCTGGGGCTGAAGATCAAGCACAAGGTCTTCGACAAGCTGGTCTTCAGCAAGCTCCGCGCGGTGCTGGGCGGGCGCGGCGAGTACGCGATCTCCGGCGGTGCCCCGCTGGGCGAACGACTCGGGCACTTCTTCCGCGGCATCGGCTTCACCGTCCTCGAGGGCTACGGCCTCACCGAGTCCTGCGCGGCGACCGCGTTCAACCCGTGGAACCGGCAGAAGATCGGCACGGTCGGCCAGCCGCTGCCCGGCTCCGTGGTGCGGATCGCCGACGACGGCGAGGTGCTGCTGCACGGCGAGCACATCTTCTCCGGCTACTGGAACAACGAGAGCGCGACGGCGGAGGCGCTGGCCGACGGCTGGTTCCACACCGGCGACATCGGCACGCTCGACGAGGACGGCTACCTCGCGATCACCGGCCGCAAGAAGGAGATCCTGGTCACCGCGGGCGGCAAGAACGTCGCCCCCGCCGTGATCGAGGACCGCATCCGCGGGCACGCCCTCGTCTCGGAGTGCATGGTGGTCGGCGACGGCCGCCCGTTCGTGGGCGCGCTCGTCACCATCGACGAGGAGTTCCTCGCCCGCTGGGTGGCGGACCACGGCAAGCCGGCCGGATCGACGGCGGCGACGCTGCGCGCGGACGCGGAGCTGCAGGCCGAGATCCAGAAGGCGGTGGACGACGGGAACGCGGCAGTCTCCAAGGCCGAATCGGTACGGAAGTTCCGCATTCTGCCGTCGCAGTTCACGGAGGAGGCGGGGCACATCACGCCGTCGCTGAAGCTGAAGCGGAATGTGGTGGCGAAGGACTTCGCGGACGAGATCGAAGCGATCTACCAGGCCTGAGCCGCCGCCCCACCCCGGGGCTCCCACCCCCGGGCCCGTGCCCCTTCGGGGCCTGGACCTGTCGGCCTTGTCGGGAGTGCGCCGACGGCCCCGCGCCTCGCGCCTCGATATCCCCCACGGCCTGGGGCCGTGGGAGGTACCCCCGGCGAGGCCCGAAGTCACTCCCGCTCACGGAGCCGACCGGCCGGCGCACGGAGCGCGGTACGGGCCCGGAGCCGGCCCCGGTTCGAGAACGGGTGCGGGGCCCGGGGCTTGAACTTGACGGTACTCCCGGCGGGGCTGAAGTTGCCCGCCTGCGGAGCCGACCGGCCGGCGCTCTCAGCGCGGAGCTGAAGCCGACCCCTTCAAGGGGCACACCCGACACCGCGCGGAGCCCGTGATTCGGCCGCCAAGCCGCAGAGGTAGGCCTCCGGCACCGCGCGGAGCGCCGCGGTACCGGGCCCAGGGGCCTGCCCCGGAAGGGGCGGGGTGGGGAACGCTTCGCTCAGAGGAGGGACTTGAGGCGCTCCGCCAGCAGGTCCCAGCGCCACTTCTCCTCCACCCACGCGCGGCCCCGCTCCCCCATCCGCCTCCGCAGCTCCGCGTCCTCGAGCAGCGTGACGATGCGGTCGGCCGACTCCTCCGCCGAGCCGCCGCGGACCACCCAGCCGGTCTCGCCGTCGAGCACCGCGTCGGGCGCGCCGCCCGAGTCGCCCGCCACGACGGGGAGTCCGGTGGCGGACGCCTCCAGGTACACGATCCCGAGACCCTCCACGTCCAGGCCGCCTCTGCGCGTACGGCACGGCATGGCGAAGACGTCGCCCGCGCCGAAGTGCGCCGGGAGCTCGGACCACGGCACAGCGCCGGTGAACCGGACGGATCCCTCGACGCCGGTCTGCGCGGCGAGGCCCCGCAGCTCGTTCTCGTACGGGCCGCCGCCGACTATCAGCAGCACCGCGTCGGGCACCTTCGACAGGATCGCGGGCATGGCACGGATCAGGGTGTCCTGGCCCTTGCGCGGCACGAGCCGCGAGACGCACACGACCACGGGCCGGTCGCTGAGTCCGAGTCTGCGCCGGACGAGGTCGCCGCCGGAGCCCGGATGGAAGGTCTTCTCGTCGACGCCCGGCGGCAGTTGGACCATCCGGTCGGCGGCGGCCGGTGTCAGCGCGGCGGCGATCCGCGAGCGCGTGTATTCACCCAGATAGGTGATCGTGTCCGTGCCCTCGCCGATCCTGCGCAGCAGCTGCCGGGACGCCGGCAGCTGTGCCCAGCCCGCCTCGTGGCCGTGCGTGGTGGCCACCAGCCGCCGGGCGCCGGCCTTGCGCAGCGCGGGCGCCATCAGTCCGAGCGGGGCGGCCGCCCCGAACCACACGGACTCACAGCCGTGCTCGCGCAGCAGCCGGGTCGCCGTGCGGGTGACGCGGGGCGTCGGCAGCAGCATCGTCGTACGGTCCCGCACGACGGTGAACGGCTGCTCGGCGTCGAACGCCGCCGTAGCCGCCACACCCTCCTGGCTGCGCTTCCACGTGGAGGCGTAGACGACGAGCTGCCCGGGATCCAGCCGTAGCGCCATGTTGTGCAGGAACGCCTGGATGCCGCCGGGCCTGGGCGGGAAGTCGTTGGTCACGATCAAGGTCTTGTGCATCGCCGCCGACAGTACCGAACCGTCTCCGCCCGGGCCCCGGCACGGCCCCGCCTCGTCCCTCCGAACCGCCCGGCCGGGCATCATGGCAACGCCCATTCCCCCACGAAAGGGGCGACACGGCCATGGCGGTGGCGAACGGCGCCCGGCATCCCGTCGCGGTGTGGGTCCTGACGAGGACGGCGCTGCTGCTCCTGGTCCTCGGCGTCCTCACCTATCCCGGTCCCGATGTCACGACTGATGTCTCGGTGATCTACCAGGGCTGGCAGGAGGTGCTGCGCACCGGTACGTATCCGCGCGACGACATCACCTGGCAGTACCCGCCCGGCGCCGCACTCGTGATCGTCGCACCCGGCCTGCTCCCCGGCCTCGACTACACCTCCGCCTTCATCGTGCTCGCACTGCTGTGCGACCTGCTGGTCCTCGCGCTGCTCCTGCGCGCGGAGCGGCACGGTACCCGCCGGCGCGGCACCTGGACGTGGGTCGCCGGTGTGCCGCTGCTCGGACCCACCGTCTACGCCCGCTACGACCTGATGGTGACCGCCGTCGCCGTCGCCGCCCTCCTCGCCTCGGCCCGCCGGCCGGCCGTGATGGGCGCGCTGGCGGGCCTCGGCGCGCTGCTGAAGGTATGGCCGCTGCTGGTGCTCCTGGGCACCCCGCGCGGCCGGGTCACCCGGCGTTGCTGGGCCGCCGCGGCGGTCACGGCCGTCGTGCCCGCGCTCGTGCTGGCCGCGGTGATGCCCGGCGCGCTGGCCTTCCTCACCTTCCAGCGCGACCGCGGCACCGAGGTCGAGTCGCTGGGGTCTCTCGTCTTCCATGTGGCACGCCACTTCGGCTGGCAGGGCGAGGTGTTGTTCAACTACGGGTCCGTCGAGTTCCTCGGCCCGTACGTCCCGCTCGTCAGCCGCCTCGCCCTCGCACTGTCGCTCGCGGCGCTGGGCTGGCTGGCGTTGTGGCGGGCCCGGGCCAAGGAGTTCGACGCCGCCACGGTGTGCGACGCGGCGTTCGCCGCCGTGCTGCTGTTCACCACCACGAGCCGGGTGATCAGCCCTCAGTACATGGTGTGGCTGGTCGGCCTCGCCGCCGTGTGCCTGGTCCACCGGGCCACCGCGATGGCGCGGCCGGCCATGCTGGTGCTGGCGGCGACCGGCGTGACGCTGCTGGAGTTCCCGGTGTGGTTCTCGCACGTCGTGGCGAGCGACCCGCTCGGCATCACGCTGCTCGTGGTGCGCAACGGGCTGCTGGTGGCCGCCACCCTCGACGCGTGCCTGCGGCTGTGGCGTCGGACGGTCACGGCGGAGCCCGGCCGGGGGCGGGCTACGGGCCCAGACGCTCGAGCAGATAGCCCCGCCACATCGCGGTGAACGCGTCCGGCGTCGTGCCCAGCTCCTCGCTCAGCGCGCGCTCCACCGCGCCGTCCCGGTGCTCGCCCTCGCCCACGGACCGGTAGAAGGCGGTGAGCTTCTTCTCGCCCCACCGCTCGGCGATCAGCTCACAGGCCAGCCGGCCGCCCTCGTACGCCCGGGCCGTCGCGCCCGCGTCCCCGCCGAAGGTGAAGTCGCGGTCGTCCGGCAGGACGGCGGGCACGTCGCCCGCCCGGACGGCCTCCTGCAGTTCGGGCGCGGCCTCCCCGGCGGTGCGACCCGTGCCGCGGTAGGCGACCCAGTCCGCGAAGCCCTCCGACAGCCACATCGGGGTCGCCGGCGAGGTGTGGGCGCGGGTCGCGACATGGGTGGCCTCGTGGGTGAGCACGATCCCCTGCCCGAAGTCGCCGAGCAGCCCGTACGCCTCCGGATTGACGACCACCCGGTCGGCGGGCGAGGTGTCCTTCGGGTTCGTCTCGCCGGTGGTGACCGCCGCGATGCCCTTGTAGCCGGCGGCGGGCGCGCCCAGCAGCCTGCCCATCGCCTCCACGGAGGGCGGTACGAGCACGACCACACGGCCGGCCCACTCGCCCGGCCACGCCTTGGACACCTCCGGCACGGCGCGGTCGGTAACCGTCGCGAGTTCACGCAGCCGCTTCTCGTCCTGGCCGACCCCGAGGACGATGCTGCGGCTGCCCCGCACGACCTGCACGTCGCCCTGGTGCCACAGCTGCTGCAGGGCGCCGGCGCCGCGGCGGTCGGCCGTCACGTACCAGCGGCCGTCGCGCTCGGCCAGCTCCAGCGTGCGCGAGGCGACCACAGGGGCGGAGTCGTAACCGGCGATGCGGTAGCGCAGCTCGGTGTCCGCGACGGCCTGAGAGCCTTTGTGGCGCAGACCCTTGATGCGGTACTCCCAGGAGCCCAGCGGCACGTCCGCGAGGTTGTCGAACTCCGCGCCCTGAGCGGCCCGGAGCTTCGCCGCGCCGGGCTCGAGCGAGGCGAGATAGCCGGCGCGGTCGTGATCGAGCACGGCGGCGGCGCGGGCGTCCAGCGTCCGCTGGATCTCCTCGAGGGTCGGGTCCAGGGGCCTGTCCCCGGCGGTGCACGCGGACGCGACCACCAGCACGGCGAGCCCGAGCCCCGCCGTGCGCCGCGGGCGCCCATGACCTATCACCCTGCGATGGTACGTAACCGGCCCCCACCAGCGCCCCTGCCGGATCCGGGCCCCTGCGCCGCGAAACCCCAGCGGGGCGGAGCGCCGCCCGCGCTACACCCGCGTCACCGCGTTCACCGGCATCATCCCCACCGGGTCGTATCGCACCGACGCACCCGGATACGGCGCGTGCACCACCTGCCCGTTCCCCACGTACATGCCCACATGGCTGGCGTCGCTGCGATACGTGACGATGTCGCCGGGCCGCGCCTCCGCCAGGGACACCCGACGGCCGGCGTGCGCCTGTGCCTGGGAGGTGCGGGGCAGGCCCACGCCCGCCTGGGCGTACGACCACTGGACGAGGCCGGAACAGTCGAAACCGGACGGCCCGTTCGCGCCCCATACGTACGGGCGGCCGACGACGCTGCGGGCCGCCATCGTCGCGGCGGCCGCGTGCGGGGAGCCTGCTACGAGGCCGGTCAGGTCGGGGAGTTCGCCGCGGGCGGAGCGCGAAGCCCGGTCGTATGCCTCCCGTTCCTCGGCGGGCAGGGCGTTCAGCAGTCGGCGGGCCTCGCCCAGTTTGCGTTCGACGGTGCGCTTGTGGCGTGCCACGGCGCTGCGGCTGCGTTCGAGCTCCGCGAGGTCCTGGGCGGCCTCGGCGCGCTCCTGGCCGAGGCCGCGCTGCTCGCGGCGGAGGTCCGCGAGGGCACTGGTGTGGCGTTCGCTGATGCGGTCGAGGGTCGCCGCTGCCTCGAGGTAGCTGTCCGGGTCCTTGGACAGCAGCAGCGCGAGGGCGGGGTCCATGCCGCCGGAACGGTACTGGGCGCCCGCCACGGAACCGAGCGCTTCGCGCATCCGGTTGATCCGCTCCTGGCTGCGGGCGACCCTGTCCTGCGCGTGCAGTACCTGGTCGTTGAGCTGTTCGACGTGTTCACCGGCCTTGTTGTATTTCTCCGTGGCCTGCTCCGCCTCTTGGTGGAGCCGGTCGACCTTGGCCCGGGTGGCCTCGGCGGTGTCCCTCGGTTCCGCGCCCGCCGGTACGGCCGTGAGGGCGGCGGCGGCGGCCGCAGCCGCGGACAGGACGGTGCCACGGGCGACGCTCCGGGTGAGGCCGGACTGTGAGGGTCGGCGGTGGGAAACCACGGGCCGCGCTCCCTTCCGCAGGACTTCCGCAGCGGTTGCACGGGACTTCCGTGCAACCGGGTTCGGTGCGCGGCAGAGAGTAGCCGGGTGAACACAAGCCGGCCAAAGGCACTTCCGGGCATACAAAGTGACGCCCCGCCGGAGACCACAAGGTCACCGGCGGGGCGTCGGGTCAGCCTGGAGGGACGGAATTCCCCCGTTCGGGCGGGTGTGAAGTCCCGCCGAACGCTCCGTCCGACCGTCCGTCAGATACGCACTCCGAACTGGAACGGCATGTTGTTGATCGACTCGTAGCGGACGTTGGTCCCGCTGCGCGGGGCGTGCAGCACTTGCCCGTTGCCCGCGTAGAAGCCGACGTGGTGCAGGTCGCCGTAGAAGATGACCAGGTCACCCTGCTTGAGCTGGCTCTGCGAGTAGATGCGGGAGCCGGCGTTGGCCTGCGCCTGCGAGGTGCGCGGGATGGAGACACCGGCCTGGGCGAACGCCCAGGAAGTGAGCCCGGAGCAGTCGAAGGAGTTGGGGCCGGAGGCCCCGTACACATACGGCTTGCCTATCTGGGACTGCGCGGCGGCGAAGGCGGCGGACGCGCGCTGCGAGGCGGGCACGGCCGGGCCGAGGTCGACGCGGGCGCTCGCGCGGTTGGCGCGGGTCTCGTCGGCGGCGAGCGCAGCGCGCTCAGCGGCGGTCAGGGAGTTGAGGAGCGTCTGCGCTTCCGCGAGCTTCCCCTGGACTTCCTTCTTCTTGTCGCCGAGGGTCTTGCGGGTCTCCGCCAGATCGCCGAGCTTGCTCTGGGCCTCCTGGCGCTGCTGCGCGAGGGTGCGCTGCTTGGCCTGGATCTCCTGGATCGCCTCGGTCTGCTTGGCGCCGAGCTGGTCCAGCGCGGAGGCCTTGTCGAGGTAGGTGTCCGGGTCGCCGGAGAGGAAGAGCTGCACGGAGGGGTCGATGCCACCGGTGCGGTACTGGGCGCTCGCCACAGAACCCAGGCTGTCCCGGAGGGTGTTGAGCTCGTCCTGGCCGCGGGCGACCTTGTCCTGCAGCGCGTCGATCTGCTCGTCGAGCTTCTCCTGCTGCTCCTTGGCCCCGTTGTACTTCTCGGTGGCCTTCTCCGCCTCTTCGTAGAGCTTGTCGACCTTCTCCTTGACCTCGCTCTTGCTCGGCTTCGGGTCGGCCTGGGCGGTCTGGGCGGTCAGGGCGACGGCGGCTGCGGCGGTCGCGGTGAGCACGGTCACGCGGGTGCGGCTCGGCTGCTTGGGACGACGGTGGGACGCCACGAAGGCGAGCTCCTTCTTCCTCGAGCCGCCTACCGGGCGTGGGGGGTCGAATCCCCGGCTGTTCGCGCGTCGAACCCGGGGGAAATGGGGCGAACTGCACGAACTAGGCGGTTCCTTCACTGTCACCCCGGATGGGTGATCAACCGCGCGAAGGTTCGAGGCCTGACCTTAGTGACCTTCTCGTGATCAGTTCAAATCCTCGCAGGAAAAATCTCGCCCCGCGAGGTGTTTCTTTACTCTCATCACACGCGTAGTAATGGTTACTTGACGCAACGTCCCACCTGCGTTGACGCCAAAACGGGCATATGCCGTAGGAGTTGCCAGACTCTACGAGACGCGCGAAAGCCGCTTGAGCAACAAGGCGGACGCGACCGGCCTGGCGCCCGCCTTCGCGACACCGTCGGCCACTTCACGGTCGGTCGAGACGACCACCACGGGCCGGCCGGGCGGCTCCGCACGCACCAGCTGACGGATCAGCTCGTCGGCGGTCACACCCGCCTTGGAGAAGAGCACGCGCACCCCGCGCGGCGGCGCCAGCAGCACCGGCGCGGCCAGTTCAGCCCCGTCGAAGACACAGGTGATCTCGGCCCCGGAGCGGGCGGCGAGCATGGACAGCCCGCCCAGCAGCCGCAGCCGCTGCTTCTCCAGCGGCATCGTCGGATAGCCGGTCTTGGTGACGTTGTAGCCGTCCACGACCAAATGCGCCTGGGGCAGCGCCAGCAGCTGATCCAGGAGGGCGGGGTCCGTCTCGGACAGCGCACGGGCCGCGATGTCCTTGGGCGACATCCGCCCGGGTTCTACGGCCTCCACCGTGTCGGCCGGGTGGATGCCGGCCGGCGGCAGGGCCAGCTCGCGGCGTAGCCCCTGTGCGGCGTCCAGCACCGTGTCCAGGAGCAGCCGCAGCCGCATGTCCTCGATGGAGCGACCCTCACGGGCGGCCCGGCGGCCCGCTTCGACGGCGGCCTCCGCCTCCGCCAGACGCGCCTTGAGCCGCCGCGTCTCGCTCTCGGCGGCCGACACCTGGGTCGCCGCCTGGGCCCTGATGCCGTCGATCTCCGCTTCCCTGCGACGCAGGGCGGCCTCGCCGCGCTTCACATCGGCCTGGGCGCTGCGCAGCTTGCGGTGGAGCGACTCGCTCTCCTTGCGGGCGCCCTCGAGTTCGGTCCGCAGCCGGTCGGTCTCGCTCCTGATCTGGCCGCGGGCCTCCGCCAGTTCCTCGCGCAGCCGGTCCAGCTCGCGCCGGCCCGCCTCGTCGGCGCGCTCGGCGTCGGCCCGCAGGGCCTCCTCGCCCGCGGCGGCGACCATCTTCACCCAGCCGGGGGGACGCAGCACATAGGCGGCTGCCGCCACGTCGACGGGGTCGGCGGCGGCAGGCGGCGCACCGGACTCGAGCGCCGCGGCCAGCTCGGGCTGGGCCTTGCCCAACCGTTCGCCGATGCGCTGGCGGAAGAGAGGGTCGCTCTCCATCGCGGCGGCCATCGCGTTCCCTGCGAACTTGGCGCGCCGGGTGGGGGTGAATCGGGCGTACTGGCGCAACTGTGCCGGAAGTTCGGCGACGGTCAGGCCGCCGAACGCGTCGGAGACCAGGGCGACGACCCGTCGTCGAATCCCCTCCGGCAGCGGGCGGTCGAGCGCCTCGGCGGCGTCGCCGGCCGCACCGGCCGACTCGGCGCCGTTGTCAGGCTGCTCCACGATCCGTCACCCCTACCACCCGTGCGGGCCGCTCCGTTCAGGAGCCGGCGCCCGGCCTGTCCACCAGCTCGATCTGGTCCACCGCGTTGCACCAACGGCACCGGACCGACTCGATGGTCTCACTGACGACCTCGCGCTCCTCCACTGTCGGCTCTCCCGCCAGGTCCAGATGGACGTATTCCACGACCTTCGAGGAGCGCGTGACGTCGAAGCGCGTGAGGTTGCCGCAGAGTGTGCAGCGCCACCGGGTGTCAGCGGTCGGCGAGGGAACCGTCGTCATCGTGCCGTCCTCTTTCGTCATGCGGGATGCTGGTGCCGCGGTGCGCCGTCGAACTGCGGATGTACTGCCTGCAACCCTACGGCCTCGCGGGTATCCCATGGCGCGGCGAGGCACTCTGTACCGTTCGGTCCCGCTAAGCCATGCTCTGTCCATGATCAGTCGGTGGGGCACGGCCAGGCATGCGATCCGGAACGCGGTGAGAGGTCCCGCCGTGACATACGGCCTGATCGCGGTCTGCTGCGCGATCTTCGTCATCAGCCCGGTCTCCGGTCTGAACCTCTCGTACGGCCTCGGCGACCGGCTGCTCGCCGCCCAGGCGGCGTACTTCGAACGGTGGGGAGTGATCCCCGCCGAACTGATGGCCGGCTCCCCGGGCGCCCTGCTCACCCCGCTCACCGCCCTGTTCGTGCACGGCAGTTGGCTGCACCTGCTCGGCAACATGCTCTTCCTCTTTGTGTTCGGCGCGATGGCCGAGGAGCGGATGGGCCGGCTCGGCTTCGCGCTCTTCTACACAGGGGCCGGCTATCTCGCGCTGCTCGTCTATGCGGCGGTCAACGACAACTCGGAGCAGACCCTGGTGGGTGCGTCGGGGGCCATCTCCGCCGTGCTCGGAGCGTTCCTCTTCCTCTTCCCCAGGGCCCGGGTGACCAGTCTCTTCCCCTTCCTCTTCTTCCTGCCACTGCGCTTCCCCGCCTGGGCGGTACTGATCTTCTGGTTCGTCCTGCAGTGGTTGGCGGCCAGGGCCGCGGGCAGCGGGCCGGGCGTCGCGTATCTGGCGCACCTGGTGGGGTTCGGGGCGGGCTTCGTCTACGCGTGGGGCCGCTACGGGCGTGGGACTAGAGTGAACGCATCTGCAGCGACCGAGGGAGAAAGCCAGCCGTGATCACCGCGATCGTGCTCATCAAGACCAGCGTGGACCGCATCCCCGAGATCGCCGAGTCGATCGCCGCGCTGGACAGCGTCAGCGAGGTCTTCTCCGTCACCGGCACCTACGATCTGATCGCCATGGTCCGGGTGGCCAGGCACGACGACCTGGCGGATGTGATTCCCGGCCGGATCAGCAAGATCCAGGGCGTCGAGGCGACCGACACCCACGTCGCCTTTCGCACCTACTCCCAGCACGACCTGGAGGCGGCGTTCGCGATCGGCCTGGACGCGTAGCACGGGAGGCGGCGCCCCGCCCCGGCGTCCCAGAGACCGGTCGCGGAGCCCAGGCCCGCGGGGCAGAAGCCCCACCGGCCACAAGCCCCAGATGAAGGAATCCTCATCCTGGCCTCATCCGGGATTTCGGCCCCGGCGCGAGGATGACCGGCATGGCCTTCACCCACCATATGGCGACACTCGCCGCCATCGTCGCCATCCCTCTGGGCATCGCGGCGACCAGCTACGCCCTGACCGATGCACCCCGGACGCCCCGCGTGCCGCCCGCCGTGGAACTGGACGCCACCCCGCGTCCGGCTCCGCCGCCCACGGGCAGCCCGGCCGGCACCCCCTCGGGCACACCGACCGGTACCCCGCCGAGCACCGCGCCCACCTCGGACGCGGTCGTACCCGGCCCGCCGGCCACCGACGACGATGACGACGACGACCTCGGTGAAGAGAACTGACCGCCGGATCTCCGCACGGGTCCGCATTCTGCTCTGGCTGCTGCTGATGATGACGGTGGCCCTCGCCGCAGTGGCCACGACCACCCGCTCCCTGCTGCTGAGGGACATCGACCACCGGATCAACCAGCTGCTCACCCAGGAGAGCCAGGAGTTCGCGAACTTCATCCCCCAGAGTGTCGATCCGGACACCGGCCGCAGCTTCACCGACCCGGCGAAACTGCTCCATGTCTTTCTGCGACGCCAGTACTCCGACCCCGACGAGGAGCTCCTGGGCCTGACCCGGCCGCCCGGACAGGGCCTTCACGTCATACGGCAGTCCCGCGACATAAGGGCCTCGGTCGCACTCCACCCCGACCGCGCCCTGCTCGCCGCGGTCTTCGACTCGAAGGCCCGCTCCGGCGTCCTCGACCGGCCGGAGGGCGAGGTGCGCTGGGCGAAGGTGTCCATCGACTCCGCAGGACCGCAGGGCCCTGCGGCCTTCGTCGTCGCCTTCCACGCCGACCGCGAGCGGTCCATCGCCGACGACGCGTTCCGCACCCTGCTGGTGATCTCGGGTGTGGCGCTGCTGCTGACGACCGGCATCGGTTGGGTGGTCGCGGGCCGCATCCTGGCCCCGGTACGGCTGGTCAGGGCGACCGCGGAACAGCTGACCGAGCAGGACCTGACCCAGCGGATCCCCGTCCAGGGCCGCGACGACATCGCCGCGCTCGCCGAGACCTTCAACGCCATGCTCGACCGCCTGGAGCGGGCCTTCGCGGGCCAGCGCCAGTTCGTCGACGACGCAGGCCACGAGCTGCGCACCCCCATCACCATCGTGCGCGGGCACTTGGAGGTCATGGGCGACGACCCTGCCGAGCAGCGCGAGACCATCCGGCTGGTCACCGAGGAGCTCGACCGGATGAGCCGGATCGTGGAGGACCTGCTGCTGCTCGCCAAGGCCGAACGGCCCGACTTCATCCGCCCCGAGCCGGTTCAGCTCGGCGAACTGACCGCCGACGTCTTCGTGAAGGCGAGAGCGCTGGGCGAGCGGGACTGGGTGCTCGACCAGGTCGCCGACCGCGAGGCCGTGCTCGATCCGCAACGCATCACCCAGGCGATGGTCCAGCTCGCGCAGAACGCCGTCCAGCACACCGTCCCCGGCGCCCGGATACGGATCGGCTCACGCGAACTCGACAGCGGTGTCGAGCTGTACGTCGCCGACAGCGGTCCCGGCGTGCAGGAGCAGGACGCCGAGGTGATCTTCGAGCGGTTCCGGCGCGGCACCGCCCGCCGCGGCGCCCGGACCACCGGCGCCGGACTCGGCCTGTCGATCGTCCGGGCCATCGCGGAGGGACACCGGGGCGGCCGGGTCGAGCTGCGCCGCACCGACGGCGGAGGGGCAACATTCGTACTCGTCATGGAGGAAGCGCTGTGAACCGCATTCTGATCGCCGAGGACGAAGAGCGGATCGCGTCCTTCGTCGAGAAGGGGCTGCGCGCAGGCGGCTTCACCACCACGGTCGCCGCCGACGGGGACACCGCCCTCGCCTACGCGGTGACCGGCGGCTTCGACCTGATGCTGCTCGACATCGGGTTGCCCGGCCGGGACGGCTTCACCGTGCTGCGGGAGCTGCGCGAGGCGAGGGTGACCCTGCCCGTCGTCGTGCTGACGGCCCGCGACTCGGTACGGGACACGGTGGCGGGCCTGGAGGGCGGCGCCGACGACTGGATGACCAAGCCGTTCCGATTCGAGGAACTGCTCGCCCGTGTGCGGCTGCGGCTGCGCACCGCGGCCCGCGCCCCCGAGGTCACGGTGCTGCGCAGCGGCGACCTCAGCCTCGATCTGCGCACCCGCCGGGCGCGTGCGTCCGAGCGGACGGTGGATTTGACGGCCCGTGAGTTCGTGCTGCTGGAGCTGTTCCTGCGCCACCCCGGCCAGGTGCTGTCCCGGGAGCAGATCCTCTCCCATGTGTGGGGATACGACTTCGATCCTGGTTCCAACATCGTGGACGTGTATGTGCGGGCGCTGCGCAAGAAGCTCGGCGCGGCACGGCTGGATACCGTGCGGGGCATGGGCTACCGGATGCCGTAGCGCGGGCGGATTCAGGACAATCCGGATGAACTGTCCTTCATCGAAGGCTCATCGACGCCTCACGGCGGGCTTCGAGACTCGTCGTCGTGACCCTATCCCTCCGCCAGGCGGTCTGGCTGTGCGCGGCGCTCAGCGTCTGCGCCGTGTTCGCCGTCCCCACCGTTCTCCCCACGCTCAACGGTGAAGCCCGGTTCACGCTCGCCGTGTTCGCCGTCGCCACCTGCGTCTGGATCGCCGCTCCCGTCGACGACACCTATACGGCGCTGGGAGCGGGGCTCGCCCTGACGGCGACCGGGGTGATCAGTGCCGACACCCTCTTCGCCACCCTCGGCGACGCGACGATCTGGCTGCTGATCTGCGCGTTCGTGCTCGCCGCCGCGGTGGCGAGGACCGGGCTCGCGGGACGGGCGGCGGCGTTCCTGATCAGCGGGGCCCGCACCGTACGGCAGTTGGTGCATCTGAGCACCGCCGCGCTGGTCGTCACCGCGTTCGCGGTGCCGGCCACCTCGGGCCGTGCCGCGCCGGCCATGCCGGTCTTCCTCTCGCTCGCCAAGGCGCTGGCCGACCGGCGGCGGCTCGTAGTGATGCTGGCGCTGCTCTTTCCCACGGTCGTCCTGCTGTCGGCCGTCGCGACCCTCATCGGCGCCGGCGCGCATCTGATCACGGTCAGTGTGCTGTGGGAGCAGACCGGTGAGCGGCTCGGCTTCGTCCAGTGGCTGGTGCTGGGTTTGCCGCTGGCCGTCGTCTCCTCGCATCTGGCCGCGGAGATTGTGCTGTTGACGACCACCTCGCGGGCCGAGCGGCGCGGACCGGTGAAGATCACCGCCGCGCTGCTCCAGCAGCACTCCCCCACACCCGTGACCGGCCCGCTGACCACCTCGGAGGCCCGCTGCCTGATGCTGCTGGGCACGGTGGTTGCTCTGTGGTGCAGCGAGCCTCTGCACGGGGTGCCGCCCGCGGTCGTCGCGTTGATCGGCGCGGTGGTGGCGTCCTCCCCCGCCCTCGGCACCGTACGGCTGAAGGACGGTCTGCGGACGGTGCCCTGGCCGCTGCTGCTGTTCATGGCGGCGACCACCGCGATGGGGGTGGCGCTCGCCGACTCGGGAGCAGCCGGGTGGCTGGTGGGCGGGCTGCCCGGGGGCCTGCCGGCCTGGCTGTTCCTCACCGTGATCGTCGTGGTCAGCACGGCCGCGCATCTTGTCCTGCAGTCCCGTTCCGCCCGCTCGTCGGTGCTCGTCCCCCTTGTGGTGGCGGCCGCCGTCGGCGCCGGAATCAACCCGGTCGCCGCCGCCCTCGCGTCCACCGCGGCTGCCGGTTTCTGCCACACCCTGCCCGCCTCCGCCAAGCCGGTCGCGCTCTTCGCCGACCCGCCGGACGGTGTGCCCACCTTCACGCGTCGCGACCTGCTGCGGCTGTCCGCGCTGCTCGCGCCGCTCAGCGCCGCCGTCGTGCTGCTGTTCGCCCTTGCCGTCTGGCCGCTGCTCGGCGTGCCCGTCCTCCTGGAGACCCAGCCATGAGCCGTACCCCCTACCGCATCGCCGTCGCACCCAGCGGTTTCAAGGAGTCCCTAACCGCCCGCGAGGCCGCGGAGGCGATCGCGGAGGGCCTGCGCCGGGTCGCACCCGACGCCGACCTCGATCTGATCCCGCTCGTCGACGGGGGCGAGGGCACGGCGGAGGCACTGGCGGCCGCGACCGGCGGCCGGCTCGTGCCGCGGGTCGCCATCGGCCCGCTCGGCAGCCCGGTGCCCACCCACTTCGCCCTGCTCGGCGACGGCACCGCGGTCGTCGAGATGGCCGCCGTCGCCGGGCTCGCCCTGGTGCCGCCGGACCGCCGGGACCCGTGCGCCACCACCACGTACGGAGTGGGCGAGCTGATCCGCGCCGCGCTGGACTCGGGGGTGAAGCGGATCCTGGTCGGCTGCGGCGACTCCGGCACCTCCGACGGCGGGGCGGGCGCACTCCAGGCGCTCGGCGTCCGCCTCCTCGACGCCGACGGGGTCGAACTGCCTTCGGGAGGCGGGGCGTTGCGGCGTCTGGCGCGGATCGACCCTGCCGGCCTCGACCCTCGCATCCGCACCACCGAGATCCTGGTGGCCTGCAACCCCTACAACGTGCTGTGCGGGCGGCAGGGCGTGGCCAGGGTCTTCGGCCCCCAGAAGGGCGCGACCCCGGCGCAGGTGGAGGATCTGTCGGCGGCACTGGAGCACTGGGCCTCCCACCTCGCCGCCGCGCTGCCTGCCTCCGTCGATCTGCGGGCGGCCCCCGGCACCGGTGCGTCGGGCGGGCTCGGCGCGGGCCTGGCCGCGATCGGCGCCCGGCTGCTGCCCCGCTTCGACGTGCTGCTCGACCACATCGACCTGGACGCCCGGCTCGCCCGCGCCGATCTGGTGATCACGGCAGAGGGCGCACTCGACGACCAGACCGTACGCGGCAAGATCCCGGCGGAGGTTGCGCACCGGGCCCGGGCCGCCGAAGTGCCCGTGCTCGCCCTCGCCGGCACCCTCGGCCACGGCGTCCGCGCGATCACCGCCGCGGGTGTGGACGCCTACGGCTCGATCGTGCCGGCCCCCGTACCGCTTCCGGAGGCGCTGGACCGCGCCGGCGAGTTTCTCGCCGACGCGGCCGAACGCGCGCTGCGCATGGTGCTGGTGGGGACGCGGCTCGCGGCGTGAACGGGCGTCAGCCGCGGTCGGGCACGCAACGGCCGTCCTCGGTGCGGTACTTCCACTGAGCACCGTCACGGACCAGTTCCTTCACGGCGCTCACGAACCGCTCCACGTGCTCGTCCGGCGTGCCCGCGCCGAAGCTGACGCGGATGGCGTTGAGGGACTTCTCCCCCGGCTTCGCCTCCGGCGCGCCGCACTCGCCGACGTCCTGCTGGTCACCGCCCAGCAGGGTGCGCACCAGCGGGTGGGCGCAGAAGAGGCCGTCGCGCACACCGATGCCGTATTCGGCGGAGAGCGCCGCGGCGAAGTGCGAGCTGTTCCAGCCCTCCACCACGAAGGAGATGACACCGACCCGCGGTGCGTCGTCGCCGAACAGGGACAGCACCTTGACCTCGGGCACCTCGGCGAGCCCCTCGCGGACCTTCGCGATCAGGTGCCGCTCCCGGGCGACCAGTCCGTCGAACCCCGCCTCGGTGAGCGCCTTGCAGGCGGAGGCGATCGAGTAGACGCCGATCACGTTCGGGGAACCGGCCTCGTGCCGGGCGGCGGTGGTGTGCCACTCGACGTCCACCCCGCCGTCGGTCCGCCGCGTGACCTTCCGGGAGGCGCCACCGCCCGCGAGGTACGGCTCCGCGGCCTGCAGCCAGTCGGACCGTCCGGCGAGCACGCCGGAGCCGAACGGCGCGTACAGCTTGTGCCCGGAGAAGGCCACCCAGTCGACGTCCAACTCCTGTACGGACACCGGGTGGTGTGGCGCCAGCTGAGCGGCGTCGAGCACGATGCGGGCGCCGTGGGCGTGGGCGGCGGCGGCGAGTTCCTTCACCGGCCACAGCTCACCGGTCACATTGGACGCGCCGGTGACGCAGACCAGCGCGGGACCGTAGGGGTCGCGGTCGGCCAGCGCGTGCTCCAGGGTCCGCACGGCCTCCGCCGGAGTACGGGGCGCGTTCAGGTAGGTCACACGGGCGTCGCTCCACGGCAGCAGCGAGGCGTGGTGCTCGGTCTCGAAGACGAAGACCTCGCAGCCGGCCGGCAGCGCGGCGGCGAGCAGGTTGAGGGAGTCGGTGGTGGAGCGGGTGAAGACGACCTGGTCGGCGTCCCGGCAGTGGAGGAAGTCGTGGACCACGGCCCGGCTGTTCTCGAACAGATCGGTGGACAGCTGGGAGAGGTAGCCGGCCCCGCGGTGCACGCTGCCGTAGTACGGGGCGTACGCGGCCACGTCGTCCCAGACGCGCTGGAGCGCCGGGGCGCTGGCCGCGTAGTCGAGGGCGGCGTAGGTGACTTCGCCGCCGGTGACGAGCGGAACGGTGACGTCCCGGCCGAGGACCGGCAGCGGGGCACAGAGGGACAGGTCGGCAGTGGTGGCGACAGACATGGCGAACTCCCGTACGGGCAGGCGAAAACGGTGCGTCGACGCAGCACAGGGCGGAGCACCGCAAGAGAAAAGGGTGACCGGAGAAGGGGCGGAGATGCCCTATCGCATTCGCTTGCTCACGAGACTGCTCCCTTGAGGACCAGGACCCCAGGGACACGGCATTCGACGATGCCGCGGGGGTCCGCGCTTGCCACAGACCTCGCTGCCTGCGGCCTGGTCTTCACCCGGGGCACCCCGCCACGGACGGAGGGTTGCCGGACAGCGGGCCGGGGCCGTAATCGCTGTCACTCATGACCTTGGAAAGCATCCTGCCATACGTCTCGCATGACGCAAGGGCACGGTCCACGATCCGGACCGCGCCCTTGTGGCGTCATGCGTTGCTGGCCGCCACCCAGCGCTCCAGCGCGGCCCGCGCCGCCCCCGAGTCGATCGACTGGGCCGCTCGGGCCACCCCGGCCGCGAGCTGCTCGTTCAGCGTGCCGTCCGTCGGCTCCAGGGCCGCGAGCGCCGCCGCCGAGTTGAGCAGCACGGCGTCCCGCACGGGGCCGGTCTCGCCGCCGAGCAGCCGTCGGGCGACGTCGGCGTTGTAGGAGGCGTCGGCGCCGCGCAGCGCCTCGACGGGTACGAGGTCGATCCCGATGTCGCGCGGGTCGAACGCCTCTTCGCGGACGGCGCCGTCGCGCACCACCCACACCTTGGACGTGGCGGTGGTCGTCAGCTCGTCGAGGCCGTCGTCGCCGCGGAAGACCAGGGCGGAAGAGCCGCGCTCGGCGAGCACCCCGGCCACGATCGGCGCCACCCTCGCGTCGGCCACTCCGGTGGCCTGGGCCTTGACCCGGGCCGGGTTGGTGAGCGGCCCGAGGAAGTTGAACGTGGTGCGGATCCCGAGCTCCTTGCGGGCGGCGGCGACGTGCCGCAGCGCCGGGTGGAACTTCACGGCGAAACAGAAGGTGATGCCCGCCTCCTCGGCGACCTGGACGACCCGCTGCGGGGTCAGCTCCAGATTGACCCCGAGCTTCTCGAGCACGTCGGAGGCGCCGCTCGCGGAGGACGCGGCCCGGTTGCCGTGCTTGACGACCTTGGCTCCCGTGCCGGCGACCACAATCGCGGACATGGTGGAGATGTTCACCGTCTTGGCCCCGTCGCCGCCGGTGCCGACGATGTCGACGCTCGGTCCCGGCACAGCGATCAGGTTGGCGTGGGCGTACATCGTGCGCACCAGACCGGAGATCTCCTCGACGGTCTCGCCCTTGGCCCGCAGCGCGACCACGAAGCCGGCGATCTGGGCGTTGGTGGCCTCGCCGCTGAGGATGCGGTCCATGGCCCACGCGGTGGCCTCGGCGCTCTGGTCGCGGTTGTCGAGGAGGGCGTTCAGCACGCTGGGCCAGGAGTGGGCCGCCACGCTGTCGCCGCCAACCGGGGTCACAACGTTCATGGTCCGCTCCTGGGTCCACAAGCCAATAGGGATGGTTCCACCCTATCCAGCCCCGGGGACGGCGAAGAGCCCCGTCCAGCGAATGGACGGGGCTCTCCCCCTGGCTGCGCCGGGGGGAGCCCCCAGCTGTGGCGACGTGTCAGCGCAAGGGATCAGTGGTGTCCGTGGCCGCTGGTGATCTCCTTGTACTCCTCGGAGGTCGCCTTGGGGATCTGGGTCCCCTCGCCGTAGTAGCTCTTGCTGAGCCTGGCGCGCAGCTTCTCCTTGCGCGTCACCTTGCGCCGGACGCCGTTCTCGTCGACCTCGGGGCCGATCTCGGCGGGCTTGTACTGCTCGTGCGCGGTCAGCTTGTAGAGGTCGCCCTGAGCCAGCGGCTCGTGGACCTCGACGAACTCACCGTGCGGCAGGCGCTTGATGATGCCGGACTCGCGTCCGTGCAGCACCTTGTCCTTGTCGCGACGCTGCAGACCGAGGCAGATCCGCTTGGTGACGATGAACGCGAGGACCGGTCCGACGAAGTACGTGATGCGGACGAACCAGGTGATCGCGTTGATCGACAGGTGGAAGTGCGTCGCGAAGATGTCGTTTCCACCACCGAGCAGCATGATCACGTAGCCGGTGACCCAGGCGACGCCGAGCGCGGTACGGGTCGGAGCGTTGCGCGGCCGGTCCAGGATGTGGTGCTCGCGCTTGTCGCCGGTGATCCACGACTCGATGAACGGGTACAGCGCGAGCACCGCGAGGACGAGACCGAAGAGAACCAGCGGGATGAACACGCCCAGGACCAGAGTGTGGCCCCAGAGGTTGATCTCCCAGCCCGGCATCACTCGGACGAGTCCCTCGGCGAAGCCCATGTACCAGTCGGGCTGGGCGCCGGTGGACACCATGTCCGGCCGGTACGGGCCGAGTGCCCACACGGGGTTGATCGTGAACATGCCGGCGATCAGGGCGATGACACCGAAGACCAGGAAGAAGAAGCCTCCGGCCTTGGCCATGTAGACCGGCAGCAGCGGCATGCCGACGACGTTCTTGTTCGTACGGCCGGGGCCCGCGAACTGCGTGTGCTTGTGGTAGAAGACCAGGATCAGGTGGGCCACCACAAGGCCGAGCATGATGCCCGGCAGCAGCAGGATGTGGATCGAGTAGAACCGGGCCACCATGTCGTGGCCGGGGAACTCGCCGCCGAACAGGAACATCGACAGGTAGGTGCCGACGATCGGCGTCGCCAGGATCGCGCCCTGCGTGAAGCGGACACCGGTGCCGGAAAGCAGGTCGTCCGGGAGCGAGTAACCGGTGAAGCCGGTGAACATGCCGAGGACGAACAGCAGGAAGCCGAACAGCCAGTTGATCTCACGCGGCTTGCGGAACGCGCCCGTGAAGAACACGCGCATCATGTGCACGAACATCGCGGCAAGGAAGATCAGCGCGGCCCAGTGGTGGATCTGCCGGATGAGCAGACCACCGCGGACGTCGAAGCTGATGTCCAGCGTCGAGGCGTACGCCTCGGTCATCCGGATGCCCTGCATCGGCACGTACGAGCCGTGGTACTCGATCTCGTTCATGCTCGGGTGGAAGAACAGCGTCAGATACACACCCGTGAGGATGATGATGATGAAGCTGTAGAGCGCGATCTCACCCAGCATGAAGGACCAGTGGTCCGGGAAGATCTTGCGCATGTTGGCCTTGGCCAGGGAGTAGATCCCGAGCCGGCCGTCCGCCCAGTCGGCCACCCGCTCGCCGGCGGGTGCTTTCTTCTGCGTATCCGTTGCAGTACTCATCCGCGCTCCCAGAAGGCAGGACCGACGGGCTCTTCGAAGTCGCCGAGCGCCTCGAGGTTGCCCTCGGCGTTCACACCGATACGCAGCTGCGGAAGCGCGTGACCGGCCGGACCGAAGATGACGCGGGCGCCGTCGGAGAGGTCGAAGGTGGACTGGTGGCACGGGCAGAGGACGTGGTGCGTCTGCTGCTCGTACAGGCTGATCGGGCAGCCGACGTGGGTGCAGATCTTCGAGTAGGCCACGATGCCCTCGTGGGACCACTCGAGCTCCCGCTTGTCCTTGATGTCCTCCGGCTGGAGCCGGACGATCATCAGGGCAGCCTTGGCGATCTCGGTGTTGAAGTTATGGTCGCTCTCCTCCAGGCCCTCGGGCATGGCGAAGGTCAGCGAACCGACGGCAACGTCCTCGGGACGCAGCGGCTCGTTCGTGTTCATGTTGATGAGCTGCTTGCCCTTGGCCCACAGGGTGCTGCGGAGCTTGTCCTCGGGCAGCGGACCCAGTTCGCGCAGCAGCACGACGCCGGAGAGCGGCACCATGGCCAGCGCGCCGAACATGGTGTTGCGGATCAGCTTGCGCCGCCCGATGGCGGACTCTCGGGCACCGTCCGCGAAGTCGGCCATGACCTTGGCCTTGACCTCGGGAGCGGCCTCGATCGCGTGACGGTCGTCGGCGACCTCCACGTCGGACATCAGGGTGCGCGCCCAGTGGACGGCGCCCGCGCCGATGCAGAAGAGCGCGAGACCCAGCGTCACGCCCAGCGAGAAGTTCAGCGCGCTGATGTGACCGAACGGCCAGATGTACACGATCTTGTCGACCGGGAGAATCACGAACGCGGCGATGAAGCCGACCGTCGAGAGCATCGACAGCGTGAACAGGAAGGCGACGGCACGCTCGGAGCGCTTGGCGGCACGCTCGTCGATGTCCTGGATGCGCGGCTTGTGGGCCGGCAGTCCCGGGTCGGCGAACGGGTCGTCGTGGCGCTGTGCGACGGCGGTCGAGCCGCCGTGGGCCGCGTCGTGCGCGGCGCCCTGCTCTGCGGGCAGGTTCTCTTCTGGAATGTCTTGGCTACTCATGACTTCTTGGCCTTAGCGGTGTGGGCCGCGACCCAGATGGCAACAGCGATCAGCGAACCGAGACCGAAGATCCAGCCGAAGAGACCCTCACTGACGGGGCCCAGGCCGCCCAGCGCGAAACCGCCGGGGGTCGGCGTCTCCTCGCCGTTCACGGTCTTGACGTACGCGATGATGTCCCGCTTCTGCTGCTCGGGCATCGTGGTGTCGGGGAAGGAGGGCATGTTCTGCGGGCCGGTCTGCATGGCCTCGTAGAGGTGCTTCGGGCTGACGCCCTCCAAGCTCGGGGCGTACTTGCCGTCGGTCAGCGCGCCGCCCTCACCGGTGAAGTTGTGGCATTGGGCGCAGTTGTTGCGGAACAGCTCGCCACCCTTGGCGATGTCCGCGCCCTCGGGGCTGTACTGCTTCTCGGTCGGCGTGATCGGACCGGCACCCAGCGACGCGACGTACGCCGCGAGCTGGTCGATCTCGGCCTGCGAGTACACGACCGGCTTCTCGGGCACCTGCGCGCCGGGCTGCTGGGCGGGCATACGCCCCGTGCCGACCTGGAAGTCGACAGCGGCCGAGCCGACGCCGACCAGGGACGGGCCGTCTGAGGTGCCCTGACCGCCGGTTCCGTGGCAGCTTGCGCAGCCGACGGTGTAGAGCTTCTGCCCCTCCTTGATGGCGAGGGACTGGGCGGTTTCATCGGCCTGCGCCTTGTCCGCGGGTGCGAACGCGGCGTACAGCCCCCCAGTGGCCGCCAGCGCGAGGAGTAGGACGACGACCGCCGCCAGCGGATGGCGTCGTCGTGCGGAGAGCTTTTTCACGGATTACCCCGGTGTCAGGATCTTCTGCGTCGATGCTTCTGGACTATGTCTGCTTCAGGCGGCGTCCGCTCGGGACGAACCGCCCGCGCCGATTACTTGATCATGTAGATCGTGGCGAAGAGGCCGATCCAGACGACATCGACGAAGTGCCAGTAGTAGGACACGACGATGGCGGCGGTTGCCTGCTCGTGGGTGAATCTCCTGGCCGCGTAGGTCCTTCCCAGGACCAGCAGGAAGGCGATGAGACCGCCCGTCACGTGCAGGCCGTGGAAACCGGTGGTCAGGTAGAACACGGAACCGTACGGGCCCGACGAGAGCGACATGCCCGCGTCCTTGACCAGCTCCGTGTATTCCAGGACCTGACCGCCGATGAAGATCGCACCCATGACGAACGTGATGATGAACCACGTCCGGAGCTTCTTCACATCACCGCGCTCAGCGGCGAAGACGCCGAGCTGGCAGGTGAGGGAGGAGAGCACCAGGATCGTGGTGTTGGTGGCCGAGAACGGGAAGTTCAGGTGTTCCGCCTGAGCCGTCCAGTACTCGGTGCCCGTCACCGATCGCAGGGTGAAGTACATCGCGAAGAGGGCCGCGAAGAACATCAGCTCGGAACTCAGCCAGATGATGGTTCCGACGCTGGTGAGGTTCGGTCGATTGACCGACGGGTGCGCGTGCCCGGTTTCTACTGTCGTTGCTGTCGCCACGACCGACATTATGTCGGTCGCTTATCCCGCCCTCACTCCGGGGGGTGCCGTTCGGAGTGTTCCCACCCTCAACGGGTCGCTCGAGCGGGCCCGAACGGCCCATCGAAGCCCCGTCCGAACCGATGCTGACAGGCAGTGGGACGGAGTAGCATCCGGCAGACAAGCCTGATCGAACGAGTGCGGAGGAACAATGCAGTCGAGCGCCACGGTCCTTGTCTACAGCGACGACGCGAACACCCGCGAGCAGGTCAGGCTGGCGACCGGTCGCCGGCCCGCCGCGGATGTCCCGCCCGTGCGCTTCGTGGAGTGCGCGACGCTGCCCGCCGTCCTCAAGGCCTTGGACGAGGGCGGCATCGACGTGTGCGTGCTGGACGGGGAGACGGTTCCGGCGGGCGGCATGGGCGTGTGCCGGCAGATCAAGGACGAGATCTTCGACTGCCCGCCCGTACTGCTGCTGATCGGCCGCCCGCAGGACGCCTGGCTGGCCACCTGGAGCCGCGCGGAGGCCGCGGTGACGCTGCCGGTGGAGCCGGTGGAGTTCGCCGCCTCCCTCGCTTCGCTGCTGCGCAGCCGGCTGGCCATCGAGGCCTGACGCGACGGGACCGGTCAGACGGCGGGACGCAGGCGGGCCGAGACGGCGGTGACGTTGCCGTTGGAGGCCTCAGACCCGGGTATCAGGGCGCTGCCCTTGAGCCACTTGTCCCAGGACACGTTCCATTCGCCGAAGCCGTTCCCGAACGTGTCCATCATGCTGCCGTAGCTGTTTATGACCTTGACGATGTCACCCGGTCGGACGGTGTCGTAGAACCACTTGGCGTTGGCCATGGACATTCCGGTGCAGCCGTGGCTCACGTTCGCGGAGCCCTGCGAGCCGACGGACCAGGGCGCGGCGTGCACGTATTCACCGCTCCAGGTGACGCGTGTGGCGTAGTAGACGGGCAGGTCGTACGACTCGGAACTGCCCGCCGCTATGCCGATGCTGGTGCTGCGCATCCGTACGAAGTACTCCTTGCCCAGCACGACCTTGACGCCGTTGCGGGTGTCGAAGCCGGGCTTGCCGGTGGTCACCGGCATGGTCTTGATCACTTCGCCGTTCCGCATGACCGTCATGGAGTGCGACGCGGCGTCCGTGACGGCTTCTATGCGGTCACCGATAGTGATCTTGAGCGGCTTGGAACGGCCTCCGTAGAGCTTGCCCGCGACCTTGACGCCGTGGAGGTTGCTCGTGGCGTTCACGATCGTGCCCGTGGGCCAGTACTCCTTGGGCCGGTAGTGCAGGGTCTTGTCGTCGACCCAGTGCCAGGCCCCCTCCACCGCGGGCTTCGAGGTGACCTTCAGGGCGCGTTCGACGACCGCCCTGCCCTTGCCGTCGGTGACGGCGAGGCTGAGCTTGGCCGTGATGGGCTGCCCCACGCCGTACGTGCCCGCCTCCGGGCCGAACTCGGCGGTCAGGAACCTCTTGGCGGGCGCCGTCTCGAAGACCAGCGTGCGCAGGCCCGGCGCGCCGTCGTCGTCCTCCGTGGAGACCCTGACGGTGTATTTGGCGCCGGCCGAGAGGGGGGCGGTGGAGCGCCAGCGGGCGCCGTCCGCGGCGAGTTCGCCGGCCAGGTAGTGGCCGGCGTCATCTATGACGGTGACGTCCGTGAGGCGGCCGCCGTCGCCCTTCGAGGTCACCTCGAGGGGCTTTTCCGGATCGACCTTCGAGCCGCCCGGCGCGGCGTTGAAGCCCACCTGCCGTGCCGCGTCGTACGGGGCTGCGGACAGCGGATGCCTGTCCGGTTCGCCGCACGCGGTCGCGACCACCCCGAGGGTCACGACCAGCACGGTGCAGCTGACAAAAGTGCGCATGCGAGGCGTCTGGTTCATAACCACACGGTATGAACGGTTGTCAGCCGCGGCGCGCCGGATGACTGCAAACGAGTGGGCCCGGTTCACCTCACTGGAGTGAGGTGAACCGGGCCCGTCCCGTGGTCCGCTCAGGCGGTACTACTGGTTCTGGCTCTCACCGCGGTAGTACTCGAAGACCCAGCCGAAGAGGCCGACCAGGATCAGCGGCAGCGAGACGTACAGCAGCCACCATCCGATCGCCACTCCGAGGAAGGCGAGCGCACCGCCGATGCCCAGCGAGAGCGGCTGCCAGCTGTGCGGGGAGAAGAACCCCACCTCGCCGGCCTCGTCGGCCACGTCGGCTTCCTTGTCGTCCTGCGCCATGGCGTCCACCCGCCGGGCCGTGAAGGCCAGGTAGTAGCCGATCATGATGCTCAGACCGAAGGCCAGGAAGAGCGCGGTGGTGCCGGCCGGCTCCTTCGACCAGACGCCGTACAGGACGGCGACGGCGAGGATGAAGACTCCCAGCCAGAGGAACATCTTGCCCTGGATCTTCACTTGCCGACCTCCTTGCCGCCGAACAGCGCGGTGTCCTTCTGCCCGTGGTTCTCGAGCTGCTCCATGGCGGCGATCTCCGGGTGGTGCAGGTCGAACGCCGGGGATTCACTGCGGATGCGGGGCAGGGTGAGGAAGTTGTGCCGGGGCGGCGGGCAGGACGTGGCCCACTCGAGCGAGCGGCCGTAGCCCCACGGGTCGTCGACCTCGATCTTCTTGCCGTACTTCGCCGTCTTCCAGACGTTGTACATGAAGGGGAGGATCGACAGACCGAGCACGAACGAGGCGATCGTCGAGATGGTGTTCAGCGCGGTGAAGCCGTCGGCCGCGAGGTAGTCCGCGTAACGACGCGGCATGCCCTCCGCGCCCAGCCAGTGCTGCACCAGGAACGTGCCGTGGAAGCCGATGAACAGCGTCCAGAAGGTGATCTTGCCGAGCCGCTCGTCCAGCATCTTGCCCGTGAACTTCGGCCACCAGTAATGGAATCCGGCGAACATCGCGAACACCACGGTGCCGAAGACGACGTAGTGGAAGTGCGCGACGACGAAGTACGAGTCGGAGACGTGGAAGTCCAGCGGCGGCGAGGCCAGGATGACGCCGGTCAGGCCACCGAAGGTGAAGGTGACGAGGAAGCCGATCGTCCAGAGCATCGGTGTCTCGAAGGACAACGAGCCCTTCCACATCGTTCCGATCCAGTTGAAGAACTTCACGCCCGTCGGAACGGCGATCAGGAACGTCATGAAGGAGAAGAACGGCAGCAGCACACCGCCGGTGACGTACATGTGGTGCGCCCAGACCGTCACGGACAGGCCGGCGATCGCGATGGTCGCGCCCACCAGGCCGATGTAACCGAACATCGGCTTGCGGGAGAAGACCGGAATGATCTCCGAGACGATGCCGAAGAACGGCAGGGCGATGATGTACACCTCTGGATGACCGAAGAACCAGAAGAGGTGCTGCCACAGCAGAGCGCCACCGTTGGACGCGTCGAAGACATGCGCTCCGAACTTGCGGTCCGCCTCCAGGGCGAACAGCGCGGCCGCCAGGACCGGGAAGGCGAGCAGGACCAGCACACCGGTCAGCAGCACGTTCCAGGTGAAGATCGGCATCCGGAACATCGTCATGCCGGGAGCGCGCATGCAGATGATCGTGGTGATGAAGTTGACCGAGCCGAGGATCGTGCCGAAGCCGGAGAAGGCCAGACCCATGATCCACATGTCGGCGCCGACACCCGGCGAGCGGACGGCGTCCGACAGCGGGGAGTAGGCGAACCAGCCGAAGTCGGCCGCACCCTGCGGGGTGAGGAAGCCGGCCACCGCGATCAGCGAGCCGAAGAGGTACAGCCAGTAGGCGAACATGTTCAGACGCGGGAAGGCCACGTCCGGTGCGCCGATCTGCAGCGGCATGATCCAGTTCGCGAAACCGGCGAACAGCGGCGTCGCGAACATCAGCAGCATGATCGTGCCGTGCATCGTGAACGCCTGGTTGAACTGCTCGTTCGACATGATCTGCGTGCCCGGCCGGGCCAGTTCGGCGCGCATGAAGAGCGCCATCAGGCCGCCGATGCAGAAGAAGAAGAACGACGTGACGAGGTAGAGCGTGCCGATCGTCTTGTGGTCGGTGGTCGTCAGCCACTTCACGACGACGGTGCCGGGCTGCTTGCGCCGGACCGGCAGCTCGTTCTCGTACGAGTCTTCATCTGCCGCCGCGGCACCCTGGGATTCGTTGAGGATGCTCACAGTTGGTTCTTCTCCGCATTCCTGGCCGGGTCCGTCTGCTCAATGCCCGACGGGATGAAGCCGGTCTGCCCCTTCTCGGCAAGCTCCTTCAGGTGCTGCTGGTAGCGCTCCGGGGAGACGACCTTGACATTGAAGAGCATCCGGGAGTGGTCGACGCCGCAGAGCTCGGCGCACTTGCCCAGGAAGGTTCCCTCATCCTTCGGCGTCACCTCGAACACGTTGGTGTGGCCGGGGATGACGTCCTGCTTGAACAGGAAGGGGACCACCCAGAAGGAGTGGATGACGTCACGGGAGGTCAGGATGAACCGGACCTTCTCCCCCTTGGGCAGCCAGAGCGTCGGGCCCGGGTTGCCGGTCTGGGGGTTCCGGGTGCCGGGGATACCGGCGTCGTAGACGCCCTCCGCACCCTTGGGGAAGTCATTGCTGTACGCGTCCGGGACCGCGTTCAGTTCCTTGTTCGCGGCCGCGTCTCCGGTGGCCGGGTTCCCGTCCACGTCCTCGAGGTAGTTGAAGCCCCAGCTCCACTGGTAACCGACGACGTTCACCGTGTGGGCCGGCTTGTCGGAGAGAGCGAGGAGCTTCGACTCATCACGCGCGGTGAAGTAGAAGAACACCGAGACGATGATGATCGGGACCACGGTGTACAGCGCCTCGATGGGCATGTTGTACCGGGTCTGCGGGGGGATTTCGACCTTGGTGCGGGTGCGCCGGTGGAAGAACACGCTCCACAGGATCAGACCCCACACCAGCACGCCCGTGGCGAGCGCAGCCGCCCACGAGCCCTGCCAGAGGGAGAGGATCCGAGGCGCCTCCTCCGTGACGGGGGTGGGCATACCAAGGCGGGGGAAATCCTCCCAGTTGTATGAGCAACCGGAGGCGGTAGCCAGGATCAGGCCCGCAGTCAGCACCTGAGGCAGCTTCCGCCGCATCGGGCGCCGCGACATGGGGGAACCGCCCCCGCCCTTTGGGCGGTGGGGGAGGTCGGAGCCGTTGGGACTCACGTAGCGCCTTCCCGAGAGTCTCGGCCCGCGCGGCCGGCTGCGGCCGTCTCGCTGGTCGGTCGCCGGCCCTGACGCGGGCAGGGGTTTGGATGTTTATGCGGACCAAACCCTACTGGACGCTATTTGGGGTCGCGCGGGGAGGGTGCCCAACGCGCCGTCCGACACCCCGAAGGGGTGGCTGGGCCCTTCGGTGGACGTGCGGAGCGCCCCGGAATGCCCGCTTCCGGCAGGCAACTGACGCCCCCTCTCCTGCCCGGGGTTAGCGTGGCGACGTGCCCTATTTCGACGCAGCCTCCTCCGCTCCCCTGCACCCCGTCGCCCGCCAGGCCCTGCAGGCCTCCCTCGACGAGGGCTGGGCCGACCCCGCCCGGCTCTACCGCGAGGGGCGGCGCGCCCGGCTGCTTCTCGACGCCGCCAGGGAGGCCGCGGCGGAGGCCGTGGGGTGCCGCCCCGACGAGCTCTTCTTCACTCCTTCGGGTACGCACGCGATTCACTCGGGCATCTCCGGAGCTCTCGCGGGCCGTCGGCGCGTCGGCCGTCGTCTTGTCGTCTCTGCGGTCGAGCACTCGGCCGTGCTGCACGCGGCGGCCTCCTGGGAGGCCGCCGGTGGTTCGGTGACCGAGGTCTGCGTGGACCGGCAGGGGACGGTGGCCCCCGCTGCCTTCGCCGCCGAGATGGACAAGACCACCGCGTTGGCCTGCCTGCAGTCCGCGAATCACGAGGTCGGCACCGAGCAGCCGGTGCGGGAGGTGGCGGAGGCGTGCCGGGCCCTGGGCGTACCGCTCCTCGTGGACGCGGCACAGTCCCTGGCGTGGGGGCCCGTGGACGGGTGGTCGCTGCTCACGGCGAGCGCGCACAAGTGGGGCGGGCCGGCGGGAGTCGGGCTGCTCGCCGTGCGCAAGGGTGTCCGGTTCGCCCCGCAAGGCCCCGCCGACGAGCGGGAGTCCGGACGATCGGCCGGTTTCCAGAATCTTCCGGCGATCGTGGCGGCGGCAGCCTCCCTTCGTGCCGTACGCGCCGAGGCGGCGGACGAAGCGGCACGGCTCCGGGCGCTGGTCGACCGGATCCGCGGACGCGTGCCGGAACTGGTATCCGACGTGGAGGTCGTGGGCGATCCGGTACGGCGGCTGCCGAACGTGGTGACGTTCTCCTGTCTCTATGTCGACGGAGAGACCCTTCTGCACGAGCTGGACCGGGCCGGCTTCTCCGTGTCCTCCGGCTCGTCGTGCACGAGCAGCACACTGATCCCGAGCCATGTGCTGCGGGCGATGGGGGTGCTGTCGGAGGGAAACGTACGGGTGTCGCTGCCGCTCGGCACGTCGGAGGCGGACGTGAACGGCTTCCTGGAAGTGCTGCCGGGGGTGGTCCGGCAGGTGCGCGAGCGGCTCGGCGCCCCGGCGGCGTCTTCGGCGGCGCCGCCGCCCCCGTCCTCCGCCGAATCCCTCGTGGTCGACGCGCTCGGCCGTCGGTGCCCGATCCCGGTGATCGAGCTGGCGAAGGTCATCGACGACGTCCCCGTCGGCGGCACGGTGACGGTGCTCTCCGACGACGAGGCGGCTCGGCTGGACATTCCGGCGTGGTGCGGGATGAGGGGACAGGAGTACGTGGGGGAACGGGAGGCGGAGCGGGGGGTGGCGTACGTGGTCCGTCGAGTGCGGTGACGCCTGCGGGGGTCTTCGCCGGGGGCCCGGAGAGGCCGGGCCCCCGCCGGGAGCTTGGACTTGCCCGCCCCGTCGGGGGCTCCGCCCCGTACCCCGCCCCTCGAACTCCCCCTGCGACCTGGCGGCCGTGGCAGGTACCGCGGCGAGGCTGACTTCGCGAGCCCGGCCCGTCAGGACAGGTGGTCGCGGACCTCCGCCGCCGCGTCGTGGCCGTAGGCCTTGGTGAAGCGGTCCATGAAGTGGGCACGACGCAGCGTGTACTCCTGCGTGCCCAGCGTCTCGATCACCAGCGTCGCCAGCATGCAGCCCACCTGCGCCGCCCGCTCCAGTCCCACGCCCCACGAGAGGCCCGAGAGGAAGCCGGCGCGGAACGCGTCGCCGACGCCGGTCGGGTCGACCTTGGAGTCCTCCTCCGGGCAGCCGACCTCGATCGGGTCCTCGCCCGCGGACTCGATGCGGACGCCGCGCGAGCCGAGCGTGGTGACGCGGTGGCCGACCTTGCCGAGGATCTCTTCGTCGGTCCAGCCGGTCTTCGACTCGATGAGGCCCTTCTCGTACTCGTTGGAGAAGAGGTACGCCGCGCCGTCCAGCAGTATCCGGATCTCGTCGCCGCTCATCCGGGCGATCTGCTGCGAGAAGTCCGCGGCGAACGCGATGCCCCGCGAGCGGCACTCCTCGGTGTGGCGGAGCATCGCCTCGGGGTCGTCCGCGCCGATCAGGACGAGGTCGAGGCCCCCGACACGGTCCGCGACCGCCTTGAGCTCGATCTGGCGGGCCTCGCTCATCGCGCCGGTGTAGAAGGAACCGATCTGGTTGTGGTCGGCGTCCGTCGTGCACACGAAACGGGCGGTGTGCAGAACCTCGGAGATACGGACGGACGCCGTGTCCACGCCGTGGCGGTCGAGCCAGGCACGGTACTCGTCGAAGTCCGAGCCCGCCGCGCCGACCAGGACCGGACCGGTGCCCAGTTGACCCATGCCGAAGCAGATGTTCGCCCCCACTCCGCCCCTGCGCACATCGAGCGTGTCGACCAGGAAGGAGAGGGAGACCGTGTGCAGCTGGTCCGCGACCAGTTGGTCGGCGAATCGGCCGGGGAACGTCATGAGGTGGTCGGTGGCGATGGAGCCTGTAACTGCGATACGCACGGTGAGGCGCTCCTGAGGCGGGGTGGCAGTGTCACTCCACGCTACCGGGTCCTGCGCGGTGCCCACGCGGGGAAACTACCCGATAGTAGGGCTTTTTTCCTGGAGTCCCAGGTGCATACGGTGCGCCTATGACGAAGCCCATTGCCGCGTACGAGCCGCACAAGCGGCCGGATCCGCGGGAATCCGAGATGAGTCTGGCCCTGCTTCGCGGCGACTGCGCCCGCATGGCTCCACACTGGGTCGTACCGGCGGCAGCGGCGCCCGCGCCCGTGCACCCGTCCCTCATCCACGGCGTCGTGGTGCCTCCCGCCTCCGCGCGGCTGGTGGACGCGATGTCCGACTACGGCGACTGACGCCGTGGACTGACCGGCCACTGCCGCCGGGGAAGAGGCGAAGGGAACCACGCGCTCCCCCGCTCCGTCCCACCCGTGTCCTCCGCAGCAGGAGGCACGAGACAAGGAGCGATGCGGTGAGCAGCACCGAGAACACGCATGACAGTCCCCGTCGTCGGCGTTCCCCGCTTGTCGTCGCCTCGGTGGCGGCCGCGGTTCTGGTGGCCGGCGGTGGCGGTGCGTACTTCGCGACCTCAGGCTTCGGCGGAACCGGCGCCGAAGGCGCGGGTGACGCCGGAAGCGGCGCGCCCGACGGCGGAAAGCAGCCGCCCCTGCTCGCCCTGGATCTCGGGGGAGCCGGAAGCGAACGGGGTATCGCCCCGGGAGAGCCCGACCCGACCGGTGGCGGCGTCGTCTACCGTGCCGAGGGAGACCTGCCGGAGGGGCCCGGCCGTGCGGCCGTGCACCGGGCGACGGGGGCGGTCACGCAGGACGAGGTGACCCTTCTGGCGAAGGCGCTCGGCGTACAGGGCACACCCCAGCTCGAGGGGGCGGCCTGGAAGATCGGGCCGTCCAAGGACGGCCAGGGGCCGATGCTGCAGGTCAACAAGGACGCTCCCGGCACCTGGACCTTCGCGCGGTTCGGTCCGGCGCCCGGCGGCGACAACTGCCTCAAGGGCAAGGCCTGCCCGTCGGGCGGTGCGGGCGAGTCCGGTGAGCCCGTCGGCGAGGCCGAGGCCAGGAAGGCCGCCGCCCCGGTGCTCGAGGCGGTGGGCCAGGGCGACGCGAAGCTGAGCGCCGGCCAAGTGATGGGCGCGGTACGGGTGGTGAACGCGAACCCCGTCGTCAGCGGCCTGCCGACGTACGGCTGGACGACCGGCGTCCAGGTCGGCGCCGATGGGACCGTCGTCGGCGGCAGCGGTCAGCTGAAGAAGCCCACGAAGGGCGACACCTATCCCGTGATCTCCGCCGACGAGGCGGTGCGGCAGCTGAACGAGGCGGGCAAGGACACCGGCCGGGCCGGCATCGGCGGCTGCGCGACTCCCGTCCCGCACGGCGACCAGCCGGACGGCGAGATCAAGCTCAACGGCGAACCCAAGCCGGACGCGCCCTGCGAGCCGGGCGGCTCCCCGGCCGAGCCGGAGCGTCTGACGGTCGGCAAGGCCGTCTTCGGACTCGCGGCGCAGTACGTGGACGGGCGGCAGGCGCTGGTGCCCTCGTGGCTGTTCGAGGTGGCGGCGAAGGACGGGAACCAACCGTTCACCGTGACGCACCCGGCGGTGGAGGAGCGGTTCATCAAGAGCGCGGAGCCGCCGATGAAGGACGTCACCCCGACCGACCCGGCCGACCCGGCCGAGGGGCAGTCGGGGCCCGCCCAGATCTCGTACAGCGTGGACGGCCGGACGCTGAAGATCACGTTCTGGGGCGGCGTGTGCAGCTCCTACGAGGCGAAGGCGACCGAGACCGGCGACACGGTGAAGGTGCGCATCGTCGAGACCAATCCGGACCCGAAGCGGGTCTGCATCATGCTGGCCAAGGAACTGACGGAGTCCGTGACGCTGGACAAGCCGCTGGACGACCGCAAGGTCGTCGACGCCGGCTCAGGCAAGGCGCTGCCGCGCAAGGGATAGCGCGCCAGGGGTGGTGGGCGCTTCATGCCGAAGGCGGCGGTCCCGATCCGGGACCGCCGCCTTCGGCATGAGCAGCCGGACTCCTAGCTGAAGGAGTCGCCGCAGGCGCAGGAGCCCGTGGCGTTCGGGTTGTCGATGGTGAAGCCCTGCTTCTCGATGGTGTCGACGAAGTCGATGGAGGCGCCGCCCAGGTACGGGGCGCTCATGCGGTCGGTGACGACCTTGACGCCGTCGAAGTCCTTCACGACGTCGCCGTCGAGCGAACGCTCGTCGAAGAACAGCTGGTAACGCAGGCCGGAGCAGCCACCGGGCTGAACCGCGACGCGCAGGGCCAGGTCGTCCCGGCCTTCCTGGTCCAGCAGGGCCTTGACCTTGGCCGCGGCGGCGTCGGACAGGAGGATGCCGTCGCTCACGGTGGTGGTCTCGTCCGATACGGACATCTGCTTCTCTCCCGGGTTGTGCGGACTGCTTGCCGACGGTGCAACCGGCGTGGCCGCGGATTCATTCCGGACCGGCTCGTCTTTCCTCCTTCATGCTCGCACACCGGGCCACCGGGAGGCACCGGCATGTCGACGGGGGGTGCGTCACATAGACACGATGGCCATCGTCAAAGTGACGTGAAGCGGTTATGATAAATAGCGTCAAATAGACGAGAAGGTCTCTGCCAGACGAAGAAAGGGTGCGTGACGTGACCACCGCCCAAACCAGCCCCGAGCTCGGCGTTCAGCCGACGCCGCTCGCCCTGCTGCTCCTCGGCCGCGAGGCCGACCCGCGGAGCGAGCGCGGCGTGGAGTGCCCCGGCGACCTGCCGTCGCCGTCCGACCCGGACCTTGTGGAGCGTGCCCGCGCGGCGAAGGAGAAGCTCGGCGAGAAGGTCTTCGTCCTCGGCCACCACTACCAGCGTGACGAGGTCATCCAGTTCGCCGACGTCACCGGCGACTCGTTCAAGCTGGCGAAGGACGCCGCCGCCCGGCCGGAGGCCGAGTACATCGTCTTCTGCGGTGTGCACTTCATGGCCGAATCGGCGGACATCCTGACCTCCGACGACCAGAAGGTCGTCCTCCCCGACCTGGCGGCCGGCTGCTCGATGGCCGACATGGCCACGGCCGAGCAGGTCGCGGAGTGCTGGGACGTGCTCACGGAGGCCGGCATCGCCGAGCAGGTCGTGCCCGTCTCGTACATGAACTCCTCCGCCGACATCAAGGCCTTCACCGGCAAGCACGGCGGCACGATCTGTACGTCGTCGAACGCGAAGCGCGCGCTGGACTGGGCCTTCGAGCAGGGTGACAAGGTCCTCTTCCTGCCGGACCAGCACCTGGGCCGCAACACCGCCGTCCGCGACATGGGGATGTCCCTCGAGGACTGCGTCCTCTACAACCCTCACAAGCCGAATGGCGGCCTGACGGCCGAGGAGCTGCGCTCGGCGAAGATGATCCTGTGGCGCGGTCACTGCTCGGTGCACGGCCGGTTCTCGCTGGACTCGGTCAACGACGTGCGCGAGCGCATCCCGGGCGTGAACGTGCTGGTGCACCCGGAGTGCAAGCACGAGGTCGTCGCCGCTGCGGACTACGTGGGCTCGACCGAGTACATCATCAAGACGTTGGAGGCCGCCCCGGCCGGCTCGAAGTGGGCGATCGGCACGGAGCTCAACCTGGTCCGTCGCCTGGCGAATCGTTTCGCGGACGAGGGCAAGGAGATCGTCTTCCTCGACAAGACGGTCTGCTTCTGCTCGACGATGAACCGCATCGACCTGCCGCACCTGGTGTGGACGCTCGAGTCCCTGGCCGAGGGGAACCTCGTCAACCGCATCCAGGTCGACACGGAGACGGAGAGCTTCGCGAAGCTGGCGCTCGAGCGGATGCTGGCGCTGCCGTAGCCGTCGTCACAAAGGCCGGACGGGCCGAAGTCGCTGAGCGGCTTCGGCCCGTCCGGCCTTTGTACAGGGGTAACGGCTACGCGTTCGCCGGCTCCGGCTGCGCCTCCGGCGACTGTGCAGCCGAGGCCGCTTCCGCCCGCTTGGCCTCGCGCTTCGCGCGCCTGCGCTCCTTGCGGAGCTCCACCATCGCGTAGAGCGTCGGCACCAGCAGCAGCGTCAGCAGCGTCGACGTGATCAGACCGCCGATGACCACCACCGCCAGGGGCTTGGCGATGAAGCCGCCCTCACCCGTGACGCCCAGCGCCATGGGCAGGAGCGCGAAGATCGTCGCCAGAGCCGTCATCAGGATCGGGCGCAGACGGTGCCTGCCGCCCTCGATGACCGCCTCCACCACACCGAGGCCCTGGGCCCGGTACTGGTTGATCAGGTCGATCAGCACGATCGCGTTGGTGACCACGATGCCGATGAGCATCAGCATGCCGATCATCGCCGGGACGCCCAGCGGCGTACCCGTCGCGACCAGCAGACCGATCGCGCCGGTCGCCGCGAACGGGATGGAGACCAGCAGGATCAGCGGCTGGATCAGCGAGCGGAACGTCGCGACCAGCAGCATGAAGACGATCGCGATCGCGGCCAGCATCGCCAGCGCCAGGTTGAGGAACGCCTCGGACTGGTCCTCCGTGACACCGCCGATGGACGCGGTCGCGCCCTCGGGCAGGTCCAGTGCGTTGATCTTCGACTGGAGCGCGGTGCTCACCGCACCCGTGTTGTCACCGGTCGGCTTCGCCGTGACCGTCGCGGCCCGCGAACCGTCGATACGGGTCATCGAGACCGGACCGGGCACCAGCTTCACCTCGGCGATGTCGCCGAGCTTCACCGGGCCGAGCGGCAGGGCGCGCAGCTCGTCCATGGTCCTGGCGGGCTTGGCCGAGGTGATGACGATGTCCCGCTCGGTGTCGTCGAGGATCGCCTTGCCGGAGGGCGTACCGCGCACGGCCTGGCCGACGGCCATGCCCAGCGTGGCGTCGGTGAAGCCGGCGTCCGCCGCCTTCGGGGTGGCCTTGACCGAGATACGCGGAACGCTCTGCGCCAAGTCGCTCTGTACATCGGTGACATCGTCGAGCTTCGCGACCTCGGCGCGGACCGCCTCCGACGCCTTCTTCAGCGTGTCGGCGTCGGACGCCTTCACCACGACGCTCAGGTCCTGGCTGCCGAAGCCGTCGCCGGCGGCGATCGTCGTGTCGCCGATGCCGTCGAGCTCGCCGAGCTCCTTGTCGATCCGGTCGCGGACCTTCTCGTACGCGCCCGAGTCCTTCAGGGTCAGCTGGTACGACGCCTGGTTCGCGCCGGTGCCGCCGCCGAAGGCCGCCATGAAGCCGGAGGAACCGACGGTGACCTGGTAGTCCTTGATCTCGTCGATGCCGGCGAGGACCGTTTCGACCTTCTTCGCGGAGGCGTCCGCCGCCTGCAGGCTGGTCCCGGGAGCCAGTTCCTGCTTGATGGACATGACCTCCTGCTCGCCCTGGTCGAAGAAGTTGGTCTTGAGCAGTCCAGCCATGCCGAAGGTGCCGAAGAGCACGACCACCGCGAGGACGACACTCGTCAGACGGCGGCGGGTCGCGAAACGCAGGACAGGGACGTACGCCCGCTGCAGCGGGCTCTTCGTCTCCTCCTCCTCCGCCTTGCGCCGGGCCTGCTCCTGGTCCAGGCCGCGCACGGCCTTCGGCGCGCGCAGGAACCAGTAGGACAGGACGGGGACCACAGTCAGTGAGACGAGGAGCGACGCCAGCAGGGCGGCCGTGACGGTCAGGGAGAACGAGCCGAACAGCTCGCCCACCATGCCGCCGACCAGGCCGATCGGCAGGAACACCGCGACGGTGGTGAGCGTGGAGGAGGTGACCGCGCCGGCCACTTCCTTCACGGCCGTGATGATCGCGCTCTGGCGCTCCTCGCCGTAGCCGAGGTGACGCTTGATGTTCTCCAGGACCACGATCGAGTCGTCGACGACACGGCCGATGGCGATGGTGAGCGCGCCGAGCGTGAGCATGTTGAGCGAGAGGTCGCGGGTCCACAGCACGATCAGCGCGAGGACGACCGACAGCGGGATGGACACCGCCGTGACCAGCGTCGAGCGCAGCGACGCCAGGAAGACCAGGATCACGATGACCGCGAAGAGCAGACCGAGCGCACCCTCGGTGGTCAGACCGGAGATCGACTTGGAGACGGCCGGGCCCTGGTCGGAGACGACGGTCAGCTCCGCGCCGTCGCCGAGGTCCGCGCGCAGGCCGGGCAGCTTGTCCTGCACGGCCTCCGAGATGGCGACGGCGCTGCCGTCGTTGTCCATGGTGGCGAAGACGGCGAGGCTGGGCTCGCCGTTGGTACGGGTCAGGGAGACACGGGTCGACTCGGTCTGCTCGACCGTCGCGACGTCACCGAGGCGGACGGGCTCCGCGACCTTGGCCTTGCCGGCCCCCGACTGCGGCACGATCCGCAGGTCCTCGATCTGCTTCAGGGTGGTGAAGCCGCCGCCGACCTGCACCGTGCGGCTCTTGCCGTCCTCCGAGAAGGAACCGGCCGGCATGGTCGCGCCGCCCGACTTCAGCGCTTCGGCGAGGGCCGCGGTGTTCAGGCCGGCGCCCGCGAGCTTCTTGTCGTCGGGGGTGACGGAGACCTGGAGGTCCTGGACGCCGTCGATCGTGACCTGGCCGACGCCGTCGATGTCCTCGATCGCCGGGACGACGGTCCGCTCGAGCTGGTCGGCGAGCTCCCCCAGAGCCTTCGGCCTGGGGGTGCCCCCACGCTGGTCCTTGCCCGAGGATGCGGCGAGTACGACGGTCGGGATGTCGTCCGTCGAACCGGCCACGACCTGCGGATCGACCATGTCGGGCAGCTGGCTACGGGCCCGGTTCACTGCCTGCTGGACATCGGCGACGAGCTGCTTGCTGCCGTCCCCGTAGTCGAAGCCGGCCATGATCACGGCGTTGCCCTCGCTCGCCGTGGAGGTGATGCCCTTGATGCCGTCGACGGCCTTGATGCTCGACTCGAGCGGTTCGACGACCTGCTTCTCCACGACATCGGGGGACGCGCCCTGGTACGGGGCGAGCACCGACACCATCGGAAGCTCGATGGACGGCAGCAGCTGCTGCTTGAGCTGCGGGATGGCGATCGCGCCGAAGACGATCGCCACGATGGACATCAGCCCTATCAGGGCCCGTTGCGACAGGCTGAATCTGGACAGCCAGGACATGGGGTCTCTCTTCTGTGGCGTGCACGGGGACGGGCGGAGTCAGGTGCCCACCCCTACACCTTCGGCCACGGGGAGAGGCCGATCCGTAGACCGCAGGTCCCGTTCCTTATGTCGCACATACCGCAGCTGGAGTAGTGCTCTCCCGGGCTCACTCCACCCTTGGACGTACCAGCCCCGACTCGTACGCGGTGACGACCAGCTGAGCGCGGTCACGGGCGCCGAGTTTGGCCATCGCGCGGTTCACATGGGTCTTGACCGTGAGCGGGCTGACCTCGAGCTGTTCCGCGATCTCGTCGTTGGAGTGCCCGCCGGCCACCAGGACCAGCACCTCGCGCTCGCGCACGGTGAGCACCGAAAGCCGCTCGGAGTACTGCTGCGACGCGAGGCCGTCCAGCGCGCTCCCGCCCTGCGCGAGGAACGTGGCGATCAGCCCCTTCGTCGCCGCCGGTGACAGCAGCGCCTCGCCCGCCGCGGCGATACGGATGGCGCTGAGCAGCTCGTCCGGCTCGGCGCCCTTGCCGAGGAAGCCGGAGGCACCGGCCCGCAGCGACTGCACGACGTACTCGTCCACTTCGAAGGTGGTCAGCATGACAACCCGTACGTGTGACAGCTCGGGGTCCGCGCTGATCATTCTGGTGGCGGCGAGCCCGTCCGTGCCGGGCATCCGGATGTCCATCAGCACCACATCGGCCCGCTCGGAACGGGCCAGCGCCACGGCCTGGGCGCCGTCCGCCGCCTCCCCGACCACCTCCATGTCCGGCTCGGAGTCCACGAGGACCCGGAAGGCGCTGCGCAGCAGCGTCTGGTCGTCGGCGAGCAGCACCCTGATCGTCATGTGTCCTCTCCCGCGCGGGCACCCCGCGCCTCCAGCGGCAGTATCGCCTGCACCCGGAAGCCCCCTCCGTAGCGGGGGCCGGCGGTGAGGGTGCCGCCGAGCGCGGTCACGCGTTCGCGCATGCCGATCAGGCCGTGGCCTCCGCCGTCCGAGGGGACGGCGTCGACGGGGCCGTTGCGTGTGGCGGGGCCGTTGTCGATGACGGTGACCTCCAGCCTCGAGCCCACCCGCACCACACTCACCTCGGCCTTCGCGTCCGGGCCGGCGTGCTTCTGCACATTGGTCAGCGCCTCCTGGATGATCCGGTACGCGGCGAGGTCGACGGCCGCGGACAGAATCGCGGAATCGTCGGCACGGGCGACCTCGACGGGGAGGCCGGCGTGCCGGAAGGTGGCGACCAGTTCGTCGAGGACGGCGAGACCGGGAGCAGGTTCGGTGGGCGCCTCCGGGTCTCCCGACTGGCGCAGCAGCCCGACCGTGGCGCGCAGCTCGTTCAGCGCGGAGCGGCTGGCCTCCCGTACGTGGGCGAGGGCCTCCTTGGCCTGGTCGGGCCGCTTGTCCATGACATGCGCGGCGACCCCGGCCTGGACGTTGACCAGCGCGATGTGATGCGCGACCACGTCGTGCAGATCGCGGGCGATCCGCAGCCGCTCCTCCGCGACCCGACGCCCTGCCTCCTCCTCACGGGTCCGTTCGGCGCGCTCGGCCCGCTCCCTGATCGCGTCGACGAAGGCTCGGCGGCTGCGCACGGCGTCGCCCGCCGCGGCGGCCATGCCGGTCCAGGCGAAGATGCCCAGGTTCTCCTGCGTGTACCAGGGGCTCGAGCCGAAGAACATCGCGGAGCCGGTCAGCACGGCCATCGTCAACAGGCCCACCCGCCAAGTGGTGGGCCGGTCGGTACGGGCGGCGACGGTGAACAGGGCGATGACGGCGCTCATCGCTACGGGTGCGGCGGGGTCGCCCGCGACGAGCTCGACGACGGACAGCGCGCCGGTGACCGAGAGCACGGCCATCGGAGCGCGGCGGCGGAAGACGAGCGCGGCGGCGGCGACCACTATCAGGACGATGCTGCGCAGGTCGGGGCTGCGGGTGCCGAAGGCCGGGCCGTGCGGGCCGTTGGGTTCGGCGAAGGAACCGGCGACCATGCAGATCAGCGCGGCGACGGCCAGGGCGCCGTCGAACGCGAGGGGGTGCTCGCGCAGCCAGCGGCGGGTGCGGTCGTAGCGGGCGGCGAGTGAGGTCACGTCGGTCAACGTTACGGCGTGAGCGGCGGCGGCTGCGCGGGCCGTCGCCCGCACCGCCGCTTTCCGGAACCAGTGGTTCCGCCCCCTATGCCTGGCGGCGTGGGGCCCCACCGGACCGCCGTACGGCGGTCCGGGTGCAGGATCCTTCGTGGGATCAGCCCGGATCAGTGTGCGTGCCAGGGCCCGCGAGCCCGGCCCGATCCAACGCGAGACCCTCGCCGGTCGTGCGCTGTCGGAGTGCCGGGCGCGTCAGGCCCTGGGGGCGTCCGGCGCCGGGATCAGGCCGTCCTCGCCCAGGAGTTCCCGGACCTCCTCGAGCGTCGCCTCAGCGGCCGGAAGGATCAGTTCGGACGGTTCCAGGGAAGCGTCGGGCAGCGGCTCACCGAGTGCGCGGACCTTCTCCAGCAGCGCCTGCAGGGTCCGGCGGAAGCCGGGCCCATCGCCGCTCTCCATCTCCGCGAGCAGTTCGTCGTCGAGCTTGTTCAGCTCGGGGAGGTGGCTCTCGGCCACCTCCAGCTGCCCCTCCCCCATGATCCGTACGATCATGACGAGTCCTTACTGCTTGTCGAACTTGTGCGGGGTGCTCTGCTGCTGCGCGGCGTCCTGGGCACCTCCGGCGCCGCCTTCGATGGCCTGCTTCGAAGCCGTCGGTCCGCCGGCCAGTTCCGCCTTCATGCGCTGAAGCTCCAGCTCGACGTCCGTGCCGCCGGAGAGGCGGTCCAGCTCGGCCTGGATGTCGTCCTTCGCCAGTCCCGACTGGTCATCGAGGGCGCCGGAGGCGAGCAGCTCGTCGATCGCGCCGGCCCGCGCCTGGAGCTGGGCGGTCTTGTCCTCGGCCCGCTGGATCGCGACGCCGACGTCGCTCATCTCCTCCGAGATGCCGGAGAACGACTCCGCGATCCTGGTCTGCGCCTGGGCCGCGGTGTAGGTGGCCTTGATGGTCTCCTTCTTCGTACGGAAGGCGTCGACCTTGGCCTGGAGCCGCTGCGCGGCGAGGGTCAGCTTCTCCTCCTCGCCCTGCAACGTCTGGTGCTGGGTCTCGAGGTCGGTGACCTGCTGCTGGAGCGCGGCGCGGCGGGAGAGCGCCTCGCGCGCCAGGTCCTCGCGGCCGAGCGCCAGCGCCTTGCGGCCCTGGTCCTCGAGCTTGGAGGACTGTCCCTGGAGCTGGTTCAGCTGCAGCTCGAGGCGCTTGCGGGAAGTCGCCACGTCGGCGACTCCGCGGCGCACCTTCTGCAGCAGCTCCAGCTGCTTCTGGTAGGAGTAATCGAGGGTCTCGCGCGGATCCTCGGCCCGGTCGAGGGCCTTGTTCGCCTTCGCGCGGAAGATCATCCCCATACGCTTCATGACACCGCTCATGGGCTTCGCGCGCCCCCTTCTGACGGACTACGGCTTCAGCACTCCAACAGAACCCAGCCTACGGGCCCTGCATCCATTACCGCACTGTTCGGACGCGGATGCGCTCATCCCCAAGGACGACTGCCCACGGCCCCGATCCGGCGCAAGGAGTAGGTGGGAGTCAGGGAACCTGTGCACGGCGTCCCGTTCTGTCCGATACGGACGCACGCCGTTGCGGGATCGTTCCCCACCGGGGTGGGGTCCATGCCCGGCACCCCGTACCCTTGGGTTTTGTGTTCCGTAGCCGTTCCAAGGAAGAGAAGGCCCCCACCGGCAAGGTGACGGCGGACCTCTCCAAGCAGCCCCGCAGCCCCGAGGCCCCCAAGGGCCGCCCGACGCCGAAGCGCAGTGAGGCACAGGGCCAGCGCCGCCGTGCCTCCAGCGGTGCCCCGGCGGACCGCAAGGAGGCGATGAAGCGCCAGCGCGAGGCCCGCCGTGCGGACCTGGCCAAGCAGCGCGAGGCCCTCGCCAGCGGCGACGAGCGTTACCTGCCGGCCCGTGACAAGGGTCCGGTGCGGCGCTTCGTGCGCGACTTCGTCGACTCCCGCTTCTGCATCGCCGAGTTCTTCCTGCCGCTCGCGGTGGTGATCCTGGTGCTGAGCATGGTCCGGGTCGCGCAGCTGCAGAACGTGGCGCTGCTGCTCTGGCTGGGCGTCATCGTGCTGATCGTCATCGACTCGATCGGTCTGGCGATGCGGCTCAAGAAGCAGCTCAGGGAGCGCTTCCCGAACGAGCCGAAGCGCGGCGCCGTGGCCTACGGCCTGATGCGTACGCTCCAGATGCGTCGGCTGCGCCTCCCCAAGCCGCAGGTCAAGCGCGGAGAGCGGCCCTGAGCACCGATTCCTCGCGGCTGTCCGGTTTCACGGCCGAGGCGTCCGCGAACTGGCTGGCCGGTGCGGGCGGACTGCGCAACACCGTCCGCCAGGAGCTCGTGGCCCGTCAGCTCGAGGAACAGGTCACCGCGCGTTATCCGGTCGGTCAGCGGCTGCGTGTGCTCGATGTCGGCATGGGCCAGGGAACGCAGGCCCTGCGGCTGGCACGCGCCGGTCACACGGTCACCGGCCTGGAGTCCGACGCGGTGATGCTGAAGGCGGCCCGTGACGCGCTCGCGGGCGAACCGGCCGGAATCCGGGAGCGGGTCCGGCTCGTGGAGGGCGACGGCCGGGACACCGGTGTGCACTTCCTGCCGGGCAGCTTCGACGTGGTGCTGTGCCACGGGGTGCTGATGTACGTCGAGGAGCCGGACGCGATGCTCGCGGGCCTGGCCCGGATGCTGGCGCCCGGCGGTCTGCTGTCGCTGCTCGTACGCAACGGCGACGCGCTGGCCGTCCGGCCGGGGATGGCCGGCGACTGGCAGACGGCGCTGGACGCCTTCGAGACGGACACCTACACCAACCGGCTGGGGCTGAAGGTACGGGCCGACCGGCTGGAGGCGCTGACCGCGACGCTTTCGGGGATCGCCGCGCCGCTGCACGCCTGGTACGGAGTGCGGATCTTCACCGACAGCGTGGGCAACGAGGTCGAACTCCCGGCCGCACAGGAGCTGGAGCGCGTGCTCGCGCTCGAGGAGAAGGCCGGCCGCACGGACCCGTACCGCCGGGTGGCGGCGCTGCTGCACCTGTGCGGAGTGCGGCGGAACTGACCGTTCGGCGCCGCGACCGCGTCGCCGGTGGCACGGCACTGTCCATGCCCCTGATCGGCGGCGTACCTCGAGCACCGGCGCGGTGGCAAAAGGGATACTCCGGGCATGGACGCATCCCCTCGCCCCGGTCGGTCCGCACGCGGGCTGCTGCTGCTCGCGACCGCCGCGCTCTGCGTGATCACGCTCTCGATGGGCTGCTCCCCCGTCTCCGGGCCCGCACCGGCGACCTCCACCGGGGCGGCGGCAGACGCCCCCGCCGCCGTGAGCGAGCTGGAAGCCGACTACCGGGAAGTCATCAAGAACGTGCTGCCCTCGGTCGTCCAGATCGAGGCCGAGGAGGGCCTCGGCTCCGGGATCGTCTACGACGACCAGGGCCACATCGTCACCAACGCGCATGTGGTGGGCCGGGGCAGGGACTTCGAGGTCACCGTCGCCACCGGTGAGCAGCCTCTGACCGCCTCCCTGGTGTCGGCCTTTCCCGAGCAGGATCTCGCCGTCATCAAGCTCCGGTCGGTACCGCCGGGGCTGCGGGCGGCCCGCCTCGGCGACTCGTCCGAGGTCGCCGTCGGCCAGATCGTCCTCGCGATGGGGTCGCCTCTCGGCCTGTCGAGCAGCGTCACCCAGGGCATCGTCTCCGCGGTCGGCCGCACGGTGAGCGAGAGCAGTGAGGGCGGCGGGACGGGGGCGACGCTCGGCAACATGGTGCAGACGTCGGCCGCGATCAACCCCGGTAACAGCGGCGGCGCACTCGTGAACCTGAGCAGCGAGATCATCGGCATCCCGACGCTGGCCGCGTCCGACCCCGGCCTCGAGGGCAGCGCGGCGCCCGGTATCGGCTTCGCGATCCCCGCCTCGATGGTGAAGACGGTCGCCGACCAGATCATTGAGTACGGCGAGGTGAGGGACTCGGGCCGGGCGGCTCTCGGCATCACCGGCCGTACCGTGCTGGACGACGACTACCGCCCCTCCGGGGTGGCCGTGGTCTCCGTGACGAGGGGCGGCGCGGCGGAGCGGGCGGGCCTGCGACCGGGAGACATCATCACCAGGGTCGGCGGCACGGAGATCACCACGATCACGTCCCTGGCGGAGGCCCTGGCCTCGCGACAGCCTGGTGAGAAGGTGTCCGTCACCGTGGAGCGAGCGGGCAGCGCGCGGACCGTGGAGGTCACCCTCGGGGAGATCTGATCTTCAGGATGCGGGGCCTGGCCGACGCCCCCGAGACACGCCGGGGGCGCCACGCCGTGTGGCGCGGGCCCCCGGCGCCGACGGTCAGGACTCGTGGAGGCTCATCGGGCCGTAGATCTTCGTGCCGTCCTCCGAGAGGACGACCTGGTCCGCGCCGCCCTCCTGGAGCTGCTTCCAGTACTCGCCGATCCAGGACTCCGCGTCGCCCTGCGTCGTGAACTCCTCCGGCTCCACCGCAGGCTGGACCTCCGTACCGTCCGACTTCTCGAACCGCCACGTCCACGCCATGTGCGCCTCCCAGGTCCCTAGGGCAAGCTGATCAGTTTGCTGCCCGCAGCGTAGCCGGGCGCGCACCGCCGGGGGCGAGACGGCAGGATCAGAGGCGTGGAACTGACTCTGCTCGGCACCGGCGCGCCCGCCGGTCTCCCCCGGCCCGACTGCCCCTGCGCCGTGTGCGCCACCGCACGCGGGCCCGAGGCGCGGGCGGCGACCGCGCTGCTCGTCGACGGCGCACTGCTTCTCGATCTCACCCCGGGCGCCGCGCTGGCCGCTGCGCGGGCGGGGCACTCGCTGGTGGGCGTACGGCAGGTACTGCTGACGCATCCTCACGACGGACCGGCCGTGGATCTGCCCGCCGGGCTGCCGACGGCGGGCAGGGTGCCCGACGGACGGGAGTTGACGCTGATCAGCGGTCACCGGGTGCGGGCCGTTCCGATGGACCACCCCGGCACCGGGTACGAGGTGACGTCCCCCGACGGCGAGCGGCTGCTCTACCTGCCGCCGGGCGCGGCGCCGGCCGGACTCGCGGAAGGGCTCGCCGCGTACGCGATGGTGGTCGCCGACGTGGTGGGCCGCCCCGACGCGGTGGCACGGCTGCGCGCGTCGGGCGCGATCGGTTCGACGACGGACGTGGTCGCCGTGCACCTCGACCACGACGTCCCCGGCGGCTTGGAGCTGACTCGGCGTCTGGCCGCTTCGGGTGCCCGTGCCGTGCCGGACGGGACCACGCTGATCGTCGGCGAGTACCACGCGGTGCCGGACGTGCCGCGGCGGACTCTGGTGACGGGCGGGGCCCGTTCGGGGAAGTCGATGGAGGCCGAGCGGCGGCTGGAGGCCTTCCCCGGCGTGCTGTACGTCGCGACGGGCGGCGGCCGGGAAGGCGACACGGAGTGGGCCGCACGGGTCGCCGCGCACCGTGACCGCAGGCCGGGCTCGTGGCGTACGGCGGAGACCTGCGACCTGGTGCCGGTGCTCGCGGAGGACGGGCCGCCGGTGCTGATCGACTGTCTGTCGCTGTGGCTGACGGACGCGATGGACAAGGTCGGCGCCTGGGACGACGAGCGCTGGTCCGCATCGGGCGAGCGGGCACTGCGCGAGCGGGTCGCCGAACTGGTCGCGGCGGTACGCGCGACGACTCGTACGGTGGTGGCCGTGACGAACGAGGTGGGTTCCGGCGTCGTCCCCGCCACCGCCTCCGGCAGGCGCTTCCGCGACGAGCTGGGACGGCTGAACGCGGCATTCGCCGACGAGTGCGAGCATGTGCTCCTGGTGGTCGCGGGCCAGGCTCTCGTACTGCGCGGCTGAGTTCGGGGCGGTGCCGGTACTGTTCGGCGAATGAGCAGGCTGAATCTCGACGACTTCTCCGATCTGATCGAGCGCCCCGACAGCGGAACGCGGCGTGACGCCGAGGAACGCCGGGAGCGGCTGATCGTGCCGCCCGGTGCGCTGGGCCGACTCGACGAGCTGGGCGAGTGGCTGGCCGCCGCGCAGGCGTCGGTCCCGGTCAAGGCGATCGAGCACCCCCGCGTGGTGCTGTTCGCCGGTGACCACGGCGTCGCCGAACTGGGCGTGTCCTCCCGGGAGTCGGGCAGCGCGTACCGGCTGGTGCGGAACGTGCTGGAGGGCGCGAGCCCGGTGGCCGTTCTGGCACGCAGGTGTGGTGTGCCGATGCGGGTCGTCGACGCCGGCCTGGACTGCGACCCGAAGCTGCTGCCGAAGGACGTGGTACGCCACCGGGTGCGACGCGGCAGCGGTCGTATCGACATCGAGGACGCCCTCACGGTCGAGGAGGCGGAGCAGGCCGTACGGCTCGGCATGGCGATCGCCGACGAGGAGGCGGACTCCGGGACCGACCTGGTGGTCCTCGGTGACGTGAGCGTCGGCGGTACGACGCCGGCCGCGACCCTGATCGCGGCACTGTGCGGCACGGACGCCTCTGTCGTGACAGGCCGCGGCGGTGAGGGCATCGACGACCTGGCCTGGATGCGCAAGTGCGCGGCGATCCGGGACGCGCTGCGGCGGGCCCGGCCGGTGCTGGGCGACCAGTTGGAGCTGCTGGCGGCCGTCGGCGGCGCGGACCTGGCCGCGACGACCGGGTTCCTGCTGCAGAGTGCGGTGCGCCGGATGCCGGTGATTCTGGACGGGGTGGTCTCGGCGGCATGCGCGCTGGTCGGGCAGCGTGCGGCGTTCCGCGCACCGGACTGGTGGATCGCGGGCCAGATGAGCGGCGAACCGGCGCAGGCGAAGGCGCTGGACCGGATGGCGCTCAATCCGGTGCTCGATCACGGCGTGAGGGTCGGCGAGGGAACGGGTGCACTGCTGGCCCTCCCCCTCGTACAGGCGGCGGCCGCGCTGGCGGCAGAGCTGCCGGAGCGCGAAGTGCCGGAGGCGGCCGAGCTGCCGGAGTACGAGGTCCCGGAGGCGGCGGAGTGACGAGCCGGGCCCTGCGCCCCGGGCGGGGCGGCCGTGAGCGGTGCTCCACCGCCCGGCCGTCGCCCACCCCCGGCGAGGCGCCATGCCCCATATGATCCCTTTTCATGGGAGAAGCCGGAAGAGTCCGTTCATCCGGTGACGGCGCGGTCACGCATGCCGACACCGACCGCTCCCGGCGCAGTGCCGCGTTCACCATCTGGTACCTGCGCGTCGTGGCGTTCATCAACTTTCTGGGCGCCGTCTGGGTCTCGTTCGGCAACGACCTGCGCCGCCACAACGAGGACGACTACTTCACGCCCTACCTGCTCACCGCGGGCTTCGCCTCGGGCCTCTTCGCGCTCTTCCTCGCCATCACCATGCGCCGCCGCAAGCGGGCCGCCTGGATCCTCAATGTGGTGCTCTGCGGACTCTTCCTGCTGCTCTTCGCCGTCGCCCTGACGCATCCCGAGATCCGGCAGCACCCACAGAACTGGGTCTCCTTCCTCCTGACCGCCGCCTTCATGGCCGCGTCGCTGCTCGGCCGGCGCGCGTTCTACGCCAAGGGCGACCGCTCCAACCCGAAGCTTGCCGCGGGCGTCGCCGTCGGCGGGCTGCTCATCACGTCGCTGCTCGCGGCGCTGCTCGTCACCGCGACCAACACCTCGCCGGAACGCTCCACCTTCCTCGAGCGCTGGCGCTACGGCGCGATGCGGCTGGTGTCCATCGATGTCGACGACGACCGCTTCCCCACCATCACCAGCCCCGGCTGGGCCGACGTCCTCATCAACATCATGTCGACGCTGCTGCTGCTCGCCGTGCTGTACGCGGCCTTCCGTTCGCGCCGGGCCGTCGACCCCATCACCGAGGAGGACGAGGCGAAGCTCCGCGCCCTGCTGGAGCGGTACGGCGAACGGGACTCGCTGGGCTACTTCGCGCTCCGCCGCGAGAAGAGCCTCGTGTGGTCGCCGACGGGCAAGGCGGCCGTGGCCTACCGGGTGGTCGGCGGTGTGTCGCTCGCGTCCGGCGACCCGATCGGCGATCCGGAGGCCTGGCCGGGCGCGATCGGGCCGTGGCTGGCCCAGGCGCGCGAGCACGGCTGGATCCCGGCGGTGATGGGGGCCGGCGAGGAGGCCGGGACGGTGTACGCGCGGCACGGCATGGACGCGCTGGAGCTCGGCGACGAGGCGATCGTGGAGACCGCCGAGTTCACGCTCGAGGGGCGTGCGATGCGGACCGTGCGCCAGGCCTACAACCGCGTGAAGCGGGCCGGGTACCAGGTGCGCATCCGCAGGCACGAGGACATCCCCGCCGACGAGATGGACGAGTTGCTGCGGCGCGCGGACGACTGGCGGGACGGGGAGAGCGAGCGTGGATTCTCCATGGCGCTGGGACGGCTCGGCGACCCGGCGGACGGCCGCTGCGTGATGCTCGAGTGCGCCGACGGCGAGGGCACGCTGCGGGCGCTGCTCAGCTTCGTTCCCTGGGGGCCAAAGGGCCTGTCCCTGGACCTGATGCGGCGTGACCGGGATGCCGACAACGGCCTGATGGAATTCATGGTGATCGAACTCCTGCAGCGCGCGAAGGAGATCCGGATCACTCAGGTCTCGCTGAACTTCGCGATGTTCAGATCGGTCTTCGAACGTGGCTCGAAGCTCGGTGCGGGACCGGTACTGAGGCTGTGGCGTTCGCTCCTCGGCTTCTTCTCCCGCTGGTGGCAGATCGAGTCGCTGTACCGCGCCAATGCCAAGTACCGACCGATCTGGGAGCCGCGTTTCATGCTCTTCGAGAAGAGCGCCGACCTGCTGCGCATCGGCCTCGCCGCCGGACGGGCCGAGGGCTTCCTGGACGCACCCGGCCTGCCCAAGTGGCTGCACCGCAGACATCTGGAGAGCCGGCGTTGAACACGGCGTCCGCGTTCGCGCGCCGCGAGTGGGGCCCGCTGTACGGGGCGGTCCACGCGGCACTCGACGCCCGGCGGTGGCGGGCCGTACCGATGACGCTCGCCGTTGTCTGCCTGACAGCCCTGCTCCATCTCGTGCAGAACCAGCCGTGGGGGCTGGAACCGGTCCGCGACATCGGCTTCGTACGGGCCGAGGACCCTCTCTGGCTCGCGCTGCTGCGGACACCGCTGTCGTTGTTCGTGCCGGCGCTGGATCTTCCCGTGTGGGGCGCGCTGGCCCAGATCCTGCTGGTGTTCGGCATCGCGGAGATCACTCTGGGCAGGCCGCGGACGCTGGTGGTCGCCTACGCGTCGACGCTGGCCGGGACCGCGTACGCCCGGATCGGGATCGCGGTCGGCCCGGACGGTCCGCTCGGGCTGCCGGCCTCCGACGCTCAGGTCGTGGACACCGGACCGTCGGCGGCCGTCGTCGGGCTCGCGGTCTACGTCTGTCACCGCTACCGGGCGTGGTTGACCATGGGGCTGGTCGTGGCGGCGATGGTGGCCGAGGTCCTGGTGAAGAACAACCTCGCCGGCAAGGAGCATCTCGCGTCGATCGCGGCCGTGCTGGTCGTGTGCGCGGCGACCGAGCTGAGAAATCGCCGCCGTCAGCGCCGCTTGCGGGTCGGCAGCTGGTCCGGAGCACCACCGATGAAGTCCTGAAACGCCCGGCGCGGCCGGTTCCAGCGCCGGTCGTGTCGGAACCTGCGCAGTGCGGCCCTCGCCCGGGCCTTGTGCCTGTTGCGGTAGAAGCGCCGGGCCCAAGGCGAGGAGGGCCGCGCGAGACGCACCGCGCCGACGAGCGCCACCAGCGGGACGAGCGTGCCGATGAGCGCCATGCGCCCCTTCCCCTTGAAGGCGGTGACGAGCACGAAGAGGAAGTTGGCGGCGATGGTGAGCATCACCAAGGCACGGTCCTCGCGTTCGTCCGGGGTCAGTTCGTTCACGCCGAGCGGCACGGAGCCGCCGAGGACGAGCAGCGCGAGAGCGACGGCGAGGACAACGACCTCGACGCTCTGCCGGCCCTGTTCGGTCCAGTAGACGTCGGCGAGATGGAGGATCAGCGCGAACTCGTCGAGGACGAGACCGGCACCGACCCCGAAGACGACGGCACAGACCGAGGCGGAGACGCCGTACCTGCCGGTGCCGACGGCCCAGAAACCGCCGATGACCATGAGGATGACGCCGGGCACCACATGATGGATGTGCAGTCCGCCGGGCGAGACGTTGGTGAAGGGGCCCCTGCCCGCGCGGATCATCCGGGTGATGGTGCGGGTCGCCAGGAAGGTCACCACGAAGGAGGCCAGCGCGATGAGCATCGGGAGTTTCCCCGGCTCGACGATGTTGCGGTAAAACCAGTGACCCATGCCACCCGCTCCCGATTCGCGTGTTATGCGCAATTTACCGTCACGGGCGCCGGGCTACCCTTCGCGCGATGACACCTCGGACTGCTGCACTGGCCTGCGCGCACGGCATACGTTTCGCTTTCGGCACCCTGACCGTACTCCCGGTCCGTGTCACCCGCTGGGACCGCGAGGCCGCCCGCGCCGGCATGCTCTGCGCGCCGCTCGCCGGTCTGGTGGTCGGCCTGTTCGCCGCGGCGCTCGGCGGCCTGCTGATGCTGCTGGGCGCCGGCCCCCTGCTCGCCGCCGTGGCCACGGCGGCGGTGCCCGCGGCCCTCACCCGGGGCCTGCACCTGGACGGCCTCGCGGACACCGCCGACGGGCTGGGCAGCGGCAGGCCGGCGGAGGACGCGCTACGCATCATGAAGCAGTCGGACATCGGTCCGTTCGGTGTCATCACCCTGCTCTTCGTCCTGCTCGGTCAGGTCGCGGCACTCGCGGAGCTGTACGCGCGGGGCTGGGCGACCGGCGTGATGGCCGCGGCGGTGTCCGCCGTCACCGCCCGGCTGGCGCTGACTCTCGCGTCCCGCAAGGGCGTTCCCGCGGCCCGCCCCGACGGCCTGGGGGCGGTGGTCGCGGAGACTGTTCCCGGACGCGCGGGGGGTGTCGCGGCGGTGCTCGTCATGGCCTGCGCGGCGGGCGCGGGTGCGCTCTTCGGCCCGTACGGCGCACTGCACCACGCACTGGCGTTGGCGGCCGGGCTCCTCGCGGCACAGCTGCTGCTGCGGCACTGTGTGCGGCGCTTCGGCGGGGTGACGGGCGATGTGTTCGGGGCACTGGCGGAGACGGCGGGCACGGTGGCGCTGGTGGCGCTGGTGGTGGGCTGACGGTTCTGTTCCGCCGGCTGCGTCACATCCCGCCGGCGCCCCGCCCTCATGCGCACGGCTCGCGCCACACCCCCAGCTCGTACTTCTTCAGCATCGAGCTGAGCCGCAGCCGGAGCGTCTGCGGGCAGAACTCGTCCGTCGCCAGCTCGTACTCGACGTGGAACACCGCCTTGCCCGCGCGGACGAACGGGGTCAGGGCGTCGCATTCGTCGTACTCCGCACACTGCTCGTTCACGGCGAAGTCGAAGTCGTCGACGAGCTCGGGAATCTGGTCGAGGTCGTTCTTCAGGCCGACGGACAGGCCGCGCTCGCGCGCCAGGCGCGCGATCAGGCGGTTGTAGCGGAGCTGGTCGGCGGCGGTGACGGGGAAGCCGGTGGGGTTGGCGTAGGCGTCCATGTTGTCGGGCTCGACCGCGTCGAAGCCCTTGTCACGGCACATGTCGATCCGCTCGGCCATGAGCGGTTCGAGGATGTCGATGCGGCGGATGTCGAGCCAGCGCTCGCCCTTCCAGCCGTTGCCGCGGCCGAGGACCGACTTCGGGAAGCGGTCGGCGTCGGGGCGGAAGTCCTCCCAGGCCCCGGTGGACAAGTAGCAGATGACTTTCCGGCCGCGGCGGTGGAGGTCGGCGACGGCGGAGGCGGGGTGGTCGAAGCCGTCGATGTCGTAGACCGGTACGTCGACGGTCGGGTCGAGGCGCCCGCTGAGCTGCCACTGCCAGGCGAGGCCCGGCTTCGGCAGCCACCGCTGCCCGGCGGGCATGGTCGGCTGGGTCGGCTGGGTCGGCGCCGAGGGTTCGGGATCGTCGGGGCCGGTGGTGGTGCAGCCCGCGCACAGCAGCAGGAGCAGCACCAGAAGAAGGGACGCGCCTCGCGACCGGCGGGCACTCGCAGCACGGGCGTTCACAGGACGGGCGTTCACAGGACCGGCGTTCAACGCGCAGGCTCCAGGGTGTGCGGAAGGGTGCCCCACGGGTGGGCGCCCGAACCGGGGACGACGCAGTGGACGGCGGCGCCCGCGCGGGCGCCGGGCGGCGCGGCGTAGACGAGATGACAGAACCGTTCGGGCGGATGAGCGGCGGTCCAGGTCGGGACGCCGGCCGTGCGGTAGGCGTCCCAGGGGCCTTCGAACGTGACCAGCAGGTCGGCGAGTTCGGCGTACGCGGGGTCGGGGTGGACGCCGTGGTTCAGCGCCAGGGTGGCGGCGCCCGACGCGCGGGCCGCGTCCGCGAGCCGCCGGTAGTGGGGCAGCGCGTCGGGCCCGGAGCAGACCTGGTCGAGGAAGGCCGCGTCGGCGCCGTACCAGTCGCGGTGGCGGGCCAGGTCCCGCAGCACGTCGGCGTGCGGACGGCGGCCGTAGTCGGTGTCGGTGTAGCCGAGGAGGCGCACCCCGGCCCGCCGCAGCCGCGCGGCCACTGCGGCGAACCCCGGGTCGGGGGCGGTGCCGGGTCCGTCGGCCGGGTTGAGCACGACGCCGTAGAGGCGCGGAGCGGCGGCCACGACGGCGTCCCAGGCGTCGGGCCGGTCGGCGGGGTGCTCGTAGAACGGCACCAACAGGCTTTTCACGGGCGGTTCCAGAGGGAGTGGGTCAATGACGGTGGGCGGTGGCACGGCCCAGCAGAACACAGCCGACCACGGCAAGCGCGCAGGCGGCGACGACCGCGACGCACAGCCCGACGACACGGGGGCTGCCGGTACCGGTGAACAGGGCCGGCGTGTGCACGGCTGCCGCCCCGGCGCACACCGCGGCGGCCGTGTGCGCCGGGCCGAACGACTGGAGCAGCAGCCCTGTCCACAGCACCGCGCCGATGAGCAGCACGGTCGCCGTCCGCGGTCCGTCGGGGGCGGGGGCGCCGGGCCACAGGAGCGTCCCGGCGAGCGCGAGCACGGCCGGCGTCGTGAGATACGCGGTGAGGCATCGCGCGAGCACGGCTGCGGCGCTGCGGCGCTGCGGCGGAAAGCGGCCGAGGTGGTGCTCGCGCGCAGCCCGGCAAGCGCCTTGCTGCGAAAACGGTGCAGCAGCCACTCGGCGGCGCCCATGCTCAGCGTCAGCGCGGCGGCGTGACGGCGGCGACGCCGACGGCGACGCCTCGCGCCACCCGCGCGGCTGCCCCGCCCCGCCCGGAGCCGGCGGGGCGGGCCGACGCGGCCGGGTGGGGCCGATCCGTCAACCCGGCGCCGTCGGCCGTCGGTCCCGCGCCGGATCCCCGAGCGGTCGCGTCCTTCGCTGCCTCCGGACGCCGAGAGCCGGCGGGCCCGCTCGCCCGTGCACCGTGCAGTTCCATCCGTGTCCCCCCTCGCACACCACCCTCAACGCCCTTGAGGCGCAAGGAGGTTCTGTGGAGATGACGCAAAGGAGCCCCACGCTCCCCTGCCCGAATATGGTGAGTGTGGCTGAGCTCTCACGATCTCCCGGGCAAACGTGAAAGAGAAACCACGGATGAGTGAACCGCCGCCGCCGTGAGCGATACATGGGGCCGCGCGTAGGCTCTCTCCCGAGTGGGGTGTCGATCCACCTCGCCGGACCCTCGGAACTCAACGGAAGCGAGATTTCACCACCGTGACTGCTCTCACTCTCAGCACTGCAGGCGCTGCGACGCTCCGCGCCGACGCCATCGTGGTCGGCGTGGCGAAGGGCGCCAAGGGCCCGGTCGTCGTGCCGGGCGCCGAGGCCGTCGACAAGGCGTTCGACGGGAAGCTCGCCTCCGTCCTCGAGACCCTCGGCGCCGGCGGTGGCGAGGGCGAGGTCACCAAGCTCCCCGCGCCCGCCGGCCTGAAGACCCCGGTCGTGATCGCGGTCGGCCTCGGCGGCGTGCCGGAGAACGACGAGGCGTTCGGCACCGAGGCGCTGCGGCGTGCGGCCGGTGCCGCGGCCCGCGCGCTGACCGGTTCCAAGAAGGCCGGCTTCGCGCTCCCCATAGAGTCCGTGGAGGACGCGGAGGCCATCGCCGAGGGCGCGCTGCTCGGCGCGTACGCCTTCACCGCCTACCAGGAAAACGGCAAGGACGCCAAGAAGCCGCTGGCCGAGGTCGCCCTGCTGGGCGCCAAGCCCCGCGACAAGGCGTTCAAGGCGGCCGCCGAGCGTGCGATCGCGGTCACCGAGGAGATCAACCGCGCCCGTGACCTGATCAACACCCCGCCGAACGACCTCACCCCCGAGGCCTTCGCCGCCGTGGCCACGGCCGCCGGCAAGGAGCACGGCGTCAAGGTGCAGGTGCTGGACGAGAAGGCGCTCGTCAAGGGCGGCTTCGGCGGCATCCTCGGCGTCGGCCAGGGCTCGCAGAACCCGCCCCGCCTGGTGAAGCTCTCCTACACCCACTCCAAGGGCGCGAAGACGCTGGCGCTGGTCGGCAAGGGCATCACCTACGACTCGGGCGGCATCTCCCTGAAGCCGGCCGGCCACAACGAGACGATGAAGTGCGACATGAGCGGCGCGGCCGCCGTGTTCGCCGCCGTTGTCGCGGCCGCCCGCCTGGGCGTCGCGGTCAACGTCACCGGCTGGCTGGCGCTCGCCGAGAACATGCCGTCCGGCACCGCCACCCGCCCCGGTGACGTGCTGCGCATGTACAGCGGCAAGACGGTCGAGGTGCTCAACACCGACGCCGAGGGCCGGCTGGTGCTCGCCGACGCGCTGACCCGGGCCTCCGAGGAGAACCCGGACGCGATCGTCGACGTGGCGACCCTTACCGGCGCGATGGTGCTGGCACTGGGCAACCGCACGTTCGGGATCATGGCCAACGACGACGCCTTCCGTACCTCCATCCACGAGATCGCCGAGGAGGTCGGCGAGGCGTCCTGGCCGATGCCGCTCCCCGCCGACCTGCGCAAGGGCATGGACTCGCCGACCGCGGACATCGCCAACATGGGCGAGCGCATGGGCGGCGGCCTGGTCGCCGGCCTGTTCCTGAAGGAGTTTGTGGGCGAAGGCATCACCTGGGCGCACCTGGACATCGCGGGCCCGGCGTTCCACGAGGGTGCGCCGTACGGCTACACGCCGAAGGGCGGCACCGGGTCGGCGGTCCGCACGCTGGTGAAGCTGGCGGAGCGCACGGCCGCCGGCGACCTGGGCTGACGCTGTGGGTGCGTGTCGCTCCGGCGGCGCGCACCCTCGCCGGACGGGCTGCACCGCAGTCCCACCACCTCCGGGAACAACACCCCGCTTCCCCGCGTTGGCTACGACTCGGTAACCCGTAAAAGCGCTCAAGGTCACCATCTCAAGCTCCGGCCCCGCGTCCCGCCGCCCGTCGACAAGTGCGAAGATGGGTTCTCGGCAGGACAGGGCCCCCACCACAGGGCCGAAGACTAAGCGGCCGAATACCAGCCGCCGCCCGGTCATGGACGACCGGCGAACGGCGCACATGCATGGAGGACGTGACGTGGCGAACGACGCCAGCACCGTTTTCGACCTAGTGATCCTCGGCGGTGGTAGCGGCGGTTACGCTGCGGCGCTGCGCGGAGCTCAGCTGGGCCTGGACGTCGCACTGATCGAGAAGAACAAGCTCGGCGGCACCTGCCTGCACAACGGATGCATCCCCACGAAGGCTCTGCTGCACGCCGGCGAGATCGCGGACCAGGCTCGTGAAGCCGACCAGTTCGGTGTCAAGACCTCTTTCGAGGGCATCGACATCGCCGGTGTCCACAAGTACAAGGACGACGTGATCTCGGGCCTCTACAAGGGTCTGCAGGGTCTGGTCGCCTCCCGCAAGGTGACCTATATCGAGGGTGAGGGCCGCCTGTCCTCCCCCACCTCCGTCGACGTCAACGGCCAGCGTGTCCAGGGCCGCCACGTCCTGCTGGCGACCGGCTCCGTGCCGAAGTCGCTGCCGGGCCTGGACATCGACGGCAACCGCATCATCTCCTCGGACCACGCCCTCAAGCTGGACCGCGTCCCGCAGTCCGCGATCATCCTGGGCGGCGGCGTCATCGGCGTCGAGTTCGCCTCGGCGTGGAAGTCCTTCGGCACCGACGTCACCGTCATCGAGGGCCTCAAGCACCTGGTCCCGGTCGAGGACGAGAACTCTTCGAAGCTTCTTGAGCGCGCGTTCCGCAAGCGCGGCATCAAGTTCAACCTCGGCACCTTCTTCGAGAAGGCCGAGTACACCGAGACCGGTGTGCGCGTCACCCTCGCGGACGGCAAGACCTTCGAGGCCGAGGTGCTTCTGGTCGCCATCGGCCGCGGCCCGGTCTCGGCCGGTCTCGGCTACGAGGAGCAGGGCGTCGCGATGGACCGCGGCTACGTCCTCGTCGACGAGTACATGCAGACCAACGTTCCCACCATTTCCGCGGTCGGCGACCTGGTCCCGACGCTCCAGCTCGCGCACGTCGGCTTCGCCGAGGGCATGCTGGTGGCGGAGCGGCTGGCCGGTCTCAAGATCGTCCCCATCGACTACGACGGCGTGCCGCGGGTGACGTACTGCCACCCCGAGGTCGCCTCCGTCGGTATCACCGAGGCCAAGGCCAAGGAGATCTACGGTGCGGACAAGGTCGTCGCCCTGAAGTACAACCTCGCGGGCAACGGCAAGAGCAAGATCCTCAAGACCGCGGGCGAGATCAAGCTCGTCCAGGTCAAGGACGGCGCCGTGGTCGGCGTCCACATGGTCGGTGACCGTATGGGCGAGCAGGTCGGCGAAGCGCAGCTGATCTACAACTGGGAGGCTCTGCCGGCCGAGGTCGCGCAGCTCATCCACGCGCACCCGACGCAGAACGAGGCCCTCGGCGAGGCCCACCTGGCCCTTGCCGGCAAGCCGCTGCACTCCCACGACTGATCAGTCCGGGCGCGACGACCACTTCCGCACCATTCGTAAGGAGCAACTGAAACCATGGCGGTTTCCGTAACCCTTCCGGCGCTCGGCGAGAGCGTCACCGAGGGCACTGTCACCCGCTGGCTGAAGGCCGAGGGAGAGCGTGTAGAGGCCGACGAGCCGCTGCTCGAGGTGTCGACCGACAAGGTCGACACCGAGATCCCCGCCCCTGCCGCCGGAGTGCTGGCGTCCATCAAGGTCGCCGAGGACGAGACCGTAGAGGTCGGCGCCGAGCTGGCCGTCATCGACGACGGCAGCGGCGCGCCTGCCGCTGAGCCGGCTGCCGCCGAGGCCGCTGCCCCCGCCCCGGCTCCGGCCGAGGCGCCCGCCGCGCCCGCTCCGGCCGCCGAGGCCGCGCCCGCTCCGGCCGCCGAGGCCCCGGCAGCTCCGGCCGCCGCCCCCGCCGGTGGCGCATCCGGCACCGACGTCGTCCTTCCGGCGCTCGGCGAGAGCGTCACCGAGGGCACCGTCACCCGCTGGCTCAAGGAGGTCGGCGACGAGGTCACGGAGGACGAGCCGCTGCTCGAGGTCTCCACGGACAAGGTCGACACCGAGATCCCGGCCCCGGCTTCCGGTGTGCTGCTCGAGATCGTGGTCGCCGAGGACGAGACCGCCGAGGTCGGCGCCAAGCTGGCCGTCATCGGCGAGAAGGGCGCGGCTCCGGCCGCCGCCCCGGCCGCTCCGGCTCCGGCTCCGGCACAGGCCGAGGCCCCCGCCGCACCGGCTCCCGCCCCGGCGGCTCCGGCTCCCGCGCCCGCCCCGGCCCAGGCTGCCCCGGCACCGGCCGCCCCGGCACCGGCCGCTCCCGCTCCCGCCCCGGCCCAGGCCGCCCCCGCGGCTCCGGCTCCGGCGGCGCCCGCCTCCGTCGAGGCGAGCGACGCGTACGTGACCCCGCTGGTCCGCAAGCTGGCCGCCGAGAACGGCGTCGACCTCGGCTCCGTCAAGGGCACCGGCGTCGGCGGCCGTATCCGCAAGCAGGACGTCATCGCCGCCGCGGAGGCCGCCAAGGCCGCCGCACCGGCTCCCGCCGCCGCTGCCGCACCGGCCGCGGCGCAGGCGCCGAAGCTCGAGGTGTCCCCGCTGCGCGGTCAGACGGTCAAGATGACCCGCATGCGCAAGGTCATCGGCGACAACATGATGAAGGCGTTGCACGACCAGGCCCAGCTGACCTCGGTCGTCGAGGTCGACATCACCAAGCTGATGAAGCTGCGCGCCCGTGCGAAGGACTCGTTCGCGGCCCGTGAGGGCGTCAAGCTCTCCCCGATGCCGTTCTTCGTCAAGGCCGCCGCCCAGGCGCTGAAGGCCCACCCGGTCATCAACGCCCGGATCAACGAGGCCGAGGGCACCATCACGTACTTCGACTCGGAGAACATCGGCATCGCCGTCGACTCCGAGAAGGGTCTGATGACGCCGGTCATCAAGGGTGCGGGCGACCTGAACCTCGCCGGTATCGCCAAGAAGACCGCCGAGCTCGCGGGCGCCGTGCGCGCCAGCAAGATCACGCCGGACGACCTCGCCGGTGCGACCTTCACCATCAGCAACACCGGCTCGCGCGGTGCGCTGTTCGACACGATCATCGTGCCGCCGAACCAGGTCGCCATCCTGGGCATCGGCGCCACGGTCCGCCGCCCGGTGGTCGTGAACCACCCGGACCTCGGCGAGACGATCGCGATCCGCGACATGACGTACGTCGCGCTCTCCTACGACCACCGTCTGGTGGACGGCGCGGACGCCGCCCGCTACCTGACGACGGTCAAGGCGATCCTTGAGGCGGGCGAGTTCGAGGTCGAACTCGGCCTCTGAGCCACCCGGCTGTAACCAGCCTCACCGACGGCGCCCCTGCCGGGAGTACTTCCCGGCGGGGGCGCCGCCGTATTGTCTAGGGGTCACAGGTCAACGCGGCTTTAAGGAGCGCTCCATGACCATCCCCGTCGTCCACTCGCTGCGCGATCAGATCCGCGAGCACATCGTGGAGGGGATCGTCAGTGGACGCTGGAAGCCGGGTGAACGAATCGTCGAGCGCCGCATCGCCACGGAACTGGAGGTCTCCCAGACCCCGGTCCGCGAGGCGCTGCGCGAGCTGGAGTCGCTGCGGCTGATCGAGTCCGCGCCCAACAAGGGCGTACGGGTACGGAGTCTGACGGCCGCGGACCTCGAGGAGAGCTACCCGGTGCGGGCCGGTCTGGAGCAGATCGCCGCGGAACTCGCCGCCGACCGGCTGGCGGACGACTGCTCGGCCCTGACGCCCCACGTGACGGCCCTCCACGAGGCGGACGCGGCCGGGGACTCCGCGGCCCAGGTCCGCCACACCGTGGCTTTCCACCGCGAGCTGGTGAAGGCCGCGTCCAACGGCGTGCTGCTGCACACCTGGGAGGGCCTCGGCATCGAGGTCTTCACCGCGCTGTCGATCCGCTGGCTGGGCACGGTGCAGAAGTCGTACGCGGAGGAGCACCAGGACCTGGTGGAGGCGTTCCGCCGCCGCGACCCGGAGATCGGCGCGCTCGTGAAGGCCCACGTCCTCGGCTGCGCGCCGCGCGCCTGACGTGGCCCGGCGGTCCCGGGCGCGGCCCGGCCCGGGTGCGGTTCCGGGGCGCGGCCCGGTTGTCCCGGCTGACGTCCGGGCGCGGCCCGGTCCGAGTGCGCTGTCAGGCGTGGCCCGGTCCGTTTCGCTTGGCGTCCGGGTGCCGCTCCGGGGGCATGTCCGGGACTGCTTTCCCGTACTTGCCCCGCCCTGACTCACGACGCCTTACGTCCCGAACACGCCCCCTGCGCGTCCCCCTCCCCCGGCCAACGGCTTCGCTCCCGGAGGTGGACAGCCCACCGCCCGCGGTACTGCGGCGCGCCCCCTCTCCCTCCGTGGACCGGCACCCGCGCGTCCATTCCGCCCCAGGTGGACAGTCGCGCCCACGGGCGCCCGTTTCCCCCGAGGGAAGCCTGCCCCGGCCGTGGGGACGGCCACCGGCCCCACGGTCCCGTGACCGGCGGGAGGGGGTGGGGTCGTAGGAGGGGGGTGAGCGGACGTAAAGCGTCGTGAGTCAGGGCGGGGCAAGTACGGGAAAGCAGTCCGCGATCCCCCTCCGGAGGCCCCGCCCCCGGAGGCCCCGCCCCCGCACCCACCCCCGCACAGCGGGCACACGGGGGGCGCAGCCCCGGGACGCCACGCCCTCGGACCGGGGAACCGGGGGCACCACGCCCTCGGACCGGGCCCCCACCCGAGAACGCCGCGCCCACGCGGCCACCGCGGCCACCCCGGCCACCGCGTCCGGGAAAGACCGTTTCGTACCGGCACGGCGTGCCCACTTTCGCGGCACTGGATGCCAATTTGGTCCCAGACTTTGATCGATCATCGATCAGAGACTTACAGTCGTCCACGGGTTCACCAACCCGTCGCCCTGTCCTGCCAGACACGGCACCCCTATCTCCACCCCCCTCCTGTCCGGAAGGCGGCGATCATGACCGACCCCGTAGGCAAGCTTCCGAGCGAGCTCGACCAGCTCCCGGACCGTGACGCCGAGGAAACCGCCGAGTGGGCGGCGTCCCTCGACGCCGTCGCGGAGCACGCAGGCCCGCACCGCGCCGCGTACTTGATGCGCCGCACGCTCCAGCACGCCGAGAAGGCCGGTGTGGCCCTGCCCCGCCTGCTGGAGACGGACTACGTCAACACCATCCCGACCTCCGCCGAGCCCGCCTTCGACGGCGACGAGGCGATGGAGCAGCGCATCGCGGCCTGGAACCGCTGGAACGCGGCGGCCATGGTCACCCGCGGCTCCCGGTACGGCGTCGGCGGCCACATCGCCACCTTCGCCTCGGCGGCCTGGCTGTACGAGACCGGCTTCAACCACTTCTTCCGCGGGAAGGAGGGCGACGGCTCCGGCGACCAGCTCTACATCCAGGGCCACGCCTCCCCGGGCATCTACGCCCGCGCCTTCCTCGACGGCCGCCTCACCGAGGCACAGCTCGACAATTTCCGGCAGGAGTCGGGCGGCAACGGCCTGCCGTCCTACCCGCACCCGCGCCGGCTGCCCTGGCTGTGGGAGTTCCCCACCGTCTCCATGGGTCTCGGCCCGCTCTCCGCGATCTACCAGGCTCGCTTCAACCGCTATCTGCACAACCGCGGGATCAAGGACACGGCGAACTCGCACGTGTGGGCGTTCCTCGGTGACGGCGAGATGGACGAGCCCGAGTCGACGGCGGCTCTCGCCCTCGCTTCGCGCGAGCGGCTGGACAACCTGACCTTCGTGATCAACTGCAACCTGCAGCGTCTCGACGGCCCGGTCCGCGCCAACTTCAAGATCGTGCAGGAGCTGGAGGCCCAGTTCCGCGGCGCCGGCTGGAATGTCGTCAAGTCGCTGTGGGGTTCGGCCTGGGACGAGCTGTTCCAGCTCGACACCACGGGCGCGCTGGTGCGCCGCCTGCGCGAGGTCCCGGACGCGCAGTTCCAGACGTACGCGACGCGTGACGTGGCATACATCCGTGAGCACTTCTTCGGCGCGGAGCCGGCGCTCGTCGAGCTGGCGAAGCTGCTCAGCGACGCGAAGATCGCCGAGTGTTTCCACACCTCCCGCGGCGGCCACGAGGCCCGCAAGGTGTACGCGGCGTACAAGGCGGCCGTCGAGCACAAGGGTGCGCCGACGGTGATCCTGGCGCAGACGGTGAAGGGCTACACGCTCGGCAAGGGCTTCGAGTCCAAGAACGCCAACCACCAGATGAAGAAGCTGACGATCGACGAGTTCAAGGGCATGCGCGAGCTGCTCGGGCTCCCGATCGCGGACAGCGCGTTCGAGGACGGCCTCGTTCCCTACGGCCACCCCGGCGCCGACTCGCCGGAGGTGCGCTACCTCCAGGAGCGCCGCGCCGCCCTCGGCGGCCCCGCCCCGGCCCGCCGGCTGCACGCCTCCGCTCCGCTGCCCCAGCCGGAGGAGCGCGCGTTCAAGGCGCTGTACAAGGGCTCCGGCAAGCAGGAGATGGCCACGACCATGGCGTTCGTTCGCCTGGTCAAGGACCTGATGCGGGACAAGGAGACCGGTAAGCGCTGGGTTCCGATCGTCCCGGACGAGGCCCGCACCTTCGGTATGGAGTCGCTGTTCCCGTCGGCGGGCATCTACTCGCCGCTGGGTCAGACGTACGAGCCGGTCGACCGCGACCAGTTGATGTACTACAAGGAGGCCAAGGACGGCCAGATCCTCAACGAGGGGATCACCGAGGCCGGCGCCATGGCCGATTTCATCGCCGCCGCCACGTCGTACGCGACGCACGGCGAGACGATGATCCCCTTCTACATCTTCTACTCGATGTTCGGCTGGCAGCGCACGGGCGACCAGATGTGGCAGCTCGCCGACCAGCTCGGCAAGGGCTTCATCGTCGGCGCCACCGCGGGCCGTACGACGCTGACCGGTGAGGGCCTGCAGCACGCGGACGGCCACTCGCACCTGATCGCGGCCACGAACCCGGCGTCGCTGAACTACGACCCGGCGTTCGCGTACGAGATCGCGGTGATCGTCAAGGACGGTCTGCGCAGGATGTACGGCCCCGACGCGGAGGACGTCTTCTACTACCTCACCGTCTACAACGAGCCCAAGCCGCAGCCCGCCATGCCGGAGGGCGTGGAGAAGGGCATCGTCAAGGGCCTGTACCGCTTCAACGAGGGCTCGGCGGGCGCCGACGCGCCGCGACTCCAGCTCCTCGCGTCCGGTACGGCCATCCACTGGGCGCTCGAGGCCCAGCAGCTGCTGGCCGCCGACTGGAACGTGGCGGCCGACGTGTGGTCCGCGACGTCGTGGGGCGAGCTGCGCCGTGACGCGCTGGAGGCGGACGAGGCCCTGCTCCGCGGCGAGCAGCGCACCCCGTACGTCACCCAGGCGCTGGAGGGTGCGCCGGGCCCGGTCCTCGCGGTCTCCGACTGGATGCGCCAGGTTCCGGACCAGATCAGCCAGTGGGTGGAGCAGGACTGGTCGTCGCTCGGCACGGACGGCTTCGGCCTGTCCGACACCCGTGACGCCGCGCGCCGCCACTTCGGCGTGGACGCGCAGTCGATCACGGTCGCGGCGCTTGCCCAGCTCGCCAAGCGCGGCGAGGTCCCGGCGTCCGCCGTGAAGGAGGCGCGCGAGCGCTACGGCCTGTAGAACCGGCTCACATGGGCCCCCGGAGGCAGCTGCCTCCGGGGGCCCCGTGCGCGATGCTTGACCTTGACACCGTGTGAAGCCGTGCAGTGGGAGTCGTCATGTTCACCATCGGAGACTTCGCCAGGCACGGTCGCGTCTCGGCCCGCATGCTGCGTCACTACGACGCCATCGGGCTGCTGCGCCCCCAGCACACCGACGCTTTCACCGGCTACCGCTACTATTCCGCCGTACAGCTCGACCGGCTCAACCGGATCGTCGCCCTCAAGGATCTCGGCTTCACGCTGCAGCAGGTGCAGGAGATCCTCGAGGACAAGGTGACCCCGGAGGAGCTGCGCGGCATGCTCAAGCTGCGGCAGGTGGAGCTGGAGGAGGCGATGTCCGTGGCGGCCGCAAGGCTGGCGCAGGTCGAGGCGAGGCTCCGGTCGATCGAGAGCGAGGGGCGCATGCCCACCCAGGACGTCGTGATCAAGACCCTCCCGGCGGTGCGGATCGCCGAACTGTCCGCCGTCGCCGCCAGTTACGCACCCGAACACATCGGCCCGGTCATCTCCCCGCTGTACGACGAGCTGTTCACGCGGCTGAAGGCGGCCGGCGTCACGCCGATCGGACCGGGCGTCGCCTACTACGAGGACGCGCCCGAGGGCGACGGCACGATCCTGGTGCACGCCGGCTGCACCGTCGCGGCCGGTGCGGCCGACGGTCAGAACTTCGAGATCGTCGACCTCCCGGCCGTCGAGCGGGCGGCGACGATCGTGCACCGCGGGCCGATGGACACCATCATGCCCACGGAGCAGAACCTGGCCCGCTGGATCGACGCGGGCGGCCATGTCTCGGTCGGCTACGCCCGCGAGGTCTACCTGGAGTGCCCGCCGGACAAGCAGAAGTGGGTGACGGAGCTCCAGGTACCGCTGGCCTGAGCTGCGCCATGATGAGGGCATGCGCGCGGCCCGGCTGATCAAGATGGTGCTGCTCCTGCAGTCGAGACCGTCGATGACAGGGGCGGAGCTCGCCCGCGAGCTCGAGGTGTCCGAGCGCACCGTCACCCGGGACGCGCTCGCCCTGTCGGAGGCCGGTGTCCCGGTCTACGCGGACCGGGGCCGAGCGGGCGGCTACCGGCTCGTCGGCGGCTACCGCACCGGGCTGACCGGCCTCGCCCGCACCGAGGCCGAGGCCCTGTTCCTGTCCGGGCTGCCGGGCGCCCTGCGGGACATGGGGCTCGAGGACGCGGCGTCCGCGGCACGCCTGAAGGTGACCGCGGCGCTGCTCCCGTCGCTCAGGAACGCCTCCGACTCCGCGGCCGGCCGTTTCCATCTGGACGCCCCCGGCTGGTACCAGGAGCCGGAGACCCCGGAGCTGCTGCCGGTGATCGCGGAGGCCGTGTGGGACGACCGCCGCATCCGGGCGACGTACCGCCGCCGGGACGCCGAGGTCGAACGGGAGTTGGAGCCGTACGGGCTCGTACTGAAGGCCGGCGTCTGGTACCTGTGCGCCCGGGCCGGCGGCACGTTCCGGGTGTACCGGATCGATCGGTTCTCGTCGGCCGCGGCGGACGAGGAGTTCTTCGAACGCGACGACGACTTCGACCTGCCCGCTTTCTGGGAGGAGCGCGCGGCGCAGTTCGCGCGCTCCATCCTGCGCGCCGAGGTCGTCGTCCGCGCCACCGAGGACGGCGCACGGCGGCTGCCGTACGTGACGGACCGCGCCGCCGCGCTGGAGGCGCTCGCCGCGGCGGGGCCACCGGACGGGGGCGGCAGGGTGACGGTGACGCTGCCGGTGGAGTCCCTCGACGTGGCGTACAGCCAACTCCTGTCCCTGGGACCGGAGGTGGAGGTCGTGGAGCCACAGGAGCTGCGCGACCGCTTCGCGGGGGCGGCGGCCGGGATGCGGGACCTCTACCGGTAGTCCCGCACCGCCGCCGGCCCCGCCCCGCTACCGGTAGTCCTCCACCGCCGGTGTCCGGCCCGCCTGCTCCGCCAGCATGTATCCCCACACGTCGGGCCTGCTGCCGTCCGCGTCCGTGACGCCGTACTCCCTGGCCAGCCGGCCGCTGTCGAGGGACTGTCCGTTCCAGCGGGACAGCTCCGGGTCGGCGGCGAGTGCCGCGACCCCCCGGCCCAGATACACGGGCGACTCGGACAGCGCCCAGTGGGGCGGCTGCTTCCCGATGCCGTCGCGCCAGTTCTCCTCCGTCAGGCCGAAGATGTCGAGCATCTCCTCGGAGCGCAGGAACCCGGGGGTGACCGCCACAGCCGTGCAGCCGACGCTCTTCAGCTCCTCGCCGAGGGTGAACGCCATCCGGATCGGGCCGTTCTTGGCCAGGTCGTAGTAGAAGTTCTCGCGGAAGCCCTGGTTGGTCTCCGCCGTGCCGTCGGTGACCTCGATGACCAGGCCGCCCGGTTCACGGACCAGCAGGGGCAGCGCGATGCTGCTGGTGATGATGTGGCTCCTCACCCCGAGGTCGATCATCCGCAGCCCCCGCCGCAGATCGACGTCCCACATCTTCGTGTCGAAGTCGAGCAGGAAGTTACCGCCCCAGATGTCGTTGACGAGGATGTCGAGCCGGCCGTGGTCGCGGTCGACGCGTTCCACGAGCGCCCGTACCTGATCCGCCTCCAGATGGTCGGTGGGCACGGCGATTCCGTCGCCGCCGGCGGCGGTGACCAGTTCCGCGGTCTCCTCGATGGTCTCGGTCGGCCGGCCGACCTCGCTGACACGCTCCCGGGTGGTCCGGCCGGTCACATACACGGTCGCGCCCGCGGCGCCGAGCTGTACGGCGATGGCGCGGCCCGCGCCCCGGGTGGCGCCCGCGACGAGCGCGATCTTGTTCGAGAGGCTGCCGTCCAGCGGCTTGTTCGTCGTCATGAACCGACCGTCGCACGGATACCGGACATCCTCTGTCCGGTATGACCCGTGCAGGTGCCTCCGATTGCGAAACAGCCGCTTTTCGGCGGCTCCGCGTGCGCCGCCCTCCGCCAACCACGATGCTGGACCCGTGATGGACGAGACGGAGTTCTGGGAGATCATCGACAGCACCCGCGAGGCCGCCGAGGGCGACCCCGAGGACCACGCGGAGCTGCTCGTCGAGAGGTTGCTGCAACTCGACCCCGATTCCGTGCTCGACTTCGCGCGGCATTTCGAGGCCCGCTACAACCGCGCCTACACCTGGGACCTGTGGGGTGCTGCCGCGGTGCTGCTGGGCGGGGCGAGCGACGACGCCTTCGACTACTTCCGTTGCTGGCTGATCGGGCAGGGCCGGGAGATCTTCGAGGGCGGGGTGCACGAACCGGACTCCCTGGCCGAGTTGCTGGAGGAGTTCGACGAGGACATCGACGGCGACGGCGAGGAGCTCGGGTACGCGGCGGACGAGGCGTACGAGCAGCTGACCGGAGTCGACGCACCCGACCTGGGCATCCCCGTGCAGTCGGCGGAGCCCGCCGGCACACCGTTCGACTTCGACGACGACATGGCGCTGGCGCAGCGCTTTCCCCGGCTGTGGGAGCGGTTCGGCGGGCTGTGAGCGGACCGCACGGCTCTGGGGCCCGATCTCGGGTCCGTTGCGCCGCACTCAGTTCCCGTCAGTTTCCGTCGAGGGTCCGGCCCATGAGGACGTCGTCCACGTACCGGCCGTCGAGGTGGAACTCGCCCGGCAGGACGCCTTCCACGACAAAGCCCTCCGCCTCGTAGAGCGCCCGTGCCGGCGCGTTGTGGGAGAGCACCCGGAGCGTGATGCGCCGAGCGCCCTGGCGCCGGGCCTCGTCGCACGCCGCACGCAGCAGGGCCCGCCCGACACCGCGCCCCCGCCCCCGGGCGGCCACGGCGAGGCCCTGGATCTGGCGGACGTGCTGGTTGCAGGCGAGCGGCGTGGGCGGTGCCAGCCGGATGTAGCCGACGATCGTGCCGTCGGCGTCCTCGGCGACGAGGAACTGGTCCGGCCGGTGCCTCGGGTCGAAGAACGGGTCGTACGGGGGCTGCGGCCGGGGCGTCACGGCGTGCGTCGGCGACCAGGCGGCACGGTCGAGCTCGCCGAGCTCCGCGTCGTCGGCGCGGCGGGCGGGGCGTATGTGCGACTCGGGCATGGAGCCACTGTGTCACGGCGGACGACGAGGGCAGGATGGGCTCCATGCAGAGATCTCGAATTGCCGTCACCGGCGCCTCCGGACTCATCGGCAAGGCGCTGGTGCACTCGCTGCGCGCCGACGGACACGAGGTGGTGCGTCTGGTCCGGCGCCCGCCGAGCGCCGGTGACGAGGTGGAGTGGGATCCGCAGCGGCAGCACGTGGACGTGGCGGGCCTGGTCGGCTGCGAGGCCGTCGTGCACCTCGCGGGAGCGGGGGTGGGCGACCATCGCTGGACAGACGCGTACCGCAAGGAGATCCGCGACAGCAGGGTGCTCGGCACGGCGGCGATCGCGGAGGCCGTCGCCTCCCTCGACGTGCCGCCACGGGTGCTGGTGAGCGGGAGCGCCGTCGGCTACTACGGTGACACCGGCGACCGGCCGGTGGACGAGAGCGCGCCGCCCGGGGACGGCTTCCTGCCGCAGGTGTGCGTCGAGTGGGAGGAGGCGGCGGCCGCGGCCCAGGAGGCCGGGGTACGCACGGCTTTCGCCCGCACGGGCCTGGTGGTGGCCCGGCAAGGCGGCGCGTGGGGGCGCATGTTCCCCCTGTTCAAGGCGGGTCTGGGCGGACGGCTGGGCAGTGGCCGTCAGTACTGGAGCTTCATCGCCCTGCACGACGAGGTCGCCGCTCTGCGGCACATCCTGGACACCGAGTCGCTGTCGGGACCGGTGAATCTGACGGCGCCGGAACCGGTCACCAACCGGGAGGCGACGGCGGCCATGGGCCGGGTCCTGCGCCGCCCGACACCGTTCGCGGTTCCGCAGCCGGTGCTGCGCGCGGCGCTCGGCGACCTGGCGTCCGACGTACTGAGCAGTCAGCGGGCGCTGCCGGCACGGTTGTTGGAGTCCGGTTTCTCCTTCGCGTTCCCGCGCATCGACGAGGCGATCAGGGCCGCGGTGCGGTAGGACGTGATCGGGGCCCGCCGCGGTGGACGGATGGCTTCGAAGGGACGCGGGGGCGCCAGAGGCGCCGCGTGCGCCCCCGCGCTCCGGTGCTCCGCGGTGTGCGCGACCTCCACGGCCCCATACCTCCTTAGTCTCGGTCCGAACTCGGGTATTCCTCGGGCCTGTTGGGGGCATGACCCTCGCACCAGCCGCGCCGACCTCGGGGAGGGGCACGTGCTCAGCACCGCTCATGATGCGGATGTCGTCATCGTCGGGGCCGGAATCGCCGGACTGTCGGCGGCCCACCGTCTGACCAGTGCGGGTGTCACGGTCAGCGTCGTGGAGGCCGCCCCCGTGGTGGGCGGCAGAATGGCCACCGAGCAGCTCGACGGTTTCCGGCTCGACCGCACAGGCCAGTTGCTCAGTACCGCGTACCCGGAGCTGCGCCGCACGGCGGCGCTCCGGGACGCCGATCTGCGGATGTTCGCGCCCGGTGTGCTCGTGCACAGCGGGGGCCGGCTCCAGCGGACCGGCGAGGTGGGGGCCTCTCCCCACGCTCTGCGGAGCGTGGGCCGGGGGACGCCGAACGCCCCGAGGGGCGTGGGGGTCGCATTCACCGTTGCGCGCGCCCTCGCGAGCGCCCCTCGGCCCCGCCAGCTCGACCAGGCACGGCTCGGGGCGGCGCTGGCCCGCCTCGCCGCGACGCCCGTGGACCGGATCCTGGCCCGCCCTGAACGGACCGCCGCGGAGGCGCTGTACGGCCGCGGGCTGCCGGCCCGTACGGTGCACGGCTTCCTGCGCCCGCTGCTCTCCGCCCTGCTGAGCGACCCGGATCTGACCGCCACCTCGAGCCGGTGCGCCGATCTGGCGTTGCTGGGCTATGCCCGTGGCCGCCTCTGCGTGCCGGCGGGCGGTGCGGCGACGCTGCCCGAACTGCTGGCGGCGGGACTGCCGGAGGGAGTCGTACGGACGGGGGCGCGGGTCACGGACGTCTCGACCACGTCGGTGACCACCGAGGAGCACGGCATCCTCCGCTGCCGTGCCGTGCTGCTGGCCACGGGGGCGGGGGCCGCCGCCGGGCTGCTGCCGGGGCTGCGGGTTCCGCCGTTCCACGCGGTGACCGTGTTCCACCACACCGCGCCCGAGTCCCCGTTGCGGGAGCCGTCGCTCGTGCTGGACGCCGACCGGACGGGTCCGGTCTCGCACACCACGGTGATGAGCGAGGTCGATCCGTCCCGGGCGTCGGACGGCCGGGTGCTGATCTCGTCGACGGTGCTGGGTGCGCGGTCCGCGGGGAAGGACCTGGAGCGACGGGTGCGCCGGCATCTGGCGATGCTGTACGGCACCCGCACCCACGGGTGGGAACTGCTCGCGGTCCACCACGACCCCCGGGCGGTGCCGGCGTCGCCCGCCCCGCACGATCTGCGACGTCCGGTGCGGGTGCTGTCCGGCCTCTACGTCTGCGGCGACCACCGCGACACGGGAACGGTGCAGGGCGCTCTGCACTCGGGCCGCAGGGCGGCGCAGGCGGTGCTCAGCGACTTCGGCATCCGGCCCGGCCACGCGGCGAAGCCGCTGACGGCGGCGGCCTGAACCTCGGCGGACGGGGCCGCCACCCCGCCCGCCGGCCGCCGGTGCCCTCGGAGCCGCCGAAACCCGGGCGGCCTCGGCCCCGCCGCCGAAAGCCGGAGCCCCCGGGCGCGTACCGCCGAAAGCCGGACACCCCCGGCGCGGCCCTCAGCCGAGGGCCGCCACGCGGTCGCGGTACGTGCGGACCGGGGCCGCGTCGCGGTACGGCTCCAGGCGGCGTTCGAAGTCCCGCACGTACTCCGCCGCCCTCGCCGACCGCATCTCCGACGCCTGCAGCGCCGCCTCCGCTCCCAGCGCGCAGGCCTGGTCCAGTTCCCCGAGGCCGAGCCGGGCCGAGGCCAGGACGACGCGGGAGAAGAGCCGGCTGCGCGCGAAGGCCGGGGCCTGCAGCTGGAGGGAGCGTTCCGCGTGCTGGGCCGCGGTCCGGTACTGCCGCAGGTCCCGGTGGCAGTGGCCGAACTCGTGCGCCAGTTGCGCCTCGTCGAAGCCACGCGCCCAGTGCGGCACGTCGTCCCCGGGCCTGGCCGTCTCCAGTGCCCGCTCGGCCCGTACGAGCGCCGCCGTGCACGCCCGTGCCTCGCCCAGCACTCCGTGCCCACGGGCCTCCACCGAGTGCAGCAGCGCCTGCACGAGCGACGGGGCCGACGGTCCGACGCCCTGCTGCGCGACCCTGGTCAGCTGCACGGCCTCCCTGCCGTGGCCGAGGTAGACGGCCTGGCGGCTCATGGTGACCAGCACATAGGAGCCGTACGCCCGGTCGCCCGCCGCCTGGGAGAGTCGCAGCGCCTGGACGTAGTACCGCTGGGCGAGACCGTGCGCCGCGATGTCGTACGAGGTCCAGCCGGCCAGTCTGGTCAGCTCCGCGGCCGCCCCGAACAGCCGCCTGCCCGTGGTCTCGCCGTACGTGCCGCGCAGCATGGGCTCGGCCTCGTGCTCGAGGTAGCGCACCAGGGCCTGCCGCGCGTGCCCGCCGCCGTACGCGTGGTCGAGGGCACGGAACAGCTCACCGACCGAACGCAGCGCCGCGATGTCACCGCCGGAGACCCGCTGGCAGGGCCCCCGGTCGGTGGTGCCCCGCTGCCGGGGCACCACCGACCGGGGGCCCTGCATGGGGACCCGCCCCGAGCCGGTGTGCGCGGCGTCGCCCCTGCCCACGTGCTCGTCGGCCCGCCCGATCAGCCAGTCCCTGCTGGGCACCACCAGGCCGGCCGGGGTGAACGCGATCTTGCGCAGTTCGGCGTGGCTCCCGGAGTCCTTGCGCCACAGGCCGCTGACGATGTCCACGGCTTCCTCGGGGGTGGCGGCGAACTCCAGCCCCGCGTACACGGGCGCGCAGGCGTCGAGTCCCAGGTCCTGGGCGGTCAGCCGCCGGCCGAGTCTGCGGGTGAACACCTCGGCGATCAGCGCGGGGGTGGTGCCGCGCGGCTGCTGCCCTCGCAGCCAGCGGGTGACGGAGGTCTTGTCGTAGCGGAGGTCGAGGCCGTGCTCCACCCCCAGCTGGTCCACTCGGCGGGCGAGGCCGGCATGCGAGAAACCGGCCTCCGCGATGAGTGCCGCGAGCTGCCGGTTGGGGGTGCGCTGTGTGGTCCGTTCCGTCATCGGTTGTGGGGTCTCCTGCCTTCCGGGCCGGGAGCAGCCCTCTTGGAACGGCGCGAATTTAGCGGCCTTCCAAGGCCATTCCGCCACCTTCGCCCCACATTCATCCGATCGTGTGAGGATTGATGCCGGTGCTGACCATGGGGCTGACGGCGTCGACCTGCCCGGCCGCCTTGTTTCCACCCGCCGTACAGTGACTGGGGCCCGGTTCACCGCCGGGCGGAGGTTCTAGGGAGGCACAGCCGTGAGTGAGCTGCGGTTCGTCCGACTGGGGTTCGGCGACAAGGCAGTCGAGTACCGGGAGGCATGGCAGAAGCAGCGCGAGGTCCACGCCGCCCGCTTCGCCGACGAGATCCCGGACACCTGTCTGCTGCTGGAGCACCCGCCCGTCTACACGGCCGGCCGGCGCACGGAGGACAGTGAGCGCCCCCTGGACGGCACGCCGGTCGTCGACGTGGACCGCGGCGGGAAGATCACCTGGCACGGTCCGGGCCAGCTGGTGGGCTATCCGATCCTGAAGCTGCCCCGGCCGGTGGACGTCATCGCGCACGTACGGCGTCTCGAGGACGCGCTGATCGCGACCTGCGCCGAGTTCGGCGTGGAGACCAGCCGGGTGGAGGGCCGCAGCGGTGTGTGGGTCCTCGGCGATCCGCTGGAGCAGCGGCCCGCGATCGGCGGGCTGTCGCTGGACTTCGATCCCCGCCTTCAGGACGACGAGTTCGACCCGCGGCTGAGCGGGCCGGAGTACGCGCCCTCCAACGCCGGCCAGCGCCGGGAGGACCGCAAGCTGGCCGCGATCGGCATCCGTATCGCCAAGGGCGTCTCGATGCACGGCTTCGCGCTGAACGTGAACCCGGACAACACCTGGTTCGACCGGATCGTGCCCTGCGGCATCCGCGACGCGGGCGTCGCCTCGCTGGCGAACGAGCTGGGTCGCGACATCACGATCGAGGAGGTGCTCCCGGTTCTGGAGAGGCATCTGCGCGAGGTGCTGGAGAGCGCCGAGCCGCGGCCCCGCGAGATCGAGAGGCCGGAAGCCGAGAAGCAGGAGGCCGGACAGCAGGAGGTCGTGCAGCAGGAGGCCGTGCCGCAGGAGGCCGAGAAAGCCTCCGTCTGACGCCTGCCGAGGGCACCGGGGGAATGCGTCCCTCTGGCCATGGGTTGGCCAGACGTAATGCCGCACTTTTAACGGGCGTACTCTGGTGTTCGCCGAAGAATCGAAGCTGTAGGGAGCCGGTCGTGTCCGCAGTCGCACCCGACGGACGCAAGATGCTGCGTCTGGAGGTCCGCAACAGCCAGACCCCCATCGAGCGCAAGCCCGAGTGGATCAAGACCCGGGCGAAGATGGGTCCCGAGTACAACCAGCTGCAGAAACTGGTCAAGAGCGAGGGTCTGCACACGGTCTGCCAGGAGGCGGGCTGTCCCAACATCTTCGAGTGCTGGGAGGACCGCGAGGCGACCTTCCTCATCGGCGGCGACCAGTGCACCCGGCGCTGCGACTTCTGCCAGATCGACACCGGCAAGCCGCAGGCCCTCGACCGTGACGAGCCCCGCCGGGTCGGCGAGTCGGTCGTCACGATGGACCTGAACTACGCCACGATCACCGGCGTCGCCCGCGACGACCTGGAGGACGGCGGCGCCTGGCTGTACGCGGAGACGGTGCGCCAGATCCACGCGATGACGGCGGACCGCGAGAGCGGCCACACCAAGGTCGAGCTGCTGATCCCCGACTTCAACGCGGTGCCCGAGCAGCTGGCCGAAGTCTTCTCCTCCCGCCCCGAGGTGCTCGCGCACAACGTCGAGACCGTGCCGCGGATCTTCAAGCGGATCCGTCCCGGTTTCCGTTACGAGCGCTCCCTCGAGGTCATCACGCGCGCCCGTGAGGCGGGGCTGGTGACGAAGTCGAACCTGATCCTCGGCATGGGCGAGACCCGCGAGGAGGTCAGCGAGGCGCTGCAGCACCTCCACGACGCGGGCTGCGAACTGATCACCATCACGCAGTACCTGCGCCCGTCGGTGCGCCACCACCCGGTGGAGCGCTGGGTGAAGCCCCACGAGTTCGTGGAGCTGAAGGAGGAGGCCGACGAGATCGGCTTCTCCGGTGTGATGTCGGGGCCGCTGGTCCGTTCGTCGTACCGGGCCGGCCGTCTCTTCCAGCAGGCGATGGAGGCCCGTGGAGCCGGCGCCGCAGCCCCGGTCGCCAAGGCTGTGTGAAGTCAAGCACAGCAACTACCGGCCGGTAACGGCCAGTTGGACGCGGTCCGCACCCTCCCCGCAGGTCGGGGGCGAGGTACGGGCCGCGTCGGCGTTTTCCGGCTGTACGCGACCCGCGATTTTGTCCTTCATCAGCGTTTGACCACCCGGTCACGCCCTGGTAACACCAATCAGTGACGCTGAACTCACGCACAGCTCCCACTCATCGCCGCTCACCCCGAGGGGGAACCTTCACCATGCAGGCCGCGCCGGTACGTCACGTCAGTGCCCACCCGATCCCGTCCGTCACCGGCGCGCTGCGCGCCGTCGAGTCCCTCCTGCTCTCCGGTGGCCAGCGCACCGCCCGCCGCAACGCGTGGACCGCGGTCCTGGAGGACCGCCGCAGGGCCAAGGACCGGGTCGAGGCCCAGCACGTACTGGAGGCCGTGGCTGCCCGCACTTCTTAGGCCACGTAAACTTCCACGTATGGCGAGGAAGGCAAACTCAGACAGCGCTGACGCAGCTGCGAACCCGGGGCGACTGAAGCAGATCGCTCTGACGTACAAGATGACCCGGAAGGCCGACCCGAAGGTCGGTCTTGTCGTCGCGGGTGTGGGCATCGTCACCTTCGGTGTCTTCCTCGGGATCGGCTTCCTGATCGGCCATCCCGTATACCTGGGCATCCTCGGGTTCGTGCTGGCCTTTCTGGCCATGGCGATCATCTTCGGACGGCGCGCGGAGCGGGCGGCCTTCGGGCAGATGGAAGGCCAGCCGGGCGCGGCGGCCGCGGTCCTGCAGAACGTGGGACGCGGCTGGACCACGACCCCGGCGGTGGCGATGAACCGCAACCAGGACGTGGTGCACCGCGCGGTCGGCAAGGCCGGCATCGTGCTGGTGGCGGAGGGCAACCCGAACAGGCTGAAGGCCCTGCTCGCGGCAGAGAAGAAGAAGATGAACCGCATCGTCGTGGACGTCCCCGTGCACGACATCGTGGTCGGCAACGACGAGGGCCAGGTGCCGCTGAAGAAGGTGCGCACCACGATGCTCAAGCTCCCCCGGGTACTCACCGGCCCCCAGGTGACGTCGACCAACGACCGACTGCGCGCCATGGGCGACCTGATGAGCAACATGCCGCTGCCGAAGGGTCCGATGCCGAAGGGCATGCGGATGCCGCGCGGCGGAAAGATGCGCTGACGCGACGAACGACCGAACGAGGCAGGCGGCCGGGACGATGTCCCGGCCGCCTGCCTCGTTCATGCGCTTGGTCCCGGGCAGTGCCCGTCGCTCAGATCCTCACCCACGCTCAGATCCGCACCTGCACGGCGCGGGCGAGGCGGTCGTGCAAGCCACGGCCGTCGCGGTCCCAGATGAGCGCCGGGATCGCGAGGCACAGCAGCACGCTGCGTACGACGACCCAGCCGGTGCCGAGGCGTCCGCCGTTCTCGGAGATGACCCGCAGGCCGAGGAGGCGCTTGCCGGGGGTGAACCCGACCGTCCCCACGGTCAGCATGCTGAGCACGAAGAAGATGCCGAGGGCCCAATTGCCGGCCGCCTGCCGGTCACCACCCGCGAACAGTCCGTATGCGATCAGGAAACACAGTCCCCAGTCGATGAAGAGCGCCACGAAGCGCCGCCCGAGAGGGGCGACGGAGCCCGGTCCCGTCTCCGGCAGTCCGAGCCGCTGACCCCGGTATCCGAAGTCGACGCCCATGCCCTCGGCCGCCGCGCGGGGCCCGGAGAGCCACGATCCGATTGCTTGCCTGTTGTCCACCCGTCCACGGTACTGTGCCCGGTTTCACCCTCCTGCGCCCGGGGCCGATCCGGCTCCGTGACTTCCGTCCGGTTAACTTCGACGAAACAAATGGGTCATGCTGGAGAAATCCCGTCCGCCTACGGTCGAGACCAGCGTGTGCCACCGCACTGGCCTCACGGACGAGCTGCAACCCCGCCCCTCCCGGGTGGGAGTAGGAGGAGTTGGATGTTCCAGAACGCCGACGACGCGAAGAAGTTCATCGCGGACGAGGACGTCAAGTTCATCGATGTCCGGTTCTGCGACCTCCCGGGCGTGATGCAGCACTTCACGATCCCGGCTGCGGCGTTCGACCCGACGGAGGAGCTTGCCTTCGACGGCTCGTCGATCCGCGGCTTCCAGGCCATCCACGAATCCGACATGGCGCTCCGTGCGGACCTGTCCACCGCGCGTGTGGACCCCTTCCGCCGCGACAAGACGGTCAACATCAACTTCTTCATCCACGACCCGATCACCGGCGAGCAGTACAGCCGTGACCCGCGGAACGTGGCCAAGAAGGCCGAGGCGTACCTCGCGTCCACCGGCATCGCCGACACCGCCTACTTCGGTCCCGAGGCCGAGTTCTACGTCTTCGACAACGTGCGCTTCCAGACCTCGGCGAACGAGTCGTTCTACCACATCGACTCCGAGGCGGGCGCCTGGAACACCGGCGCGCTGGAGAACAACCGCGGCTACAAGGTCCGCTACAAGGGCGGTTACTTCCCGGCCCCGCCGGTGGACCACTTCGCCGACCTCCGCGCGGAGATCTCCCTGGAGCTGGACAAGAACGGCCTCCAGGTCGAGCGCCAGCACCACGAGGTCGGCACCGCCGGCCAGGCCGAGATCAACTACAAGTTCAACACGCTGCTCGCCGCGGCCGACGACCTGATGCTCTTCAAGTACATCGTGAAGAACGTCGCCTGGCGCAACGGCAAGACCGCGACCTTCATGCCGAAGCCGATCTTCGGAGACAACGGCTCCGGCATGCACGTCCACCAGTCCCTGTGGCAGGGCGGCTCCCCCCTCTTCTACGACGAGCAGGGCTACGCGGGCCTCTCGGACACCGCCCGCTACTACATCGGCGGCATCCTCAAGCACGCTCCGTCGCTGCTGGCCTTCACCAACCCGACGGTGAACTCGTACCACCGCCTGGTCCCCGGCTTCGAGGCCCCGGTCAACCTGGTCTACTCGCAGCGCAACCGCTCCGCTGCGATGCGTATCCCGATCACGGGCTCGAACCCGAAGGCCAAGCGCGTCGAGTTCCGCGCCCCGGACCCGTCGTCCAACCCGTACCTCGCCTTCTCGGCGCTGCTGCTCGCGGGCCTTGACGGTGTCAAGAACAAGATCGAGCCGGCCGAGCCGATCGACAAGGACCTCTACGAGCTGGCCCCCGAGGAGCACGCGGGCGTCCCGCAGGTCCCGACCTCCCTCCCGGCGGTCCTCGACGCCCTCGAGGCGGACAACGAGTACCTGCAGGCCGGCGGCGTCTTCACGTCCGACCTGATCGAGACGTGGATCGACTACAAGCGCACGAACGAGATCGCGCCGATCCAGCTGCGTCCGCACCCGCACGAGTTCGAGCTCTACTTCGACATTTAAGAACGCCACAGGTCAGAGAGCTGACCTGGACCGTCTGTGGGCCGTCGGCCGCGCTCTTCCTTCGCTGGAAGGGCGCGGTCGACGGCCGTTTGCGCCAGTGGTGCCCAGGCCTCGGCCGGCACCGCGTCGCGACCCACCGAGCCATCAGAACCGGGCGGCTTGAAACACCGGAGCTCGACGCGAAGATCCAGGCTGTCGAGCAATCTGCAGAAGGACACAGGCATCCGATACCTCGCTCGTCGCGGCGCTCGCGGACGCATGGAGGGCGTACCCGCAGCAGGGCGGCATCGGGAAGACGGTGTGGTTCGAGATCGGCCACGGCGTGCGGCAACGCCCCGGGTGTGCTGACCTGGATGCAAGTCGACGCACGTCACGCCCCGGGCCCGCCTGTAGGCGGGCGCCGGCCCGCAGCCCCGGCTCCCGCAGCCCTGGGCGAGGGGCCGTGACAAGGAGGAGCCATGTCCGACCCGGCGAAGCCGTCCCGGCACCAGAGCGGTATGCGCGACGAGCGCTACGGCGAGGTCCTGCTCATCTCGCCGGATGAGCGCGGCGGTCTCAAGGCGGCCGTCTACACTACCTACGGCCTCAATGACTGCCCCCTCGACAAGTGGAACGCGCTTGATGCGGGCGCCCTGGCGGCGGAGTTCGGCGTCCCTGCCGTGTTCCTGAACGGGCCACGGTTCTGGACCATCGACGAGGTCACCACGTACGCCTGGGGCGATGTCGAGAAGTTCGACGGCCTTGAGGCCCGCTGGGCGGCCGAGGTCCGCATCCCGCCGGACGTCGACGTCACCGCGGGGCAGGGCAGGAAGCACTACGTGGCCACCACGGTGGACCGGGACACGGAGTACGTCCTGAAGGCCGGCAGGCCCACGTACGCGCTGACCGACGCCGAAGGCCGGACGTATGTCCTGCAGGCGTACTCGCACACCGTGGACGACAGCCAGACCATGGAGGCCCTTGCCTCCCTCGGCGACCGGCTGCAGCTCCCGAAGGGCTGGCGGTTCCGCACCCACACCCCCGATCAGGACCTGCACGTGCGGACGGTCGACAAGAAGGCCACCGTCGTGCAGGACGAGTTGGAGAACACCTACATGCTCCACGCCCACTGATCTCCACCACCCGCCGGATCGAGGAGATCCGGTTACGTCAACGAGAACCCGAGACAGCCGATCACCGTGGCGGATCTCGCCGAGGCCGCTCACCTCGGGGAGCGGCAGCTCTCCCGCGTCTTCCGGACCGAACTCGGGACGACTCCGGACGCCTGCCCCGTTATGCACTAGTACATAATTTGATTGCGGCTAGTGCAGAGTCCGGCTAGGTTGAGGCCATGCCTGCCAAGACCCCCTCCCCCGTGACTCTGACCGGCCGCCATGTGCGGCTCGAGCCGCTCACCGAAGGGCACCTTCCCGACCTCTTCGCCGCGGGCGGGAAGGACGACGACGTGTGGCGCTGGCAGGGTGGGCCCACGCCGCAGACCGAGGAGGAGCTGGGCGACAAGCTCCGCGAGCTGCTGGCAGAGGCCGGACAGGGCAGGTACGTGCCGTTCGCCGTCATCCACCGCGAGTCCGGGCGCGCGGTGGGATGGACCACGTTTCTGGACGTCAGCGTGCACGACGAGCGCCTGGAGATCGGGTGGACCTGGTACGGGCGCGCGTACTGGCGGACCGCGGTGAACACCGAGGCGAAGCTGATGCTGCTCACGCACGCCTTCGAAGACCTGGGCATGGGGCGCGTCCAGCTGAAGACCGACCACATGAACCAACGCTCGCAGGCAGCGATAGCGCGCCTCGGTGCCCGGCGCGAGGGCGTGCTGCGCCGGCACCGGCTGCGGCCGGACGGGACGTGGCGGGACAGCGTGTACTTCTCGATCCTCGCCGACGAGTGGCCTTCCACCAGGGCGCGGCTCGAGGCCCGGCTGTGACCGCCGGGCCGGGACCGCGCAGGCCGGTACGCTCGGGCGGCATGGGGATCACTGTGCAGACGCTGACGTACTACCCGGTCAAGGGCTGCGCCGGTACCGATGTGCGGGCGGCGCGGGTCGGCGTCATGGGGCTGGAGCACGACAGGACGTTCATGGTCGTCGACGCCGTCGACGGCACCTTCCGCAGTCAGCGCGTGCTGCCGGGCATGGCCGCGGTCCGGCCCGAGATCGTCGACGGCGGGCGGTCCCTGCGGCTGAGCGCGGAGGGGTCGGAGAGCCTTCTTGTATCCGTCGACCCGGACGGCGAACGGCGGCCGGTGAGCCTGTTCGACAAGCCGGTCGGCCACGCGGTGGACCAGGGGGACACCGCGGCCGAGTGGCTGTCCGACGCACTCGGTGAGAAGCTGCGGCTGGTGCGGGTGCCGGACGGCTTCGACCGGGACGGCTGGGGCGAGACGCCGGGGAAGGTCGCGTACGCGGACGCACATGCCGTGCTCGTGGTCTCGCAGGCCTCGCTGGACCGACTGAACGCCCGGATCGAGGCCGCGGGAAGAGAACCGGTGCCGATGGACCGCTTCCGCGCCAACATCGTCCTGGACGGCTGCGCCGAGCCCCACGACGAGGACCGGATGCGGCGGTTGGAGCTCGGCGGTGTGCAACTCGCCCACTCCGTACGGGCGATGCGGTGCGCGGTGCCGCTGGTGGACCAGCGCACGGGGCGCCGTGCCGGTCCCGAGCCGGTGCGGACGCTCGCCACCTACCGGCGGGAGCCCGCATACGACAACAAGGTCAGCTTCGGGGCGAAGACCGCCGTGGTGCGCGACGGCACGCTGGCGGTCGGCGACACGGTGCAGGCGCGGTGGTACGAGAACGGGGCGCCGGACCCCCGGCGCCCCGTCTCCTGAGCATCGGTCAACGGCCGTAGCGGATCAGCGCCCTCACCATCCGGCATGTCGTGTCGGACGGCGCGTGGGCACCGATCCGCTCCGCCGTCGCCCGTATCCGGCGGTTGTCCGCCGTCGCCGGGTGGTAGACGCCGGAGTCGAGCAGGGCGATCGCAAGGCGCATGGCCTTCAGCCGGCGGTTGTGGGACACGTACCACTCGCGTGGCTGTCCGGCCGGGAGCGGCTTCTTCTGGAGCGGGGTCTGGGGCTTCGTCGTGAGTGTGGCAACGGCCATCGGCAACCTCCTGGCGCGGTGGCGGGACCATCCCGAACTACTGTTCATTCTACTGGCGGCCACTGACAATCGGCCCTGGCCAGACGGCGTTTGACCGCTTCATGGGCGGTACCGTGGAGCGTATGGAGATCTGGATCAACCCCGCCTGTTCCAAGTGCCGCAGCGCCGTCGAACTGCTCGACGCCGAGGGCGCCGAGTACACCGTGCGCCGCTACCTCGAGGACGTGCCGACGGAGGACGAGATCCGCGCCGTCCTCGAACGGCTCGGCCTCGAACCGTGGGACATCACCCGCACCGGCGAGGCCGTGGCGAAGGAGCTCGGACTCAAGGACTGGCCCCGGGAGGCCGGTTCGCGCGACAAATGGATCGCGGCTCTCGCCGGGCACCCGAAGCTCATCCAGCGTCCGATCATCACGGCGGACGACGGTTCCGCGGTGGTGGGGCGTACGGCGGAGGCGGTACGGGACGCGATGGGGCGCGGCTGACGGGAGGCTCTCCGGCGGAACCCTGCATACCGTGCTCGAACGGCCGCCGGGGACGAGCGGGCCGTTGTCAAGGCCGCGGCATGACAGGGGCTCGCGGTCGAGGGACTGGCCGCCTACCTGCATCCTGCGCGGGCGGGACGCGGAGACAGGGTGGACGGGAGGCACCGCACGGGCGGGACGGGCTGGTCGCCGGGTACGCGACACCACCCGAGCATGTGTCCGCGGACGCGCTCGACGCGCTGTGCCGGGCGCTGCCGCCGGAGTGACCTGCCGCTGGAGCGGGCCGCCGCAGAGGTGAGCCGCCTCCGAGGTGAACTGCCGGCACCTTAAGGAAAGTTAAGGAAGTGGCCCGTGCGTCCGGTGAGCAGGCGGCGACGGCTACTCGTACGTAACGGCACAAGGAACCATCCGGCCGCCCCCGCGGCCGGGGACAGGAGCCCTTACGTGTCACGCAAGAAGACCCTCAGCGGCAAGAAGAAGATCGCCCTGCTCGTCGGCGCCGCGGCCATGGTCGGCGGTACTGCGATTGTCATGACCGGGACAAGTCAGGCCTCGGTGGCCTGTGACGGGCTCGCTCAGGCGATCCGCAACAACGAGACCTTCATTGCCGGGCAACGGGCCAATCCCGACGCCCAGTCGGCGGCACGCATCGCCAACCGAGAGGCGGTGATCGCGCAGATCAAGGTCCAGCAGGAGGCGGCCGGCTGTGAGGCCGGCGGAGACGGCGGCCAGGCGGCGGCTCCCCCGGCCGCCGAACAGCCGCCGGCCGAGGCGCCGCCCGCAGAGGAGGGCGCAGAGCAGGGCGGCGGCCAGGGCGAGGACCAGGCAGGAGGCGAGCAGGGCGGGGGCGAGGAAGCCGGTGGCGAGGAGGCCGGCAACGCGGGCGGTGGCGCGGCCGGCGAGGTCGTCTGCGCCGGCTCGACCGTCACCCTCTCCGGCGAGGGCGGCGCACCGGCAGCGTCCAGCAGCGAGTTCCCCGTCGGCACCCAGCTCAAGGTGACCAACCTCGACAACGACAAGTCCACGACGGTCGAGGTCACCTCGGTATCCGGCAGCTGCGCCCTGCTGAACAACGCCGCCTTCGAACAGGTCCGCGAGGCGGGCAAGTTCCTGATCCGCAACGCGCGCATCGAGCGCGTCGGCTGATCCGATCCGGCCGCCGGACCCAAGGACGCGTACCGCAGTAGGCCTCCCCATCCACTGTCCCAGGAGGAGCTGCCGCCGGGCCGCACACCCGGCGGCGGCCTGCGGACGACCGTCCTGACCGCGCGGCCGCCCAGCCGTCGTAGCCGCAGGCCCCGGTAACGCCCCCCGCCGGACCTGCGGCTACGGCACCTCCCCGGCTCCGTCTCGGCCCCCGTCGGCCCTACGGCACCTCCCCGGCCAGCTGCGCCTCCGCCTCCGCCAGGATCTCCGTGAGCCGGACCCCGAAGCGGATGTCGCAGTCGTGCGCCTTGCCCGTCCGTACCGCCTCGAGCAGCGCGTCCACGGCCGTGCGGAACGAGTCCACCGGGTCGCCCCACCCGTCGGGGAGCTCCGCCCTCCCCCGCTCGCCCAGCAGCACCAGGCTCGTGCCGGCCGCCTTCCCCGGCGCGCTGAGGCCCAGAGTCACGGTGCTCGACGCCCCCGAGGCGTGCCGCAGCACCAAATGCACCGTGTCGGCGGGGCCGCGGCCGGCCGACAGCGTTGTCACATCGCCCAGCACCGGGGTCAGCGCCGAGAGCGCATGCGGGCCCACGTCCCACAGGCCGCCCTTCTCCCGACGCCACGGCGACGCCGCGAACGGGCTGTCCGAGCCCTCGTCCGCGTACAGCGAGCCGAGCCACTGCGCGTGCGCCGTGAACCATCCGTCCTCAGCGGCCTGTTCGGCCACCCATGGCGCCGTGTCCGCGGCGAACCGCAGCGTGCAGAACACCACCGACGCGACGCGCGCGTCCTCGGCCGCCGTTGCCACCGCCCGCGCCGCGGCCACGTCCGTGGCGACCGGCTTGTCCAGCAGCAGGTGACAGCCCGCCGCCGCGGCCCGGGCCGCGAGCGGGGCCTGGACGTCCGGCGGCAGCGCGAGGGCGACGGCGTCGCTGACGGCGAAGAGGGCATCGATGCCGTCGTCACCGGTGAACGCCGCCGTGCCGTGGGCGTCGGCGAGCGTCGCGGCCGCGTCGGGCCGCCGCCCCCACACTCCGCTGAACACGACATCCGGGTGACCGGCCAGCGCCGGGGCCTGCGTGCTCTCCGCCCACGGCCCGGCACCGAGGAGCCCGATACGCAGCTGCTGCGTCTGCTTCGTCATGCGCACCAGTGTGCACGGCGGCGGAACAGGCAGGTCTCGCGCATCTGGGACGTTCCGGCTCTTCGAGGCGGAGCACGGGTGCTGCCGCACAAGCACGGGACGGTGCGGGAAGCACGCCCGACACGCCGCTCCCGACGCACGCCTTTCTCTGCGTAACGTGGGGTTCACAAACGGGCAACGGCCGGGAAATCGCGTATTGCCAAGCTGCGCGGCATACCGCTGCACCCGCAAAGGATGAGACCCCGTGACCTTCAAGGCTGAGTACATCTGGATCGACGGCACTGAGCCGACCGCCAAACTTCGCTCGAAGACGAAGATCATGACGGGCTCCGCCGCCGGCCTCGACGAGCTGCCCATCTGGGGCTTCGACGGGTCCAGCACCAACCAGGCGAAGGGCCACGCGTCGGACCGCGTGCTCAATCCGGTCTTCACCTGCCCGGACCCGATCCGCGGCGGCGACGACATCCTCGTGCTGTGCGAGGTCCTCAACACGGACATGACGCCGCACGAGTCCAACACCCGTGCCGCGCTGGCCGAGGTCTACGGGCAGTTCGCCACGCAGGAGCCGATCTTCGGCATCGAGCAGGAATACACCTTCTTCAAGGGCTCCCGCCCCCTGGGGTTCCCCGAGGGCGGCTTCCCGGCCGCGCAGGGCGGCTACTACTGCGGCGTCGGCGCCGACGAGATCTTCGGGCGTGACGTCGTCGAGGCCCACCTGGAGAACTGCCTCCAGGCCGGACTGGGCATCTCCGGCATCAACGCCGAGGTCATGCCCGGCCAGTGGGAGTTCCAGGTCGGCCCGCTCGCCCCGCTCGAGGTCGCGGACCAGCTGTGGGTGGCGCGCTGGCTGCTGTACCGCACCGCGGAGGACTTCGAGGTCTCCGCGACGCTGGACCCGAAGCCGGTGAAGGGCGACTGGAACGGCGCGGGCGCGCACACCAACTTCTCCACGAAGGCGATGCGCGAGGGCTACGACGCGATCATCACCGCCTGCGAGTCGCTCGGTGAGGGCTCGAAGCCGCTCGACCACGTCAAGAACTACGGCGCGGGAATCGACGACCGTCTGACCGGCCTGCACGAGACCGCCCCGTGGAACGAATACAGCTACGGCGTCTCCGACCGCGGCGCCTCGGTCCGCATCCCGTGGCAGGTCGAGAAGGACGGCAAGGGCTACATCGAGGACCGCCGCCCGAACGCCAACGTCGACCCGTACCTGGTGACCCGCCTGCTGGTGGAGACCTGCTGCTCGGCGCTGGAGAAGGCCGGCCAGGTCTGAGCGCCTGAAGCTCCGTGAAGGGGGCGTCCGCCGACGAGGCGGACGCCCCCTTCCTGCTGCCCACGCACGGCCAGCAGCCGGGGACTTCGGCGGGATCGCCCACGCGCGGCCAGGAGCCGGGAACGTTGGCCGGATCACGTATCAACGTGTGAGAGGAGTCTGCTGCGGGCGCGTTGTGTCTGCTTGAATAGGGGCATGGTCAGGAATCAGAGGAGCGTCGCGACGGGTCGCACCGACCTCGAGCCGTTCTGGCCTTCCCGACAGCACCATGACTTCGACCGGGTGTGTTGCCGCGCGGTGAACGCGCCGGCCCTTTAACGCCGCTCATCCCGGTCTTCGGCCCGCGCGCACGACGTACTGCGTCCGTCTCCCTTCCGCGCGAAAGAGCTGATCTGTCATGGCGAACACCCGATCCGTCTCCACTGTCCCCACCGCGACCCTGCAGGCCCCCGCCGGCCGCCACCGTCTTCGTGCCGTGGATCGTGACGAGGCCGTCGACGTCGCCGATCTCCTTCCCCCCGGGGCGACTTGGCTGCCCGCTCCGCAGCACACCCTGCCCACGCTGCCGGGGCAGCCACCGATGGTCGGCTACCTCGTGCTCGTGCCGGCCGACCGGCAGCCGCCGCTCACGCCGGTCAAGGATTCCGGCACCGCAGAGGGCCCCGTGCTGATCGACGCGGCGCAGCGCACCGCCGAGGTCGACGGGCGGACACTGGACCTGACGTACCTGGAGTTCGAGCTGCTCGCGCATCTGGTGGCGCACCCCCACCGGGTGCACACCCGCGACCAGCTCGTCACCACGGTGTGGGGCTACGGCCACGTCGGCGACGGCCGTACCGTCGACGTGCATGTGGCGCGACTGCGGCGCAAGCTGGGGGCCGAGCACCGCCGCACGATCAAGACGGTGCGGCGGGTCGGCTACAAGTACGTCCCGTAGGAATCCGTCAGGAATCCGTCAGAGACCGTCAGGAATCCGTCCCCTGGGGAACGGACGTGGCCCGTGCCTTCGCGACAGCTCCGAGTGTGATGTCGACGGCGAGGAACATCAGCAGGCTGATGCCGAGCATCGGCACGAACCAGCCGACGAGGGCCGTCGCGGCGGCAAGCGGCAGCAGCGCAGTGACCGGCACCTTGCGCCAGGCGCCGCGCGGCATGGGCCGGCCGGCGCTCAGCCTGCGTTCCTTCGTCGGCCTGCGCAGCCACCACATGCGGTAGCCCCAGACGATGAGGAGGATCAGGGCGACCATGAGGGCGGCCAGGGCGAGTTGGTTGACCAGGCCGAAGAGAACCCCCATGTGGCCGTCGATGCCGTAGCGGGTCAGCTTGGCGAGCAACGGGTAGTCGTCGAAGCGCAGTTCGTCGATGACGCGGCCGTCGGCAGGGTCGACGGCCACGGAGTCGAGGTGGACCGGGTACTGGGTGTCGGTCTCCTTGACGACGTAGCCGCTGCCGTCGGCCGGCAGTGTCACGGCGATCCTGCCGTCGACGCCGACGCCCCGGGCGGCGGCCACGGCGTTGTCGATGCCGACGTCCGCGCCCTTGTGCTCCGCTCCGTGGCCGGTGCCGCCATGGCCCTCGTGCCCGTCCCCGCCGTCGGCGCCCGCCTCGAGCGCGGCGGAGACGGTGGGGGTGGCGCCGCCCAACTGGTCCTGGACCGCGCCGATGTTCTCGCCCGCGTATCGGGACCAGGTCAGGCCGGTGGCGGAGAGCACGACCAGGCCGGCGACGGCCCACAGTCCGACAGAACCGTGCCACGACAGCGTCCTGCGGCGCCCGGTCGTACCGCGCTCGGGCAGGATCAGCGCCCGCTTGGTGCGGCGTCGGCGTCCGAACCACAGCAGGAGCCCGCCCAGTGCGACGACCCACAGCCAGCTGGCGGCGAGCTCGCTGTAGTTGCGGCCGAAGTCGCCCAGATGCAGGTCACGGTGGAGTTCGTCGAGCCATGCCCGCAGCGGGAGCGCGCCGGAGCTGCCGTACGAGGGGAGCTCACCCCGTATCTCCGCGGTGTACGGATCGACGAAGACGGCGAGGGACTTGCCCTCCTCCACGCCGGGGTCGGTCATCAGGACGCGGGTCGTCGCCCCGTCCTCGTACGGCGGCCACACGGTGGTGACGGTGCCGTCCGGATTGGCCCTGCGTGCCGCGTCGACCTGGGACTCGAGCGGGAGGGACGGGCCGGTGACCGGAGCGGTGAGTTCGTGGCGGTAGACGAACTTCTCCGCCTGGAAGGACAGCGAGTAGAGCAGGCCGCTGACGGCGGCGAGGAGGAGCAGCGGCGCGATCAGCAGACCTGCGTAGAAGTGCAGCCGGAGAACGAGCGGGCGCAGCGCGCCCCAAGTGGACTTCGGTTCGGCCGGGCCGGGTTCGGCCTTCGGTACGGTGCCCTGATCGGGGGCGTCAATGGACATAACGGTCCTCGGGAGTCGTTTCTGACATGGGGAGGGCGGCCCCCGGGTCAGATGGCGGCTCCGGAGGCCGTGGCGCGGGGGACGGCGGGCGCGGGCGGGCCGCGGCGGATGACGACGTGCGCGAGGACGACACCGTGGAGGCTGCTCGGCCGGGCGGCCGGGAGGGGCGCCGACTCGGGCGGCTCGGGCAGCCGTACGGCGGTGAGCAGCGGTCTCAGCGGGGTGAAGGCGGCCGCGAACGCAGTGCGCGCGAGGCGGAAGAGCGCGGCTTCGCCATGGGCCAGCCACAACGCGCAGCCGACGGCGGCGACGAGGTGCACGGCGAGCATGCCGCTGTCGGCGGCGAGGTCGGTGGACACGTCCACGCGCTGGTGCCCGTGGTGGTGCGCGGCGGACGGCTGCCCGCCGGAGAAGATCAGGTGCAGCGCCCCCTGCACGGCGAGCAGCCCCGCGCCGATGGAGCGGACACCGCGACGGCGGCCGGCCGCGAGCCAGCCACCGGCCCAGGTCACGCAGAGCGCGATGAGCAGCACGGAGGGCGGCAGAGGGTACGCAGACAGGGACGAATGCCCCATCGCGGCGAGGACGACGGCCACCGCCGCGAAAAGCGCGGCCCGAAGGGCGCGCAGGGGCGACCGGGCATCCGTCATCGTCCGCACATGCTGCCATCCCGCGTCCCGGTCCGGGAGAGTGACTGCGGGTACGGGTTGTTCTCCCGGCAGCAGAACCGCTTTCCCCGGCAGTCGGCCGCGGGGCAGAGTCGGGATCATGAAGCTACTGATTCTGGGCGGTACGGAGTTCGCGGGACGGGCGGTGGCCGAGTCGGCGCTCGCCCGCGGATGGGACGTGACGGTCTTCCACCGCGGACGGCACGCGGCGCCGGACGGTGTCACCACACGGATCGGCGACCGCACCGCCGAGGACGGCGGCGGCCTGGCCACGCTCGCGGACGGCGTATGGGACCTCGTCGTCGACACCTGGTCGGGCGCGCCGTCCGCCGTCCGGGACACGGCGCAACTGCTCGAGCAGCGGGTAGGCCGCTATGTCTACGTGTCGAGTTGCTCGGTGTACGTCTGGCCGCCGGCGGCCGGCTACGACGAGAGCGCCCCGGTCGTGGAGGGCTCCCCGGGCGCGGGCGACGTGCCGTACGCCGAGGCCAAGCGCGGCGGCGAACTGGCGGTACTGGACGCCATCGGTGAGGACCGTTCGCTGCTGGTGCGCTCGGGGCTGATCCTCGGCCCGTGGGAGAACATCGGCCGGCTGCCGTGGTGGCTCGGGCGGATCGCGCGTGGCGGCGAGGTGCTGGCGCCCGGCCCTCGGGAGACGCCTCTGCAGTTCGTCGACGTACGCGACCTCGCCGACTGGACGCTCGACGCGGCGGAGGCGGGGCTCAGCGGGCCGTACAACCTCACCAGTGAGCCGGGGCACACGACCATGGGCGAACTGCTCGAGGCGTGCGTGGCGGTGACGGGCTCGGCGGGGCGGCTCACATGGACACCGGCGGAGGCGATCCTGGCCGCGGGCGTCGCGCCGTGGTCGGACCTGCCGATCTGGATCCCGCAGAGCGACCCGGCCCATGGTGCGCTGCACCGCGCGGGGGTGGGGCGTGCGCTGGCGGCGGGCCTGCGGTGCCGCCCGGCGATGGACACGGTCAAGGACACGTGGGCGTGGCTCACGTCGATCGGCGGCACGGCGCCCCAGCGCCCGGACCGGCCGCCGGTGGGGCTGGCGCCGGAGGTGGAGGTGAAGCTGCTCGGGGGGTGAGTCCCGCCGGTGCCGCCCCGCCCCGGGGGCCCCGAGGCGGGGTGGCAGCCGGGGGCGTGGTGGCATCCGTCAGGGGACCCGGACCGGCCGGGGGGTCGGGGACTTCGGGACGGGGTGCTTCGGGGTGGGCCGGTTGCGGGAGCCCAGGAGCGCCCTCGACCTCCGCCTCACGGCGCAGGGCTGAGCCCCCGGGGAAGGGCGGAGGAAGGGCCGAGGACCGCCGACGGCAAGCCGCGGAAGTCTGCCGGGTAGTGCCCGTTTTCGTCGTGGTCCAAACGGTTTGAGGCTGGAGACTTCTACGATTTCTGCACACCGCTGAACGCCCGGTCGACGGTGTCCGTATGGAACGACGCGCTACTTCCCTCCCCCGGGATTGGAGTTCCATGGGACGCACATCGAGAAAACGCTCAACGCTGGCAAACCGGGCGATCGCTGCTTCGGCTGCCCTCATTCTGGGCGGGGGTGGGCTGGTCGCAGCCAATGTCTACGCATCCGCCGGCGAAGGCTGGGGCCAGCGAAGCCACAACCGGACCCAGAGTGTCGGGCAGCCGGTCTCCACCATCGACTGCCCGGAGGTCGTCAATTCCATCGAGGAAGTACCCGACGACCAGCGTTTCGCAGTCGACCGCGAACTCGCCACGCTGGACAACCAGATCACCACGTACTACCAGCGGTTCGCCGACAACAGGGAGCGGGTCCAGAGCGACCGCAACTATGCGCAGAACGAGATCCTCACACCGCTGAAGAACGAACGGCTGGTGATCATCCAGCGCATCGTCGCCATGATCGACCGCTCGGCCGAACGGCCCCAGGGTCTCGAGGCGACTGCGCCGTGCACGCTGCGCGGTGACGACAACGGCGGGAACGACGGTCAGGACCAGGGCCAGAACGACGGCCAGAACGGGGACCAGAACGACGGTCAGAACGACGGCCAGAACGGCGACGGCGGCCAGGACCAGGGTCAGGACCAGGGTCAGGACCAGGGCCAGGACGGCGGCCAGGACGGCGGCGACCAGGGCAACGACAACGGCGGGAACAACGGCAACGGCGGCCAAGCGGGCAACGGCCCCGCGGCCGGCGACTTCGTCGACATCCAGACCGTCCAGCCGAACGTCCAGAACCCGCGAAAGCGCCGCGGCGCCTCCCGGGGCACCTTCGTCACCAATTGCGGCGTGAACGAGAACGGCAAGTTCAATTCCGACAATGTCATCGCCGCCCCCGGTGTGAGCAACGGTGCGCACCACATGCACGACTACGTCGGCAACCAGGCCAATGACGCATTCGCCAGTGACGACGATTTCGCGAACGGAGACACCACCTGCAACAACCAGGGCGACAAGTCGACCTACTACTGGCCCGTGCTGCGCGTGCAGAACGGTCAGAACGAGTTCGACGCCGGTGTCGACGGCGGCGGCAACGACCAGAACGTCGGCGAGATCCAGACACCTGCGCAGGTCACGCTGACGTTCGTCGGAAATCCGGGGAGCAAGGTCACCGCCATGCCGAAGTTCCTCCGCATCATCACCGGTGACGCGAAGTCCTTCACCAACGGCGACGCGAATGCCAACGCCTCCTGGAGCTGCACCGGATTCGAGGACCGCCAGCTGAAGGACAAGTACCCGATCTGCCCCGAAGGCAGCCAGGTCGTGCGCAGCTTCAAGTTCCAGAGCTGCTGGGACGGCCAGAACACCGACAGCGCGAACCACCGCACCCATGTCGCTTTCGCCCAGGCGAACGGCAGCTGCCCGAACGGCTTCCAGGCCATCCCTCAGCTGGTGCAGCGGATCGTCTACGACGTGCCGCCGCCGGTTTTCGACGGGCAGAACCCCTCGGTCTTCGCAGTCGACTCGTTCCCCGAGCAGCTGCACAAGCCGATCACCGACCATGGGGACTTCATCAACGTCTTCGACGAGAACCTGATGGACGAGATGGTGGACTGCATCAACGACGGCCGTCGTTGCCAGTGACCCGTCCCTGAACGGCAGAGGCCGGGCCTGCCTGGAGATTTCCAGGCAGGCCCGGCCTTGTCGTCTGCGGACGTCGATGGCGCAGGGCCGCTCCGGGCCGGTCCGGTGCTCCGGACCGGCCCGGCCGGGCCCGACGTTCTGTGTGTAACTGCTGGGCGTGTCAGCCCTCGTGGTGTCCTGCGTGGTCCTCGTCGCTCGTGCCGCCGCCGGTGTCGCCTGCGTGGCCCTGGTCGTGCTCCCCGTGGCCGTCGCCACTGCCGCCCGAGCCGTGCTGCGCCCCGGTCTCCACCGTGCCGCCGAGGCGGTCGCGCAGGGCCGCGACGACCTTCTCGTCGCCTACCGCGACCCACTTGCGGCCGACCAGGTAAGTGCCGCCGTAGTCGTTGGCCTCATTGATCCACTCCCGCTGACCGCGGTCGGTGGCGAAGGTCGCCAGGACGTACTTGCCGTCGCCCGTTCTGCAGTTGGCCTGGCGCAGTTCGTCCGCGTCCGTCTGGATGTTCGGCCGGCAGTCCGCCCGGCGCGCGAGCTCCTCCAGAGTGCCGGTCGCCGTCTTCGGCGCCTTCGCGTCCTCATCGGCCGCGACACGCCCGTCGTCGTCGCCGCCTGACCCGCAGGCCGCCGCCAGCGCGAGGACCACAACTGCCAGTCCCGTCCGCGCCGCCCGCCATGTGCTCGAATTCGTACTCGTCCGCATCCGGCCATGGTGCCCTTCCGCGCCCTCTTCGGGTAGCCGAACCACGGGTAACCTGCGCTCCGCACGCATCTGTTGTCGCCCCAGCAACACAGAGGAGCTGCCGATGAACGAGCTGTCGAGACGTACGCTGCTGGGAGCCGCCGGAGCGGTCGGAGCCGGCGCCGTGCTCGCCGGACCCACCGCCGCGGCCGCGGTGCCCGCCCCCGCGGTGCCTGCCGAACCCGCCACCGAGCCGGCTGCGGAGCCCGACACCGCACCCGCCTCCGATCCCGCCCTCGCGGCGCTGCGCCGTCTGCTCCCCGACCACGCCGACCAGTTCCGGCTCACGGCGCTGGCCGGCCCGGAGCGTTTCCGTGTCACCGGCACCACCGGCCGCATCGAGGTCGCCGGCACCAGCCCGGCGGTGCGTCTGACCGGGGTGCACTGGTACCTCAAGTACGTCTGCCTGGCCCACATCTCGTGGTCCGGCTCCCAGCTGGATCTGCCCAGCCGGCTGCCCGGGACCCGCCGCGCGCTCGAGCGCAGCGCGACCGTCCCGCACCGGTTCGCGTACAACGACACGCACGACGGCTACACCGCCCCGTACGCCGACTGGCCACGCTGGGAGCGGCTGATCGACGTGCTCGCCCTGCACGGCTGCAACGAGGTGCTGGTGACGCCGGGCCAGGAAGCCGTCTACCACCGGCTGCTGACGGACTTCGGGTACTCGGACACGGAGGCCCGCACCTGGCTGCCCGCGCCCTCCCATCAGCCCTGGTGGCTGCTGCAGAACATGAGCGAGTACGGCGGCCCGCTCTCGCCCGCCCTGATCGAGCGCCGCACCGACCTGGGCCGGCGGATCACCGACCGGCTGCGCGAGTTGGGCATGCACCCCGTCCTGCCCGGTTACTTCGGCACCGTCCCCGACGGTTTCGTCGCCCGCAACCCGGGCGACGCCCGGGTCATCGGGCAGGGCACCTGGAACGGCCTGCGGCGCCCCGACTGGCTGGACCCGCGGACGCGGTCGTTCGCCGACGTGGCCGCCGCGTTCTACCGGCACCAGCGGGAACTGTTCGGCGAGGTCGACCACTTCAAAATGGATCTGCTGCACGAGGGCGGCACGGCCGGTGATGTGCCGGTGCCGGAGGCAGCCCGCGCGGTGGAGAGGTCCTTGCGGACCGCGCGCCCCACGGCGACCTGGGTGATCCTCGGCTGGCAGGCCAACCCGCGCCCGGCGCTGCTCGAGGCCATCGACACGGACAAGGTGCTGATCGTCGACGGGCTGTCCGACCTGGACACCGTCACCGACCGGGAGAAGGAGTGGGGCGGGGCGCCGTACGCGTTCGGCACCATCCCGAACTTCGGCGGCCGTACGACGATCGGCGCGAACACCGACCGCTGGACGGAGAAGTTCACCGCCTGGCGAGACAAGCCGGGCAGCGCACTGGTGGGCACCGCCTACATGCCGGAGGCCGCGGAGCGCGATCCGGCGGCCCTGGAGCTGTTCAGCGAACTGGCCTGGCGCGAGGAGAAGATCGACAGGGACGCGTGGTTCGCCGAGTACGCGGACGTGCGCTACGGGGCCGAGGACCGTTCGGCACGGGACGCGTTCGCCGCGCTGGCGGCCACCGCCTACCGGCTCACCAGTACCGACGGCCGCCCCTACGACTCGCTGTTCTGCCGCCGCCCGTCGCTGACCGCGTCGATGGCCACGGCCTTCGACCCGGCGGGCTTCGACGGCGCGTTCGCCGCGCTGCTGGGCGTACGGCCGTCGCTGCGGGACTCGGACGCGTACCGCCTCGATCTGACGGACCTGGCCAGGCAGGCTCTGGCCAATCGCTCCCGTACGCTCCAGCTGCCACTGCGTGCCGCCCACCTCGACAAGGACGTGGACACGTTCCGTGCGATCACGGCGCTGTGGCTGAAGCTGATGCGGCTGAGCGACACGATGGCCGGCTGCCACCGCTCGTTCCTGCTGGGCCCTTGGCTCGAGGACGCCAAGCGGCTGGCGACCAGCCCCGCGGAGGCGGTCGAACTGGAGCGCACCGCCCGCGCGCTGATCACCACGTGGGCGGACCGCGGCGCGGCCGACCAGCTCAGCAACTACGCCAACCGGGACTGGCAGGGGCTGGTGGGCGATGTCCACGTCCCGCAGTGGGAGGCGTACCTGACCGAGCAGGCCGACGCGATGGCGGAGGGCAGGCCACCGAGGTCGTTCGACTGGTATCCCACGGAGGAGGCGTGGACGAAGGACCGCCGCGCCTACCCGGTCCGGCCGACGGGTGACGCGTACCGAACGGCCCGGCGCGTGTACGACACTTTGGCCCGGGCCCCTTACCAGGGCTTCGTCACGGTGAACGTGGAGCCGGCGGCGTTCACGCCCGGCAGCACCGGCACGGTCAGGGCCTCGTTCCGCAACGTCAACGGGTTGCGGGCCACCGGCCGGGTCGACTTCGGGCTGACCGGCCTCGATGCCGAGCCGCAGGGCGAGCCGTTCCTCGAAAGCGTGCGGGCGGGCGGCAGCGGCACGGTGTCGTGGCGGGTGACCGCCCCCTCCGAGCCGCTGACGGAGCCGCTCGTGCCGATGCCGTACGTGCTGCGCACGCAGTACGGGCCGAGGGGGGAGGAACGGGTGGCGGTCACCCAACGCGGCAGCGTGCACCTGGCCGCTCCCCTCGACCCCGAGTGGCGTACGTTCACGTCCAACGCGGCCGTCTTCGGGCAGATCGGCGACCGGCTGGCGATCAACGGCGCCGGCAACGACCTGTGGAGAGGCACCGCGCAGTTCGGCACGGCTTACCGCGAGGGCGCGCTCGTCGAAGGCGGAAGCGTACTGCTGCGGGTGGACGCACAGGACAACACCGGCAGTTGGGCGAGGGCGGGCATCGTCGTGCGCAACTCGCTCGCGACCACCGGCGACGCGGGCTTCCTCAATCTGGCCGTCACCCCTGGTCAGGGTGTCGTGATGTCGTACGACACCAACGGCGACGGCACCCTCGACACCTACCGGCGCGTCACGAGCCTCAAGGCTCCGGTACTGCTGCGGCTCACCCGGGGCGCGGGGGCGTCGTTCACCGGCGCGTGCTCCACCGACGGCGGCCCCACCTGGCGGACGGTCGCCACGGTGTCCGTGCCGGGGGCGGCGACGACGCAGGACGCCGGGCTCTTCATGAGCGCCACGAACGGCGGCAGCGGGGCCCGCGGCACGGTGCGGTTCAGCGGCTGGTCCGTGACGGGCGGTGTCGCAGAGGCCGACTGAGTCCGCTGCGGCCTAGATTCCGCATCATGAACGCGATCCCTTCCACCACCGTCGCGAACCTCCGCGATCTCGGCGGCACGCCACTGCCCGGCGGCCGTTCGGTGCGCAGCGGTCTGCTGTTCCGTTCCGGGCAGCTGGACCGGATGGACGCCGCCTCGGACCCGGCCGTCGCCGCCCTCGGCATCCGTACCGTCGTCGACTTCCGTACGCGTCAGGAACGCGAGGCCCGCCCCGACCGGGTTCCCGAGGACGGGCGGCTGCTGCTCGCGGACGTCCTGGCCGACCTGGTGGCCTCCGGCCGGATGCCGGCGGCGGCCCGGCTGCGTCAGCTGCTGGCCGATCCGGCCGTCGCCGAGCAGGAACTCGGCGGCGGCCGGGGACCGGAGATGTTCGGCGCCGTCTACCGGGCGTTCGTGACGACGAACTCGGCACGCGCGTCCTACCGGGCCTTCCTGAACGAGGTAGCGGACCCGGACTTCGGCCCGCTGCTGTTCCACTGCACTGCGGGCAAGGACCGGACGGGATGGGCGGCGACGATCGTGCTCACCCTGCTCGGAGCGACGCCCGAGACGGTCGAGGCCGAGTACATGTCCGTCAACGCGGCGGTGCGCGAGGCGTTCGCGCCGCTCGTCGAGGGATACACCGTGCAGGGAGGACAACCGGAGACGGCACTGGCGATCATCGGGGTGCTTCCGGACTACCTGGGGGCGGCGCTGGACGAGGTCGACGCCCGCTACGGCTCGATGGAGAAATACGTGCGTGAGGGCCTCGGTGTCACGGCCGAGGCGCTCGCGCGCATCCGTGAACGGCTCGTCGTACCGGCCTGAACACACCCTGCCGCCGGCGTCCCACGACCACCACTCTGCGCCGCAATGCCTGGTGACCATAGGACGATTCGCTCGTTCTGCTGAACGTGCGCCCACACGACCTCGTCCCGCCTGCCAACCCGTCCGCAGGCTCCCCCGCCTCCGACCCCGCCGGGCCGGGAACCGAAACCGCGGCAGCGGTCGATGTCGAGGTCGGGCAGGCACAGGCGGCGCTCCTCGAGCACTACCCCCACCTCGTACGGATCGCCTATCTGGTGCTGCCGTCCGCGCTGGGCCAGGGGCGCCGTGTGCTGACCGCGCACGCCGTCGTGCAGCGTTCGCTCCCCCGGGGCGAGCAGGCCGCCGTTGCCCCGGCGCCGGCCGTGCCCCGTGCCCGCCGCCCACAGGGCGCCTGCGACCCCGGCTACGCCTACGTGCGCGACCGGGTGCTGCGCCAGGCCCTGGAGGCGGCCCTGCCGCTGCGGCGCCGTGCCTGGCCGCGGCGCGCCCAGTTGCCGCCGCTGCTGCCGCATGTGTGGGGCCTGCGGGTCTTCCCCCGGTCCGGCGGCGCCGACGCACTCGCCCTGGACCAGCGGCTGGCCGCGCTCTCCGGTCCGGGCAGAGCCGCCTATGTGCTGAGCGGCCTCGAGCAGACGCCCGAACGCCAGGTGCACGAGGCACTGACCAGGGCCGGGGTCGCGGACCCGGAGGCGGCGACGGCGGAAGCCGGCGAGGCCCGGGACAAGGACGGGGGGCGCGCGGCGGAACTGCTGGGCTCGCCCGAGTTCGACGCGTGCTCGCTCCAGGTGCGGCCCACCGATCTGCTGCGCCGCCGCCGGCACGCCAGGGCGGCCCTGGTGGCGGCCGCGGCCCTCGCGGTGTGCGGGACGCTGCTCCTGCTGCCCGGCGACGGTGGTGCGAACGCCGGAAGCGGGCCGTACGCCGGTCATGCCGCTGTCGAGGCGGCGCTGGACCCGGGCAGGCTGGTGCGCGTCTCCCCCACTGCGTGGAAGCACTCCACCCGCAGGGACTTCTCGGTGTGGCCGGCCCGCGGGCCGCTCGCCCGGGACCGCGCTCTGCTGGGCCGGGCGCTCGCCGCCTGGGCCGCGCCCGGAGACGCGGTACGGGTCTCCTCGACTCCCGGCACACCGTCCGGGCCGCCCATGGGGCCGCCGCACCTGCTGTTCGCCGGCACGGTGGACCGGGCGCGTGTCGTCCTGCTGTACGACGGGCTGCGCGTGGTCCGTTACGCCGAGGCGATCGGGGCGCGGGACGCGCCGGGCGGTGCGGCGCTCGACTTCGCGCGCGCGGACGGTGCGGACGCCGCCGTCTCCGGCGCGCTCGTGGCGGCGCGCCGGCCGGACAACGTCCGCTATCTGACCGCCCCTTGGGTGCGCGGAGTCGCGGCCTCGGACCTGCTCGACCCGGCGGGGCGGCCGCAACCGCTGCGCCGGGACGCGAGCGGCCTCACCGACCGGTTGCCGACCCCCGCGCACGAAGAGGGGTGCCGGACATGGCAGGCGCTGGAGCTGGACGACGGCAGCGCGGTCCGGCTGGTGACGGATCTCGGCGAACTGATTCCCGCGCACCTCACCCACGGACCGCCCGACGCCCCGAAGAACGTCACGGGCACCGCCGCGCGAGAGTCCTGGGCGCGTACGGCGTGCCTGCTGCCGGGCGTACGGGCACACGGGGTACGCAGCGTCAACTCCTGGCAGTACGCATGGCAGCGGCTGCCGGAGGCGAACGGCACGGCCGCCTGGGTGTGTACGCGCGCCGAGACCTGGCGGGGCACGGGAAGCAGGGTGATGGCCCAGTTCCACGCACCCGCCGTACGGCCGGGCGAGCCCGGCGCGGTCGCGGCGAGGGCGCAGGACTCGCCGTCGTGCGGGGTGCGCCGGCCGCGGGTGCTCGCGGGTGTGCTGTGGAAGTCGCAGGCCGGGCAGTGGTACGTGCTGGCGGCGGGCAGTCGGCAGCTCACCTCCGTCACCGTCTCCGGCAGCGGGGTCGAGGGGGAGGCTGCGGGCCATGTGGTGGCGGTCCGAGCCCGTGCGGGCTCCCGTCCCGAGCTCAACGGCCGTCTGGCGGACGGCACTCGGGTGAGCTCTTTGCGCTGAGCCGGCGGCGCCGGGACCTCGCCCCACCACCGCTCTCGCAAGAACTGTCCGCCCTCTGTCGTCGCGGCGTACCCATCAGTACATTGACGCCATGTCTAATACGCAGCCACGCGCGGTCGAGTCCGAGTGGACACCGCTCAAGGCCCGCAAGGTCGCCTTCGAGTGGTCGGACACCCCCCTGCACTGGGTCCCGGGCGACCCGTTCACCACGCACACCATCAACGTGCTCCACCTGCTGCTCCCGGCCGGCGAACGGTGGTTCGTCCACGTCTACAAGCAGGTACTGCCGTACATCCGCGACGAGCGGCTGCGCAAGGACGTCATCGGCTTCATCGGGCAGGAGGCGACGCACTCCCAGGCACACGACGAGGTGCTGCCCCACCTCAAGGAACTCGGCCTGGACCCGACGCCGTACACGGCGCAGGTGGACTGGCTGTTCGAGAAGCTGCTCGGCGACCGGACGCTGCCGCCCGGCAGGGCGCGCAGGTGGTGGCTGATGGAACGGGTCGCCATGATCGCGGCGATCGAGCACTACACGGCGGTCCTGGGCGACTGGGTGCTGGGCGCGGACGAGCTCGACCGGCGCGGCGCCGACCCGGTCATGCTCGATCTGCTGCGCTGGCACGGCGCGGAGGAGGTGGAGCACCGCTCGGTGGCCTTCGAGCTCTTCATGCATGTCGACGGCGGCTACCGCCGCCGGGTGCGCACCTGGGCGATCGCCTTCTCAGCCCTGGTCTTCCTGTGGCAGCGCGGGGTCCGCTTCTTCATGGAGAACGACCCCTCGCCGCTGAAGGGGCGGGCCGGCTTCGGCACGTTCTACCGGGCGGGCCGGCAGGGCACCCTCCCGTCGACGGAGGAGTTGCTGCGTTCGATTCCCCGATACCTCAGCCGCTCCTACCACCCCTCCCAGGAGGGCGACACGGCGAGGGCGCTCGCCTACCTGGCGTCCTCGCCCGCCGCGAACGGAGCCCGCTGACATGCCGCTCGTGCGCACCGCCCGCACGCTCGTCCTCGTCACCGGTGCGGCGCTGCTCGCCAGGCGTGCCGTACGCCGCCGGATCGAGCGGGCCCCGCTGTGGCCCCTTCCGGCGCTGGAGACTCCGATGTCCGGGCGGCCCCGCACCCGGTCCTTCCACGCCGTGGTCACCGAGCGGACGCAGCCCGCGTGGAACGTGGTCCAACTCCGCCTCGAAGCGGCCGAACTGCCCGCCTGGCGACCGGGCGCGCATGTGGACGTCATCCTTCCGTCCGGTCTGGTCCGCCAGTACTCCCTGTGCGGCGATCCGACGGAAACGGGGACGTACACCATCGCCACGCGGCTTGTCGAGGACGGCCGGGGCGGCTCGCGCGAGGTCCACGAGCGGCTGCGCACCGGCGCCGGCGTCGAGATCCGCGGCCCACGCAACCGTTTCCCGCTGGTCGACGCCGAGGCGTACGTCTTCGTCGCCGGCGGCATCGGCATCACACCGATCCTGCCGATGCTTCGCGAACTGGCCGCACGCGGAGCTGACTGGCGTCTGCTGTACGGCGGCCGGACGCGGGCCTCCATGCCGTACGTGGACGAGCTGGAGAAACTGGGCGCGGAGGGCGGCAGGGTGAGCGTCGTGGCCGACGACGAGTCGGGCCCGCCGGACCTGGCGGCTCACTTGGAGGGCACCGCGCCGGGCACGGCGGTGTACTGCTGCGGCCCCGGTCCACTGATGGACGCGGTCGCCGCGCTCCGCCCCGATTCCTGCACCCTCCACACGGAACGGTTCACGCCGGGCACCGCTTCCCTGGGCGCCGCTTCACCGGGCGGCTCCTTCGAGGTCGAACTCCGCCGCACGGGCCGGGTGGTCCGGGTCCCCGTGGACCGGTCGGTCCTGGCCGCTGTGCGCGAGGAGCTGCCGAACGTCGCGTACTCCTGCGAGCAGGGGTTCTGCGGCACCTGCCAACAGCGTGTCCTGGCGGGCGACATCGAACGCCGCGACGAGGTGCTGACGGACGCCGAACGAGCCGACTCGATGCTGATCTGCGTCTCCCGCAGCCGGGGCGAGCGACTGATCCTGGACCTCTAGGCAAGAGGTCCGCGAAGGCTCGGCGTTCCGGTCGGTCGGTAGGGTGGACGCATGACGACCGGGGTGCGGCGCAGAATGGGCGTCGAGGAGCGCAGGCAGCAGCTGATCGGTGTGGCGCTGGAACTGTTCAGCCGCCGCTCCCCCGACGACGTCTCGATCGACGAGATCGCGGCCGCCGCGGGGATCTCCCGCCCGCTCGTGTACCACTACTTCCCCGGCAAGCAGAGTCTGTACGAAGCGGCGTTGCGGCGGGCGGCCGACGAACTCGCGGGGCGCTTCCAGGAGCCGCCCGAGGGGCCGCTGGGGGCCCGGCTGCTGCGGGTGATGGGCCGGTTCTTCGACTTCGTCGAGGAACACGGCCCCGGCTTCTCCGCGTTGATGCGGGGCGGGCCCGCCGTCGGCTCGTCCACCACCAACGCGATGATCGACGAGGTGCGGCAGGCGGCCTACGAGCAGATCCTCAAGCACCTGGAGATCGACAGCCCGTCCTCGCGCCTGGAACTGGTCGTCCGTTCCTGGGTGTCGCTCGCCGAGTCGACGGCGCTGCTCTGGCTCGACGGACGGCGCATTCCGCGCGCCGAGCTGGAGTTGCAGCTGGTGCACGACTTCGCGGCCCTCACGGCGGTGAGCGCCGCCTACGACGAGGAGATGGCCGCGCTTCTGGTGCGCGTCCTCGCCGACGAGCCGGTCGAGGGCCCGTTCGGTGATCTCCTGGGCCGACTGATGGCTCTGGCGCCCGCGATCGCGAAGGTGCCCGCGCAGCGCCTGCGGTAGGACGCCCGGGGCCGCCTCCCCTTCGAGCGGGCCGGCGGTGCGGCGGCCGGCGCTCCACCGCCATCATGGCCCCCATGATCACCGACTCCGACTTCCGGCCGGCCACCGGCGCCGACGTGGACACCCTGGTCGCCCTCTACAACGGCGCCGCCCACTGGATGCTGCGCAACGGCATCGACCAGTGGAAGCCCGGCGACAAGGACGCCGGCCACTTCGAACGCCGGATCGCCGAGGGCGAGGTATGGCTGCTGGAGGCCGGCGGGCGGGCCGTCGGGGCGTACGAGCTGTGGTGGGACGACATCCCCGCGTGGGGAGTTCAGCCTCCGGTCGCGGGTTATGTGCACCGCCTCATGACCGCTCACGCGTACGCGCCGACGGGCGCGGGGCGGGCGATGCTCGCCCATGGCGAGCGGCGGATCGCGGCCGACGGGCGGCAGTTGGCGCGGCTGGACTGCCTGAGCAGCAATCCGCGGCTGCGCGCCTACTACGAGGCGGCCGGCTACCGGGTGGTCGGCGAGGAGCCCGCCAAGGAGGCGGCCGACGGCAGCCGTTACGGCGTGCTGCTCCTGGAGAAGCCACTCGACCGTCCGGCCCTCGCCCCAACCGCCGCCCCAGCGCGGCCTGGTGGGCAGCCGCCTTTGTGACCGGTACAGTCCGATCCGTGACCGCACCCGCACGCCTGGCCGACATCGCGACCCAGGCGGGGGTCAGCGAAGCGACGGTGAGCCGCGTCCTCAACGGGAAGCCCGGAGTCGCCGCGACCACCCGCCAGACGGTGCTCGCCGCCCTGGACGTACTCGGTTACGAACGGCCCGTACGGCTGCGACTGCGCAGCGCGGGGCTGGTCGGGCTGATCACACCCGAGCTGGACAACCCGATCTTCCCCGCCCTCGCCCAGGTCATCGGCCAGGCGCTGACCCGGCAGGGTTACACCCCGGTGCTCGCCACCCAGACCCCCGGCGGGTCCACGGAGGACGAACTCACAGAAATGCTGGTGGACCGGGGCGTCTCCGGCATCATCTTCGTCTCCGGGCTGCACGCCGACACCACGGCCGACATGCAGCGCTACGACCGGCTCCGCGCCAAGGGCGTCCCCTTCGTCCTCGTCGACGGCTTCGCGCCCGGCGTGCACGCGCCGTTCATCTCCGCGGACGACCGCAGCGCGGTGCGCCTCGCCGTCACCCACCTCGTCTCGCTCGGGCACACCCGGATCGGCCTCGCCGTCGGCCCCAGGCGGTTCGTCCCGGTGCTGCGCAAGATCGAGGGCTTCCACCTCGCCCTGCAGGAACAGCTCGACATCGGGCCGCAGGCCGCGCAGGAGCTGATCCAGCACTCGCTCTACACCCTGGAGGGCGGCCAGGCCGCGACCTCCACCCTGATGGACCGCGGCTGCACGGCCGTTGTGTGCGCGAGCGACATGATGGCGTTGGGCGCGATACGGGCGGCCAGGCACCGGGGCCTCGAAGTGCCGGACGACATCTCCGTCGTGGGCTTCGACGACTCACCTCTGATCGCGTTCACGGACCCGCCGCTGACCACCGTGCGCAAGCCGGTGACAGCCATGGGGCAGGCGACCGTACGCGCGCTCCTGGAGGAGATAGGCGACAGCCACTCGGCGTCCGCGCCGAACCGCCCGAGGGCGCCCGTGCACGGCGAGTTCGTCTTCCTGCCGGAGCTGGTGGTTCGGGGTTCAACGGCCTCCGCGGCCCGTTGACCGCCCCCTCCGCCCTTTGGCCGCGCCGGGGGAAACCCCTCCTCCGTAAGGGGGAGACCATGCGGTACGAACCCGACGGGGGGATGATCGGAGAGTGCCATTCATCTGGCAGACTCCTCTCCCATGGGTGAAGCGACCGTGAAGACCGTGGAAGGCCGGACGGCGACCCCGTCACCCATGGTGGAGGACGAGGTCGTGGCCGCTCCTCCACATGCCCCCGGGCAGACGCCGCGCGGTTGGCGCGCCCCGAGGACCCCCGGCCGCCCCCGCATCTGGTTCGAAATCCTGCTCATCGCCGTGAGTTACTGGACGTACTCGCTGATCCGCAACGCCGTGCCCGAGCAGAAGTACCAGGCCCTGCGCAACGCGGACTGGATCTGGCAGGCGGAGAAGACACTCGGCATAGCGGTGGAGGACTCCGTCAACCACGCCATCAACTCGGTGACATGGCTCATCGTGTCGATGAATTACTACTACGCGACGCTGCACTTCATCGTGACGATCAGTGTGCTCGTGTGGCTCTACCGCGCGCATCCCGGCCGCTACGCGGCCGCCCGACTCATCCTTTTCGCCACTACTGGTGTGGCTCTGGTCGGTTACTACCTGTACCCCCTCGCACCGCCTCGGTTGATGACCGGACAGAACTTCGTCGACACCGTCCTGGTCCACGGCACCTGGGGCTCGATGGCCTCCGGCAATTTCAAGAACATGTCGAACCAGTACGCCGCGATGCCCTCCATGCACATCGGCTGGTCACTGTGGTGCGGCCTCATCATGTTCGCGGTGGCGACGGCGCCGTGGGCGAAGATCCTCGGCCTGCTCTACCCGACACTGACGCTGGTCGTCATCGTGGCCACGGCGAACCACTTCTGGCTGGACGCGGTGGGCGGCATGGTCTGCCTCTCGTTCGGCTTCGGGGTCTCGTACGTGTGGTACCGGGCGTGGCCGCATCGGCTGCCGCGGATTGTGGACGAGGCGCCGTCGGCCGATCCCCGCCGCTTCCTGCCGGCTGCCCGCACCTGACGATCGTGCCGGTCCTGTCGGGGCTCCGCCCCGAACCCAGCGCGACCGCCCCCTTTGGCCCGGCGGCCGTGGGAGGCACCCCGACGAGGCTGGATCCGGCCGTCGGGGCTCCGCCCCGAACCTCGCGCCACCGCCCCCTTTGGCCCGGCGGCCGTGGGAGGCACCCCGGCGAGGCTCGACGTTCCGCTACGCGTCGTAGAAGATCGACTCCATCACGGCCCGCGCCCGTCGCGTCACCCGGCGGTAGTCGTCCAGCATGTCTCCCACGTGTCCCGGGCCGTAGCCCAGATACCGCCCCACCGCCGCGAGTTCCCTCGCCTCCGAGGGGAACGTGTCGCCGGCGCGGCCGCGGACCAGCATCACGCCGTTGCGGACGCGGGTCGCCAGGACCCAGGCCTCGTCCAGGGTCTGGGCGTCGTCGGCCGAGATGAGGCCCGCGGTGCGGGCCGCCGCCAGGGCCTCGCGGGTGCGGGTCGTGCGCAGGCCCGGCTCCGTCGCGCCATGGCGCATCTGGAGCAGTTGGACCGTCCATTCGACGTCGCTGAGGCCGCCCCTGCCGAGCTTGGTGTGCAGGGTCGGATCGGCGCCGCGCGGCAGGCGTTCGGACTCCATGCGCGCCTTGAGCCGGCGGATCTCCCGCACGGCTTCGTCGCCGAGTCCCTCGCGCGGGTAGCGCAGCGGGTCGATCAGTTCGATGAACGCCTCCGCGAGGGGCAGGTCGCCCGCCATGGGCAGGGCGCGCAGCAGCGCCTGGCTCTCCCAGACCAGTGACCAGCGGTGGTAGTACGCCCGGTAGGAGGCGAGCGTGCGCACGAGCGGCCCGTTGCGCCCTTCGGGCCGCAGGTCGGCGTCGATGAGCAGCGGCGGGTCCGCGGTGGGCAGCTGCAGCAGCCGGCGCATCTCGGCGACGACCGCGGCGGCCGCCCGTGCCGCTTCCTGCTCGTCGTCGCCGTCGCGCGGTTCGTGCACCAAGAGGACGTCCGCGTCGGATCCGTAGCCGAGTTCGTGGCCACCGAAGCGACCCATGCCGATGACGGCGAAGCGGGTGGGCAGGGTGTCGCCCCACTTGTCGCGTACGACGGCGCGCAGCGCGCCGGCGATGGTGGCGGCGGTGAGTTCTGTGACGGCGTCGCCGACGCGGTCGACCAGCGTGCCGGGGTCGCCTTCGGCGGGGTTGTCCTCGGTGCCGTAGGACCCGATGAGGTCGGCCGCGGCGGTACGGAACAGCTCCCGGCGGCGTACTCCTCGGGTGGCGGCGACCGCCGCCTCCGCGGTGTCGGCCCGGCCGACGGCGGCGAGGATCTCCTGCTCGAGGTGGTCGCGGCCGCGGGGACGCAGTCCGCCGGGGTCGCCGAGGATGGCGACGGCCTCGGGGGCGCGCAGCAGCAGGTCGGGCGCGAGCCGTCCGGCGGACAGCACGCGCGCCAGGTTCTCCGCGGCCGCGCCCTCGTCGCGCAGGAGCCGCAGGTACCAGGGCGTCTTGCCGAGCGCGTCGGACACCTTGCGGAAGCCGAGGAGGCCGGCGTCGGGGTCGGCGGAGTCGGCGAACCAGCCGAGCAGGACGGGCAGCAGGGTGCGCTGGATGGCGGCCTTGCGGCTCACCCCCGAGGCGAGGGCTTCGAGATGGCGCAGGGCGGCGGTCGGGTCGGCGTATCCGAGTGCCTCGAGGCGCTGGCCGGCCGCCTTGGGGCTGAGCCGGGTCTCGCCGGGGGTGAGCTGGGCGACGGCGTCGAGCAGCGGCCGGTAGAAAATCTTCTCGTGCAGCCGGCGTACGACGGAGGCGTGCCGCTTCCACTCCCGGTTGAGTGCGGCGACGGGATCGGTGCGCAGACCGAGGGAGCGCCCGAGGCGGCGCAGGTCGGCCTCCTGTTCGGGCACGAGGTGGGTGCGCCGCAGTTTGTGGAGCTGGATGCGGTGTTCCATGGCGCGCAGGAAGCGGTACGCCTCGTCGAGCTGGGCGGCGTCGGCGCGTCCGACGTACCCGCCGGCGGCCAGGGCCTGGAGGGCTTCGAGGGTGGTGCCGCTGTGCAGGGTGGCGTCGCTGCGGCCGTGCACGAGTTGCAGCAACTGGACGGCGAACTCGACGTCGCGCAGACCGCCGGGGCCCAGTTTGAGTTCGCGTTCGATCTCGGCGGCGGGGATGTTGTCGACGACGCGGCGGCGCATCTTCTGGACGTCGGCGACGAAGTTCTCGCGCTCGGCGGCCTGCCAGACGAGCGGGGCGACGGCTTCGATGTACGCCTCGCCGAGGGCGGCGTCCCCGGCGACGGGCCGGGCCTTGAGGAGGGCCTGGAACTCCCAGGTCTTGGCCCAGCGCTGGTAGTAGGCGAGGTGGCTGGAGAGCGTGCGCACCAGCGGCCCGTTGCGTCCCTCGGGCCGCAGGTTGGCGTCGACGGGCCAGATGGTGCCCTCGACGGTCGTCTCCGAGCAGATGCGCATCAGGTGGGACGCGAGCCGGGTGGCGGCCTGGAGGGCCTTGGCCTCCTCGGTGCCGTTCGTGGGTTCGGCGACGAAGATGACGTCGACGTCGGAGACGTAGTTGAGCTCGTGGCCGCCGCACTTGCCCATGGCGACGACGGAGAGCCGGCAGGCGGCGGCGTCGTCGGGCGCGGCGGCGCAGGCCATGCGGAGGGCCGCGCGCAGGGTGGCGGTGGCCAGGTCGGCGAGTTCGGCGGCGGCCTCGGCGACGTCGGTGGTGCCGCACACGTCACGGGCCGCGATGGCCAGCAGGCAGCGGCGGTAGGAGACGCGCAGGGAGACCGGGTCCGTGGCGTCGGCGAGGCAGCGTTCGAATTCGGCGATGCCCGGGTGCAGATCGGCGGACTCATAGGTGGCGAGGGCGTGCCAGTCGCGAGGGTGGCGGGCCAGATGGTCGCCGAGTGCCTCGGATGCGCCGAGGACGCCGAGCAGCCGGTCGCGCAGCGGCTTCGCCGTGACGAGATTGTCCAGGAATCGACGCTTTTCGTCTTGTTCGTGCGCTTCGACGAGGCGTACGAGCGCGCGCAGGGCGAGGTCGGGGTCGGCCGTGGCGCCGAGGGCGTCGAGCAGGACGGGATCGCTGCGCACTGACGACATGTCGGGGAGCTCGAGGAGCCGTCCGGCGGCGGAGGCATCGGTGAAACCGTGCCTCAGCAGCCGGGTGAAGGTGCTGCTCCTGCGCCCCGGAACCGTCATCCCGGTCTCCCGTCCTGCCGTGTCGCCCATGTCGCCCATGCCGCCCTGTGCGCCCGAGCGTAGCCGCAGGGCGGCGGACCGGCCCCGGAGGGCCGCGCGGAGCCGCGTCCCGGTGCGCGGGCCGTGCCGACCGGTGGCCGGTGGCCGGTGGCCGGTGGCCGGTGACGCACTCCACAAGTGACGTAGGCGGCACGTGAGATACACCATGTTCCGCACTTTTCGGCCCTCGTGAACCGCATCCTCGGTATCTCCGTCTTCACGGCCGACCAGCGGTGATCCATGTTCTCGCCGGTCAGAACCTTGACCGACCTGAACACCGAAAGCACCACCGAATGCGCTCGTCCGGGCTTCGCCGCCGCTTCGCCCTGCTGTCCCGCCGTGCCCCGGCGGCCCTCGTCATCGCCCCGCTCGTCGGCATGGGCTGGTTCTTCGGCGCCGACCTCGCCGCCTCCGACGTACCCCGGACGGCCCCCGGGGCCCGCCCCTCGGCGGAGCCGGGCGGGCACGGGAAGCGGCCGGCCACGGCGGCCCGGCCGGGGGCCGCGTCGGTGATGCAGATCGTGGCGCACCCGGACGACGACCTGTTCTTCATGAACCCGGACACCCGCCAGTCCGTCGTGTCCGGGAACCCCCTCACCTCCGTCTATCTCACGGCCGGCGAGTCCGACGGTGTCAACGCCGCCCGCACCGGCCCGATGGCGCCCGTCGCCCCGCCCGCCGCCGACAAGGAGCGCTACGCGGAGGCCCGGCAGAACGGCATCCGTGCGGCGTACGCGGAAATGGCCACCGGCGACCGCACCAGCCCCTGGCGGCGCACCGCGATACCCACCGCCGGCGGCGGCACGGCCGAGCTCGACGTCCTGGTGGCCCGCCCCCGGATCAGCCTGGTGTGGGTGCAGCTGCGCGAGGCGGGGTCGATACACGGGGACCGGCCCAGCAGCCTGCACGGCCTGTGGGACGGCCGGGTGGACCGGCTGAGGTCGCAGCTCGCCTCCGGCAGCCCGGTCGTGCGGGACTTCGCGTACAGCAAGCGGCAGGTCGTCGACACGGTGGCGGGGCTGCTGGAGCGGTTCGAGCCGACGCATGTGCGGATGCAGGACCCGACGCCCGGTCTGATCGCGGCGACGGGCCGCCACTCCGACCATCAGGACCACATGTTCGGCGCGCGTTTCGCCCAGGCGGCACTCGCGCAGTACGCGGCGGTGCCCGGCCACGCCGCCTTCTCCGTGCAGAACTATCTGGGCTACCTCACCAGCGGCCTGCCGCGCACTCTCGACCCCGAGACGGCCGCGGCGAAGCTGCGCACCATGCGGACGTACGCGTGGATGGACGACACGAACTACTGCGGCGACGAGCAGGCCGGGTGCGGCGACCGCAAGGTGGCCGCACGCCCCGGCGGCCACGGGTGGACCGAGTCCGTCCGCTACACCCGCGGCGAGTCCACGTCATGGGTGCAGCCGGGCGCGGACGGTGGTACGTGGGCGTTCTCGGTGCTCGACACCCGCCTCGCGGTGTGGCACCGGTCGGCGCGCGGCGTCTGGGAGGGGCCCCGGCTGCTGGCCGGCACGGGGCTCGACAGCGGCGTCACGTCCGTCCGTCTTGCCGACGGCCGGATCGCGGTCTTCGCCACCCGTACGACGCCGGGCGCGGGCCCGGCCGACTACCGCAGGGACGTCGTCACCGCCGTACAGCGCACGCCCGACGGCGGGTTCGGCCCGTGGCAGTCGCTGGGCACCCCGGAACGCGACGACGCCTCCGGCGTGTCCGACATCAGCGCCCCGGCGGCCACCGTCGACAAGGCCGGCCGTATCACGGTCTACCTCCGCGACGGCCACCACTCACTCAGCTCCCGCGCCCAGCGGACGGACGGCTCTTGGGCCCCGGCGTGGCAGGAACGCGGCGGCCGCGACCTGCACGGCGACCCGGCCGTGGCCTCGGACGCGAGCGGCCGTCAGCATGTGTTCGTCGCCACGCCGCAGACGGTCCTGTCCTGGACGCAGGCGGCGCCCGGCGCCCCGCTCAGCGGCCCGGCGGCGACCCGGCTGCCGCCGACGACCCTGGCGCTGAGCGTGAAGCCGGACGGCGACGGCGTACGGCTCTGGTTCCGCAGGCCCGTCTCCGGCGACGTCCGCACGGCCCGGTTCTCCGGCCCCCTGGCCTCCCCCGTCGTCGAACTCGGCGGACCCGCGGGCTTCGGCCCGGTGAGTGCCTCGGGCCCGGACAGCGCGGTGCTCGCCGTCCGCTCGGGAACCGGTGTGCCGGGGACCTCGCTGCCGAAGCCGGGTACGGGCACGGCGGGCCGGTCCGCGGGTGGGGCGCCGTGGCAGCCTGCCGACCGGGCGCCCTGGCAGTCGGCCGGGCCGCAGTTCGTGGGCGCGCCGGCGGGAGCGGACGCGGGGGTCGGTGCCGTCGGCCAGGACGGCCGCCTGTACTGGTTCTCGGCGGACGGCCGGTGGGGGCCGGTCGGCTGAGCGATGAGTACGGGGCGCCGGACCGGTCTACACATTCGCTGACCCGTCACGCGAATCGAGAGGACGCGCCATGTCCGCGACCGAGCCCCTGTCGGCGCCCCAGCCGGAACTGGACGCCCGCTACAGCGATCCGAAGGCGTCGCCGGCCGAGTGGTCCGAGGCGCTCGCCCAGCTGCGCGAAGCCGAGGTCTTCTGGCTGACGACGGTACGGCCCGACGGCCGCCCGCATGTCACGCCGCTGATCGCCGTCTGGCACGACGGCGCCCTGCACTTCTGCACGGGCGCCGAGGAGCGCAAGGCGAGGAACCTCCGCCACAACCGGGAAGTCGTCCTCACGACCGGGCTCCCCTCGCTGACCGAGGGCGTGGACGTGGTCGTCGAGGGCGAGGCGGTCCAGGTGACCGACGAGCCGAGCCTGCGCGCCCTGGCGGGGCGTTACGTGGAGAAGTACGGTCCCGATTGGACGTTCGAGGTCGGTGACGGGGTGTTCGTCGGCGACGGCGGCGAGGCCGTGGTGTTCCGGGTGGCGCCGCGAACGGCCTTCGGCTTCGCGAAGGGCGATCCGTACGGCCAGACCCGCTGGCGTTTCGACCACTGACGCGGCCAGGTAGGCGCGTCGAACCCGACGAAAGGAACCATTGTGGAACTGACCCTCGAGGTCGTCACCGTCCCGGTCGCGGACGTGGACCGCTCGAAGACCTTCTACGCGGAAGCGTGCGGTTTCAAGGTGGACCTCGATTCGGAGGTCGCCCCCGGCATGCGGATCGTCCAGCTGACCCCGCCCGGTTCACGCTGCTCGATCGCGCTGATGAGCGGCATGCCGGCGCACCCGGAGCAGCCCATGATGGACCCCGGCACCCTCCACGGCCTCCAGCTGTGCGTCACGGACCTCGCGACGGCCCACTCCGAGTTCATGTCGCGCGGTGTCCCGGTGACACCGATCCAGCACGTGGGCGCGACCGGCTGGGAGGACGGCCCGGGCGAGGAGTGGAACTCGTTCATGTTCTTCAAGGACCCCGACGGCAACAGCTGGTGCGTCCAGGAGGCGCCGTCACCGCTGTCGGAGCGCTGAGGCCCGCGCCGCGCCGGAGCCGGGCCCCAGGAGGTGCCCGGCCCCGTCGGCCGGTGAAGCGGTAACGGTTCTCGGCGGACGGCGACCTCACGCGTACGCGCGGCAGGCGGCGGCCACCTTCACGGCTGCTTTCGGCCCTTCCCTCCGGCCTCGCTCAGCCCCTTCTCGGGCACGCCGAACGGACCGGACGCGCCGGCGGACCGCTTCGAGGCCCTGTCTCCGCAGCCGTATCCACACCCATCCGGACGCGGCCCGCAGCGACTGGCGCGTCCAACTCCCGCGCGTCACCCGGCTCGACGACGCGGGCTGAGAACCACCACGCTCTCTCGCTGTCGGACGGAGTGTCAGAGGCGGCTGGTATCCCTGCCGCATGGAATCCCATCACTCGCCCGCCATGACGGAACGCCCGTCGGAGGATGCCTTCCTCACCGACACCCGTTCCTCGTACGACGCCATCGCCGAGGGGTACGCGGAGCTCTTCAAGGCCGAGCCGGAGGCCAAACCCCTTGCCCGTGCCGTGCTCACGGCGTTCGCGGAAACCGTCGCGGCCGACGGCGGAGGCCCCGTGGTCGAGTTCGGTTCGGGGCCGGGGCGGGTGACGGCGTATCTCGACAGTGTCGGGATGGACGTCAGAGGAGTAGATCTGTCCCCCGTCATGGTCACGCTGGCCCGGCAGACGTACCCTCAACTGCGCTTCGACGAGGGCTCGATGACGGAACTCGGCGGCTTCGCGGACGGCTCGTTGCGCGGGATCGTCGGCTGGTACTCGCTGATCCACCTGCCACCGGCGAGGGTTCCGGCCGTGTTGGCGGAGTTCCACCGGCTGCTCGGGCCGGGCGGGCACCTGGCGCTCGCCTTCCAGGCCGGGTCGGACATCTCCCGGCACACCGAGGGATTCGGCCGTTCCATTTCGCTGGACTTCCACCGGATGCAGCCGGACACGGTGGAAGCCCAGCTCGGCGAGGCCGGGTTCGAGGTGCGGGCGCGTCTGGTGCGCGAGGCGGAGCCGGACGAGAAGACGCCGCAGGCGTACCTGCTGGCCCGCAAGCGGGCCCGGGTGTAGACGCAACGGCAGTCCGGGTCGGCGGGCGCGCCCGCCGGCCCGGACCGGCCGTTTCACACGCGTGCGGGTCGACTGCTGTTACGGGGCCGGCGGCTCGTCGCGGCGCTCCTGACCAGGAGTACCGCCCGCGGCACCGGTACCGCCTCCACCGAACTGATCCCGCATCTTTTCCTGGCCCGTGTCCACGTGACGGCTGTACTTGCCCTGGGTCCTGCCGTCCACGTAGTCGCCGGCCTTGTCGATGCCCTGGTCCGTCTGCTCAGGGTGGCCTTTGAGCATGTTCTTGAGCTTGTCCATCATGGACATGGGGTTTTCCTCCTCGACGCAGGGTCCCCCGTCACTCCAGGGTCGGGGCACCCGGTGGGGTTCGCATCCCAGCGGGGGATATCTAGGACGGTTTCTGTCCTCGATGTACCCGGTCGCGCCGCCTCACCGGCCACACCGTCCTCACCGCCGTTCCTGTCACATCAGCGGGGCGCGGGGGGTCTACTTCTACGAGACTCCGCAACGGGGGCACATGACGTGAGGAATGCGACGTGAGCGACGAGCAGGCATGGGTGACCCGGCGATTCGAGGAGGACCGGCCGCGGCTGCGCGCGGTGGCGTACCGGATGCTGGGCTCGGCGACCGAGGCCGAGGACGCTCTCCAGGAAGCCTGGCTGCGCATCGACCGGGCCGACGCGGGCAGTGTCGAGAACCCCGCCGGGTGGTTGACCACGGTGGTGGCCCGCGTATGTCTGAACATGCTGCGCGCACGCCGCTCCCGCCGCGAGGAGCCCCTCGACGTGCGCCCCGCCGATCATGTGACCGGCCTCGAGGACGCGCCCGACCCCGAGCAGGAGGCCGTGCTGGCCGACTCGGTGGGGCTGGCTCTGCTGGTGGTACTGGACACGCTCACTCCGGCGGAGCGTCTCGCCTTCGTGCTGCACGACATGTTCGCCGTCCCGTTCGACGAGATCGGCCCGATGATCGAGCGCTCGCCGACCGCGGCCAGGCAGCTCGCGAGCCGCGCCCGCCGACGGGTCAAGGGAGGCGCAGCGGTTCCCGAGTCCGATCTGACCCGTCAGCGCCGAGTCGTCGACGCGTTCCTCGCCGCCTCGCGCGGCGGGGACTTCGACGCGCTGGTCGCCCTGCTCCACCCGGACGTGGTGCTCCGGGCCGACCGGGCGGCGGGACCCACCCCCGAACCTCTTGTCGTCCGGGGCTCCGACAAGGTGGCCAAGGGCGCGGGCGCCGCCGCACAGCGGGCCAGGTTCTCCCAGCCGGCGCTGGTGAACGGAGCGGTCGGGCTGGTGATGGCGCCGCGCGGCCGGCTGTTCCTGGCGCTCGCCTTCTCCTTCGCCGACGGCAGGATCACCGAGATCGACGTGATCGCGGACGCGGACCGCCTCCGCGACCTCGATCTCGCGGTGCTCGACAACTGACGACGGACGCCCGCCGCGAGCCCCGCTGCCCCGGAGAACGGGCGGCAGGGCTCGCACGGCGGCGCGGTGATCCGACGAGCACCGGCACGAGCGGGTCCGGTGCATCCGAGCCGGCTCACCGACATGGTGGTCAACATCGGGGTCTCCGGGTGGGGCGGCGACGACGCGCGCCGCACGACCGCCTCTTCGGCGGTTCAAGCCACCCGCAGATGGTGCACCGCACGCACCCCTGCGCGCCATGGGGCAGGGCGAGCCGGCCCCCTCCAGGTCCGATCGAGGGGCCTGTACGGGCCCCTCGACGCCTGATCCGCGCCTACAGCACCGGCAGCGACTTGCGCAGCTCGAACGCCGTGACCTCGGAGCGGTACTCCTCCCACTCCTGCTTCTTGTTGCGCAGGAAGAAGTCGAAGACGTGCTCGCCCAGCGTCTCGGCGACCAGCTCGCTGCGTTCCATCAGGTCGATCGCCTCGCCCAGGTTCTGCGGCAGGGGGGCGATGCCCATCGCGCGGCGTTCCGCGTCGGAGAGCGCCCAGACGTCGTCGTCCGCGCCCGCGGGGAGTTCGTAGCCCTCCTCGATGCCCTTGAGGCCGGCCGCCAGCAGGACCGCGTAGGCCAGGTACGGGTTGCAGCCGGAGTCCAGGGAGCGGACCTCGATGCGGGCGGAGCCGGTCTTGCCGGGCTTGTACATCGGGACGCGGATCAGGGCCGAGCGGTTGTTGTGGCCCCAGCAGATGTACGAGGGGGCCTCGCCGCCCGCTCCGGCGCTGCGGGCCGAGCCGCCCCAAATGCGCTTGTAGGAGTTGACCCACTGGTTGGTGACGGCCGAGATCTCGGCGGCGTGCACCAGCAGACCGGCGATGAAGGAGCGGCCCACCTTGGAGAGCTGGTACTCGGCGCCGGACTCGTAGAAGGCGTTGCGGTCGCCCTCGAAGAGGGAGAGGTGGGTGTGCATGCCGGAGCCGGGGTACTCCGAGAACGGCTTCGGCATGAACGTGGCCTGCACGCCCTGCTCCAGCGCGACCTGCTTCATGACCAGGCGGAACGTCATGATGTTGTCGGCGGTGGAGAGCGCGTCCGCGTACCGCAGGTCGATCTCCTGCTGGCCGGGCGCCCCCTCGTGGTGGCTGAACTCGACCGAGATGCCCATGGACTCGAGCATCGTGATGGCCTGCCGGCGGAAGTCCATGCCCACGTTCTGCGGGGTGTGGTCGAAGTAGCCGGAGCTGTCGGCGGGAGTGGGCCGGCTGCCGTCGACGGGCTTGTCCTTGAGCAGGAAGAACTCGATCTCGGGGTGGGTGTAGAAGGTGAAGCCCAGGTCCGAGGTCTTGGCGAGGATGCGCTTCAGCACGAAGCGCGGGTCCGCGAAGGACGGGGATCCGTCCGGCATGAGGATGTCGCAGAACATCCGGGCCGTGCCGGGGGCCTCCGCGCGCCAGGGCAGGATCTGGAAGGTCCCGGGGTCCGGCTTGGCGATCATGTCGGACTCGTAGACGCGGGCGAAGCCCTCGATGGCCGACCCGTCGAAGCCGATGCCCTCGTCGAAAGCCTGTTCCAGCTCGGCGGGTGCCACGGCGACCGACTTGAGGAAGCCGAGCACATCGGTGAACCACAGGCGTACGAAGCGAATGTCGCGCTCCTCGAGCGTACGGAGCACGAATTCCTGCTGCTTGTCCATTTCCACCCATCCTTGCCGGTCACGGCGCGTACCTGCTGTGTCGAGCATCCCATCCGCGGGTTTCGGGGACGTTGCGCACGCGGCTGTGCCCATTGTGGGTCAGGGCTCACCCCGAGACGACCCTGAGGCCCCCCTCACTCCCCCCGGACATGTGTCAGCTTTCTTTGACACCCCCCTCCAGGGTGCGTCAGTCTGAACCGACAGGTACGGACGAGGGGGACGGCGATGAGCGAGAACCCGGCCCCGCGGGAAGGTCCCGGGCCCACCGGCGACCAACTGCTCAAGATCCTCTCCGCACTCGGCAACCCGCACCGGATGCGGATCGTGGCAGCCCTCCTCGACGGGCGGAACTACGTGAGCCGGCTGGCGCGGGAACTCGGCATCGGACGGCCTCTGCTGCACATGCATCTGCAGCGCCTGGAGGCCGCCGGGCTGGTGGTGGGAGAGCTGGAGCTGTCCGACGGCGGCAAGGCGATGAAGTACTTCGAGCTGACGCCCTTCTGTCTGACGCTGACGCCCGACGTCGTGGCCGCGGCGGCGAGGACTCTGCCCGACGAGGAGAAGGACGCGGAGAAGGAGAAGAAGGACCCGATGAACACGAAGGAGACGACGAAGTGAACGCGAACACGGTCGGAGCGGTCGGATCCGCCGGCTTCTTCCTCCTCTGCATCGTCATCGTCTGGCAGATCGCCGCGACCTGGCGGGCCCGCTCACTGGCCGCCCGTGACGCGGCGTACCGCGAACTCGCCGTCAAATACGCGCAGTTGCTGGAGGACAGCACAGAGCTGCACCGGCGCAACCTCGAGGAGCTGACGCAGACCCGCATCTCGCTCGCCTCGATGGAGAAGATGATGCGCGAGATCGAATAGGGGCCGTACCGGCCGGTTGACACGGCCGGACGAACAGGGCCCGTACCGGCCCGGTCGATACGGCCGGGAGCTGCAACTCCCGGCCGTATCCATGGAGCACACAACCCGCGCACTTCCACCCACTCCGCGACAGGTCTGCGAAGCCTCACGCCGCGGTGCGGGTCTCGTGCGCCCAGAACTCCACACACAGGAGATTACTCATGAGAGCGCTGCTCAAGCGCCTGGCCGGTGCGCCGGGCGGCAGTCGCACCAAGTGGCTCGTCCTCGTCGGCTGGGTGATCCTCGCCGTCACACTCGGCCCGCTCGCCGGCAAGCTCGGCGAGGTCGAGGAGTCCGGACCGAACGCCTTCCTCCCCAACGGCGCCGAATCCGCGCAGGTCAACACGGAGTTGGAGAAGTTCCGTACGGACGCGCTGATGCCGGTCGTCACGGTCTACAGCGGTGAGCGGACGGTCGGCGCGCCGGCCCGCGCCAAGGCGGAGGCGGACCGGGCGGCCATCTCCGCGTTCGCCGCCAAGGGCGAACAGGTCCCGCCCGTGCTGGCGTCCGAGGACGGCAGGGCCCTGATGGTCGTCGTACCGCTCTCTTCGGAGGACGGACTCGGCGACAAGGTCGAGGAGATCCGCAGGATCGCCGGCGCCAACGCGCCGCCCGGGCTCGACGTGGAGGTCGGCGGGCCGGCCGGTTCGCTGATGGACCAGGTCGCGGTCTTCGACACGCTCGACGCCACGTTGATGATCGCCACCGGTCTGGTGGTGGCCTTCCTGCTGCTGATCACCTACCGCAGCCCGGTCCTGTGGCTGTTCCCGCTGCTGTCCGTCGGCTTCGCCGCCGTCCTCACCCAGGTCAGCACCTACCTGCTGGCCAAGTACGCGGGCCTGCCGGTCGATCCGCAGAGCGCCGGCATCCTGATGGTGCTCGTCTTCGGTGTGGGCACCGACTACGCCCTGCTGCTCATCGCGCGCTACCGCGAGGAGCTGCACCGCCACGAGGACCGGCACACGGCGATGCAGCTCGCGCTGCACCGCTCGGGCCCGGCGATCCTCGCCTCCGCGGGCACCATCGCGGTCGGCCTCGCCTGTCTGTCCCTCGCCGACATCAACTCCTCGCGGTCCCTGGGGATGGTCGGCGCGCTCGGCGTGGTGTGCGGCTTCCTGGCGATGGTCACGGTGCTGCCGGCGCTGCTGGTGATCGCCGGCCGCTGGGTGTTCTGGCCGTTCGTGCCCCGGCACGGCACCCCGGCGCGCAGGTCCGTCACCGTCTGGTCGCGTATCGGTGCGATGGTCGCCCGCCGGCCCCGCTGGTCGTGGCTGATGTCCGTCGCCGTCACGGGTGTGCTCGCGCTCAGCGCCTTCGGCATCAACATGGGCCTCACCCAGTCCGAGATGTTCCAGGACAAGCCCGAGTCGGTCGTCGCCCAGGAGCGGATCTCCGCGCACTACCCGTCGGGCGCCTCCGACCCGGCGACGGTCGTCGTGAACGCCGGGCACACCGACGCCGTCGAGGCCGCCGTCTCCCGGGTGCACGGTGTCGCCCGGGTCGACGACGGCGAGCGCACCCCCGACGGCCGGCTGGCGACCCTGTCCGTCGTCCTGGAGGACGCCCCGGACAGCGACGCCGCGAAGGACACCGTCGACGCGCTGCGCTCCGCGGTGGACCGGGTCGAGGGGGCCGACGCCCTGGTCGGCGGTACGACCGCGCAGACGCTGGACACCCAGCGGGCGGCCGACCGCGACCTGCGGACCGTCGTGCCGGTCGTGCTGCTGGTGGTGCTGCTCGTCCTGGTGTGGCTGCTGCGGGCCATCGTCGCGCCGGTCCTGCTGCTCGCCACGGTCGTCCTCTCGTACTTCGCGGCGCTCGGCGCCTCGAACCTTCTCTTCGAGCACGTCCTCGGCTTCGCCGGCGTCGACTGGTCGATCCCGCTGATGGGCTTCGTCTTCCTGGTCGCCCTCGGCATCGACTACAACATCTTCCTGATGCACCGGGTCCGGGAGGAGTCGGAGCGGCTCGGCCACGTACGCGGTGTGCTGGAGGGGCTGACGACCACCGGCGGCGTCATCACGAGCGCGGGCGTCGTGCTCGCCGCGACGTTCGCGGTCTTCGCGGGGCTGCCGCTGGTGACCATGGCGCAGATGGGCGTCATCGTCGGCATCGGCGTACTGCTCGACACCTTCCTGGTCCGCACGGTGCTGGTGCCGGCGCTCGCCCTCGACCTGGGCCGCTGGTTCTGGTGGCCGGGGCGGCTGTTCCGGACAGGTCCTTCGCGGCCCGCCGCACACGCGGTGAACCCCCCGTCGCAGGCAGGCCGCGCGCCCGAGCACGTCTGAGGCAACCGATCCCGCGGGGCCCCGCCACGTCGCGGCGGGGCCCCGCGCTGCCGCTCTTTGTCGGCCGTTTGCGGTAACAGGGGCACGCGCCTACTACGATCTGCGGCCATGGGGGGTTCGCGGACCGACCGCCTCTCGCGCACCGCGCGTCCCACGGCTCTGCTGAGCGCCGTGGCGACGCTCCTCGGCGCGCTCTTCATCTGCCTCGGCCCGGCGGGTCAGCACCACGGCGGCGAGACGGCCTTCTCGACGCACCAGCCCCTCTCGGCCTCCGTCTACAGCTGCCCGTACGACGACGGCGGCTGCGGAATGCTGCCGGTGCTGAGCCCGGCGGTGCTCACCGCGCCGCCGCTGGACGCCCCGGTGGCAGCGGGCACCCAGCCCCCGTACGGGGATCAGCCGGCGAACGCCGGCCGGCCGGACCGTTCCGGGGTGCTCGCACGCGCCCCGGACCTGCACGTCCTTCAAGTGCTGCGGACGTGACACAGCCGCACGCCTTGCACGCATCGCTGAACCCCATTCCGCAGACCTCACGAAGGACGACGCCACCATGGCTTCCCGTAACACCACCAACGACCGCCGGGCCCGGATAGAGCAGATGCGCCGCGCCGAGCAGTCCCGCGAGCGCCGCAACCGCATCCTCACCATCGGCATCAGCGGCCTCGTCGTCGCCGGCCTCGTCGGCTTCGGAGTCTTCGTGCTCAACAAGGAGTCCGAGGAGAAGGAGCAGCGCGTCTCCGAGGCCAAGGCCCCGGTCAAGGAAGAGAAGTCCTGGGACGCGAAGAAGCTGGGCCGCAACCACGTCGAGACGGCCGTCAGCTACGAGATGAAGCCGCCGGTGGGCGGCGACCACAGCCAGGTGTGGATGAACTGCAACGGCGACGTCTACAACGAGCCGGTCCCGGACGTCAACGCCGTCCACTCCCTTGAGCACGGCGCGGTGTGGGTGACGTACACCGACAAGGCCGCCAAGGCCGACGTGGACAAGCTCGCGAAGAAGGTCAAGGCGACGCCCTACTCGCTGATGAGTCCGTACAAGGACCAGCAGGGCCCGATCACGCTGAGCGCCTGGGGCAAGCAGGTCACCGTCGACTCGGCCGACGACCCGCGGGTCAGCCAGTTCTTCACCAAGTATGTGCAGGGCGCGCAGACTCCCGAGCCGGGTGCGGCGTGCACGGGCGGGCTGAGCGGCAAGTGATGGGTATGACGCGAACGCACTGGGCCGCCGTCACGGCGGTCGTGCTCGCGCTTCTGTTCGCGGGGGCCGCCACGGTGGCCTCCGCGGGGGGCGGGTCGGGGCCCGGGTCCGGTGGCGGTACGCCGACGACGGCGTCCGCGGACGCCGGCTTCGCCCGTGACATGTCGGTCCACCACCAGCAGGCGGTGGAGATGTCGTTCATCGTCCGCGACCGCACGCAGGACGAAGAGGTGCGCAGGCTCGCGTACGACATCGCCAATACCCAGGCCAACCAGCGCGGCATGATGCTGGGGTGGCTGGACCTGTGGGGTCTGCCGAAGATCTCCGCGGACGCCGAGCCGATGGAGTGGATGACCGCGGGGCCCAAGGACGGTGCGTCCGGGCACGGTGGACACTCCGCCGGGCACGCCGCCGACGACGGCGCCGACGACGGGGCGCTGATGCCCGGCATGGCGACCAAGTCAGACCTGAAGAGGCTGGGCACGCTGAGCGGCAAGCAGGCCGAGATCCTCTACCTGCAACTGATGATCATCCACCACAACGGCGGCATCGCCATGGCCAAGGGCTGCGTCGAGCAGTGCGCGGTCGGTGTGGAGCGCGACCTCGCGCAGGGCATGGTCGACGCGCAGGCGTCGGAGGTGGAGCTGATGGTCGACCTGCTGCACAAACGGGGCGCCGAGCCCCGCGCGTGACGCGCGACGGGGCGTGGCCCGGCGGGGCATTTCCCCCACCCTCCCCCTACGGCCCGGCGGCCGTGGGGGGAGCCCCACGTCCCGCTACCGGGCTCGGCCCGTACCCGTATCGCGCTCCGGCGCGGTGTTCGGGGCTCCGCCCCGGGCCCCGCGCCTCAAACGCCGGCGGGGCCGGATTTCGCGGAGCGAAAGTCAGCCCGTTTGGGGGCACCTCCCACGGCCGCCAGGCCGTAGGGGAGTTCGAGAGCCCCGCGCGGAGCGCGGTACGGGGTCGGGGGCTTGCCCGCCACGCGGCGGAGCCGCATATCGATACGGCGGGAAGGGGCGGGGTGGGGAAGAGCGAACCCCCAGCAGGACATCGCGTCAGAAAGACGATTACACTGACCCCGTGCCTCAACTACGCCTCGCTCTGAATCAGATCGACTCGACCGTCGGCGACCTCACCGGCAACGCCGAGGCGATCGTGCACTGGACCCGGCACGCCGCTGAGCAGGGGGCGCACCTTGTCGCGTTTCCCGAGATGGTGCTGACCGGATACCCCGTGGAGGACCTCGCCCTACGGTCGTCCTTCGTCGAAGCGTCCCGCTCCGCGCTGCGCGCGCTCGCCGGGCGGCTCGAGACCGAGGGGTTCGGAGAACTGCCGGTGATCGTCGGTTATCTGGACCGCTCGGAGACCGCTCAGCCGAAGTACGGCCAGCCCGCCGGCGCCCCGCGCAACGCCGCCGCCGTGCTGCACCGGGGTGATGTGGTGCTGACCTTCGCCAAGCACCACCTCCCGAACTACGGCGTCTTCGACGAGTTCCGTTACTTCGTGCCGGGCGACAGCATGCCCGTGATCCGGGTCCACGGCATCGACGTCGCGCTCGCGATCTGCGAGGACCTCTGGCAGGACGGCGGTCGCGTCCCGGCCGCCCGCAGCGCGAAGGCCGGGCTGCTGATCTCGGTCAACGCCTCCCCGTACGAGCGGGAGAAGGACGACACCCGCCTCGAGCTGGTGCGCAAACGCGCCCAGGAGGCGGGCTGCACCACGGCGTATCTCGCGATGATCGGCGGGCAGGACGACCTCGTCTTCGACGGCGACTCGATCGTCGTCGGCGCGGACGGCGAAGTCATCGCCCGTGCACCGCAGTTCGCGGAGGGCAGCGTCGTGCTCGACCTGGATCTGCCCGCGGCCGCGGCCGACGCGCCCACCGGCGTCGTCGACGACGGGCTGCGCATCGACCGGGTGGTGCTGTCAAAGGAGCCGCTGCCCGAGTACGAGGCGGAGCTCACCGGCGGTTACGCGGACCGGCTCGACGACGACGAGGAGGTGTACTCGGCTCTGGTCGTCGGCCTGCGCGCGTACGCCGCCAAGAACGGTTTCCGGTCCGTCCTCATCGGCCTGTCCGGCGGCATCGACTCCGCCCTCGTCGCCGCCATCGCCTGCGACGCCCTCGGCGCGCAGAACGTGTACGGCGTCTCCATGCCGTCCAAGTACAGCTCAGAGCACTCCAAGGGCGACGCCGCCGAGCTGGCCCGCCGGACGGGGCTCAACTTCCGCACCGTGTCGATCGAGCCGATGTTCGACGCGTACATGGGCTCGCTGGGACTCACCGGGCTCGCCGAGGAGAACCTCCAGTCGCGGCTGCGCGGCACGATGCTGATGGCGCTCTCCAACCAGGAGGGCCACATCGTGCTCGCGCCGGGCAACAAGTCCGAGCTGGCTGTGGGCTATTCGACCCTGTACGGCGACTCGGTCGGCGCGTACGGTCCGATCAAGGACGTCTACAAGACGACGGTTTTCAGGCTCGCCCAGTGGCGCAACCGCGCCGCGGAGGAGCGCGGTCAGACTCCGCCGATCCCGGAGGCGTCGATCACCAAACCGCCGAGCGCCGAGCTGCGGCCCGGCCAGGTGGACACCGACTCGCTGCCGGACTACGACGTGCTGGACCGGATCCTGGAGTTGTACGTCGACCGCGACCAGGGCAAGGACGCGATCGTCGCGGCAGGCTTCGACGAGGCGCTGGTGATGAAGACGCTGCGGATGGTGGACACGGCGGAGTACAAGCGGCGCCAGTACCCGCCGGGCACCAAGATCTCCGCGAAGGGGTTCGGCAAGGACCGGCGGCTGCCGATCACGAACCACTGGCGCGAGACGACGGCCTGACCCGCTCCGGAGTACGGGGGCTTCCCGCGGCGACGACGCGGGAGGCCGCCCCCTTCGCCGTACGGTCCCGGTCCAGCAGTCCGGCCGTCGCCGCGACGGCCAGACCCACCACGGCGAGGACCGCGCCCACGAACGCCGGGGACGTCCAGCCCCAGCCCGCCGCGATGGCAATGCCGCCGAGCCAGGCGCCGCCGGCGTTGGCGAGGTTGAAGGCCGAGTGGTTGGAGGCGGAAGCGAGGGTCGGCGCGTCCTGGGCCTTGCGCATCACCAGCATCTGCAGCGGCGTGGTGGTCATGAAGCCGACCGCGCCGAGGACGGCGACGGTGGTCAGGGCCAGCCACGGGATGTGGACCGTGAACGGGAAGGCCACCAGGACGAGCGCGAGCGCTGCGAGCGAGCCGTAGAGCGTGGGCCGCAGGGCCCGGTCCGTGAGGGGGCCGGCGGCCAGCGCGCCGAGCGTCATGCCGATGCCGAACAGGGCGAGAACCAGGGTGACGGACGACTCGCCGAGGCCGATCGCCTCGGTCGTCATCGACGCGAGGTAGGAGTACACGGCGAACACGCCGGCGAAGCCGAAGACGGCGGTCAGCAGGCCCAGCAGCACCTGCTTGTTCCCCAGCGCCCGCAGTTCGCGACCGACGCTCTGGTGGGCGTCGAGCGGGGTGTCGGGGACGAGTCGGGCGAGGGCGGCCATCGCGACGAGCCCGATGCCGGTGACCACCAGGAACGTCGCGCGCCAGCCGAGGTGCTGCCCGAGCGCGGTCGCTGCGGGGACGCCGACGATGTTGGCGACGGTGAGGCCGAGGAACATGGTGGCGACCGCGCGGGCCTGGCGGTCCTCCCGTACGAGACGCGCCGCGACGACGGCGCCGACGCCGAAGAACGCGCCGTGCGGCAGCCCGGCGAGCACCCGTCCCGCAACGAGCGTCGCGAAGCCCGGAGCGAGGGCGGAGGCGAGGTTGCCGACGGTGAACAGCGCCATCAGGAGCAGCAGCATCCGCTTGCGCGGGACACGGGAGCCCAGGGCGGTGAGCAGGGGGGCGCCGATGACGACGCCGATCGCGTAGGCGGAGACGAGGTGGCCCGCGGTCGGGACGGAGGTGCCGAGGTCGTCGGCGACGTTGGGCAGGAGGCCCATCATGACGAATTCGGTGGTTCCGATGCCGAAGGCGGACACGGCGAGGGCGAGTAGCGCCAAGGGCATGTGGGGTGAGCCTTTCCGAGTAAGTTCGTTCTCGGAACAAATGCTCTCAGACGTTTTGTTCCCGCCGATGAACGACGAGTTGCGCCGAGGTTCCCCACCCCGCCCCTTCCCCCGACGACCGCGCGAAGCGCGGTACGGGGTGCGGGACTTGCCCCGGTTCGGGAAGGGACGGGGTGGGGAACGTCACAGCTTGACGCGCGCCGCGATCGGCAGGTGATCGCTGTCCGTCCGCGGCAGCGTCCACGACGAGACCGGCTCGACGCCCCGCACCAGGATCTGGTCGATCCGCGCCATCGGGAACGACGCCGGCCAGCTGAAGCCGAAACCGTCCCCCGCCGCCCCCTGCGTCGAGCGCATCTGGGACGTGATCGCGTTGAGCGAGCGGTCGTTCATCGTGCCGTTGAGGTCGCCGAGCAGCACGACCCGGTCGGTGCGCTCCCGGGCGATCGCCTCCCCCAGGGCGTCGGCACTGTCGTCGCGCTGGTTGGCCGTGAAACCCGCTTCGAGCTTCACACGCACGGACGGCAGGTGCGCCACGTGCACCGCGACGCTCCCGTCCGGCGTCTCGACCGTGGCACGCATGGCCCGGGTCCAGCCCATCTTGATGTCCACGGGAGCGGTGTCGGTCAACGGGTACTTGCTCCACAGCCCGACCGTGCCCTCGACTGCGTGGTACCGGTACGTACCGGCCAGCGCCTGCTCGTATGTCGCGACCTGCCCGCCCGGCAGTTCCTGCAGCGCCAGGACGTCCGCTCCGGACGCGGCGACCTCCTTCGCGGTGCCCACCGGGTCCGGATTGTCCGCGTTCACGTTGTGCGTGGCGACCGTCAGCTCGCCGTCCGCCGCCGCGGCCTTGCCGGTCAGCAGCCCGCCGAAGAGGTTGAGCCAGACGATCAGCGGCAGCAGTACGGCGATCATCGCCGTGGCGGAGCGCCGCAGCACCGCCGCCACGGCGATGATCGGGACGAAGACGCCGAACCACGGCAGGAACGTCTCTGTCAGGCTGCCGAGGTTGCCCAGCCGGTTGGGGATCTGTGCGTGCAGGATCATCAGCAGGGCGATGAGTACGGCGAAGATCGCGAGGAGGACGCCGCGCCGCCAGATGCCGCGGTCACCGCGCAGGCGCTCGAGCAGGCCCCCCGCCCTCCCGGCTCCGGACCCGGTGTGCCGCGTCCGCGCTGCGTCGTTCCCCGTTTCCGCCGTGTACGCCTGCGCCATAAAGCTGTCCTCACTGCCTTGCTGTCACACCGGCCTCGCCGCCGTCCTTAGGACACTAGGCGATGACCGGTGGTAGCTCCGCCGTCCTGAGACGGCCGTACTGCCTCGATGACGACGGGGCGGCGCACCGGGTTCCGACTGTCGGGCCAGGTGAGGACGCTGTGACAGAACGGGCACACTCGGCGCGCCGCGGACCGGCCGGTTCCTCGGCCGCGGACCGCCACCACCGGCGTGTTGCAACCGGGCGGACGCACGCCCGCGCGCCGGTGCCCGGCCGGGCCGGAGGTTGTGACGGGGTCCTCTTTCGCCCGGGCGGCATGAAGTGCCACCATGGAGGCGATCCGGGGACGCCGTCAGGGCGCCACGAGATGACGAAGGAGCCGACTACTCATGACGCTTCAGCCTGCCCAGAAGACCTCCGACAGCAGCAAGGCGCTGTACGGCGGCAAGCAGACGCGCCGTATCACCGTGCACGACATCGCCGCCGCCAAGGAGCGCGGCGAGAAGTGGCCCATGCTCACCGCCTACGACGCGATGACCGCGTCCGTCTTCGACGAGGCAGGCATCCCCGTCGTGCTGGTGGGCGACTCCATGGGCAACTGTCACCTCGGCTACGAGACCACCGTGCCCGTCACCATGGACGAGATGACGCTGCTGTCCGCCGCTGTCGTACGAGGCACCAAGCGCGCCCTCGTCGTCGGCGACCTCCCCTTCGGTGCCTACCAGGAGGGCCCGGTCCAGGCCCTGCGCAACGCCACCCGACTGGTCAAGGAAGCGGGCGTCGGCGCGGTCAAGCTGGAGGGCGGCGAGCGTTCACTCGGCCAGACCGAGCTGCTCGTACAGGCCGGCATCCCGGTGATGTCGCATCTGGGCCTGACCCCGCAGTCCGTGAACACCATGGGCTACCGGGTGCAGGGCCGCAGCGACGAGGCCGCCCACCGGCTGATCCGCGACGCCAAGGCCGCCCAGGACGCGGGCGCCTTCGCGGTCGTGCTGGAGCTGGTGCCCGCGGAGCTCGCCGCCGAGGTCACCCGGTCCCTGCACATCCCGACCATCGGCATCGGCGCGGGCCCCGACACCGACGCGCAGGTCCTCGTGTGGACCGATATGGCGGGCCTGACGGGCGGCAAGGTGCCGCGCTTCACCAAGCAGTACGCCAACCTCCGGCAGACCCTCACGGACGCGGCGAAGGCATTCGCCGACGACGTCGCGGGCGGGGCGTTCCCCGCCGAGGAGCACAGCTTCCACTGAGCCACTTCCGGCACCAACGACAGCCCGCCGATCTTCCCCCGTCGGCGGGCTGTCGGCGTGGCGGGCGGCGTAGTGTGAGAAATGGCCTCGGGAACACAGCAGTGGACCGCCAGGAGGCGGAAAGTCATGGCCGGAATCGTGAGCAGGACCTTCGACTCGGCTGATGAAACCCGTGCGTTCAAGGACGGGAAGGGGAAGCTCGATCTCCTGAACACGGAGCAGGGGCCGGTCGGCCGGGCCGTGTTCGAACCGGGCTGGCGATGGTCGACGCACGTCAAGCCCATCGCGGGGACGGACAGCTGCATGGCGGCACATGTCGGTTATGTCGTCAGCGGCCGGATGACCATCGCCATGGACGACGGCGAGACGGTCGACGTGGAACAGGGTCAGTTCATCAGCATCGCGCCGGGCCACGACGCGTACGTGGTCGGCGACCAGCCGTGCGTGATGCTCGACTGGTACGGATTCGGCGACTACGCGAAGTCCTGACCTGTCGGCACAACGGGCCGCCGACTCGGCCTCGGCGGCCCGTTGCCGACGGTTCGAATCGATCAACTCGTATTGCAGCGCGGCCAGTTGAGGACGGGGGTCGGCAGGCGCGTCCACGCCGCCTTCCTCGTACGGCAGCCAGTGCGGCTCATGCCCCGGCGCCCGTGTCGGCGCCGCTCGGGCGGGGCAGGAGCAGGAACCGGGAACGGCCCCAGGACGTTCCCCGCGTGTCACCGGTACGGTCTACTCCGCACCCCCCGCACGTCCCGCCGCACGTCCCCCGCCGCACGTCAGGAGCCGCGTCCATGACCACCGCTGCCAGGCGCCACAGCGACCGCGCCATCAGTCCCGTCTTCCTCGGGATCGCCGCGGTGATGGCGGTGACGGGCTGGGCGGTGTGGACGGGCTTCGCGGCCAGCCCCGGTCTCGCCGTCTTCCTCTTCGTCGTCTCCGGGTGGATCGTGTCGCTCTGCCTGCACGAGTACGCGCACGCCCGCACCGCGCTGCACGGCGGTGACATCTCCATCGGCGCCAAGGGCTACTTGACGCTGAATCCGCTGAAGTACACGCACGCGCTGCTGAGCATCGTGCTGCCGGTCGTCTTCGTGATCCTGGGCGGAATCGGCCTGCCGGGCGGCGCGGTCTTCATCGAGCGCAACCGCATCTCGGGCCGCTGGAAGCACAGCATGATCTCGGCGGCGGGCCCGCTGACGAACGTGCTGTTCGCCGCCGTGTGCACCGCCCCGTTCTGGCTGGGCGCGCTGGACGGCGTGCCGACCGCTTTCCGTTTCGCGCTCGCGTTCCTCGCGATGCTCCAGGTCACGGCCGCGATCCTGAACTTCCTGCCGGTCCCCGGCCTGGACGGCTACGGCGTGATCGAGCCCTGGCTGTCGTACAAGGTGCGACGCCAGGTGGAGCCGATCGCACCGTTCGGACTGATCATCGTCTTCGTGATCCTCTTCATCCCCGAGGTCAACGCCGTCTTCTTCGACGCGATCTACGGGATCATGGGGGCGCTCGGGGTGGACGAGCTCGGCATCTTCTGCGGACGTGACCTGTTCGAGTTCTGGAACGGACAGACCGACATCTGCGCCGCGTCGGGCTGATCCGGCGGCGGCCCGCTCCGCCGTCGCCCGCGTCAGGCTGATCCGGCGGCGGCCCGCTCCGCCTTCGCCCGGCGCCGGTAGTACCAGGCCATGTTCGACGACAGCCCGCCGAGCAGCACCCACACGATCCCGAACCACATGCCCTGCACGAAGGAGAGCACCGCCGCGACCACGGCGAGGACGCAGACGGCGAGGGAGTAGAGAGCGAGGCGGGGCATGGGTTACGGCTCCTGTCGGGTCCTGCCGGGGGGCTTTCTGACCCGTCCAGTGTCCCTCATGCCCCGGCGCGTCCTACACGTCGGTGACGCGCAGCCCGGCGTGTGCCTTGTAGCGGCGGTTGACCGAGATCAGGTTGGCGACCAGTGACTCCACCTGGTGCGCGTTGCGCAGCCGGCCGGAGAACACTCCGCGCATACCGGGGATCCGGGCGGCCAGGGCCTGCACGATGTCGGTGTCCGCGCGGGCCTCGCCCAGCACCATCACGTCGGTGTCGATCTCCTCGATCGACTCGTCCTGGAGCAGCACGGCCGACAGATGGTGGAACGCCGCCGTCACCCGCGAGTCGGGCAGCAGGGCGGCGGCCTGCTCCGCGGCGCTGCCCTCCTCCGGCTTGAGCGCGTACGCGCCCTTCTTGTCGAAGCCCAGCGGATTGACGCAGTCGACGACCAGCTTGCCGACGAGCTCCTTCTGCAGCGTCTCCAGCGTCTTGGCGTGCCCGTCCCACGGCACCGCCACGATCACGATGTCGCTGCGCCGCGCGCACTCGGCGTTGTCGGCGCCCTCGATGCCGAGGCCCAGTTCCTCGGCCGCGGCTTCGGCGCGCTCCACGGAACGGGAACCGATGATCACCTTCTGGCCGGCCCTGGCCAGCCGGTAGGCGAGGCCGCGCCCCTGGTCCCCGGTGCCGCCGAGAACGCCGACGACCAGCCCGGAGACGTCCGGAAGTTCCCAGGGGTCCTTGGCCGGGGCCTTGGGCGCGTTCCCTGAACTGTCAGTACCAGTAGTAGTCATGAGGCGACCCTACTTCGGGACCCGGGCCTCCCGATCGGGTGAGCCGGGACCGACCGGGCCCCACGCCGGCGGGCTCGGGTGCAGGATGCTGCGCCATGGATGCCGTACGCGTCGCGCTGCTGCGCGAAGTCCTCGCCGGGACCCAGTGGCCCGCGGCGACCCGGAGGTTCGCCGGCGTGCTGCGCTCTTCCGTGGTGCCGCGGGGCGGCGGGCTGCTGCTGGTGGGGACCGAGGCGTACGAGCCGTGGCACCTGGCCGCGCATCTCGTCGACGAGGCCACCTGGTCCGGCCAGCCCGAGCTGGCGCCGACCCTCGTACGGCACCGGGTGCGCACCGCCGACCCGGCGCATCTGGCCGTCGGACTCGGCAGACTCGAGGCGGCAGGACGCGGGGAGACGCTGCTGGTCGTGGCGCCCGAGTCGCCGGGCGAGGCCCTGCTCGAGCGGCTGCACGACGCCCGGCGGGCGGGTGCGACGGTGCTGTCGCTGGACGGCGGGGACCCCGAGGTGCACGGGCTGGCCCACGAGGCGCTGACCGTACCGGGTCAAGACCATGCCGAGAGGGCCTCGGAGATCGACATCGACACCGTGCAGCACCTGGTGAGCGCGGCGGCGGGCGAGAACAGCGTGCCCACACCGCGCGGACGCTCGCGGCTGCGGGACCGGCTGTCGCGGCTGGCGGACCAGCTGACGTCCCCGCCACCGGCACGCTGGTAATTCGGTTGCCCGAGGCTCCGGGGCCGCTCGAGCATGGGCTTCCGTGACCTCCAAGCTCTCCGCCGTCCTGCCGGACCTCTCACCGTGGCGGTCGTCGCGCGGCTTCCGGCTCCTGTGGGTCCAGGGGCTGGTCACCTACTTCGCGAGCTCGATGGCGATGATCGCCCTGCCGCTCCAGATCAAGGACCTGACCGGCTCCCCGCTCGCGGTGGGCGCGATGGGCGCGGTGGAACTGGTCCCGCTGGTCGTCTTCGGCCTCTACGGAGGCGTGCTCGCCGACGCCGTCGACCGCCGCAGGCTGATCCTCGGCACCGAGGTGGGCCTCGGTCTGCTGGCGACGATCCTGCTGGTGAACGCGGCGCTGCCGGAGCCGATGCTGTGGCCGCTGTACGGCGTGGCCGCGGGCGTCTCCGCCTGCGCGGGCCTCCAGCGGCCCGCCCTCGACTCCCTGCTGGCCCGCATCGTGCCGCACGACCAGCTCACCGCCGCGGCCGCGCTGAACGCCATCCGCTGGCAGCTCGGAGCGATCGCCGGCCCGGCGGTGGCGGGCGTCGTCGTCGCGTACACCGGGCACGCTGCCGCGTACGGGCTCACCGTCGTCGGTTTTGCCGTCTCCGCCCTCCTGTGCCTGCGCCTCGACCCGGCGCCACCGGCCCACGACGCCGACAAGCCGTCCCTGCGGGGCATCGTGGAAGGCGCGCGCTACGCGTGGTCACGGCCGGTGCTGCTGGGGACGTACGCGATCGACCTGGCCGCGATGCTGTTCGCCTTCCCCAACACGATCTTCCCGTTCCTGGCGGACGACCTGGACGCCGAGTGGTCCCTGGGCCTGATGTACGCGGCGGGTTCGGCCGGCTCGGTGCTGCTGAGCCTGACGAGCGGCTGGACGTCACGGGTACGGCGACACGGCCTGTTCGTCGTGTTCGGCGCGGCGGGCTGGGGGCTGGCCGTCGCGGCGGCGGGCTGGTTCACGCATGTGTGGCTGGTGCTGCTGTGCCTGGCCGTCGCGGGCGCGGGAGACATGCTGAGCGGCCTCGGCCGCTCGACGATCTGGAACCAGACGATCCCCGAGGGCCTCCGGGGCCGCCTGGCGGGCATCGAGGTCCTCTCGTACAGCGTCGGCCCGCAACTGGGCCAGGTCCGCGCGGGCGCGATGGCGGGCTGGACGGGGACGCGCCCGGCGATATGGGGCGGAGGTGTGGCGTGCGTGCTGTCGGTGGGGGTGCTGGCGGCGGTGCTGCCGAAGCTGGTGACGTACGACGCGGCAACGGACGAGGACGCGGTGGCGCGGCGGGCCGCGCGGGAGGCGGCGTGACGCGAGGGCGGGCAGCGCCGGTGGCCGCTGCGCGGGGCTGGTTCCCCCACCCCGCCCCTTCCTTCTGCACCGATGTGCGGCTCCGCCGTGTGGCGGGCAAGCCCCGGACCCGTACCGCGCTCCGCGCGGTGTGCTCGAACTCCTTCTACGGCCTGGCGGCCGTGGGAGGTACCCCGGACGGGCTGGATGACGCTCCGCGAAATCAGCCCCGCCGGCGCTTGAGGCGCAGAGGCCCGGGGCCGCGCCCCGACCGGGCGGGGCGGGTGCCGGCGCCGCTCCCACGCCCGCCGGCGGCGCGAGGGCAGAGCCCCGGCCCCGGGCGCTAGTCGTCAGTGGGGCGGGGCGCCCCGTCGTGCCAACGGGGGTCCGTCTCCCACTCCAGATTCCGCTCCTGCGCCGTCTCCATCGCCCGCGTCGCCTCCTCGCGGGACGCGTAAGGCCCGAAGCGGTCCTTGGCCGGGCACTCCGGCCCCTCCTCGACCTTCTTGTGCTGCAGGCAGTAGTACCACTCGCCCGGCTTGCCCGCCGTGCGCTTCTTGAACAGGGCCATGGTCGGCTCCTTCCTCTCAGGCCATGCTGCCCCAGCAGGCCTGGTTAGACTCGCTGCCATGTCTGGCCAGTCGCTGCTCGTACCAGGGGAGCTCTCTCCCACCCGCTCCGTTCCCGGCAATATCCGGCGCCCCGAGTATGTCGGGAAACCAGCGCCGACCCCGTACTCAGGGCCCGAGGTCCAGGACTCGGAGACCATCGAGCGGATGCGCATCGCGGGGCGCATCGCCGCGCAGGCGATGGAGGAGGCCGCCAAACACATCGCCCCGGGTGTCACGACGGACGAACTGGACCGTGTCGCGCACGAGTTCATGTGCGACCACGGCGCCTACCCGTCGACGCTCGGCTACCGCGGGTTCCCCAAGTCCTTGTGCGCCTCGATCAACGAGGTGATCTGCCATGGAATCCCCGACTCCACCGTCCTGCGGGACGGCGACATCGTGAACCTGGACGTCACCGCGTACATCAACGGCGTGCACGGCGACAACAACGCCACCTACTTCTGCGGTGACGTCGACGAGGAGTCCCGGCTGCTGGTCGAGCGCACCCGGGAGGCGCTGAACCGTGCGATCAAGGCGGTCAAGCCGGGTCGCCAGGTCAACGTCATCGGCCGGGTCATCGAGTCGTACGCCAAGCGCTTCGGTTATGGGGTCGTCCGCGACTTCACCGGGCACGGCATCAATTCGTCGTTCCATTCCGGACTGATCATCCCGCATTACGACGCCGCGCACGCCACCACCGTCATCCAGCCGGGGATGACCTTCACCATCGAGCCGATGCTCACGCTCGGGACGTACGAGTACGACATGTGGGACGACGGCTGGACGGTCGTGACGAAGGACGGCAAGCGCACGGCGCAGTTCGAGCACACACTGGCGGTGACCGCGACGGGGACCGAAATTCTCACGTTGCCCTGAGCCCCCGGGTGGGTACCGTTTTACCGACAGGTCGTCGGGAACGCGTTGACTTGGGCAAGCCTGAGCAGCAGGATCGGTGGTGGCAACAGCACCGAGCGCTCCCGTCCTCTCCGGTCTCTGGAGGCCCGCCTTGGATGCAACCGGTACGCCCTTCTCGACACTGATCCGTCTCGCCTCGCACGAGCGGCACACCACGGTGCAGATGTCGCCCTTCATGGACCATCTGCTCGGCGGCCGGCTGGGCGTCGAGGCGTACGCCCGCTACAGCGAGGAGCTGTGGTTCGTGTACCGGGCGCTGGAGGACGCGGCCGGGTCGCTGGGCGACGATCCGGTCGCCGGTCCGTTCATCAGGCCCGAGCTGATGCGCACCGCGGAGCTGGAGCGCGACCTCGTGCACCTTCGGGGCGCGGACAGCCGGCCGGAGGATCGTGTGCCGCTGCCGGCCACGGCCGCGTATGCCGCCCGGATCAAGGAGTGCGCGCGGACCTGGCCCGCCGGGTATGTGGCACACCACTACACGCGTTATCTCGGCGACCTGTCCGGCGGCCAGGTGCTGCGCGACATGGCGGAGAAGACGTGGGGCTTCGACCGCAAGGGCGACGGCGTCCGGTTCTACGTCTTCGAGCAGATCCCCAACCCGGCCGCGTTCAAGCGGACTTACCGCGAGCTTCTGGACCATGTGGAGGCCGACGATCTGGAGAAGCAGCGCATGGTCGAGGAGTGCCGGCTCGCCTTCGACTACAACGTCGCCATCCTGCGGGCGCTGGAGCGGGAGTTCCCCCTCAGCGCGTGAGGCCGGGCGCGGTCACGGCGTGGGGCAGACGGGTCCGCTCGCCGCGCGGGAGAGTCATCCGCGGGGCCGGGGGCGCGGCCGTGAGCGCGGGAGCGGGCGTCGCGAGCCGTACGCGACCGCCGATCTCGACGATGCCGTCAGGGCCGGGGGCGGTCAGAATCTGCGACCCCTGGCCCTGGGTGATGTTCAGGGCGCGGCCCAGCCGGTCGGTCAGCAGCAGCGCCGCCGCGCCTGTCGCCTCGTCCTCGACGATGCCGTCGCCGCGCCGCGGGAAGGCCCTGGCCCGCACCCGGCCCGCCGCCTCGTCCTGCCACGCCCACGCGTACAGCAGGCCCTCCCCGGGCGGCGGCGCGGGCAGCGCGTCGACCTCCCCGGGTGACGCGTACTGCTCGAGCCGCCGCGGCGGCGCCCATTCGGCGCGGGCGGTGATCCAGGTGAACTCGCCGTCGTGGCGCGCCCACACCTCCCCGGCGGGCGGATTGACCGCCTCGAGGTCCAGCAGCCAGGCAGTGCCGACGAGCGGGTGTCCGGCGAAGGGCAGTCGCACCGAGGGGGTGTAGATCTCGACGACGCCGCGTTCCGGGTCGTCGACGAACACCGTCTCGCTGTAGCCGAGTTCGGCGGCGAGCGCCTGCCGGGACTCCCGGTCCGGGTAGCGACGGGGGTCGCGTACGACCCCGAGGGCGTTGCCGTGCCGCCCGTCTCCGCCACAGAAGACGTTCAGGACGTCGAGTACGCCGTGTACGCCGAGCGCGTCGAGTTCGTTCACGCAGGCATTCAAGCATCCCGGCTCGGGAACGGGCGGTTTCCCGGCGGCGGACCGCGAGGACGGCCGCACCGGAACGCCGCCCGCCTGCCCGAAACGACCTTCACGAACCCCCGTTCCGCGCCACCGCGAGATCACGGTGTGGGCGTTGTATCCGGTCCCCGCGCTCGGCCTGTTGCGGGCCCCGGTAGGGTTCGGACGGTCCATGGGGGTCGAGGAGCAGAAGGCAACCGATGAGAAGGCTGGGTCGGGCGGCGACGGGGCTCGCGGCGACGGCGGTACTGTCCCTGACGGCGAGCGCGTGCGTGACGGTGCACGGGGAGCGGGAAGTCGTCCCGGCGGCGACGCAGGACGAGGCCGCGAAAGCACTCGCGGCGTTCACGGACGCCTACAACAAGGCCGACAAGGCCTACGATCCCGCGCTCGACGCGGCTCATGTCACCGGCGCCCTGGGGGCGATCAACCAGGCCGGCCTCAAGGCCCGGCAGGTCAACTTCCCGGACGGCAACCCCAACCATGTGCCGCTGGAACTGACGGACCCGAAGTTCACGATCCCCAAGAAGGCGGGCTGGCCGCGCTGGTTCGTGGCGGACACCGACTCCAACCGCGACCGGGACGGTGGCGCGGGCGACAACCGGTGGGTGCTCGTCTTCGTGCGCAACGGCGCCAAGGAGGGGTGGCGGGCCGCGTATCTGAACATCCTGACCCCCCGGCAGATACCGGCCTTCAAGACGGACAAGGACGGATACGCGGAGCCGGTCGCCCTGGACAGCGCGGCGCCGGCGGTCGCCCCGCGGAACCTGAGCGAGGAATACACCTCGTACCTGCAGAACGGCAAGCCGGAGCACTTCAAGGCCGGTCCGCACACCTCCGTGTGGCGCGACAACCGCAAGAAGAGCGCGAACGTGCTCGGCATGACGACCCAGTACATCGACCAGCCCCTGGACACGGGCGACTACGCGCCGCTGGGCCTGGCCACGAAGGACGGCGGGTCACTTGTCTTCTTCTCGATGCGCAACTTCGAGCGCCAGACGGCCGCGAAGGGTGTCCGGCTGAAGGTCGTACCGGACGTCAAGGCGCTGCTGACAGGCGAGGTGAAGTCCACGATCACCAAGGAGCGGGTCTCCAACCAGGCGGTGATCGTCCCCCGGGGCAACGGCGGCGAGCCCGGCCCGGTGGTGGAGGTCCTGGGCCGCCTCACGGGGCTGACCGCGGCGAAGGGGTCGTAACCGCCCGGGGCGGCAGGCGCCGGGGAGTGGCCCAGGGGCGGCAGGCGCCCGGGGGTGGCAATGCTCCGGGGGCGTGCCCGGGGTCCCGACAGCCCAAGGGCCGCCCCGGGGCATGACCGCTCAGAGGTCGTGAACGCCCCGGGTCCCGACAGCCCGAGGGCCGTGAACTCCGGGTCATGACCGCTCGGGCGTCGTGAACGTCCCGGGGACATGAACGCCCCGGGGACATGAACGCCCCGGCCGTAAGAGCCCCGGGGTCGCAACGGCCCGGGGCTCGTAACCGGCCCCGGCGGTGCGTCAGCGGCCGAGGGGCCAGGCCGCGGCGTGGTGGTCCACGTGCTCGTTCTCGCCCGCGTACCGCGCGCACGCGTCCGTCAGCGTCTCCAGCAGCGTCAGCGGGTCCGGCAGTGGATGCTCGAGGCCGCGGAGCCAGGCGACGTTCAGGTCGCCGTCACCGGGGAGACGGGCCGGGGGCACCAGGACATAGCTGCCGCGGCAGTGCCAGCGCAGGCCGGGGTGCTCGTCCATCGTCTCCGGGTGGCAGTCCAGTTCGCAGGGCCACCACTCGTCCTCGTCCTCGGGCGTGCCGCGGGTGGCGGTGAAGAAGAGCATCCGGTCCTCGCCGGACTCGGCCACCGGGCCGACGTCGATGCCCCGCTCGAGCAGCCGGGCGAGCGCCTTGCGGCCGGCGTCCAGGGGCACGTCGAGCACGTCGTGGACCATGCCCGTGGCGGTGATGAAGTTCGCCTCCGGCTGGCCCTGCGCCCAGCGCTGGATCTGCGCCATGTCCGTGGTGGACTGCGTCTGCCAGGCGAAGGAGATCGGGTGGGTGGCCGGCGTCGGACATCCGATGCGCTCACAGGAGCAGCGGTAGCCGATCGGATGGGCGGCGGGCGCGAGCGGCAGTCCCGCGTCGGCGGCGGCCAGGAGCAGGGTCTCGCGCTGCGAGTCGTCCGCGTCGGTGTCCCGGGGGCGGCGACGCAGCCACTGCGCCAGCCTGCGCTCCTTGGAAGGCCTGCCCTCCGTGCCGCGGAAGCGGCCGATACCGTCGCCCATCTATCCCCTCACACCTCACGCTCGCCCCACGCGGACACCCCATGGTCCCACCATCCTGCTCCCCGGGTGGCCACAGTCTCCAACCGGGGTGGCTCCCGGCGCCTTCCCGGCGGCCCGGGGGCAAGGCTCAGCCGCGCGGGGCGAGGCCGTTCACGGCGTAGTCCACGACCTTGTCGGCGTACTCATGGGTGAGCGGCAGAGTGCGCAGCAGCCAGCGGTGCGCGAGCGGTCCGGTGAACAGCTCCAGGGCGATGCGCAGGTCGATCCCGGCGCGCACCTGCCCGGCCTCCTGGGCGGCGCGCAACCGCGTGACGTACAGCTGGAGCTGTGGCTCGAGAAGCCTTTCGACGAACTGGGCGCCGGCTTCGGCGTTGACCACGCCCTCGGCGGCGAGCGCGCGCGCGGGGGCGTCGTAGACGGGGGTGTTCATCTCGTCGACGGTGGCGCGCAGCACGACGCGGAGGTCGGCTTCGAGGTCGCCGGTGTCGGGGAGCACGTACCCGTCGGGGCCGGCGGCCTCGGCCGCCTGTTCCGCCATGTCGAGGAAGGCCTCCAGCAGCACGGCGCCCTTGGAGGGCCACCAGCGGTAGATGGTCTGCTTGCCCACTCCGGCGCGGGCGGCGATGCCCTCGATGGTCGTCTTCGCGTAGCCGATCTCGCCGACGAGGCCGAGGGCGGCGTCGTAGATCGCGCGGCGGGATCGTTCGCTGCGCCGGGAAGAGTCGGGAGCCTTCGTCTCGGACATGACGGCAATCTACCACCCGACGAGACGCGTCGTCTCGCCTGCCGTTCGACGGCAGATCCGAGAGTCCGTCAGCCAGTCGGCCAGGCGTCGCCCCACGCAGCGTCGCGGGCCTCCTTGTAGAGCGCCCCGTGCCGCTTGGTCACCGTGTCCCGGCGCAGCCCTTCCCCCTCGGTGCAGAGGTCGAGCAGCACCAGGCCCTTGCGGATCTGGGGCTTGCGGGTCACGCGGGCGCCGGCCGGTTCCACCGGGAAGCGGGTCGCGGCGACGTAACTGAACTTCTCGTCCTCGTACGGCAGCGAGCCGCCCTTGATCTGCCGGTGCAGGGAGGAACGGGAGACGCGGGCGGCGAAGTGGCACCAGTCGGATCCGGGCTCGATCGGGCATGCGGCGCTGTGCGGGCAGGGGGCGGCGACGCGCAGTCCGGCGGCGATCAGAGCGTCACGGGCCTCGATGATGCGCTCGTAACCGTCCGGGGTGCCGGGCTCGACGACGACAACGGCCTGGGCGGCGCGGGCGGCCTCGGCGACGACCGCGGCGCGGTCGCCGGGGGTGAGCTCCTTGAGGACGTAGGAGACGGTCACGAGATCGGTGCTCTCGATTCGGAGCGCCGCACTGATCCGTGAACGCTGCCAGGTGGCGGCGCGGAGGGAGGGCACGCGGGAGGCGACGGCCAGTTCCCGGCCGAGCGCGAGCGCGGGCTCGGCCCAGTCCAGCACGGTCGTGCTCGGCGCCTCTTCGTCCCACGCGTCGGCGACCGCCCAGCTCGCCGCGCCCGTGCCGCCGCCGATGTCGGTGTGCGTGCCGGGTGTCCAGTCCGGTGCGGCGGCCCGCAGCTCCGCGAGGGCTGCCCGCACCGCCTCGAACGTCGCCGGCATCCGGTACGCGGCGTATGCGGCGACGTCCGACCGGTCCCGCAGAACGGGGGCGTCGGTGGGGGTGGTGCCCCGGTAGTTGGCGATCAGCCGCTCGACGGCCTGTGCGGCCTGGGTGGGCGGCAGCCCGTCCAGCAGCCCGGCGAGGGCGCTGCGCAGGGTTTCGGCGGCGGGGGCGGCGACGGCGTTCACCGGGAGAGTCTACGCGGGGCCACTCCCCCACAGCCTCAGACCGCCTCCGGCCTCCCGCGCCACGGCCTGCACAGCAGCACGAAGCACGCCACCGCCCCCGTCGCACACGCCATCTGGACCACGGCCATCGGCACCGCCGTCCCTTCGCCCGCGATCCCCACGAGCGGCGACGCGATCGCGCCGATGAGGAACGACGACGTGCCGATCAGTGCCGACGCCGACCCCGCGGCGTGCGGCGTACGCATCAGGGCCAGGGCGTTCGTGTTGGGCATGGCAAGGCCCATCGCCGACATCAGTACGAACAGACCCGCCGCGACCGGGACCAGTCCCACCTCGCCGAAGACTCCGGACGTCAGCAGCAGCAGCGCCGTCGCCGCGAGGGCGATCACCGCCAGGCCGAGGCCGAGCGCCTTGTCGAGGCTGACCCGCCCGACGAGCAGTTTGCCGTTGATCTGGCCGACGGCGATCAGGCCGACCGAGTTCAGTCCGAAGAGCAGGCTGAAGGTCTGCGGCGAGGCTCCGTAGATCTCCTGCACCACAAAGGGCGACGCCGAGATGTACGCGAACAGCGCGGCGAAGGCGAGCCCGCCGGTGAGCACGTAGCCGGTGAAGACCCGGTCCGCCAGCAGTCCGCGCATGGTGCGCAGCGCCTCGACGACTCCACCGCTGTGTCGTTTCTCCACGGGCAGGGTCTCGCCGAGCCACTTCACCACCACGAGCGTGAGCAGCACGCCGACGCCGGTGAGCACGACGAAGATGCCGCGCCAGTCGGTGATCCGCAGCACTTGGCCGCCGATGAGCGGGGCGATGATGGGCGCGACGCCGGAGATCAGCATCAGGGTGGAGAAGAACCTGGCCATCTCCACGCCGTCGTAGAGGTCGCGCACCATGGCGCGGGCGATGACGATGCCGGCCGCTCCGGCGAGGCCCTGCAGCAGGCGGAAGGCGATGAGCATGTCGACGGTCGGGGCGAAGGCGCAGATCGCGGTGGCGACCACGTACACGAGCATGCCGACGAGCAGCGGCCTGCGGCGTCCCCACTTGTCGCTCATCGGGCCGACGACAAGCTGTCCGAGGGCCATGCCGGCAAGGCATGCGGTGAGGGTGAGCTGGACGGTCGCGGCGGGTGCGTGCAGCGAGTCGGTGACGGCGGGCAGCGCCGGGAGGTACATGTCCATGGACAGCGGCGGCAGCGCGGTGAGGCCACCGAGGACCAGGGTGACGACGAGTCCGGCACGGCGGGCGGCGGCGACGCCCACCGCCACCGGGCCCACCGGAGCCGACGGCTCAGGAGGGGCAGGAGGCGCAGCAGGGGGCGAGGGGTCGGATACCGGTCCGGCGTCGGATATGTGTCCTTGTGTGGTCTGGCCGCTCTCCGGCATCAACAGCTCCTCATCCTCTTGTCACACCAATGCTCTCAGCTCCTCCGAATTGATCGACTCCTTTCCGGCGCGAACGCGTGAAGAGGGGCGGGCGACCGCCACCCGGGCGGGAGTCACAGCTGTCCGCTGGTCACACCTGTTCGAGACCGGGGTTGCCCGCCTCGGTCACGAACGAGGCCGTCGTGGAGACGGGCGCGCCCGGTGTCGTGACGGCCGCGACCGTGCGGAAGTCGGCGCGCGCCTGCTGCTCGCCGAGGGTGATCGTCACATAACCGCGGCGGCCGTTGTAGAACTTCATGTGCGGGTTGGCCCGGGTGTAGGTGTCCCAGGTGGCCGGCCTGTCGGCGCCGTCCTTGCCACTGGTGATGGAGGTGGCGACGATCTCGGTGCCCACGACCTTGGCGCCGGGCGTCTCGTAGTCGCGCTTGATGTCGTAGGCGTACGCGACGTGCACGTCCCCGGTGAGGACCATCAGATTGCGGACGCCCGCCGACTCGGCGCCGTCCAGTATCCGGTCACGGGAGGCCGGGTAGCCGTCCCAGGCGTCCATGCTGACCACGGCGACCTCGTTGAGGTCGAGCTTGCGCTGGGAGAAGTTGACCTGCTGCGGTACGACGTTCCACACGGCCGTGGAGGCACGCCAGCCGTCTATCAGCCAGCGTTCCTGCTGCGCGCCGGTCATCGTGCGTGACGGGTCCTCGGACTCGGGGCCGGGAATGTGGGCCCTGTCGCCGTACGCCTGGTCGGAGCGGTACTGGCGGGTGTCGAGCACGTCGAACTGGGCGAGCTGGCCGAAGTGCAACCGGCGGTACAGCTGCATGTCCGGACCGCTGGGCTGCTGCGGGGCGCGCAGCGGTTGGTTCTCCCAGTACGCGCGGTAGGCGGAGGCCCTGCGCAACAGGAACTCCTCGGGCGGTACGCCGTTCTCCGGGGTCCCGTCGGCGTAGTTGTTCTCGGTCTCGTGGTCGTCCCAGGTGAGGACGAAGGGGTGCGCGGCGTGGGCGGCCTGCAGGTCGGGGTCCGACTTGTAGAGGCCGTAGCGCAGCCGGTAGTCCTCGAGCGTGACCGTCTCGCGGTTGAAGTGGGCGGGCAGGACGCGGTCGCTGTAGTTGCGTGCGCCGCCGGCGGAGTTCACGGCGTACTCGTAGAGGTAGTCGCCGAGGTGGAGCACGACGTCGAGGTCCTCGCCCGCCAGGTGCTTGTAGGCGGTGAAATAGCCGTCGTGATACGCCTGACAGGACACGGCGGCAAGCTTCAGCTCACTGAGGACGGCGCCGGGGGCGGGCGCTGTGCGGGTGCGGCCGGTGGGACTGATCCACGTGCCGGTGCGAAAACGGTAGTAGTAGACGCGGTCCGCCTCGAGACCGACCGCCTCGACGTGGACGCTGTGGTTGAACTCGGGGAAGGCGGTGACGGCGCCGCGCTTGGCGATCCGGGTGAAGGCGGCGTCGTGGGCGACCTCCCACTGGACCTGGACCCTGGCCTGCGGCAGGCCGCTGCCCGGTTCGTACGGTTTCGGCGCGAGGCGCGTCCACAGCACGACGGAATCGGGCTGCGGGTCGCCGGAGGCGACGCCCAGGGTGAAGGGCTCCTCGGTGATCTTGCGCCCGTTGACGGTGGCGGCGTGCGCGGTGCCGGGCATGTTCACCGTGAAGGCGAGCGCGGCGGCGGCGGACGTGACGGTGAAGAAGCCGCGGCGGCCGAGGCGCCGGGCCGCCGCGGCTCTGAGTTCGGGCGAGTGGGTGCGGTGCGCGGGTGTCATATGGCCCTCCCCTTACGGCTGTTGTCAGTCGCATTGGAGCCGGAGCCGACGAACCCGCGTTGTCACGAACACGACATCCGCATGGCGGTCGGATGAGTTCCGTGGAGGTCACCTCCGCGTACGCTGCGGGCCATGAACGCTGCACGAAGGATTGCCGTGGTGACGGGTGCCGGCTCCGGCATCGGCCGGAGCGTGGCACTGGAACTGACGCGAAGCGGGCAGGACACCGTCACCGGTTCGCGCGTTGGCCCGAAATGGGCAGTGGTACTCGCCGGACGCCGCAGTGAGACGCTCGAGGAGACCGCGGCGCTCACCGGTCAGGACGCCGACGTGCTGTGCGTGCCGACGGACGTGACGGACCCGGAAGCGGTGACCGCGCTCTTCGCGGCGGTCCGCGAGCACTACGGCCGCGCGGATCTGCTCTTCAACAACGCGGGCACGTTCGGCCCCGGCGGCATCCCCTTCGAGGACCTGCCGTACTCGGCGTGGCGCAAGGTGGTCGACACCAACCTGACAGGCGCTTTCCTGTGCGCGCAGGCGGCGTTCCGCCAGATGAAGGACCAGACCCCGCAGGGCGGCCGGATCATCAACAACGGCTCGATCTCGGCCCACACCCCGCGCCCCGACTCGGCGCCGTACACCGCGACCAAGCACGCGCTGACGGGCCTGACGAAGTCGCTGTCGCTGGACGGCCGGCCGTACTCGATCGCCTGCGGGCAGATCGACATCGGCAACGCGGCCACGGACATGACGCAGGCCATGCAGGCCGGCGTCCTCCAGGCGAACGGCGAAATGGCGCAGGAGCCGGTGATGGACGCGGGTGACGTGGCGCGGACCGTGCGCCACATGGCGGAGCTGCCACTGGAGGCGAACGTGCAGTTCGCGACGGTGCTGGCGACGAACATGCCGTTCATCGGGCGGGGCTGAGCGGGCGGGCGGGAATGCCGTGGGGGCCAAGGGAGTTGAGGCGATCATGGCCCTAGGGCCCGCACCCCGCCCGCTCTCCGACGAAGCGCTCTCCGCCCTGCTGGGCGAGCAGCAGTCCGGCACACTCGCCACGAACAGACGCAGCGGCCACCGGCACCTGGCGACGATGCTCCACCACTGGGACCCCGCCACCCGCGTCGTGCGGTTCTCCACCACCGCCGACCGGGTCAAGCCCAAGCACCTGAGCCGCGACACCCGGGCCGCCGTTCATGTGCAGGGCCCCGACGTGTGGTCGTTCGCCGTCGCGGAGGGCGAGGCGGAGGCATCCGACATCACGGCCGAGCCGGGAGACGCTGTGGGCCGCGAACTGCTCTCGATGCTCCCGGAGGCCGCGAGGCCGCAGGACCCGGCGGCGTTCCTGGCCCAGCAGGTCGCGGAACGCCGCGTGGTCATCCGCCTCAAGGTGCAGCGGCTCTACGGGACGGCGGTCGACATCGAGGGCTGGGACCGGCGCCCCGCACCCTCTCGGAGAACTCCTCAGGCAGGGGCGAGGCGCTCCTTGTCAGGCACGGTCTCGGGGCCCTGGGCCTCGGGTGCGGGCTCCTCGAAGGCGGTCACGGGGCTCTCCTGCTTCGGGGCGGCGGCCTGGACGACTTCCTGTGCGGCCTGTGCCGCTTGTGCGACCTGGGGCGGGGTGGCCTTCTCAAGGAAGCGCAGCAACTCGACGGGGAAGGGCAGGACCAGGGTCGAGTTCTTCTCGGCGGCGACGGCCACCACGGTCTGCAGCAGCCGCAGTTGCAGCGCCGCGGGCTGATCGGCCATCACACCGGCCGCCTCCGCCAGTTTCCTGGACGCCTGCAGCTCCGCGTCGGCGTTGATGACGCGGGCCCGCCGCTCACGGTCCGCCTCGGCCTGCCGGGCCATCGACCGCTTCATCGTCTCCGGCAGGGAGACGTCCTTGATCTCGACGCGGTCGATGGTGACGCCCCACTCGACGGCGGGACTGTCCATCATCAGCTCGAGGCCCTCGTTGAGCTTCTCGCGGTTGGAGAGCAGATCGTCCAGCTCGCTCTTGCCGAGAATCGAGCGCAGCGAGGTCTGCGCCATCTGGGAGACGGCGAAGCGGTAGTCCTCGACGCGGATGATCGCGTCGGCCGGATCGACGACCTTGAAGTAGATGACGGCGTCCACGCGGACCGTGACGTTGTCCCGGGTGATGCCGTCCTGCGCGGGCACCGGCATGGTCACGATCTGCATGTTCACTTTGTGCATGCGGTCGACGCCCGGGATCACCATGGTGAAGCCGGGGTTGCGTATCTGACCGTGCAGCCGGCCGAAGCGCAGGACCACCCCTCGCTCGTACTGCTTGACCACTCGCGCGGCGCTGATCACGTACATGGCTGCGGCTGAGCCCGCCAGGGCCAGCGTTGCCAGCAGTTCCTGGACCATGACGGCCGCCTTCCCCTGGAATGGACGCCCCGTAGACCGTATGCCCACTTTTGCCATCTCTTGACCCTCCGGGAGGCGGGTCTCTGCCGCCGACACTCCGGTCCCGGCGCGCCACGGGGCGAGATGCCGCACACTCCTGTATAAGGCCCGAGGCAGCCCGCGGAACCACGGTGAGGATGCAGCGTGCTCGATGTGCCGTTCTGGCTCTGGGGAACTTTCGCCGCGACCGTGGTGCTGTCGCTGGCGTTGGACCTGCTGGCCCACCGCGGCGCCCATGTCATCGGATTCAGGGAAGCGGCGCTCTGGAGCGGGCTGTGGATCAGTCTCGCGCTCGTCTTCGCCGTCGTCGTGTTTTTTGTCCTCGGCCCGACTGCGGGAACGGAATACACCACCGCATGGCTTCTCGAGAAAAGCCTGTCGGTCGACAACCTCTTCGTCTTCGCGCTGATCTTCGCGTACTTCAAAGTGCCACGGGAGTATCAGCACCGCGTGCTGTTCCTCGGCGTCATCGGCGCGCTGCTCTTCCGCGGAATCTTCCTGACCCTCGGGGTGGCGGTGGTCAGTCGCTTCACCGCCGTGCTGTTCGCCTTCGCGGCCGTCCTCTTCTACAGCAGCTACAAGATCCTCAAGGAGGAGGACGAGAAATTCGATCCGGGACGGAGTTTCGCCGTACGCCTGCTGCGCAAGGCCATGCCGGTGCGGGAGGAGTACGCGGGCACGAAGTTCTTCGTCAAGGAGGCCGGCAAACGCGTGGCCACACCGCTCCTCGCGGTCGTCGCCGCCATCGAGGCGGCCGACCTGATCTTCGCCGTGGACAGCGTGCCGGCCGTACTCGCGGTCAGCGACGACGCCTTCATCGTCTACACCAGCAACGCGTTCGCCATTCTCGGCCTGCGGGCACTGTATTTCCTGCTCGCGGGGCTGCTCGACAGGTTCCGCTACCTGAACAACGGCCTTGCGGTCATCCTGTCCTTCATCGGCGTGAAACTCATCCTTCAGGCGTCGCACAAGTTGATCAGCACCGGCATTCCCGAAATCCCGTCGCCGATCAGCCTCGGGGTGATCGTCGTGGTCCTGACCGTCTCCATAGGGATGAGCCTGCGACGACCCGCCAGGTCCGAACGCAAAGCCACGCCCGCCCACGGTGAACCGCCCGAGGGCAAAGAAGAATGAAGAGACCACTGCCCGACTCGCCAGTAAGGACTTATCGTAAAGAAATGGTCAAAGTGATGCGTCAGGGCGGTACGCAGGCGTCACACAAATGTCCCGTCTGCAAGCAGCCCGTTACGGCGACGATCAAGAAGCACAAGTCCCTCGGGGTTTTCGTTCCCGTCTGGATCCCGGATCCGTGCGGGAATCCCCGCTGCCCCGCGCACACCTCGGAGCCGCAATCGCAGAAGCCGGAGCACCAGCACCCGCACCAGGAGGCCGACTGAACACGGCAACGACCGGGGCCGGGGTGGCCAGGGCCGGGGCGGAGGCGGCAGACGAGTCGGGCTGTACGCCGGGGAGAATCACCGCAGCGCTATGACCTGCACAAACATGCGGAGAGGGCGCTTCCGTGGCTACCTTGATGGCTACGTAAGGAGACGCCCCCGCAAGCCCCGCAGCACCCCCATGGCCAGGGAGTCGGTCACGCAGAACACGCCGTCGAAGTCGAGCCCGCTCTCCGTCATCTCCCGGACGCGTTGCGCACCCTCACGCATGCCGAGCCTGTATCTGATCGCCCTCAGGCGCGGAGAGCGGCGTCGAGATCGCGAATGAACTCGCCCACCCGCCCGCCTCCGGGAGGTGCGGCGGGCAGACGGCCGAGCTCCGCGGTGACCGCTGGTGGTGCGTGATGACACGCCCATTCAAGGATCCCCGCAGTGACACGCTGGTCTTCTCCGGATGCCAACTCTTCTGCTCGCGCCGCATGCGCTGCCACACCGAGAATGTGTTTCAACTGATGAGCGCTTGCCTTGGGATGGAGGTACGCAGCGGCGGCCGCATGGCTTGCCGCTCGTGCCGCGTCGACGGCAGCGGGCGAAGCGGCGGACCCCGAGTCCCTCGCCGACGCGGTCCCGTTGGAACTGCTGTCGCCCGGCGGCGCGACGGACGAGACGGCGCTGGTGTTCGTGCGGCTGTGAGTCCTGCCGCTGGTTGATGCCGGGCAGAGGACGCCGTAGAAGTCCAGCATCCTGAGGGTGCGTGCCCGCGTCCGCTCCTTCATGTACGGCCAGGCGGCCTCGACGAGGCCGTCGGCGTTCAGGAGCTGTTCGATGACCTCGAAGTACACGGCTCCCCGGACGTGTTCCGTGGAGTGGCCCGTGATCCGCTCCACGCAGTCACAGCAGCGCTCCAGCACGGCCATCGCGGAGGGCGGCGCCGCCTCGTAGCCGTACGGGAAAAGGGTGAGCCCCCGGCGCTGAACTTTCCCCCTGATCTGTGAGACAGTATGTATCAGGAGCACCTTGTGAGGCAAGCCGTCTCATAGATATCGAGTGACGTCGCCGTCGACCCCCGGCCGCCGCAGAGAAGCGAGGAAACAGGTCTCGGATGAGCCCGTCGAAGGTGGACCCCCGCGCGCAGCGAACCCGCGCGGCAGCCCTGGCGGCCGCGGCCGAGCTTCTAGGGGAGGGCGGGCCCGGGGCGGTCACCCACGCCGCGGTTGCCGAACGCTCCGGTGTCGGCCGGGCCACGGTCTACCGCCACTGGCCGCAACAGCAGCACCTCCTGCTGGACGCCTTGGCCGACTCCACCGAGCCGCTGCTGAGCGTGGGCGAAGGTGCCGTGCGCGACCAGCTGGTGCGCCAACTGGCAGAACGCCTTGACTGGTTCAACCAGTCCCTCTCGGCCTCGGTCACCGCCGCGCTGATCGACCAGGCCGAGCGAGATCCGCGCACGCGGGAGATGCGGCAGCTCCTCTACGGAACTGCCGTCGAGCAGCTCCGCGCGGCGTTGCGGACCGGCGCGAAGCGCGGCGAACTGCGCGCCGGCGCTGACGACCACGCAGCGCTCCTCCTCACCCGGATCATGGGGCCGCTGTTCTTCCGGCGCTACCTGCTCGGCCAGGCCCTGGACGAGGAATTCGTGGTGCGCAGCGTGGACAACGCGCTCGCCTCATGGATGCCGTACGCGTGACGGAGCAGGCGAGACAGGATGGCTCATACGTTACCAGTGAGCGTAGTGCGGAAGCGCCGGTGCCGACGAGGACGACACGGAGCCGGATCCTCTAGCGATTCGTGCCGGTGCTGCCATCGTCGTTCGAAGAGTCCCGCTGGTTCCTCTCGCCCGGAGCCGAAGCGTCCCCTTGTTCGTCCAACAGCTCCAGGAGCGCAGCGTCTGCCCTTTTCTGGTCTTCCTTCGTCAGTTCGACAGGTGCGTTGTTGTATACGGTGTACCGATCGGGATCAATGATGTTGGCGGCCCTCAAGGTGAACGTCAGTAGGGGGCGCCATCCCTTGCGGTGGCCAAGCCTCACTTGTATCTGGACGCGGTAATCACGGGCCTCCGGGAGGAGGAGCCCGGAAAACGGTGCTTCGAACTCGATGAAGAGTTGTCGCGCTTCTCTGCCGGGCACAACGAATCCCGCCGGCAGTTTCGCTTCATCGTCCGACCCCGACTGAAGACGAGACGGTGTGGAAACCCACAGGAGTGGCAGATGAGAGGCCGACTCATCAGGGAACGTCAGTATGAGGTCCTGCACGACTATCGGCTTTGGACCGGTGTTGTGAAGTACGAGCGGAAGCCGCAGGCGTGCCATGGAACCGTGGGCAATCGCTGCAAAGGATTGAGGCTCCCACGACTTCAGGCACCCTTGTCTGGCATTCAGCCACCAGAAGGACGCGACGGTGAAGAGCAATGCGCACACCGACACAACGCTGGCGCCTGTAAATGATGAGATCGCATTCTGATCCGCGGCGACCATAAGCGGAGCCATAGCTTCAGTGTGCCACCCTCAGTGTGGGCGCGCTAACAGGACTCGGTGACGCGAGGCATGGGGCGACCTGCCTCGCGGCGAGCAGCGGCTGGGCCGCCTTCATCCTTCGGCAAGGAAGTGCGCCGGCAAGTTCATCCACATCGGTGTGACCGGCTCGGCACCTCTGGGCACCACCGCCTCTGTTGCCTGGAGGAACGTCGTGAGTCGGCGGGCCATATACGTATGTCGGCGATCTCTGGAAATGAGCGCCGGTACTCAGGAGAGCACCGGCGCCCACGCATGGCACCTCTCACTTCTACGCCGAGTCTCGGGTGATCCGGCTTGGGACCCTGCGCGACCAGGCGACGGCGGTGCCGTCAGGCCCAGGCGACGGCGTCCTCGACGGGCACGCGGGGCAGCCGCGGGAACCACGGGTCGGCGCCGGGGTGACCGAGGTTGACCACCAGATGCGAGCGCCAGCTGGTACCGGCGAAGAACTCCTCGTCCACGCCGGCCCTGTCGAAGCCCGCCATGGGGCCGGCCGCGAGCCCTGCTGCGCGCACCGCGAGCAGGAAGACCCCGGTCTGCAGTGCCGAGTTGTAGGCCGCGAGGCTCTCGCGCGTCTCGGTCTGGTCGGCGAACGCCGCTCGCAGCATGTCGCCGCGGGCCGGGAAGACGGTCGGCATCTGCTCGTGGAAGTCGACGTCGTACGCCAGGATCGCCACGGCGGGCGCACTGAGCGTCTTGGCCCTGTTGCCCTCGTCGAGATGGCGGACCAGTCGCTCCTTGCCCTCGCGGGTGCGCACGAAGAGCACACGCAGAGGCTGACCGTTGGCGGCGCTCGGCGACCAGCGGGCGAGTTCCCAGATCATGGCGAGTTCGTCGTCGTCAACGGTCGTTGCGGCGAAGGTGTTCGCGGTGCGGGCCTCGGTGAACAGCACCTTTCGCCCGGCGTCGTCAAGGACGTCGAGGGTCTGCGGTTCGCGGTCGGTCGTGCTCATGGTTTCTCTCTCTTGCTTCGGTTGTGCGGATGGTGTGGTGCCGGGGCGGGGCCTCCGCCCCGGCACCACGGGGTGGGGACGGGGTTTGCGGAGCCGGGCGGGGCACAAGGACCCGGTGCTGTCACGTGGGCCTGTGGCCCCTGGCCGACGTCATGTGTGGTCTGCTGACCGCTTGTTCCGCTCCGCGCCCAGGCGGGCGAAGTAGGCGATCAGGTCGGGGTTGTCGACGGCCGCGGGGGTGAGGACCTGCTCGGCGGGAGCACCCTGGAGCAGGCGCTTGACGGGAACCTCGAGCTTCTTGCCGGTTTTCGTGTGCGGGATGGCCGGTACGGCGATGATCTCGTCGGGGACGTGGCGGGGTGAGGCGCCGGCGCGGATCGCGTCGCGGATCTTCTCGCGCAGGGAATCGTGCAGGCCGACCCCATCGGCGAGGACCACGAAGAGCGGCATCCAGTAGCCGCCGCCGGGTTCCTCCGCGCCGATGACGAGGGCCTCGGTGATCTCGGGGAGGCGCTCGACGACATCGTGGATGTCGGCACTGCCCAGGCGCACGCCGTTGCGGTTGAGGGTGGCGTCGGAGCGGCCGTGGACGATCACCGAGCCGTGCGAGGTGAGCGTGATCCAGTCGCCGTGCCGCCACACGCCCGGGTAGGCGCCGAAGTAGGAGTCGCGGTAGCGGGCGCCGTCGGGGTCGTTCCAGAAGTAGAGCGGCATCGAGGGCATGGGCCGGGTGACGACGAGTTCGCCAACCTGGTCGCGGACCGGGCGGCCCTCCGCGTCGTAGGCAGCCAGCGCCACGCCGAGGTTGGGGGCGGACAGCTCCCCCGCCCACACCGGGGTTGTGGGGGCGCTGCCGGCGAAGCCGGAGACGACGTCCGTGCCACCGCTGGTGGAGGCCAGCTGGACGCCGGGCCCCACATGGTCGCGAACCCAGGGGTAGGCGGAGGCGGGCAGGGCGGAGCCGGTGCAGCCGACGACGCGGATGGCCGACAGGTCGTGCACGGAGGGTTCGATGCCCAGCTTGTCCATGGCCAGCAGGTACTGGGGGCTGGTGCCGAAGAAGGTGACCTTGTGGCGGGCCGCCAGCTCCCACAGGACGTCCGGGCGCGCATGCGGCGCGGGGCTGCCGTCATAAGTGCACGTGGTGGCGCCGGTCAGCAGGGTGGAGACGACCAGGTTCCACATCATCCAGTGAGAGGTGGTGTACCAGAGCAGGCGGTCCCCGACGCCCAGGTCACAGTGCAGGCCCAGGATCTTCAGGTGCTCCAGCAGGACGCCACCGTGTCCGTGGACAATGCCCTTGGGCACGCCGGTGGTGCCGGAGGAGAACACGACCCACAGCGGGTGGTCGAACGGCACCGGTGTGATGGTGAGGGACTCGACGCGGGTGGCCGCGTCCTCCCAGGGAATCCTCAGCCCCGCGTGCCAGCCCTCGGGCCAGGCGAGGCCCACATGGTCCACGAGAACCGTGGCCTCCAGCGTGGGCAGGGCGCGGGCCAGGTCGAGCGAGGCGGCCCGGCGGTCGTGCGTGGCGCCGTTGAAAAGGTAGCCGTCCGCGGTGATCAGAATCGTGGGTTCGAGCTGGGCGAAGCGGTCGGCGGCGGCCTTGGGTGCGTAGTCCTGGCCGCACACCGACCACACCGCGCCCAGGCTGGCGGTGGCGAGGAAGGCGATGATGGCGTGGGGGGTGTTGGGCAGGTAGCCCACCACCCGGTCGCCCTGTCCTACGCCCAGGTCGCGCAGGGTGGCTGCGACGGAGGCGACCTGGGCGCGCAGCTGCCGGCCCGTGATCTCGTAGTCGGCTCCGGTCTCGTTCAGTGCGGTGATCGCGGGAGCGTCCGGGTGCAGGTTGCGCAGCGCGTGGTGGGCGTAGTTGAGGGTGGCGCCGGGGAACCAGCGGGTGCCGGGCATGGTCTCCTCGGCCAGTACCCGCTCGTACGGAGTGGTCGCATCGATGTCGAAGTACTCCCACACCGCGGCCCAGAACCCCTCCAGGTCGGTGACCGACCAGCGGTGCAGGGCGTCGTAGTCGGTGGGGTCCTTGATGCCTTCGGCGCCCCGGTGCTCAGCGGCCCATCGGGCGAAGTCCGCGATGCGGCTGGCGGCGGCCGCCTTCGGGTCGGGCGGGAGGAACGGTTTCGGATACGGCGTGGGGTGCGGGGTGGTCATGGTGTGGTGCTCCTCGTCAGAGGACGGGCCGGGCATCGGCGGGGCGGCGGGCCGTGTGCAGCAGCGGTGCCCAGGCGGCGGTCTCGGTGAAGTCGCCGGTGCCGGCGCGGACCGTGTCCATCACGACGCGGTCGGGGCGCAGCAGGACGGCGTCCGCCCGGCCGCGTGCCAGCCAGGCGGCCAGGGTGCCGTCGTCGCCCAGGTCGTCGAGGTGAACCGTGGACGCGCCCAGGGCCGTGGCCACGGCCGTCATCCGCGCGGTGGGCGGCACAGCCGTCAGGACGGCGAACGAGTCCCCGAGGACGTCGTCGAGTCGCGTCCGATCGCCGTCGTGATGCACCCAGGGCTGCGGGCAGAAGGTGCCGGCCAGCAGGCGGCCGGTCAGCCCGCGGCGGCGGCGCACCAGAGGACCGGTGGCCAGGGCGGGGCTGAGGTCTCGGCTCACCGCCGCGGTCACGCCCGGGACACGGCAGGCCGCGCCCACGACGGCCCGGCGGAGCGCCGCGGCCCCGTCCTGTCCGCCGGTCATGGCCCAGCCGACGGCGACCGCGACGCGGATCACACGGCGTGCGTGCGGCTTGCGTTCCTGCTCGTAGGTGTCCAGCAACCGTTCATCCCTGCCCTCCTGGAGGACGCGGGCGAGTTTCCAGGTGAGGTTGTAGGCGTCACGCAGGCCCGCGCACAGCCCCTGCCCGACGAAGGGCGGGGTGAGGTGGGCGGCGTCTCCCAGCAGGAAGACGCGTCCCCGGCGCCATCGGTCGGCGAGGCGGGCACGGAAGGTGTACTGCGCCTGCCGGAGCACCTCGAAGTCGTCCCACGGGGCGTCGGACGGCAGGTCCACCCAGGGGGCGACCAGTTCACGCAGGCGCTCCCGCCCCTCCGGCCCGTCCAGTTGCTCGCTCTCGGGGACCCGGAACTCCCAGCGGTAGCGGTCCTCGCCGACCCGCATGAAGGTGGCCGGCCGGGTGGGACAGCAGATCTGCTCGGCGCCCTCCCAGGTACGCACCCGGCGGCTGGTGCGCACGTCGATGACTCGCCAGCTCTCCTCAAAGTGCAGGTCCTCCCATGCGGCGCCGATGGCGTCGCGGGTCATGCCGCCCGCGCCGTCGCAGCCGAGGACGGCATCGGCCCACACGTGTTCCTCCTCCTCGCTGCCGTCGCGGCGGAAGGTGACCTGGACCGGAGCCGTCGAACCATGTGGTCTGTCGGTGTCCTGGGTGACGGACACGACCTCCACCCCGCCCCGCAGCTCGCACTCCGGGCGGCGCGCCAGGGCCTCGCGCAGCAGGCGTTCCAGCTCGGGCTGGTCGAACATGCTGGTCTGCGGGAAGCCGTGGTGTCCGTGCAGGGACCGCGCGAACTCGGCGATCATGCGGCGCCGGGCGTCCAGCAGCCGCAGCCCGCGCGCCGGGCGGGCGAGGGCGGCGAACTCCTCGTGGACACCGACGCTCTGCAGGATCCGGCGGACCTCGTCGTCCACGACGACGGCGCGCGGCAGGGGGTAAAGGTCCTGGTGGCGTTCGAGGACGAGGGTGCGCACGCCCTGCCGGGCGAGCAGCAGGGCGGCCGTGACCCCCACCGGTCCCGCGCCGATGATCACCACCGGTGTCCTGCGTGAGGTGTTCACTTGGCGTCCGTCACGGGGGTGCGCTGCTCGCCGAGGTCGATCCGCCCGTCGGGGGTGGCGATGGTGGCGGTGATGACCTCACCGTCGCGCAGGTAGAGCGGATTCTTGGCCTGGCGCTTGAAGAACGCCTTCCACTTGGTCGCGGGCGGCAGCAGCGCGCCGATCTTCTCGACCACCTTGGACGGGGCCTTCAGGGCGGTGCCCCCCGGAGTGCCGGTCAGCAGCAGGTCCCCCGGGGCGAGGGTCTGGAAACGGGCGAGCAGGGTCAGCGCCTGCGCGGGCCGTACGATCATGTCGGCCAGCGTGCGGTCCTGGCGCGGTGCGCCGTCGACCGACAGCTTGAGCCGCAGGTCGGTCAGGTGGTCGAAGTCCTCGGGGTCCAGCAGGGCCAGGTAGGGCCCCGTCGGCGTGAAGGTCGGGTAGGACTTGCTCTCGTAGAACTGGGTCTTGGTCAGCTGGACGTCGCGCGCGCTGACGTCGTTGGTGAGGACCAGCCCGGCGACGTAACGCGACAGGTCGCGCTCCTCGACGACGGTGCCCACCGGCAAGGGGGCACCTATGACAAGGCCGAGTTCCACCTCGTAGTCGAGGAACTTCACGTGCGCGGGGCGGACGATCGTGTCGTGCGGGCCGCTGACCGAGCCGGACGCCTTGCGGAAGAAGGTGGGCGGGATCTCGCCACGGAAGCCCGAGTCACGGGCGTGGCTTCGGTAGTTGACCATCTGGGCGACCACCCGGCAGGGGGCGGTGACCGGAGGCAGAGCCACCAGGTCGGCGACGGGCGTGCCGCTCTCGTCGGAGGCGGCGGCCGCGTGGACCGCAGCACGGTCGGCGAGCAGCTCGGCGGTGGTGACCGCCTTGGTGTCGATACGGACGGCGCGCTCGGTTGGGGTCTCCCCTGCTCGAGCGGAGTCGAGAGCTTGGGGAAGGACGACCCACCAGCCCTCGGTGGTGCGCAGAACATTCGTGCTCATGAGCTCATCGCTTTCATCAGGCCCAGCAGGCGTGCGGGGTCGAGTTCGTTGTCGCCGCGCAGGGCCGTCATGACCTCGCGGAGCTTGGCGGGGGACGGGTTGGCGCCCAGGAAGTCGCGGGTGACCGGCGGGCCCCACTGCGACAGGCCGCTCGCCGACATCGGCGCCCATCCGGGTTCGAGGTCGCAGGAGAACAGGTCGCCGTCGGCGAAGTGCTCCAGCATGAAATGGTCGGGGTCGCGCCAGTAGTCGAACAGCTGGCTGCCCTGGACGTGCCGGCCGATCCCCCAGCTGCGCCGGTAGCCGCGCTCGGCGAGGTACTCGCCGCCGGCGGCGATCGCGTCGAGGTCGGTGACCTGGTAGGCGGAGTGGACGTAGCCGGTTCCGGGCCCCAGATGCAGGGCGAGAGTGTGGTGGTCCACGGCCGCGCCGCCCTGGTCGCAGCGGATGAACGCCATGGTCGGCCCGCGCCCGCGCTGCCCGTCCAGGAACAGGAAGTCGCTGACGATCATGCCGAGGGTGTCCAGGTACCAGTTCAGGGTCCGCTGGAACACGCGGGTCTCCAGCACCACGTGCCCGAGCCGCTGGATACGTGACGGCTCGCGGGGCGCTCGCTGGGTGGCGTTCGTACGGCGGTGTTCGCCGCCGGTGTTGAGGAGCAGCGGCTGCTGGTCGGGCAGCGGGGGCAGCTGCTCGGCGCAGTGCACGACCCGGACGGGGAAGCCGGAGGGGTCGAGCAGGGTGACCGACTGTCCGCCGCCGGGCACGTCGATGTCCCGGACAGAACTGCCGGTGGCGCGGGCGAGCCGGTCGAGATCGGCCCGTTCGGCCGCGCGGAACGCAGGCCCGATGAAGCGGGACGCCTGGCCACGCCGGATGACCATGCACGGTGAGCCCGCGAACGTACCGCGCAGCCACAGTTCGCCCTCGGTGCGGGCGGCGACCGCGAATCCGAAGTCACGTGCGAACACCTCGGCCCGGTCCAGGTCGGGCTTCTCGAATTCCAGCCATGCCAGGTCGGCCGCCTTGATGACGGGGTTGCGCGCGCGTCCGGGGTGCTCGCCCCGCAGGGCGCCCAGCTCGCTGTGGAGATCCTGGTGGGGCGTCGCCAGGTCGGCCGTGTTAACGGGGGTGCGGGACATGGTGTCCTCCAAGCAACATTGCCGTAATGAGGAAATTATCAGCTTTGCAGATACCCATCGTCAATAGAAGGAGGCCATAAAGTTGAGAGAATCATCAGTAATGCGGTGATCATCGGGAAGCTGTACACTCGGCGTATGCCGACGCCAGCCCCGCCCAAGAACCGCTTCGAGCGGCGCCGCGCCGAAACCCGTCAGGCACTCATCCGTGCGGCCCGGCAGATCCTCGCGGAGACCGGGGACACCAGCGCCAGCATCCAGGCCATCGCCGAGCGCGCGGATGTCGGTTTCGGCTCCTTCTACAATCACTTCGAGTCCAAGACGGAACTGTTCGACGCGGCGGTGACGGACGCGCTGGAGGAGTTCGGCCAGGTCATCGACGAGCGCGTACAGGGCATCGAGGACCCCGCCGAGCTCGTCGCCGCGGGCTTCCGGCTCACCGCCCGGATGGTCGACTCCCACCCCGAGCTCATGCGGATCCTGCGCGACCGCGGTCTGGCCCACGTCCACTCCGACCGCGGCCTGTCCCCGCGCGCCCTGCGCGACCTCGAGATCGGTATCGCCTCGGGCCGCTTCAGCTGCCCCAACGCGACCACCGCCCTGTCCGCCGTGGGAGGCGCCCTGATCTCCCTCGTGGCGCTGCGGCTGGCCCCGACCGACCTCGACGGCGACGAGGCCGCCTCCGACCTCGCCGAAATGGTCCTGCGCATGCTCGGCGTCCCCCCGGACGAGGCCCACGAGGTCACCCGGCGCCCACTGCCCGATCTCGACTGACCACTGCACGGCATACAGGGGCCCGGCGTCCGAACGGCCAGACGGCCATGGACTCCGGGCCCCCGCGTGCTTCCCGCTGTCGGCTGCTTCATGGCCGCCAGGGCCGCGTCGACACCCCTCGGCGGGACGGCCCACCCGCTATGCCCCCCGTGGACCCTCGCATCGGCCTGGCCGCCCTGATCCGCGCGCGTCGTCTGGAGCTGGAGCGCGCGGCGGCCTCACTGGACGCCTACGGTGCCGAGTTCAACGAACGCAAGCTGGGCGCCGATCCGAACCGACTGGTCGAGATCGTCGAGGGACCGGCCGCGATCACCGCCTGGCTGACCGAGCTGATGGCGGGCGCCGAACACGAGGTCCTGTGCTTCGACACCCCGCCCTACCTCACGCCTGACGCCGGCGCGTTGCAGTCCGAAGAGGAGCTGCTGGCCCGTGGCGTGCGGGCACGGGCGATCTACTCCAGCCAGGTACTGGCCATCCCCGAGCGCGCGGAACTGCTCCAACACCTCGGGGAACAGGCCCGGGTGCTGCCCCATGTGCCGCTGAAGCTGCTGGTCTTCGACCGCCGAGATGCCCTTGTTCCGCTCACCGCCGGCGCCGACGGCCTGCGCAGTACTGCCGCCCTCGTGCACCGGTCACCACTGTGCGACGCCCTCGTCGACCTCTTCGAGGCGATCTGGCAGCAGGCCACTCCCGTTTTCGGCAGCGAGGCCCGGGAGACGGAGGACCATCCCGACCTCAGCGAGGCCGACCGTGCTCTGCTCCACCTGCTCCACACCGGGCTGAAGGACGAGACCATAGCCCGCCAGCTCGGCCTCAGCGAACGCACCCTGCGCCGCAGGATCACCGACCTGACCACCTGCCTCGGGGCAACGAGCCGATTCCAGGCGGCGCGCAGGCGGTCCGCCGCGGCTGGCTGTGAGCCGAGCGGACCGCCGGGTGCCGGGCCCGGCTTCGCCGAGGCGGGGGCGAACGACCGTGGGCGCCGGTGCTCCCTCAAGCACCGGCGCCCACTCACCCCTGCCCGAGGTGGCTTTGATGTCCTACTGAACGGATGTCAGGGGACGAGGATGAGACGGATCGGGTCGCCGATCTTGTTCTCCAGGCGGTGGACCGCGTCGGCCGCGCCGGCCAGCGGGATGTGGTCGGTGATGGAGGGGGCCAGGTCGAGGCGGCCGCGGGCGGCCAGCTGCACCAGCTCGTAGACACCCTCGGGGGTGCCGCCGTAGTGACCGCGCACCTGCTTCTGCATGTAGTTGAAGGTCAGGCCCTCGGTGATAGTGAGCGGCCTGGGCGTGATGCCGACCAGGATGAGGCTGCCGCCCAGGCCGAGCGCCGCGGCGGCCTGCTCGCGGACGGCGGGAACGCCGGCGCAGTCGAAGGCGAAGTCCAGGCCGCGTCCGGCGGTGGCCGCGCGTACCTGGTCGGCGAAGTCGGGGGCGGCCGGGTCAAGAGCGAGGTCGGCCCCGAAGCTCAGGGCGCGCTCGCGGGCGCTGGGCAGCGGGTCGATGGCGATGATCGGCGCGGCACCGACCAGGCGGGCGACGCGCACGTTGTGTGCGCCCACTCCGCCCACACCCCACACACCCACGGACTGGGCGGGACGGACACCCGCGGTGGCCACGACGGCGGCGTAGGGGGTGGAGACCGCGTCGGGGATGATCGCGGCCTGGTCGAAGGGCAGGCTGTCAGGGATGGGGACAACGGTCTCCTCGGGGGTGACCATGTACTGGGCCCAGCCGCCGTTGTAGTCGATGCCGGCGGTGCGCACCTGGGTGCAGGGGCGGTGGCGCACGCAGCCGTCGCAGTGACCGCACGCTTTGCCGGCCTCCAGGGCCACGCGGGTGCCGACGGCCAGGTCCCGCTTGAGGCCGGGGCCCAGGGTGTGGATCACACCGGAGACCTCGTGGCCGACGGTCACCACGTCGGACTCGAGGAAAAGAGGGGGAAGGGTTCCGTCGATCAGGTGGACGTCGGACAGGCAGACACCGGCGGCCTTGACCTCGATGAGGACCTCGCCCGGGCCGGGCACGGGGACGGGCACCTCCTCCACGAGGAACTTCTTGCTGTCCACGTGGAAGCGTCCGGCAAGCATCGTGTCCATGGTGAGCTTCTTTCTTTGAGCGGCACGCCTCGCCGTTCGGGCGATGGGTGCCGTGTGATGCCGTGGAAGTGGGGCTTGGGGCCGGGAGGCGCGCGGGGCGGCAGGTGGCGCCGCACGCCTCCCGGCGTTCGGGGGGTCAGGCGAAGACGTCCTGCTGGTAGCGCTCGTCGGCTTCCAGCTGGGCGAGCCACTGATGGGCGGTCTCGTCGTCCGCGCCGGTCTTCTCGCGGTAGATCGCGGCGAGGGCTTCGCGCACGGCGGGTGCCATGCGGCGGCCGTCACCGCAGACGTAGATGTACGCGCCGTCTTCGATGGCCTGCCACACCGTGTCGGCGGTGTTGGCAAGGGTGTTCTGCACGAACCGGGCCGGGTGGCCGGTCACCGCGGAGTAGGCGGTGTGGACCTGGGCGATGCCAGCCTGCTCCCAGTCCTGCATCTCCTGGCGGTAGAAGTAGTCGTGCTCGGGGTGGCGGCAGCCGACGAACACCTGCGACAGGCCGACCTGGGTGCCGCCTGCGTGCTGCCAGGCGCGCTCCTCCAGGAAGCCGCGCAGCGGCGCGATGCCGGTGCCGGGGCCGACGAGGATCAGCGGCGTGGCGGGGTCCGCGGGCGGGGCGAAGGTCGGGGAGGGCACCCGCACGTAGCCGAAGAACACGTCGCCGGGCTCGAGACCGGCGATGTAGGAGGAGCAGGTGCCGCGGTACTGGCCGTCGCCGGACAGGGCCGGGCCTTCCAGCAGGCCGACGGTCAGGCGCACGTGACGCGGGTTGGCCAGCGGGGCGGAGGAGATGGAGTAGAAGCGGGGACGGATCGGGCCCGTCATCTCCAGGAACACCGCCAGCGGCAGCTCGACCGCGGGGAAGCGCTCCAACAGGCCCAGCACCGAGACCCGCTTGCCCAGGATCTCGCTCTGGTAGCGCTCCTCGGCCTCGTCCGTCTCGGCCGTGTACGCCTGCAGCTGCGGCCGGGTCCACGGGCACTCGGTGTGCTCGGACAGGGTCTGGATCTGGGAACGGGTGGCCACGTCCTGCAGCTCCACGAACTCCGTGAGCAGGAGGCCGGCGGTGACGGCCACACCGACCGGCAGATGGCTGCGGCCGCCCGCGGGCAGGTCCAGTCGCAGTACCTGGTCACGCTCCACGTCCAGGCGGGCGAGTGCGCGGTCAACCAGCTGCGCCTCGTTCTTGGCGAAGACGGCCAGGTGGTTGCCGGTGTCGTAGGTGACACCCTCCGGGAGTTCGACGGTGATGGACTTCGCGGACGGGCGCGGCGGCTCGATCTGGAAGTCCCACAGGCCGGTCGCGTCGGCCACGAGCTCCTCGTTGGCCACCACCGTCAGGGGGTATGCCTGCTCGGAGACGATCGCGGGACGCACGTCGGCCTCGGTGAGCAGCTGAACCTGGTAGCGCGGGCCGCTCGCCTCGGAGGTGTCGGCGGCGTACTCCTCGGCCAGGGTGGCCCACAGGGTGCCCAGCCAGCGACTGGCCATGCCGTCGAAGTCACCCGCGGCATCCGCGATACCGCGCTCGACGACCGGCGTGGCGCCGGCGGCCAGCAGGCCTTCCTCGATCCGCTTGGGGAAGGCCTGGTAGGTGGCCACCCACTGGGTGTTGCCCGCGCCCAGCAGCGCGAACCGCACGTTCTTCAGGGAGCCTTCGGGCAGTCCGGCGGCGAGCAGCTCGTCGAAGCGCTGGGCGTTGTCGGGCGCCTTGCCGTTGTAGCTGGCGGCCACGACGACGAGCAGGCCCTCGGTGGGCAGGTTCTCGGTGGGCAGGTTCTCGCCCAGCTCGTCCAGGCTCATCAGCGTGGTGCCGAAGCCGGAGCGCTCACTGCGGTCGGCGATGGTGCGGGCCAGGTCCTCGCACGAGCCCAGGCTGGAGCCGTAGGCGACGGTGAGGTTCACGCCCACACCGCTGACCGCGGCGGCCTGCTGCGTGTCATCCGTCTGCAGGTCCGCGACGCTGAAGACGGTCCGCTCGTGCTCCTGCCGGGTTCGCACGTTCAGCTTGAAGTCGCCGGGCTTGCGCGTCAGCGCCTCCTTGACGTCCATCTTGTAGTCGGTGGTGTCGGCGAACTTGAACTTCTGCAGCACCATCGCCAGGGCCAGCTTGGCCTCGGTGAGCGCGAACTGCCGTCCGATGCAGGCACGCCGGCCGTTGCCGAACGGCTTGTAGGCGTGCTGGTGGTGCTGGGCGCGGTTCTCCGGCAGCCACCGGTCGATGTCGAACTCCTCCGGCCGGTCCCACGCCTTGGGGTGGCTGTGCAGCGGGCCCATCAGCAGGTTCGTCTGCGTGCCCCGCTCCAGCACGTACTTACCGCCGATGACGGCGTCCTCAAGCGGCGCCTTCATGATCTGCGGGATCGGGGCCCACAGGCGCAGGGTCTCCTCCAGGATCCGCGGGATCACGTCCAGCTTCATGATCGTGTCGTAATCCGGCACCGTGTCGCCCGGCATCACCCGGTCGATCTCCGCGTACGCCTGCGCCAGCACGTGCGGGTTACGCATCAGCGAGTACGTCGCGAACGACAGCAGACCACTGGTCGTCTCGTGACCGGCGATCAGGAACGTCACCACCTGGTCACGGACGTTGTCGTCGTCCAGCGGCTTACCCGTCTCCGGGTCGGTGGCCTCGAGCATCAGACCCAGAAGGTCGCCGTCACTCTTCCTGCCCTGACGGCGCTCCTTGATCACACTCTCGACCAGGTCGCGCATCACCTGGATGTTCGCGCGGTACCTCCGGTCGTCGTCCGCGCGCGCCGCGGTCATCTCCGGCAGCTCACCCGTACGCCGCATCGACTCCGTCAGCGCCTCCAGCAGCGCGTTCAGGAAGGGGTGCAACTCCTCCTTGGCGAACGAGTCGAACCGGTAACCGAACCCCGACAGGGCGATGGTGTCCAGGGTCAGCCGGGTGTAGTCATCGGTGATATTGACCGGCCGGCCCTCGCTGCGCTCCCACTTGCCCACCAGGTTCTCGGCCACCTCCAGCATCTGCCCGAAGTAGCCCTTCATCGCCCGCTGACTGAACGCCGGCATCAGGATCCGGTGCGCCATGCCCCACAGCTCGCCGTCATCCTCCTCATGGGCCGTGAACAGGCCGGTGCCGGTGTAGTCCCGGACATGGGACAGCGGCGCCAGGATCGGCTTGCCGAAACGGGTCTCGTCGCATACCTCGGTGACCAGGTCCGGGTCGTAGACGAAGACGTTCTTCTGACCACCGAGGTCCAGGCTGAAGATGCCCTCGGGGAACTGCTTGGACAGCTCGCTGAAGAACGCGACCGGGTTGGTGTCGGGGATCGGCGGCGTGGGCTCCAGGAGCGGGATCCCGTTCGCGGACCGGACGATGCGGGGGTCGGTCTCGGGGTGTGTGGTCATGGGGCTTACTCCTTCGAGTAGAAGGTGGCGGGCAGGGCGCCGGTGATACCGCGGCGCATGTGCTGCACTGTTCCGCAGAAACATACGTCGTATGGAAGTAGTAGTAACATACGTCGTATGGAAAGTCCACGCAACCCGGGTCGCGCGTGACCGCCGTGCTCGACGTCATTTCCGTACAGCGTACGGAACTGCTACCATACTGGGTATGGAAAAGCTGAGACGTCCCCCGCGGGGAACCAGGAAGAGAGACGTGCCTCTGACCGAGGCCGGCATCTACGCCGCCGCCCTGCGGCTCATCGACGCGGACGGCGTCGACGCGCTCACCATGCGCAAACTCGCGACCGCACTGGACGCGAACCCGATGTCGCTGTACCACCACGTACCGAACAAAGAGGCCGTGCTGCGGGGCGTGGCGAGAATGGTCGGCGCCCAGTTCCGCACCGTGACACTCGAGAACGCCCCCTGGCAGGAGCGCATCCGCCTGCTCGCCACGGATTTCCGGACACTGGCGCACCGCCACCCCAAGCTCATGACCTACTCGTTCAGCCACCAGTCGGACTTCATCCAGCGTGAGGACCCGTTCCTGACAGGGCTCACCGCGACGCTGGGCGCCGCGGGAGTGCCGCTCCTGGAGATCCCGGAGACCGCCGCGATCATCTGCGCCGTCATCACCGGTGTCCTCAATGCCGAACTCAGCGGCGCGCTCCACCAGTGGGCGAACCTCAAGCCCCCCACCGTGCCCACCGCCGACGAAGACGGGCACAGGAACGGCCCCGATGAGGACCACGTCTTCCGCCTGGTGCTGGACACGCTCATCACGGGCCTGGAAGGCCGGCACCCCGCGGGCCGTGACGGCCAGGGCGCCGGTCATTGAGTCCCTGGTCCCACGGCGTTGCGGCCGCGGCCTGAAGCAGGCCCGCGGTCGGGCGAGCCGGGGCCGCGGCGCATGAGGAAGTACCCATCACGCCGGAAAGACCGTCTCGGCGCTGCCGCCGCAGCTGCGTGGTGTGCTGCGGCTGGGCCGGGCGACCGAGCTGTGGCCCAAGGCAGCGGACCGGTGTCGTGCTCGAGATAACCGCCAGGACCGCAGCGTCTGGCGGTTGGATTATGAATGGGTGTCACGTCCGCCTGCTGAGCGTCCTACGACCCGGTTGTTCCCGCCTGCTGCTCCTCAGCGCTCGGGTCACGGCCGGCTGCACCCTGGCCGGCTGAGCCTCCATGGCATTGGGCGTCGGCCGCCCGTACCGGGCCGTGGTCGCCGCCGCCTCGATCTTCCAGTCTGACCTGGCGCTCACCTGGCGACGCACTGTCAATCGAGTCTTCGGCAACTTCGTCGGCCTCACACTGCTCGCCGCTCGGCTGCCGGTCACCCGCACCGGATCACTCGCCCTCGTACTGGCTGTCCTGTTCTTCCAGGTCGCCACCGCGGCGGCGATCAGCCGCGGCTACTGGCTCGGCCAGGTCTGCATCGTCCAGAAGTCTTTGCTGATGCCTCAGTTCGTTCCGGCTGCCCGCCCGAAGCTGCCAGTCGGGCATGGAAGATTGCTCTTCATTCTCACGTCGAGCAGTCTCACGTCGAGCGGCACGGTACCTGTCACCGCAAGGGTGAGTCGGCGGTGGGTGTCAGCACGGTCTCGGCGACGTCGACGATCTGGCCGATGCCGAAGCCCTCCATGTCGGCGCGGAATTCGGGGCTGGACAGGTACGCCTCCAGCCGCTCCTGCACGTCGTCGGCGTCCCTGTAGGAAACGAGGGCGTACAGCTGGGGTGCCTCACTCCCGGGGGCCGCGGGCACCGTCCAGACGCCGTGTGTGGTGATCCGGTGCTTGGCCATACCGGGAATGTGCTGGGACCAGATGTTCTCGTAGGCGACGAGCGCCTCAGGGCTGGACAGTGTGTAGACACGAAGCTGGTACTGGGACATGAAAACTCGTTCCTTTCCTCTGGGTATGGATGTCAGTGGTCGGGGCGTGACGTGGTGGAGGCCGTTTCCGGACCCTCCGTCCGGCGAAAGCGGACGAAGGTGTGGGTGCAACGGGTCCGTCCCGCAGGACAGCTGGGCGGCTTCTCTCAGCTGTCCGCAAACAGGTTCGCCATTTCGGCGCCCCAGTCGATGTGTCCGGACTCGGTGCCCTGTGGCACCAGAGCCTGCGTGTTCTCCAGGAAGGTCTTGACGTCCTGCGCGGAAACCTCGAGCAAGGCGGTGCCCCCGGAAGACCCGAGGGCGATGTACATCGCGCGGTCACCACGGCCGGCGGCCCGCCAGATCCGGATGTCCCCGTTGCCAGCGGAACGACTCAGGCCATCAACCAGAAGATCGCGTCCCAGGACCCATTCCACCGGCTCGTCACTGTCGGTGAAAAAGCAGGCACGGACGACATAGGGATCAGTGGGCTCGTACCGCAGTCGCACATACATGGGCAGGGAGTAGTCCCGCGAGACGACAAGCTGCACGGCCACCCCCTGCACCACGACTCTCAAAGATTCCATCGACTTTCACTCCAAGGCGCCGCTGTCCCAGCTGCGCTCCGCCACCGGACCGCCCTGGGCCGGTGGCGAAGAGGCAACGAGGGGAGAGGCGTTACAGAAGGGCCGGGCGCCGGACGGCATCGGCGGACTGCTCGATTCGTGGCGTCGCGGCAGTGGAGCGACGCGAGCCTGCCACCCATGGCGGTGTCCGCAGGCATGTGTGAGGGGACAGGCCCTCCACTCAGCCGACCGCCTGGGTGGCGGTCAGCGACCGTTGATGCCTGGACCAGCGGTCGCCGACCGCCGTCGGCAGGTATCACGGCGAGGCGTGGCGCACGGTCTGGGCGGACGGGCACAAGCGGTGTCTGTCTCACAGGCCGGCGTGGTCCTGGTCGTGGTGGTGCCGGTTCTGGCCGTCGTGCTCGTAGCGGTCCCGGTCGTGGTGGTGCCGGTTCTGGCCGTCGTGCTCGTAGCGGTCCCGGTCGTGGTGGTGCCGGTTCTGACCGTCGTGCTCGTAGCGGTCCCGGTCGTGGTGGTGCCAGTTCTGGCCGTCGTGCTCGTAGCGGTCCCAGTCGTGTCGGTACGAGCTGTCGGACGTCCAGCCACGTCCTTCGCCGTCCGAGCGGTAGCAGCGACCGTCGCGGTCGCGCAGGGCCGATTCGGTGGCGCGGTCGTCCTGGTGCCAGCCACGGACTGCGTCCCAGCAGTAACCCTGCTCGAGCAGGTAGCCGACACCGTGGTCCCAGCGGTAGTCACCGGCCTTGACGCTGACGACCGGGCGCTGGTCGTGCGCGGACGCAGGAGTCGCGGCCGAAGCCGTGCCCCCGGCACCGAGAACGGCGACACCAGCGACCACCACGGAGGAAGCAGCGATAGCGATGCGCTTCGTGAGCTTCTGCATGATCTTTCCTTCCGGTTGGTGCGATCTGCACCAACGGCTGCTTGCACAGGCGATGTGATGCGCCCGGCGTTGTCGGACAAGCTTTTCCATACGCTGTATGGAATCGCCTTGTCAGTAGTACCATACGTCGTACGGAAAAGTCGAGGGCACCTCGTCAGGGGTCCGCGCCGGCGCTTCGTCGACGTGCTTCCGCTGAACCGCCCGCCGCCGCCCTCGCCGAGAACAGCCACAGCATCACCAAGCACCCTGCCGCCGGACACAGCGAGACCTCCACTGGTCGGTCTTCAAGCCGGACACCCGGACGAAGTAGGCCTGCACTTCGAGGAGATACTCACGCACGCCGGTCATCTCGGGCTCCCCATGGAGAAGATCAGCCACACCGGCGAGCAAATGGGGGGCCGTCCATGAGAGTTGGGTGCGGATCCTTTGAAGGGAAAGGCGCGTGCCGGGCTGGGCCGCGGCTATGAGGCGTCGGCGTAGGCGAGGTGGGTGCCGCAGCTGGTGCAGCGGAAGAGCATGGCGCTTGCGCCGTGCCCGAGGTGGGTCAGGAAGTTCTCGAGCTGGGATGCGTCGTGCCAGCCGCTCAGCCGAAGCTCTGCTCGAAGCTGGTCGAGCGCCTCGGGGTGGGCGGCCAGGTCGGTGTATCCGGCCTCGCCGATGAAGGCGGCAGCGTCGTTGCAGTGGACGAGCCAGTGTGGATCCTGCCAGGCGTGGAAGCCGGGGGTGCGGCGGGTACCGGGCGGCGAAGACCATGAAGAACCACCGGGGCCTGGTACGGCAGCGGGTTGGCGTGGCCTACGACCAGGGCAGGGCCCGGCGGATCGCCGAGGCGTCGATCCGCAAGGAGGCCGCGTCGAAGAACAGGCCGGCGGACCTGATCAACATCGCGCTGGAGAAGGTGGTGGAGGCCGGGCTGGAGCTGCCGGCGTTCTCCACCTTCGACGCGGTGGCCTCGACCGTCCGTAAGGACGTGAACGCCTCGATCTGCGCGGGTATCCACGAGCGGATGAGCGCGCCGGAGCGGGCGGGTCTGCTGCGGCTGCTGGAGGAGCGCGAGAGCGACGGCACGACGCTGGCCGCAAGCGGAGTCACCGACACCCTCGGCCTGCTGCTCGCGGTGCTGGTCACAGCCGCGAGCGTGCAGGACTCCGTCGCCGGCACCCACCTGATCGACCAGGTCGCGGCTGCCCACCCCTCGATCCGTAAAGTCTGGGTAGACGGCGGCTACCGCCAGCACCTCGTCGAGCACGCCGCCCGCCTCGGTGTCGGGATGCCGGCGGCGCAGGGTGGGCTCATCCGGTGAGGCGACCGAGGCGGTTCCGTCGACGCGCAGCCGGTAGCAGGTGCCGTCCAGGACGGCCATCTCGCCGTCAGTCGGCCGCGCGTGGCCGACCTCAGGCGAGTACGAAGGTCCGACGAGCATGAGCGCCAGGGTGCTGAACCGTCTTGGCGGCCCGGATCCGTCCGGTCAGCTCCTACACCACGGTACGGGACGCGACCGTCCTACTCGGGTCCTGGTCGATCCCACATATCGGCGCGAGGAAGGGCGCTTGGCTGTACCCGGCAACCTGGTTCCGAGCCTCGTTGTCAACCGTCCCACCGCTGCCGTACGTTGGCAGGTGAATCCGGGACCGGCACCGGATCGCGCTCCAGCACCGTGACCTCGCGTCCGTCGCAGTGAGGCGTCGATGCGACGGACGAGCCGCAGACGCTGGCGCCGACGAAGACGACGCGTGATTACGGCGCTGGAAGCGGTCCGAAGAACCCCACGATGCGCTTCAGCCGCCCGTCGGGGGCGAGCTCGCCGAAGTCGATGCCCTCGAGCGTGACCGCGCCGTCTGCGTCAAGCATTTGCCAGGCGAAGCGTAGATAGCCGTCGTACGCGTCGACGCCGCTGGTGGTGACGACGCGTACGCCGTGGAAACCGCCGATGTGGGCTACGAGCGCCTCGCGGCCCTCGACGACCGCGGTCGGGTCGCAGTACACACCGTCATCCGTCCACGCGCGTTCGAGCAGCGTCCGCCGCTCGTCGTCGTTGGGCGCGTCCCAAGCGGCGACGTAGTTCGCCACCGCTGCGGCTGCCGCGTCGATAGACATAGCTCAAACCCTATGCGAGGGAGCTCTCGATACAAGTCGAACTCGGTGGGGCGGAGGGGACGCGTGAGCCTCCCCGGGCGCGTACCAAGCGGCGGAGGCGTCGAAGCTCAATTCGGCGGCGATCTCGGCTGTCTCGAAGGTTGGCGATCAGCCTTTCCATACACCGCATGGAGGCGCCGCTCATTGGTAACATACGACGTATGGAAACGTCGAGCTGGTCGAGGTGCCCGGTCAGGTAGCGCTCGCAGGCGTCGACGGCTTCGCGACGGGCGGCCGACAGGTGTTCCCGCTCCGCCTGGGCGCTCATCTCGGCGGCGACCCGGGCGACATGGCCTGCCAGGATCGCGGTCAGATGGTCGGCCGCCCATGCCTCGGCCTCGGTGGTACCGGGTTTGTGGAAGGCGTGGGCGGCGGCCCAGACGTACTCGGCCACGTGCACGAAGTCCAGCAGGACATGGACCGTGACGCCACGTCGGCCAGCCTCGGTTGCGATCAGGTCGAGCTGGTGACGGGCACCGTCGACCAGGACGACCCACGGCCGCTGGTGCTTCGCCTCGGCCTGGTCGAAGGCGCCGGCGATGACCTGCTCGGGCGGGCGGACCATCGAGGCGGTGCACCACTTGTTCTCCGCCCTCGGCCCCGGGCGGGCGGGACGTTCGCCGCTTCGGCCGCCGGGCGGGTGGATCACATCGTGCGGGCGCCTGGGGGCGGGACGAGTGTCGAAGACGCAGGCCACGGTCGCCATCCGCTTCCGGTTCGGTTTCTCGCCCGGCGCGAGCCGGCCGCGATGGCCACCACCGGCCGCTTTCGCGGCGGCCCGGCGGGTGGCCTCGCGCAGAGCCTCCGGGCGCATGACCACGCCCTTGCCGTCCACCTGGACCACCAGCGGCATCTCGCGGCTGCAGGGCCATCGGCGCGGCCTCCGACCTGGCCTGTCGAACGGGCCCGGCTTGCAGGTAAAGTGGCTGTAGAAGCAGCCGAAGCCAAGGTCGGCGAGGTCCGCGATGGTCCGAATGCTGGCGCTGGCGTCGCCGGACTCGGCGGGGATCCGCCGCTTGCGGACGAGTGAAGCAGCAGCGTTGCGCCGTCATAACGGTCGCCAGGAACGTCGACGTGTTGCGCGGGTGACCGTCAGGACTTTCGCCGCCCGACGCGCGCCTACGGAAGCGCGAGTTCCCGGCCGGAAAACTCCCTGAAGCCCCCCATCACGCTAAAGCCCCCGACGCGCGATGCCTGCGCGACTCCCCTGTCTGTCCGGTCATCCGAGCGATTGGGCATCAGGCTCTCCGCCGGATCTCCGAGAGCCCCGACACGACGGTCATCCCCTCAGCTCAGGCTTCCTCAGGAGGAAGTCGTGGCAGAAACCCGTAAAGCGCTGGTGCAGCGATGAAAGCCCTCAAAACGGCGGTGTGCGGCGACGCCACGTGCCTGGTCAGTCACCTGCCCAGGCACATCGGCACCTCGTCGGAGGGCAGACCACCGCTTGTCCGGCTGCTCGAGGCCGCCGCCGGGCCGCCCTGATGCCCCTGCGATCGGGAAGGACCACAGTAGAGGCAGGATCAAAAGGGAGGCTGCTGCGATGTCCGGAGCAGATACACAGCACACGTCAGCCCCGTACCTGCCGATCGCTGAGCACGGCTTGATCGGGGATCTGCGCACAGCGGCCCTGGTGGGTACCAACGGGACCATCGACTGGTACTGCTGCCCCTCCTTCGACTCCCCAAGCGTGTTCGCGGCCATCCTGGACGCCACCCGGGGCGGGGCGTTCGAGTTGTCCCCCACCGTGCCGGCCGACACCAAACAGTTCTACTTCCCGGACACCAATGTGCTGATCACCCGGTTCTTCACCGAGGACGGGCTGGGAGAGATCCAGGACTTCATGCCTGTGGAGGACGCCGGCGAAGCCTACCGCCACAGGCTGATCCGGCGGGTGGTGTGCGTCCGCGGAACGATCCCGTTCCGGGCCCGGGTGGCCCCCCGGTTCGGCTACGGCGCCCACTCGCACACCGTGCGCATGCTGGAGCATGCTGCCCTGTTCGCCTCCGAGGCACTGTCACTGACACTGACCGCCACGGTGCCCCTGAAGTGCGATGAGAAGGACGTGTGGACGGAGTTCGAACTCTCTCAGGGGCAGATGACGGTCTTCGCCCTCGACCGGGTCAGCGGCGAGACTCCACCGCGCATCTGCCCGCTCGCCGAGGCCGACCTGGCGTTCACCTCCACGGTCGCCTTCTGGCGGCGCTGGCTGCAGCAGTCCTGCTACCGCGGCCGATGGCGGGAGATGGTGCACCGCTCCGCCCTCACCCTCAAGCTGCTCACCTACGTGCCCACCGGCGCGATCGTGGCAGCCCCCACCACCAGCCTGCCCGAGCAGATCGGCGGCGGCCGCAACTGGGACTACCGCTACGTGTGGGTGCGCGACTCCGCATTCGCCCTCTACGCGCTGCTCAGGCTCGGCTTCTACCACGAGGCCGAGGCCTTCGTGGACTTCCTCACCCAGCACATCGACCAGCGTGAAAACGGAGCGTCCGGGCCGCTGCAGATCATGTACGGCATCGATGGACGCTCCGAGCTGCCCGAATGCGAGCTGCCCCACCTGGAGGGCTACCGGGGCTCGGCGCCCGTGCGGATCGGCAACGACGCCGCCACCCAACTGCAGCTCGACATCTACGGCGCCCTGATCGACTCCGTGTACCTCTACGACATGTGGTGTCAGCCCCTGACGAGCGGCCACTGGCGCGAGGTGTGCGTCCTGGTGGACTGGGTCTGCGAGCACTGGGACCAGCCGGACGAGGGCGTGTGGGAGACCCGCGGCGGGCGCAAGAAGTTCCTCTACTCCCGGCTCATGTGCTGGGTGGCCATCGACCGCGCCACCCGCATCGCCGTGCACCGCGGCCTGCCCGCCAATCTCGCCCGCTGGGGCCCGGTGCGGGACACGATCTATTGGCGGATCATGGACAAGGGCTGGTCGCCCGCCCGCCAGGCCTTCGTCCAATACGAGGGCGGCGACGTGCTGGACGCGGCGGTGTTGATGATGCCGCTGACCAGGTTCATCGCACCCCGCGACCCCGTGTGGCTGTCCACCCTCGATGCCCTCGGCAACGAACTGGTCTCCGACTCCCTGGTCTGGCGCTACGACCCAGCGGCCAGCCCGGACGGCCTCGAAGGCGACGAAGGCACCTTCTCCATCTGCTCCTTCTGGTACGTCGAGGCGCTCACCCGCGCCGGACGCCTGGACGAAGCCCGCCTGGCCTTCGAGAAGATGCTCACCTACGCCAACCACCTCGGCCTCTACGCCGAGGAGATCAGCCACACCGGCGAGCAACTGGGCAATTTTCCGCAGGCGTTCACCCACCTCGCCCTCATCAGCGCTGCCTTCAACCTCGACCGCGCCCTGGGCTGACCGCCGCCCTCCCGTGGAGGAAGCCGCACCCGGCCTCCGTCCTTGCAGCCGTGGCCGCGCAGGCGTCCAGGTCTGCCCCCATGATGGAAATGAGGGGGGTGAGACAACGGAGGGAGTGGTGGGGATGGGGGCCCTTGTGGACCTCACTCGCTGCCAGGGCTACGCCCAGTTCGTGTTCCTCGCGCCGGAGGTGCCGATTGCACGGGGAGGAGGGGTCGCTGTACGCCACGACCGTCCCCGACGACCGGGTGGAGCGCGTGCCCCAGGCCGCGGCGGCGTGCCCCGTGCAGGCGGTCCACCTCGGTGAGGAGGTGAGCGGCGGTGCCCGGTGATCTCGAGGACGGCCGTATCGTTGTCGTCGGCGCGTCGCCGGCCGGGTTGAGCGCCGCGGAGGCGCTGCGTGAAGAGTGCTTCACCAGCTCACTGACCGTGGTCGAAGACGAGCCCCACCGCCCTATGACCGGCCGCCGCTGTCCAAGCAGGTGCTGCTCGGCCAGGCGACGGCGGACACTCACAGAGCGGCCGATGCGCCAGGACCCGGACGCCGACTGGCGGCTGGCGGCTGGCGGCTGGCGGCTGGCGGCTGGCGGCTGGCGGCTGGGAACAACGCACTGATCGTGCTCGTGGGCAACCTCTCTGGGTACTCACGCGTGGGGGGTGATGACGGCGCGTCCTTGGATCTTGCCGTCGTGCAGGAGCTGGTAGGCCTCGCCGGCGCGTTCCAGGGGGAAGTGCTCGACCAGCATCTTGATCTTTTGCTGCTGGGCGAGGGTGATCACTTCGATGAGTTCGGGGATGAAGCCCCAGTACGGGGAAGCGACCGAGCATTCGTGCTGGGGGCTCGAGAAGTCGACGGGGAGAGCCCCGCCGCCGAGACCGACGATGGTCAGGTGGCCGAGCACCCGGGCCACCTGAGCGGCCATCCGCAGAGTCGGGTCCACGCCGACCATGTCCAGCACGAGCTGAGCGCCCTGCTGCCCCGTCATGTCCTTGATGCGCGTGACCGCCTGATCGCCCGAAAGCAGCGCCTCGTCAGCACCAATGCGCTTGGCGGTCTCCAGCTTGCCGGCGTCGGTGTCCACGGCGACGACGGTGGTCGCCGCACTGAGCGCTCGCAGAATCTGGATGGCCATCTGGCCCAGACCACCCGCCCCGATCACCACTGCGGTCGAGCCCGGCCCCAGCAGATGCAGCGACCGCTTGACGGCGTGATAGCTGGTCAGCCCCGCGTCGCTGAGCGGGGCCGCCTCGCGGGGATCGAGGCTGCCCAGCGGGATCAGGAATCGCGACGCCGGGACCAGCAGGTACTCGGCCATTCCGCCGTCGTTGCCGGCCAGGCCCCCGCCCAGACCGGCGGTCTTCTGGCAGTAGTTCTCCCGGCCCTCCCGGCAGTTGGCGCACAGTCCGCAGCCCCAGGGACCGTAGACGATCACCGGGTCTCCGGGCGCAAAGCCGGTGGCGCCCGGTCCCAACGTCTCCACCCACCCCGCATTCTCATGGCCGAGCGTGAAGGGCAGCCTCGTGTCGTCTCCAGGTGCGGGTGCCTGCATGATGTGCAGATCGGAGTGGCAGGCACCGGCGCCCGCGACCTTCACCAGGACCTGCCCCGCCCCGGGCTCGGGCACCGGCACCTCGCGCAGCTCGGGTGGTTGTTGCCACTCGACCAGTTGAAAAGCTCTCATGGCGATTCCTTTGCGCGAGCTGGTCAGTCCCGGATTCCGTCGATGTCGAGCAGGAGGTGGCGTGGGCCGCGGAAGATCTGGCTGCGGCGATACGGCGGCGGATCCTCGACGAGCCGCGGGTTCTCCACACGGCGGAGGAACTCGCCGAGCGCGATCTCGACCTCGAGCCGCGCGAGCGGCGCGCCGAAGCAGTAGTGGATGCTCTGGCTGAAGCCGACGTGCTGGTTGTCGGGGCGTTCGATGTGTGGCTCGTCGGGGTTCTCGAATCGTTCGGGGTCGCGGTTCGCCGAGCCGTAGGCGATGAAGATGGGCGCGCCCTTCGGAATGGTGGTGCCGGCGATGTCGATGTCCTCGAGCGCTGCCCGGGTGTGCCAGAGCTGGACCGACGACTCCAGGCGCAGGAACTCCTCGATCCCGGGCACGAGCAGCTCCGGCTGGTGGCGCAGCTGCTCGTAGACGTGGGGGTGGCGCAGCATGGTGAGAACGCTGTGGGCGATCAGGTTGACCGAGGTCTCGTGCCCGGCGAAGAGCAGCAGCAGGGCATCGCTGATGATCACATCCTGGGGCAAGCGCCCCTCGGGGCTGTCGTCGTTGACCATCGCCGAGTACATGCCCGGGCCGGGCTGCTCGGTGTACTGGTGAAGCAGGTCGGCCAGGAACTGCCGGATCTCCTTAACCGCACCGGGGACGCCCTGCGCCCGGCGCTGCTGTTCCGGGTCGTTCGCCTCCGGGCCGAAATCGATCCCGTCCAGGGCGGTCTCGATCCAGTCGTGGAAACGCGGTATGGCTTCCAGCGGTATGCCCAGGACCTTGCAGATCACGGTCACGGGCAGCGGGAAGGCGAAGTCGTCGACGAGGTCGATCCGGGCCTTGCCCTTCATCTGGTCCAGCAGCTCGGCGGTGAGGCGGCGGATCTCGGGCTCGAAGTCAGCGATCATGTGGGGGCACTCGGGCGGGCCGAAGTGCCGCATCATCCGGCGGCGGTCCACATCGTGCTGGGGCGGGTCCACGTTGATGATCGATCCCTCGAAGGGGTTGAAGAGCTGGTACTGCTCGGGGCGTTTCCTCGGATCCGAGGTGACGCGCAGGTCGTGCAGCAACTGGACGACCTCCCGATAGGTGCTGACGACATACGAGCCGTCCGGCTGACGCGCCACCGGGGTCTTGCGCAGCTCTTCGTAGAAGGGATACGGGTTGGCGCGGTTGGCGTAGCGGAGGGACTGCTGCCAGGGCGTTTCCTCGGCCATGATGGTGCCCTTCTTCCTGGGTGCGGGTCCGGTGGGTCGCTTCGTCGCGAGGGCTTCAGCGTCGGGGCCGGAACAGGGCTTTGCGCTCGCTCGGATCGTGGCCGGTCAGGACGACTTCGGGTATCGCCGTCGGGACGCCCAGCTCCGGGAACTGGGCGGGTATCGGCTTGGTGTCGTCGGGCCGGTCCCAGCCCGGTGGCGGGGGCGGGAACGGACCCGATTCCTCGATCAGCCGCCCGTAGTACTCCAGCCACTTGCCGTGATCGAAGGTGACGGCGCCGACGATGCGGCCCCGGCGGCCGTAGGCGGCGGCGAAGCGGCGCTCCTCGACCGATCCTTGCGTGAAGACGATCTCGTCGCCGAAGGACGGCACGCCGACGGACTTGATATTGACACCGAACTGGCCGGACCAGAAGCCGGGCAGCAACAAGTGCGGGCGGTAGAGGGGCTCGACGTTCACCATGTTGTGCGCCGCGGCCTGGGCGCCGAGGACGGCGTTGTCCCAGTGCTCCATCGCGAGGAACTGATACTCGTACAGCACGTGGGGTGAGCGCGCCACATCCCCCGCCACATAGACACTGTCGGTCACCACGCCGTTGATATCGAAGGCCCGGCCGCCCGCGTCGCAGCCGACGCCCCAGAAACCGGCCGCCAGCCCGGAGCCCTCCAGCCACTCCACATTGCGGATCGACCCCAGCGAGGCCACCACCACGTCGGCCTCAACGGTGGTCCCGTCCGAGAACCGGGCACGCCGCACGTGCCCGTCGGCGTCACCCTCCAGCGACGACACGCCCAGCCCACAACGCAGGTCCACGCCATGGTCGCGCTGCATCCCCGCCGCGATCTCCCCGATCACCCCGCCGAGCGCGCCGACCAGCGGCGCCGGGCCCCGCTCGGCGACGGTCACCGGGAGATCGAGTTCCCGGCAGACAGAGGCCATCTCCGAGCCGATGAACCCACCACCGATGATCAGGACCCGTGACGGCCCCGCGGCCAGCGCCTGTTGCAGTCGCGCGGCATCATCACACGAGCGCAGCGTGTACACACCCTCCAGGGCGGCTTCGGCCGGGTTGGGCCACTGGCGCGCGCGGGTGCCCGTGGCGATCAGCACCCGGTCGTACGGGACCTGCTCGCCGTCCTCCAGGCGTACCTGCTTGGTTGCCCGGTCCAGCCCGGTAGCTGCCACCCCCAGCCGCCACTGCGCATCCACTTCTCGCAAGCGGGGCAGCTTGGTGTGGTCGGCCGGCACCCACCCTTTGAGTACCTGCTTGGACAGTGGGGGACGGTCGTAGGGCTCATGCGGCTCGTCCCCAATGATGGTCAGAGGCCCGCTGAAGCCTTCCTCACGCAAGGCTTCAGCGGCCCGCAGTCCCGCCAGGGAGGCGCCGACGATGGCGATCCGGCCGTGGGTCCTGAAGTTGCGCACCACCTCCGCGACGATTGCAGACACGGTCATGGCGTCACGCTCCGCTCCGCGCCTTCCAGGCGGTCGATCACGATCGCTTGCACCGGGCAGGCGGCAGCGGCCCGCTGAACCTGCAGGCGCTGCTCGTCATCCGGGTTCGGCTCGTAGGTGAGCGTCTCGTCACCACTCAGTCTGAAGACCTCGTGCGCCAGAAACACGCACTGTGCGTATCCCTGGCATCGATTCAGGTCCACGACGATCCGCATGGCGGACTCCTTCCGTCCTGTCTCCGGCCCACAGCGACCATCGGCGCGGTCATTCGTCTCCACCGCAGCCATCAGGCCCATCAGACCCCTTCGGCCAGGTAAACCCGGCTGCACGGCCCACCCGTTTCTCAGCCGAGCCACCCGGCTGAGCGCCCGCGTGTCCGATCTTGTTCGCCCCGGCGGTTCTTTCGCAGGACGCTTACAGCCGGTGGGCGTCACGCCCCGGAGGTCGCGGTCAACATCCGATGGCGTCGGCATCAAGATCAAGGTGCACCTAGACAATCCCCCACAAGAGGGATTATTCGCTCCATATTTCATGGTCGCAAACCCGCAGCCAAAGAAAATATGCGCCGTGCGGAATACTCCAGCCCACAGCGGGCGGCGTTCGCGGTGCCGGTGCAGTGACCATGGCGCAGGCCGACGGAAACGGCGGCCCGCATGCCACCGGCGGGCTCTCCGACAGCGGCAGCGGCCTCGCCAACTCACTCTGGCAGCACCCTTCTTGGTCTGCCGACGTTCATCCTCGCCGCGCGCGCGAACAAGCCCACCGCGTTGTCTCTCGATCACCAGATCCTGGCCGAGTTGAGCAAGATCCTCGGCTGCACCGTCCTGCTCGGGGTGTGCGTCGAGGACGCCTTCGTCTACACCGACCATGCGGCTGCTCGCCAACGTCCCGGACGAGGGGATGTACCGGCTCCTGGAGCCGGCCGGTGCGGAGCAGGCGGAAGAGGTTCGGCAATCCTTCGCCGAGCTCCCCGAGTCCGCTCCCGCCGACTCGCCTTCAACCGCGGAGTCACGTTCGCGGACGCGTTTGCCGTGGCCACGCCTCTGTTGGCATCCGACGGCAGTCCGATAGCGGCGATCGGTGCAGCAGTCGACCCCGCAGAAGGGGATCGTCTCGACGATGTCTGCGAAGAGTTCAAGAAGGCAGTCGCCGTTCTCGGCCCCGACCACGGGCTCAACCGCGCCTGATCCCCTGCAAAGGCACGGGTCCGGCTGTCGCCCTCCGGCGATGTCCGCCTGCCCGTCCGCTGTCCGCCCTGCCGATCGGCACTCGGCGCTCCACGCCGCGCGTGTACGCGTCGGGGCGCGTGGCGGAGACCGCCTCCCCGCTCTCGCCGTTGGTGCTTCAGGGAGCACCAACGCGCGACATAGCGCTCCTTCTGGCCGTCGCGGCAGCGACGGCGCACGCCTCAATAGACCTTCAGCAGCAGGAGGGCGGTGTCGTCGGCACGGTCGCCTGATGGCTGGGCGTGGGCAAGGAGTGTGTCGACGATGTCGTCCAGTGGCCCGGTGGCTTTGGAGAGGACGGCCGCGAGGTCGGTGAGGGCGGTTTCGTGATCGGTGCCGGGGGTTTCGATGAGTCCGTCGGTGTAGAGGAGCAGGAGTGTCCCGGGAGACAGAGGGATGTCGGCGGTGGGGTACTGCGCGGCGGGGTCGACGCCAAGCAGAGGTCCTGGCGGTGCCGCCAGGATGTCGGTGTGCAGGTCGGGGTGGCGCAGCAGGGACGGGCAGTGACCCGCAGTGGCCAGCTGGGCGCTGTGGTGGACGGGATCGATGTGCGCGTACAGGCAGCTGGCGAGCAGGCCGGGGTCGAGTTCGTTGAACAAGTGGTTGGTACGGGCGAGGACTTCGCCTGAGGTGGCGCCGGCGACGGCGTAGGCGTGGACCGCGGTGCGCAACTCGCCCATCAGGCAGGCGGCGCCGACACCGTGGCCCTGCACGTCTGCGATGACGGCGGCGGCCTCGGTGTCCGACAGGCGGATAAGGTCGTAGAAGTCGCCGCCCACCTCGATGCCGTGGCTGGCGGGAAGATAGCGGGCGGCCACGTCCAGGCCGTGCATCGCGGGCAGCGTACGGGGCAGCAGGCCGGCCTGGAGGCCTTCCGCCAGCTGGTGGTTGGCGTCGTACTGCCGGGCGCGGTCCAGTGCCTGGGAGATCAGGGCACTGATGGCGGTGAGGGTGGCACGCTCCTGCAACGAGAAGGAGCGGGGCTGTTGGTAGCCGACCACGCAGACTCCGAAGTACTGTCCGGAGGCCATCAGGGGCAGCCATGCCCATGCGCTCATACCGTCGTCGATGGAGGCGCTCTCGGGATACGCCGCACGCAGCTCGTCCGGGTCGGCGAAGAAGGACGGCACTCCCTGGGTCAGCCCCCAGGACGGTGCGCTGGTGGTCAGCCCGGGGAGCGGGAGGTCGGAGGTGAGGGGGGCGTGGTCGAAAAGGTCGACCAGTTCCGGGCTGACGCCGTGGTGGCCGACGACCCGCACCCGGCCGGCCTCCGCGACCAGCAATGCGAAGCCGTGCGCGTGCAGGGCGACCAGAAGGTGACCGGCCACCTGCTCCACGACCTCGTCGACGGACGCTGCCGCGGCCAGGCCGCCGGAGAGCTGCATGATGTGGTAGTGGGCGCCCAGGTCGGCGGGGCCGGGCGCCGCACCGGTACCGAGGGGCAGTTCGTCCCGGCTGTGGGCAGCGCCGGCAGGAACGGAGATGCGCAGGCTCACACCGGTGCGGTCCGGGTAGAGCTGAAGGAGCAGTTCTCTGCCGGTACGGGGCTGCTTCACCGTGTAGGACGTCGGGAGCTGGCTCGCGAGGGCGACCTGGTACCGCAGTCGGTAAGGAGCGGGAGCCAGCCACGGTACGGCTTTCCACACGCGGGCACCCAGCAGGTGCGGGATGCTCACGCCCAGCAGGTCGGCCGCCGTGTGGTCGGCGAAGGTGATCCGTCCGCGCACGTCGAGCCGGCACGCCCCTTCGGGAAGAGCGGCTATGAAGTCCGCTGCGGCCTGAGGGGGCGCCGGTGACGTGGGATGCGCGGGCGTCGGCGGCAGCAGACGTGCCGTGAGTCCGGGCTGCACGCGGTGCCCGGCCTCGGCGGCGTCCTGCAGGAGCACGGCAATGCAGCGGGCCGCGGTGGTGAACCGGCCCCGTGCGCGCGCGTCCGAGGCGGGCGATTTCTGAGAGAACAGCAGCAGCATGGCGCCCCACACGCGGGAACCTGCCACGATCGGGGTCGCCGCGACGGCGCCCAGGAAGGGAAAGGTCAGGGCCAGGTGGGGATATCGGCCGGCGACTTCTTCGCCGGAACCGACCCACACCAGATGCCGCTCGAGTATCGCTTCCGCAAGCGGGCCCTCGGTTACGGCAGCCACCCGTATGCGTCGCAGCAGGCTGACGAACCCCGTGGGCATCCCGAGGCTCGCGTCCAGGACCAGGACTTCGCCGCCGGGCTCGAGCAGGAAGATCGCTCCCGCGTGCGCACCCGTAGCGGCCACCGTCCGGGCCACTATCTGATCCAGCAGCTCCTGGACGGCGGCGGGTTGCAGGTCCTCGCCATTGACCATCTGCTGCGCTCGCTTCGCGGAGTCGTGCGCTTCTCTGCACGGTACGCCTCTCTGCAGGATAGGCGGGGCCACGCAGGCCCGCTGCGAAGCCGCCGACGATCGGCAGATGCCCGCCTCGGCGTGGGCGACGCTCAGGTGGGGTCATGACACGCCACTGCTGCCTGCCCACCGTGCCGGAGAGCAGGGCGGTGGGCCAGCCGGCGGCGTGGCAGTTCTGGGTCGGCGGAGTCCTGAAGAGCAAGGCCGGCCTGAAAGCAGGACGACGAAAGCAAAGCCGCAGCCCGCGAGCCACGGGCCGCAACCAGCCGAAACACGGCTGCTCGGCCGCGTGTCCCAGACCCCCCGCCCCCACCGGCAGAACGCCATGCTCCGCGGCCCCACCACCTGCCCGTCCAGCGCATCCGCCATCCACGCCATCCCATGCAGCCTCGGACTCCGCCCCGCGCCGCGCCACAGCTCTCTCTTCACTCCGCAACGGGAAGGGAACGCCGGGCGACATCGCGGGCCTCATCGGGGGAGAGGCCGAGCATGTGCAGGAGCATCTCGGCCATTGCGCCTGCGGCTCGATTGCTGTCGACCTCGGGCTTGTTCGACCGCAGCTCCAGGAGCGCCAGCAGGCTGCCGTTCAGCGTGGTCAGGGCGATGACCGGGTCGGCTACGGAAAAGCGGCCCGAGGCGATGCCCTGCTCCACGTCGCGCTTCGCGCGCGGAGCCAGTCCGCGGCCGGCGCATATGCGGCGGAGCTCGCTGTGGCACAGGATCCGCATGATCTCCGGGTGCGACTCGGCTACGCGTGCGCTGAGCCGCACGCCCCCAGCGACGCGCTCCGCGGGATCGTCGAGGCCGCGCAGATGTTCGTCGATGGCTCGTGCGTACTCCTCCATTGCATCGTCCACGGCCGCGTCGAACAGGTCCGGCTTGGACGTGAAGTGGTTGTAGAAGGAGCCGAAGCCCACGTCCGCGCGCTCGGCGATGGCGTGGATGCTGGCGCCGGTGTCGCCGGACTCGGCCAGGATCTGCCGCGCGGCGCGGACGAGTGCCTGCCGGGTCTCGGCACGACGGCGTTCGTATCGATTCCTGAGTGAGGCTGACATCGGCATGCACCATGAACAATCCTAGCAGTTCTGATAATTTAATCATCGCACTAAATGTCGTAATTGTCCACTCGTTCAGCACCTGCCGTCATCTAGGCCCCGCAACCAGGGAGGGCTGGGGCTGGATCCAGCCCTGACGCCGGACTCGCGCGAATCGCTCTGATCAATCGATCAATATTGGTGAACTTGACTTCTTCGGGCCGCTTGGTGATGCTTTCATCACGTTTGACGGAATAGTCCGAACGCAGCGGGTGCTGCATAGGACGCACGGGACGGCTGACCTAGCAAAGAGCACCCCTCGGGCCCTGGTCCGTCACCGCGCTCGCCACCACGGCTACCACCAGACCCCGATCCTGTCGGCCGCCGTGGGCCCAGGCTGCATCTGCCGTCCTGCGGATCGGCGCACCACACAAGGCCAACACTCCGCGCACCTACGCACCGGAAGGGATGAACCGCTATGAATACCGAAGAAACGGCACTCGCTGAGCCGGTGAACCACAGCGAGACACCCGACGCGGCGATAGCCGTGATCGATGCGGAGGGGACGGTGGTCGGGTGGACACAGGCCGCTCAGCAGCTTGTCGGGTACTCGGCCGGGGAGGTGGTGGGCCGCTCCGCCGCACACGTGTTGCCGCCCTCCGAGGACGCCCTGAGGGCTAGAGCAGTCGCCGAGCAGTGCCATGCCCAGGGTGGCTGGTCCGGCACCATGACGGTCCGCCACCGCGACGGCCGCACGCTCACCATGACGCTGCGGGTCTCGTTGCTGTGGGGGCAGGACGCCGACACCCGGTGGCTGGTGTCCGTGACCGACATTGGTTCCCTGTCCTCGGGGGCGGTCAACGGACCGGTACGGGAGTCGCTCCTCGCCCACGCACCGATCGGCATCGCCGTTTATGACCCTCAGCTGCGCTGTACCTGGGTGAATGACGCCAAGGAACGCCAAGACGGCGTCCCTCGTGGCCGACGCTTCGGACGCGGCCTGAAGGACTGGCTGCCCGCCGTCGAGGCCGAAGCGCTCGAGGTGGTGATGCTGCAAGTGCTGGAGAGCGGCAGCACCATGGTGCACGAGTACCGGGCGTGGCCGCTGTCGGACCGGCGCCGTGAGCATGCGTTCTCGGCCTCGTTCTTCTGCCTCCAGGGCGCGGACGGCACACCACTGGGCGTGTGCTCCATGACCGTGGATGTCACCGGCAACCGGCGGGCGCGTGAGCGCCTTGCCATCCTCAGCGAAGCCAGCACGCGCATCGGCAGCACCCTCGACGTCATGCGGACCGCGCAGGAACTGGCCGACCTCACCGTGCCCCTGCTCGCCGACCACGCCCTCGTCGACCTGGTGGAGTCGGTTCCGTTCGGCGTGGAACCCTCGGCACGGATCGGCACGGCAAGCGGCCGCCCGCCGCTGATGCGCCGGGCCGGTCTGGCCTCCGTCGACCTGGGTGTCCTCGAGTTGCCGTGGGTGCGCGAAGAGGCGGTCCGCGCCCACCCGGACTCGCCGTTCAGCGCCGCACTGCGCACGGGCAGGTCCTACCTGGAACCCGGGCTGGACACCCATGCCGGCCCCTGGGTCGAGAACGATCCGGTGCGGGCGCAGAAGGTCCGTGACAGCGGCATCCACTCCCTGATGGTCGTACCCATCCGTGCGCGGCGCAGCGTGCTGGGACTTGCGCTGTTCGGCCGGTCCGTGGAACAGACGCCGTTCCAGGAGGACGACCTGCTCCTCGCCGAGGAGCTCGTCACCCGGGCCGCGCTCAGCCTGGAGAACGCCCTGCGGTACGCGCGCGAACGCACCGCCGCCCTCACGCTCCAACGCGACCTGCTTCCCCACCGTGTGCGAGGCGGCGCCGCCGTCGAGGTGGCCTCGCGCTATGTGCCGGCCGACATGGACCACGGCGTGGGGGGTGACTGGTTCGACGTGATCGAGCTGTCCGGCGCCCGGGTGGGCCTCGTCGTCGGCGATGTGGTCGGACACGGCATCAACGCCGCGGCGACCATGGGCAGACTGCGCACCGCCGTGCGCACGCTCGCAAACCTGGAACTGCCTCCCGACGAACTGCTGACGCACCTCGACGACACCGTCCGGCGGATGAACGACGAAGACGCCGACGATTCCGACGAGGACCCCGCGGTGGTGAGCGCGACCTGTCTGTACGCCGTCTATAACCCGATCACCCGGCAGTGCACGATGGCGCGGGCCGGGCACCCCCCGCCCGCGATCATCGACCCGCAGAGCCAGGTCACCTTCCCCGACCTGCCCGCCGGAGCCCCACTCGGCCTCGGCCTCGGTCTGTCCGCCTTCGAGTCCGTGGGACTGGAACTCCCCGAGGGAAGTGTGCTCGCGTTCTACACCGACGGCCTGGTCGAGTCCCGCGACGACGACATCGACGTCGGCCTGCACCGCCTGGGCGCCGCCCTTTCACAATCCGATCGGTCCCTGGAAGACCTGTGCTCGGAAGTCATGGAGACCGTGCCGGCCCAGGCACACTCCGACGACGTCACCTTGCTCCTTGCGCGAACCATCTCACTCCAACCGTCCCGGGTCGCGTCCTGGGACCTGCCGAACGAGCCGACCGCCGTGCGCACCGCCCGGCACCTGGCCGCGCGTCAGCTCAGCGAATGGGGGATGGGGCATCTCATGACCACCGTAGAGCTGACCGTCAGTGAACTCGTCACCAACGCCATCCGCCACGGCTGCGGGCCGATCCGCCTACGGCTCATTCAGCACCAGGTTTTGACCTGCGAAGTTTCCGACACCAGCACCAGCCACCCACGCCCGCAGCATCCGCGCACCCTCGACGAGAGCGGCCGCGGCCTCTCCCTCGTCGCTCAGCTGTCCCGCAGGTGGGGCTCCCGCTGCGCAGGGGACGGCAAGATCGTCTGGGCCGAACAGGACCTGCCCTCCGCAGTCGTTGCTCAGGGATGCCCCAGCGCCGGCAGTCCACTGCAGCACGCAGGGCACAGCGCAACCAGAGGTGAGCCGGTCGGGACCGGACGCCCGTCCCCCGTCACCTCGCCCTCCTACAAGGAAGTGGGCAAATGAGCATGAACGATCTTGATCACGCAGACTCGGCACGTGATCCACAAGCAATGATGCGCGGGTCCGGTGCTCGTCCCGACAGGTCGCACGCCTGCGATGGCGTGGCAGCCGCCGTGGTCGACCATCGAGGCACGGTGCTCCGGTGGACCGGGGCAGCGAAGGACCTGACGGGGTTCACGGCCGAGGATGTCTGCGGCCGTCCCGTACAGGAACTGGTGGCCGACCCCACGGACGAACTGCACAGGTCCACGGAGATGCCGGAATCCGGCCAGGTACGGCTGCGGCATCGGTCCGGCGACTCCATCGATGTCGCCTTCCGGACCTCTGCGGTGGAAGGCTGCGCGGAGTTCCTTGTCCTGGCGGCACCCGCACACCACGTCTCCGACCACGAGCAGGGCGCAGCACTCCTGCGCGCACTGTCCTCACAGGACGGGATCGCGATCGCTCTGCACGACACGGATCTCGCCACTGTGCAGACGAACGCCGTGCTGGGCACTCTCGACGGCCGTCAAGTACGGCCCGGCACTCGGCTGTGCGACGTGCTGTGTGCCGAAGACGCCGAGAGCCTCGAGGCCGTACTGCGCCAGGTGCTCGAGACGGGCGTCCCGGTGATCCGCAGGAACCAAGAAGTGAGCTGGCGGCACGATCCGGCGCGGCAGCACGCGCTGTCGCTGTCCGCCTTCCGTCTGGAGAACGCGCGAGGACGCCCCACGGGGGTCGTGGCCCTGTACATCGACAACACCGACCATATGCGCGCTCGCCGTCATCTGGATCTCGCCGGCAAGGTGGCGGAGCAGGTAGGAGGATACCTGGATGTCGTGCGCACCGCGCAGGATCTGGCGGACGTACTCGTACCCGCCTTCGGGGATCTCGTCGCAGTCGACCTCTCGCAGTGCGTGTTCGACGGGGACGAACCCCCGAAGCAGCTGGGCGATGGAGGTGTTTGTCTGTGCAACGCGGCCCATGCGCCGGCCACGGCAGTGTGGCCGACTGGCATCCGGCACGGCGACCCCGTCCCCTACGTGGTGGACCACCCCATCAACTTGCAGACCGGCGAGGCAGTCACCCATGACCGTGCCGACGTCGTTGCGCTGATCGGCAACCCGCAGCTGGTCGAGTATCTCGTCCCGGAGGATGCCCATTCGGTGATGGTGGCACCGCTGTACGCCCGCGGCCTCACGCTCGGCGCCATATCGGTCTGGCGCACCGGCCGATCCGACCCGTTCACCGAGGACGAGGCGGATCTCATGACGCAGATCGCCTGGACGGGCGCGCTCGCCATCGACAACGCCCGCCGTTACACCCGCGAGCACCGGGCGGCAGTGGCGCTGCAGCAACGTCTTCTTCCTCCGTCCACGACCGACACCCCGGCAGCCGAGACCGCCGCCCTCTACCTGCCCGCAGGCGGCGGAGCGGAAATCCGCGGCGACTGGTACGACGCCATCGCTCTTCCCTCTCTCCGCCTGGCCCTTGTCTCCGGAGACGTGATCGGCCACGGCATGTCCGCGACCGCCACCATGGGCCGCCTGCGCACCGCCATCCAGACCCTCGCCGACCTCGAACTCGAACCGGACGAAATGCTCACCCGGATCGCGGACCAGGTCCAGCGCCTCATGGCCGAAGCCCCACCCGACCACCACGACGTGGTCGGTGCCACATGCCTGTACGCGGTCTACGACCCGGTCACCCGACGCTGCACCATAGCCAGTGCCGGGCACCCGCCGCCCGTCCTGGTCCGGCCCGACGGGACCGCCGAGGCCGTCGGGATCTGCCCGGGGCCACCACTCTCCATCGGCGACATGCCGTACGAGACCACCACGATCGACATCGAGCCGGGCAGCGTCCTCGCACTCTGCACCGACGGCGTGGTCGAACGGCGCGACCACGACATCGACCAAGGACTCCGGCGCCTGACGGATGCACTCGCCGCGTCCTGCCGTCCGGACCGCGCTCTGGACGAAACCGGCCGGGCTGTCCTCGCCGACCTGGCAGAGCAGGCGCCGCGCGACGACGCAACCCTGCTGCTGGCCCGCACCCGCGCCGTCCCGGCGGAGGACACCGCTCGCTGGGAGATCCCGGCCGATTCTGCCGCCGTCTCCGAGGCCCGGGAATGGACAACCCGCCAACTCACCAAGTGGGGACTGGACGACCTCCACTTCACCACCGAACTCATCGTCAGCGAACTGGTGACGAACGCCATGCGCTACGGTCGTGCGCCGGCGGAACTGCGTCTGATTCGCCACGACGTTCTGGTCTGCGAGGTCACCGACTCGAGCAGCAGCCAGCCCCGCCTGAGGCGTGCCCGCACTACCGACGAGGGAGGACGCGGCCTGTTCCTCGTCGCTCAACTCGGCGCGCGCTGGGGCTGCCGTCATGGCCAGAACCGCAAGACGATCTGGTCCGAACAGCTCATCGAGTGTCCCCCCTGACCGGTGGCCTTCTCGTTGCGGGTGTGTCGTGCCGTAGTCGACGACGAGGTGGGCGCATCAGAAGCCCGGCACCTGCAGCAGACGCTCGCCACCTGGACCGTCTGGGCCGGCCCAAGCCCCGACCGCCCCACTTGGACCCTCACCGCGTCCCCGCACACCCCGAGTTCGCTGCTGGCCGCCCTCTCCTCAAGTCGATCCCCGCGCACCGCTCTTCCATCACGTCCATGAACCCTGCCCCTCCCGCCGAGACGATCGCGACGGGCACCCGCCCATCCGGGGCCACAGGATTCAAAGACGCTCTCTTGCGTGCTCATGGCAACAACACTGAGCCTTTTCCAACCTCAGGCTGCCGCGTGATGTAGGACGAGGACGGCTTGGACGATCGCGGTGATGCGGCTGGTGCTGCAGCGGAGCTTCCGCAGGAGGCGCCAGCCCTTCAGAGTGGCCATGGCCCGCTCGCCGAGACAGCGGATCTTGGCGTGGGTGCTGTTGTGCCGGCGCTTCCACCGC